>WOYX01000017.1 GCA_011620595.1 Bacteroidales bacterium | reverse complement strand
GCCGGAGGCATGACCCGCAAGATGATTTACGAGCCCTGACCCGCACAGTGATCTGAGGATCCAACCATGGAGCGTTATTTACGAATCCTGACCCGCACAGTGATCTGCGGATCCTGCCGGGGAGCGTGATTTACGAGCCCTGTCCAACTGAGAGACCTGGTGATCCTGAACCGGAACATGCTTAGCAAAGCATGGTCCTGAAAACATTCTGCCGGAAGCCGACGTGGTGGTGATTCTTTTTTATACCTTTGCAGTCCAAACAGATAAGGCAACGGAAGAAATAAGAAATATTGCCGTGATAGCACATGTTGACCACGGCAAGACTACACTCGTAGATCGGATATTATACCAGGTTAAGCTTTTCCGCGACAACCAGGACATGGGTGAGCTGATCCTCGACAGCAACGCTCTCGAACGTGAAAGAGGCATAACCATTCTGTCGAAGAATGTCTCAGTGCGCTACAAAAATGTCAAGATCAATATTATTGACACTCCCGGCCACTCCGATTTCGGGGGTGAGGTGGAGCGGGTCCTGAACATGGCCGAAGGGGTGCTGCTGATTGTTGACGCCTTCGAGGGGCCCATGCCGCAGACCCGGTTCGTACTACAGAAGGCACTGGAGCTGGGGCTTAAGCCTATCGTGGTGATCAACAAGGTCGACAAGCCCAACTGCAATCCCGAGGAGGTCCAGGAGAGCGTCTTCGACCTGATGCACAGCCTCAATGCAACTGAAGACCAGCTCGATTTCCCGACCGTTTACGGTTCATCAAAGCAGGGCTGGATGGGTCCTGACTGGATGCATCAGACAACAGATGTCAGTTACCTGCTCGACACCATCATTGAGCATATTCCGCCTGCTGCTGTGACGGAAGGCACTCTGCAGATGAGGATCTCGTCGCTCGACTATTCCTCATATCAGGGTCGTATTGCCGTGGGCAAAGTAAAAAGAGGGACACTCGTGCCGGGAAGCCAGGTCTCGCTGATCAAGCGTGACGGCACCGTGATGAGGAACACGGTCAGGGAGGTATATCTCTTTGAGGGACTGGGGAAGGAGAAGACCAAGAAGCCTGTGCGGTCGGGAGAGATATGCGCCGTGCTGGGCATGGAGGATTTTGATATTGGCGACACTATCGCCGACGCAGAAGCACCGGAGGCCCTTCCCTACGTTCAGGTTGATGAGCCCACCATGAGCATGCTGTTTACGTCAAACAACTCGCCATTCTTCGGACGTGAGGGTACGCTGGTAACCTCACGCCAGCTGCGGGAGAGGCTCTTCAGAGAGACCGAAAAAAACCTTGCCATGCGGGTTGAGGAGACAGGGTCCGCAGATGCGTTTACCGTTTACGGAAGGGGTATACTGCATCTTTCAATCCTTATCGAGACAATGCGTCGCGAGGGTTTTGAGCTGCAGGTGGGGCAGCCTAAGATACTGATCAGGGAGGCCGATGGCGTCAGACAGGAGCCCATTGAGGCACTTACCGTGCAGGTGCCGGAGGAGTTTACCGGGAAGGTGATAGACCAGGTAACCCAGAGAAAGGGTGAGATAGTGAAGCTTGAGGTAAAAAATGAACGTGCCCACATCGATTTCAGGATTCCCTCCCGGGGTATTGTTGGCCTGAGGAACCAGGTGCTGACTGTCACTGAGGGTGAGGCTGTCATGGCGCACCGTTTTGACTCCTGGGAGCCATGGAAGGGAGATATGGCCATAAGGCGTAACGGCTCACTGATAGCGATGGAGACGGGGACGGCTGTGGCTTATGCCATCGACAAGCTGCAGGACAGGGGTCGATTCTTCATCTACCCGGGCGAGGATGTTTACAAGGGCCAGGTTATCGGTGAGAATACCAGGCAGGACGACATTGTGGTAAATGTCACCAAGACCAAGAAGCTCACCAACATGAGGGCATCCGGCTCTGACGACAAGGCAGTGCTGACCCCGCCGGTCCGCTTCTCACTGGAGGAGGCCATGGAGTACATTGCAGCCGATGAGTTTATTGAGATCACACCCAAATCGATGCGGCTGAGGAAGATCATGCTTGATGAGAATGACCGCAAAAGGCAAAAATTAAAGGGCGAATAGTCCAGGTTCTGCCGTCCGTCACATCACCCGGACTGGTTAATCCGACAGCGCAATATCACAACAGCCTGAATATCCCGATAGCGCAATATCACAACAGCATGAATATCCCGACAGCGCAATATCACAACAGCCTGAATATCCCGACAGCGCAATATCACAACAGCCTGAATATCCCGACAGCGCAATATCACAACAGCCTGAATATCCCGGCAGCGCAATATCCCGACAGCGCAATATCCCGAAGGTATCCAGGTCCATGAACGGCCCGGTGTTCATACCCAGATCATCACCAAAGCGAATAACGTCAACAATATCTCCCAGGGCGCTGATCTTCTTTTCCAGTCCTGCAAGATGCACCTCCACCAGCCGGTCAAGCATCTCACACATTTTTTCCCGGTCCACCAGGAGGTCCGTCAGGAAATTATCCATCCTCCTGGCAAAAAAAACAAGTTCAAGAAGCTTTACGCCTCCTGACATCACAGGGGCCTTTCCTGTTTCCTCCCTGAGCCTTATCAGCCTCTTCCTCAGCTTTCCTGCATCGAGATTGTATGCGTGGGAATGTAACACCCATCTGATCTTTTGCAGTGCCTTCTCCAGATCGTCAAAATCTTCCGGATAACCGTCCTGGTAAGGAAAGAAGGTCTGATCGAAGCACGTTGCACCGACAGGCATTCTCGACAGTACCCTGCCCTCTTCATCGGTTGTCTGCCATGAGCCGTCAGGCAGTTTGTCGGGCCGGTACCAGCCGGGGAATTCCACCCTGGTGCCGTCTGCCAGGTCAGCTTCATACCACTCGCCGGTTTCGGCAGTTATCCTGTTTATATCCGGGACATCAACGCCGAAGAGATCAATGACCTCCATATCGACATTTGCCAGTTGCTGAACGACGTCAAAAACCCTTGTCGGTTTATCTATTCCAAGATGTTTATTAAGGTTGCTGTATGCAAGAGCTGAAATGCCGGTCACCGTTGACCCTCCAGGTCAACCGGAACCCTGTCGGGTTGCCGGTGGTTTATTGCCGCTAATATCCTTTCACGCGAATTCATTCAGCAATACACTGCATTGTCCAGGGTAAGTTTGATAATATCTGATACTTTTCATTGGAGACAGGAAACAAAATTGCTTATATAAATAATTTGGCGAACTTGCATACCAATTATTTTTCCATAACAAAACCGGTGTGACAATGGGTAAAGCAGAGAAGATGAATTTCCGGATCGATCATAAGAGTTCATCCCCTTTACACGTTCAGGTTGAGAACCTGCTTCGCGAGATGATCAGGGACCCGGAATATGCCAAAGGCAAATTCCTGCCCAATGAGGTCGATCTGGCTAAACTACTTGGGATTTCCAGAAATACGCTGAGACAGGCAGCCAACAAGCTGGTTTACGAAGGATTACTGGTGAGGAAGAAGGGGATAGGTACCAGGGTCGCCCAGGTAGGAGTTCACACAAAACTGAAAAACTGGTCAAGCTTCACACAGGAGATGAAGGCTATGGGTATCTCAATCACGAACTACGAACTGAATGTCGAATGGACAGAAGCTGACCAGGAGCAATCAGGGTTTTTAATGATACCACCCAAAAAGAAAATATTGAAGCTGGAAAGGCTGAGAGGCAGTGATAAGGGACCGTTTGTCTGGTCCGTCTCCCTTTTTCATCCGAGAATCGGATTGAACGGCAGAGAAGATTTTAACCAGCCACTCTACGAGATTCTGGAAAAGAATTATGCCACGGTAGCCAAGCTGTCAAGGGAAGAGATCAGCGCCGTCGCTGCTGACGACTCGCTTGCAATGAAACTGCGGATAGATACCGGAGCCCCTCTCCTGAAGCGTAAAAGATATGTGTATGACCCGGGTGGAAGACCCATAGAGTACAATGTAAGTTACTATCGGACAGATAGTTTTGTGTATATCGTTGAAAGCGAGAGGGATATTTGACCAATACGCACGATACAGCGGGCCCTGCAGAATTACTCTTGATAGCCGATAAACAGATAAAATTTCTTTTTTAAGAATAATTTTTACTAATAAAATTTGTTTTTGCGAAAATTATTATTACTTTTGATTAGTTA
>WOYX01000055.1 GCA_011620595.1 Bacteroidales bacterium | reverse complement strand
GCTCCTTCGCGAAAGGCGGGTCAGTGTGACTGACGGAACGAAGGTTTATTGAATTCCCAATGCATATCAATACTAACCAACAGGTTTACAATTAGTTAAAGTCTGAGTATATAAGATTTTACTGCAAATACAATTCTTCCATTTTGCCCTGTCCGGGCATTCAAAAAGAACCTGGTAAAAGGAGCCATCCTTACGCAACCAAGAAATCGGACACAGAAATGGGAAATGGACCTTCTTTTAAAAATCCGGCATGTCGCAGTCGGCTGGCCGTGATATTTACGCTGGGTAGCATGCTTCTTATGCTTGAAGCGGAAAACATCAGCGCACAGACTGCCGTGGCAGGCAATTCCGGGCCAATTTGTGCCGGAGAACCTGTTATGCTGTACGAGACTGGCGGTGATGCTGTCTCATGGGAGTGGAGTTCTTCAGGCACTGCATTGTTTAATGACCGCACACTGCAAAGCCCGACTGCCACAGGAGCTGTCAACGGAGAACTCTTCACAGTGCTTATAACTGATGCTGAAGGCAACAATGCTACCGCAAACACAATAGTGACGGTTTTCTCAGATGTGCCGCCAAGGCCTGAACAGATAACAAGTTCAGAGACGCAATGTGGTGGCTCTACCGGGGTAATTTACAGTATCATCGAAATGCCTGATGCCGCGGAATACTCATGGGAGGTGCCTGAGGGAGTTGAGATTACTTCAGGACAGGGAACGGTTTCCATTACAGTGGATATTGGTCCCCTGGCACCTGCTTCCGGTACGGTCAGGGTTTATGCCATTAATCCTTGCGGAACCAGTCTTCCGAGGAGCAAAAACCTTACGGTTATTCAGATGCCACTGGCAGCCGGACCTATCACCGGGTCATCCGTCTTTACTCCGGGCACAACTGGTGTTCCCTATTCTGTTGATCCGGTTGCCAACGCAACAAGCTATGTATGGAGCTTTACCAGTGCGGGTGTTACCATCAACGGCAACGGAAGCAGCAGTGTGACACTTGATTTTGCAACAGATGCAACTGCCGGGCAGTTGAGTGTCAGGGGTCAGAACGACTGCGGTGATGGAACAGCCTCATATCTTGACCTCATGTCAGCTGCGAAAACGCTTACACTCTCATCCGTTTTTCTGGAGGGGCTCTACTCCGGCGCCGGAACCATGAGACAGGCATGGAATGAGACAGGCCCGCAATATGCCCCTGGCGTGGCTGATCACATTACCGTTGAACTTCACGACGCAAACAACTATTCAATCATTATATGGTCCCTGCCCGATGTACCGCTCAGTATTTCGGGGACGGCAGAAATAAACATCCCCGCCGCACATAGTGGTTCGTACTATATTACAGTCAGGCATCGCAACAGCATCGAAACTACCACGGTCCTGCCGGTATCGTTTGCCGGGAGTCTTATCAGCTATTCATTCGCGACACCAGTGAATGTTTATGGCGGGAACCTGAAGACCTCTGCAGACAACTACTACCTGATCTATGGCGGTGATGCAACCCAGGATGGCCTGGTGAATACAGGCGATTATGCTCCTGTAGTGAACGATGCCACGAGGTATACACGGGGTTATATCTTTACCGATTTAGACGGCAATGGCACAGTTGATACCCGGGATTATTCAATTATAGTGAATAATGCTACCAGGAATGTAAGAACTGTTCATCCCTGACTGGCAGTGCCTCAACCAATAGAGCACCTAATAATACATGGGGATTTTTATTAAAACGCATAAGGGAAATCTTTAAAATTCAGAGTGGTTATGAAACGCAAAATCAGATATTGGATCGTGTTGTTGGTTATGCCATTGTTTCTGCTTTCAGGCAGGAATGCATTTGCCGGTCCCGGGGATTTTCAATTGGCAATCAGAGATATAGTTCTGACTGAACCAAACATTCTTGAGTTTGATGTATACTTGTTGGACATGGATCCCCTGAATGAATTTTGTCTCAATACTGAGCAGTTTGGAATCCTGTTTAATTCTGAGATATATGAGGGGGGGGCAATACCATCGATATCCATTGACAACGCCGAATCCGGTCTTATTCCTGGCCAGTTGATTACAGCATCACCCGTACTGGAGACAAATAATGCCTATCCGGGTCAGACACTAATTAAACTTGTGGGGGTTTTGAGTGAGGCCTCTTTTGACAAGTGCACGCTGATCTCCACAACGAGCCCGGGAACACTCATTACTCACTTTGTCCTGACAAGCACTGTGAACTTTGCGTCAGGCACTACCCCTGATCTGAGTTTTACAGCCAGCACTGCCGAAACCATCTTATATGCTACCAGTATCAGCGTGTCCGACGGAACGGAAATCTCAGACCTGGCTGTCACTCCCCCATATAATGCCATTGTGGAAAGTAATCCCGTACTCAATGTTGCTCCTGCTCAGCCAGGGGCCATTTCCGGGTCTGCCGTTCAGTGCTCCGGTGTTACAGGGCAGACATACTCGGTGGAAGAGGTGGCTGATGCAACATCATACAACTGGACCCTGCCAACAGGTTGGGTCGTCACTGACGGAAACAACACCAACAGCATAACAGTAACAATTGGCTCCTCCGGTGGTGCAATCAGTGTCACCGCCTCTAACGACGATGGGACAAGCCCTGCAACAACCCTGGATGTAACTGTCAATCCGACACCTTTAATTTCAAACCAGACAGAATCGGTAACAAGCGGTATCACCTTCAACCTTACACCGGCAGGAGCACCTGAAGGAACTACTTATACCTGGCCTGCACCAGTCATGGATGGAGGGATGACAGGAGGAGTAGCTCAGACAACAGGAGTGGAAAGCATCAACGGTACACTGACCATTCCTTCAGGCAGCGGAAACGCCGTCTATACCGTCACACCAACCACCGGGTCATGCGTTGGCAATACCTTCACCGTTACGGTGACGGTAACTTCCGACTGTGATCCTGTTGAAATAACATCAGACCCTGTCATTACGAGCATGTGTGCAGGAGGTACAGCCTCCTTCAGCGTCACCGCCACGGGTACAGAGCCCTCCTTCCAGTGGCAATACAACAACGGCGGAACATGGGGTCCTGTTGCCAACGGCACGCCTGCCGGTGCGACATACACAGGTGCAAATGCTGATGCACTTAATATATCGGGAATAACTGCAGCAGGAGATTATGATTACCAGTGTTATATTACAAACTGTGACGGTGGAAGTAATGTCACCTCCAGTCCGGCAACACTAACTGTCAACGCCAATCCTCCCCGGCCTTTAATCGAAGCCGACGGACCTGCCACATTCTGCCAGGGAGAGGATGTTGTTTTGACCTCATCAGCAACTGTTGGCAACCTCTGGTCAACGGGAGAAGAAACACAAAGCATAACCGTTAAAACACAAGGCAACTATTGGGTGACAGTGACGGATGCTAACGGATGCCAGAACACATCAGCTATCACTGAAGTAAAAGTGAACCCGTTGCCTTCCACGCCAACCATTACACCCTCCGGATCAGTGAGCATCTGTGCCGGCAGCAGCCAGGTACTGACCTCCAGTATCAGCCCAGGTGGTTCATACGTGTGGTCAAACGAAGCGACAACACAGTCGATATCTGTTGACGCCGAAGGCAGCTATACAGTGCAGGTTACCAACACTTACGGCTGTTACAGTCCTGCCTCACTGCCCACAACGGTTACTGTCAGTCCCCCGCCAGCCACCCCGACCATCACGCCCTCGGGAACAGTGGCAGTATGTGCCGGTGAGAGCATCACGCTAACATCCAGTTTAAGCACATCTTATCTCTGGTCCACTGGGGCAACCACCCGCAGCATCAGCGTCAGCACTGCAGGCAACTACTCAGTCAGGGTGACTGACGCCAACGGTTGCCAGAGTTTACCGTCAGCATCCACCACTGTGACAGTCAATCCTCTTCCCTCACCTCCGACCATTGGCACCATCACACAGCCCTCCTGCGCCGTGCAGACGGGCAGCGTGGTTCTCGGAGGACTGCCTGCCGGCTCATGGACGGTCAACCCGGGGAACATCGCCGGCACGACCTCCACGGTGACCGTTGCCGCACTCACGGCAGGCTCGCACACCTTTACAGTTACCAACTCCAGCGGATGCACCTCCGGTGAATCCGCAGCAGTTGTCATAAACACACCACCCGCTGTCCCGACTGCTCCTGTCGTTGGCACGGTTACTCAGCCGACCTGTGCGGTAGCGACAGGCAGCGTCGGGTTCAGCGGGTTACCCTCTACCGGTATGTGGACCCTGACACGAATCCCCGGAGGATTAACCACCACGGGAATAGGCACCACCAATACACTCACAGGAGTGCCGTCAGGTACATGGACCTTTACGGTCACCAACATCGACGGATGCATCTCGCCCGCAACAGCCCCGGTGACAATCAGTGATCCGCTGCCTATACCCCCGGCACCGGTAGTATCTGTGGATTGCTCATCGGGCGCCGGCAACGCCGTTGTTACGGTCACCACCCCGACCGGCACCGGCTACCAGTACCGTCTTGATACCGGCCCATTCCAGCCAGGCAATATCTTTACCTCAGTCAACAATGGCGACCATACAGTTACGGTTCGCAACGCCTCGGGGTGTACAACCACCGGTCCGCTCTTCACTGTCAACTGCGATTGTGCCAACCCGGCCACCGTGACTCTCTCTGCCACCTCAGGCAGCACCTGCGGCACCGCAGCCGTGACCGTCAGCGGCAACACCTTCGGAGGCGGAGCCACCAGGGTCACCATCACCGAAAACGGAGGAGGAACGGTAACCCCGTCATCCTCGACAACATCACCGTTTACATTTACATATACTCCTGTTTCAGGAGATGCAGGCAGGATAGTGATCGTCACAGTCACCACAGATGATCCTGCAGGAGATGTTTGCACTGCTGCATCTGCCACCTACACCCTTACTGTCAACGCTATCCCGGCTGCCCCGGTTCCGGGCACAGTGACGCATCCGACCTGTGCTGCACCCGCAGGAAGCGTCATCCTGAACAATCTACCCTCCCCAGGGGAGTGGACGATCACTGTTACTCCCGGCGGACGGACTGTCACCGGAACGGGTTCAAGCACAACTGTAACCGGACTGGCTCCGGGATCATACACCTTTACCGTAACCAGTGCTGCGGGCTGCACTTCGGCATCATCATCTGCCGTTGTTATAAATGCCCAGCCTGACACTCCCTCTGCACCCATCATAGGGACAATCACACAACCCACCTGCGGCACCTCCACAGGAAGCGTCGCGCTTAGCGGGCTGCCTGCCACCGGTTCATGGACCGTAACCCGCTCACCCGGTAATTTGTCCGTTTCCGGGTCAGGCACAGCCAGGACCATTACCGGAATGAATCCCGGAACATACACTTTCACCGTCACCAATGCTTCCGGATGCATCTCGCCACCGTCAGAAGAGGCTGTGATCGATCCCCAGCCTGTCACACCCGCACCACCGGTGATCGGTGCCATTGTACATCCGACATGCGATCTGGCCACGGGGAACATCCTTCTTCAGAATATGCCTGAGACCGGGGAATGGACACTGTTCAGGTATCCCGGAGGAATTTCGTCAACCGGCACAGGATCAAGCACCACTATCTCATCACTGGCACCAGGTACTTATAATTTTGCCGTCAGAAATGATGAAGGCTGTACCTCGCTGGTGTCGGGCAATGCCGTTATTAACGCCCAGCCTCCGACGCCCACTCCTCCTGTCGTGGGGACAATAACTCATCCTACCTTCGCCGTCCCCACAGGCAGCGTAGTGCTGTCAGGGATGCCCTCGAGCGGCACATGGACACTCACACGTTATCCTGACGGCATTACAATCCAGGGTACCGGCACCACAAGGACTGTTTCAGAACTGGAACCGGGCACCTATACTTTTACAGTTACAAACTTCTATAATTGTACGTCGCATCCAACGGGTAACGTGGTGATTAATGCCCGACCCGGAGCTCCGAACGTGGTGATAAACAATCCGCCAAACATATGCGAGAACCAGACAACGGACTTCACCATTCCGGCAGTGACCGCAGGGTCGGATCCAAACCTGACATTTACCTACTGGACTGATCCTGAGGCCACGGCAGCCTATGCAACACCGGAAGCGGCCCCGGCAGGTACCTACTATATCATGGGCACCTCCACCGCCGGTTACTTTACCATCAAGGAGGTGGTTGTTACTGCCGACGTGATTCCGACAGCCAACGCAGGTCCAGACCAGGTTCTTGATTATATCTTCGGGACGTCACTTAATGCTGATATACCTGAGATAGGAATCGGAATGTGGGAGCTTGTATCAGGTGCCGGTGAGATATTCAACTCCACGGCTCCGTCTACACAGGTCAACGGACTTGCCCTGGGGGAGAACGTCTTCAGCTGGTCGGTGACCAACGGCGCGTGTGATCCGGTAACGGACTACATTGTTGTGACGGTCAATAACCTCATCATACCTACGCTCATCACTCCAAACCAGGACGGCCACAATGACTTCTTTGTCCTGCGCGGACTGGAGGAGACCCTGGGCAGGACGGAGCTTGCGATCTTCGACCGCAGGGGACTGAAGGTGTATGAGAACAGTGACTATGACAACTCGTGGGAGGGCCTTGACTACAACAGCAATCCCCTGCCCGAGGATACCTACTTCTACGTTGTGAGAGCTGCCAACGGCATCTCCCGCAGCGGTTATATAGTTGTCAGAAGATAACCCGCCTGCTTCGTCTGCCGAAACTTACTGGCTGAGGTGAAGGCGGGCCGTCCACCAAAGCCTCTTGCCGTAGGTAATGGTGGGCTGCCCACTGAAACCGCCTTCGCACGTTAAAGATGGGAGTGGCGGCCTCAGAAACCCGAAACAAGGAACCCGAAACAAGAAACCCGAAATAAGAAACCCGAATTTCGAAATACATCACGGAAATGAAAAAGATAATCTACCTGTTAATTCTGCTCGCACTCCCCGTAACATTATTGGGACAGCTGACCCCGGTGACAAATCAGTATATCCTGAACCCGCTGACCATTAACCCGGCATATGCCGGCAACAGGGGAGGGCTCAGCGTCGCTGCCTTCTACCGCCAGCAGTGGGTGGGCATACCCGGATCCCCGAGCACGATGAGCCTCGAGCTTGATGCCCCGGTGCTCTCCGACAAGCTCGGACTGGGACTGGTGGTGGTCAATGATAAGATAGGGGTAACGAAACAGACCGAGGCGATGACTACGTACGCTTTCAGGATCAATGTAGGCGACGGGATGCTTGCCCTCGGGCTGGGTGCGGGACTGGTCGCTACCAACACGGCGTGGTCAGACCTGATAGTGCTCGATCCCGGCGATGAGTATTACCTGATCGACTCGAGGGTGTTTCTCGTCCCCGACTTCAGCTTCGGCACGTTCTACACGGTGAAGAACTTCTTCGTCGGGTTCTCTATTCCGAGGCTGCTGGGCTACAGGTTCGACTTCGACAAGAACAAGTATGCACTGAAGGTGGAACCAGGGCAGTACAACTACATCCTCAACGCCGGATATATGATCTCGATGGGACCCAGGGCGAGGTTCCTCCCCTCGGCGCTGGTGAGCTACTCCGTCGGCGACAAGCTGCTGTACGATGCCAACGCTCATTTCATCCTGTATGACAGGTTCTGGATCGGCGCCTCGTACCGCAGCACCGGCTCCGTCACAGCCCTGGCGCAGTTCGCCATAAACAACCAGTTAAAGGTGGCTTATTCGTACGATTTCGATTTCGGCAAGCTCGGCACCTACAGCAACGGCTCGCACGAGGTGATGCTCCGCTATGAATTCCGTTACAAGGTCGATGTTATAAATCCATTGATCTTTTAAGTGACTAAAGTGATCTAGAGTGATCTAAAGTGACTAAAGTTATGGATAACAAAGAGTTTGCAAGGCAACTTGAGGATAGGACAAAGAGATTTGCTATTAACGTATTGAAATTATCAGCACAATTGCCTGAATCAACTGAAGCAAGAGTAATAAGAAGGCAACTGACGAGATCTGCCACAAGCATTGGAGCAAACTACCGCGAAGCTAACCGCGCGCGAAGCAAAGCTGATTTCACCAGCCGTGTGGGGTTATGTGAGAGCGAAGCCAGTGAGACAATCTACTGGCTCGAAATAATTGATGAAATGCAATGGCTTGGGAAACAAAACCTGACAGCTGTAATTCAGGAATCTTCAGAAATCCTTGCAATCTTTACTTCAATTGGCAAAACCTTGAAACTCTAGTTCACTTTAGCTCATTTTAGCTCACTTCGAACTTCCATGAAAATGCAAAAAAGGACCGCAATCATTCTGACATCAGTACTCTTACTGACGGGCACTCTGACAGCCCAGCAACAACCATATACAGTGACGAAGACCGCCTTCAGCACTGACATGTACAACGAGTTCGCCCCGACGTTTTACAGGAACGGCCTCGTCTTCTGCACTGACAGGGGATCGGCCATCAACAGCGAGGGTATGGCGGTGGTGAAGATGTTCTATGCTGACACCGCAGCGGGCCACTCGCGTAGCAAGCTCTTCTCGAAAGATCTCAAGACCAGGCTCAACGACGGCCCGGCGACATTCAACCGTTCCGGAGACACCATCTATTACTCCAGGAACCTCGTGGTTGATGGGAATCTGAAGATGCTCTCGACATTTCGCAACAAGCTGGGTCTCTTCTATGCCGTTGCCGAGGATAAGGGTTGGGGCAGGATACGTGAGATCAGGTTCAACACCGAGTGGTTCAACATAACGATGCCATGCCTCTCGCATGACAGCCAGCGCATCTACTTTGCATCCGACAAGCCCGACGGCCTTGGCGGGCTGGATATCTACTACAGCAACTGGAACAACGGTTACTGGGAGGATCCTGTGAACCTCGGCCCCAATGTCAATACCGAGGGCAATGAGAGCTATCCCTTCATGAGCGAGACCGGCGAGCTCTTCTTCGCATCTGACGGCCGCGGAGGACTGGGGGGCAAGGATATCTTCGTCACGAAGCAGAAGAACGACGGCTGGCATACACCGGTGAGGCTGGCGGCACCGATTAACTCGGAGCACGACGACTTTGGCCTTGTAGCAACCCCGACCATGGAGGAGGGCTACTTCTCATCCGGAAGGGGCAAGTCGATTGATATCTTTCATTTCACCTCATCGATACCGCAGGTCTGGTTCCCTGAGCCTCAGAAGGAAAACATCTACTGCTTTGCTGTTGCCGACAGCGGAAAGATCGAGGCAGACACACTCCAGCTGCAGTACGTGTGGGATTTCGGAGACAACACGAAGATGACAGGCAATGCTGTCGAGCACTGTTTCCCAGGTCCCGGCAAATACAGCATGGCCCTTGACATCATCGACCGCAGGAGCGGCAACGTTTACTTCCGCAAGCAGAGCTATGACATCGAGATTTTCGATTACGATCAGCCATATATCACCGCCCCCGACTATGCCGTCACGGATGAGACCGTGCAGTTTGACGGGATGAAATCCTACTGTCCGGGCTATACAATCACCGGCTACTATTGGGACTTTGGCGACGGCACCCAGAAGACCGGGGCTTCTCCCTCGCACAGTTACAGCAAGAGCGGCGAGTACGACGTCAGGCTTGGGCTTACGCTCCGGTCGGAGTCGACGGGCGATGTCCTCAAGAGAGCTGTGACCAGGAAGATCACCATCTTCGGCACCAACCGGGAGAGGGAAGCCTTCCGTGACGCCAAACCGGCAACCGGTCAGGGACTGCTCGATATCAGGGATTATGAGAACGTAAAGATACTGAGCCAATATTCTGCTGAGAATGAATACGCAAAGGAGGCTGTCTTCCAGGTGGAGATACTCTCCTCGAAGACCAGGATGGATCTCAGCAACCCGATCTTCCGGAGTGTGCCGGCGAAGTATACTGTCAGGGAGGTCCGCAATGATGAGGCCGGCACCTACAGTTATATCATTGACCAGCAGATGACATTGATGGCTGCCTATCCAGCCTTCAGGGAGATGGTCACCGGCGGGTACAAGGGAGCGACGGTGCGTCTTCATGTGCTGAAGGATCCTGTCGAGAGGGAACTGAATGTCCTCAAGAAGAACTACGGTGTCCTGACCGACACTTATTTCGACTCCCGTAACAGGCTGGTCACCAATGCCTATCTGATGCTTGACCAGGTAGTGATGCTGATGAACAAGTATCCGTCGCTGAAGCTTGAGATAGGAGTTCACACCGACGACCAGGGTTCGGCCTGGAGTCAGCAGAGCACCACGCAGAGTCGCGCACAGGTCATCGTTGATTATCTCGTTAACAGGGGCATAAATGCCTCGCGCCTCACCCCGAAGGGATACGGCAGCACACGCCCGGTAGGCCCGAACGGCACCTGGCTTGAGCGGCGGCTGAACAGAAGGGTGGAGTTTACTGTTATAAAGTAAGGTTGGCGGACGAGGCTGCAGGTTGACTATTTGTGTATCTGCAGATCGACGGGGCGAATTGCAGAGTTCACAGTTATCAAATAGCAGCCGCTGCGTTTACCCGCCAACTGCAGATAATTTATTTTAAACCTATTCTGACCGGTATATGAAGCATACACTGACGGCCATAATTCTTTTTTGCAATACGTTGATACTTTTTCCTCAGGTTGTTTTAACCATTGAGGGACAGGAGATAATTGATACTGAGACAGGAGTCTCAAACGGGTACAATATCCCAAGAAACCAGGTTACTACGCTTACATTTCGCAATAACTTGCTTACTTCGGTAAATTCGGCCGGATATGTTTTGCAGGCAGGAGATGAGACACCCGGTCTGAACAACAATCATCTTGACGGCGCGGTGATTACAGGTAATCGATTCGTTTGGAACGGAACTGATGAAGAGAGCTCGACGCACGTGATTTTTACCGGATATAACATCAATGTCAAGATCAAATATAATTACCTGAAAAATCCCCCTAACGGTATACAGCGTAAATCAGACGGAATGACTGACCTGACCGGCGTAGTGGCATATAATATTATCAATAATCCAAAAGTGGGTATTGTTGTCAAAGGAATGAACGGAGTGCGGATTTTTAACAATACCTTATATTGTGAGAGAACTCCAGCTCAGACAGGCAGGGGGCTTATTGACGTCCACACTAATCTTGATAACGGTCTCAATGCACCTTCAACCGGGGCAAGAATCTATAACAATATATTTTACACCAAGTACGAGACACTGTGTATCAACGTGATGGATCAGGAAAGTCTTGCCGGATTCGAGTCAGACTATAATGTCTTTTATTGTGAAACAGGATCTCCCAGGTTCAATGCCGGGGGCTCTTACAAAACATTCAGTGAATGGCAGGCGCTGGGTTATGATCAGCATTCCGTAGTAATAAATCCTAATTTCAAAAATTTTACGGATTTTGTGCCTGCAAAGCGGCTTGATTACGGTACGGACCTTGGGGAAAATTACATTGAAGGATTGGCGATTGATGCGGTCTGGAGCAATGTGAATCCGAGTACAGTTGTTCAGAATGACAAATGGCAGGTAGGGGCGAGGATCTATGAGGGAAAGGTTATTATTGAAGAGCCTCTGGATTCGGTGACCTTGATCTATCCAAACCCTGCCCGGGACTTCTTCTATGTTCTGAACAACAATCCGGAGAAGATATTCTCAACAATGAAGATATATAGCGCCGCAGGGGTAGTGGTCTTGCAGCAGGCCCTTGGCAGGGAGATCAACACTGTGTATCTTCCCGGTAGTTTTGCTGCGGGACTCTATAACGTTGTACTTGAAGGAGACAATCTTGACAATGATCTTCAGAAGCTGATCATAGTTGATTGACCGGTTGATTATACCTTAATGAATTTTTGTGTATGGATTATCTGGTCGGCGGAAATAATCAATATGTACATGCCTTGCTGCATATCATAGAGATCCACATGGTGGGTCAGTACCTCTTCAGGAACAACTTCATTATACACGACATTTCCCATGATATCACAAATTTTCACTGTATATCTCTCCGCTTCCGGTTTTGAGGGAAGGTCAATTGAAAACCGTCCGTCATTCGGATTGGGATATAAGGAAAAGTTTTCGTTCATGTAAACCTCTGCCTTCACCTCAAAATCCAATACTGTTGATGTAGTTGTTAAATTCAGGTTGTCGGTGGCAGTAGCGTGAAGGGAATATTCGCCTTCTTCAAGATCCTTAAGTGAAAAAGAGTATGGGGCTGCTGTTCTTTCCCCAAGCTTGATATTTCCGTTATACAGTGCCACAGAATAAATTGATCCATCATGGTCAAAGGCCTCCACATCAATAACGACTGTTGCAGGTGAAGTGTAGGAGCTCCCTTTTACAGGAGATGAAATAGATACAACAGGTGGTTGATTGGGAGGCGGCTGAAGCTGGGGTGTCACCGGAGCAGCACAGTTATTGGTCACAGTCCTGGCACTCAGTGGAGCTGCTTGTGCCCCTTCTGAAGTCTGTAGCGGGTTGGTCGCCGGTTTTGTGTAAGCAATAGTAACAACATCTCCATATACAATAGGGCTTGACAGTGTGAGATGTACCCGGGTTCCTGATATAGCAACTGAACTTATTGTACGGCTGGTCCCATTGACTTTGACTATAAAAGCTGAGGCAGCTGGGATGACATTAGCGAGGTTCAGGCTGTATGTAAGAGCAATAACTGAGGGTGATGAATTTTCGACAACGGCTCCGGAGAAAGAGGGCACAGGAGGTGTATACGGGTTTGGATCAGGCAGCAGTATAACCGAAGTATAAGGAAGCAGCGTGACGCTGCCGCTGTATTTGGCACCCTTGATATCGATCATGGGTTGCGCCAGAGGAAAAGTCTTATTTGAGGTAGTCGGGTTGTAATAGAAGTCTATCTTGGAGGTGTCGCTGACTGTAACAGACGATTTCTTTGAGTTCCGGTCCTGGCCGGTAAAAGTCTGCCAGCCAGCCAGGGTCCTGTATTTGCTGCCGGTTGACGGTGAGTAGGTATGAAAGACATCATCATCATCAACCGGTCTTGCGTAATAGTTATAATCAGAGGTTCCAAAAGAAAGAATATCATCTGCAGAGGTGGAGAACTTGAGGGCAAGCTGAGGGCCGGATTTGGCTACAAAAATGTTATTTCTCAGAGTATTATTCCGGATATTGCTGCCGTATGAGTTTTGAAAGAACATACCGAAGCCATTATCAAAGGCGGTATTATTCTCAAGTCTGTTATTGAAAGCCTTGTGGATCATGTAACCTCCTTCAAAGCATTGTGCCACAGTGTTGTTAGTTACAGTGACATTACTCGAATTCACATCTAGGTAAATGCCGCGGGCAATATGTCTTTCAGTGTAAGGTGTGCCCTTTGGGTTTCCAATTACCTTCACGATTATATTACCGTCAATTTTTCTGGAGACTCCCTCACCTGCGCAATATATTCCGGCGCCATCGTTCAGGGTTAACAGAGCTTTATCTATAAAATTATTCTGAATTGTAATAATATCAGCTGAAGATGATAACTTGATTCCACAATAGCCAATATTACGGATTATATTGTTTTTTAAGAAACAATCATTATTGTTAACTGCAATTCCGTTGGTGAGGTTTCCACAGAATGCCTGCCCCTCAATTAGTCCTATTTTGTCAATTTCGTTTAGTGTAATCTTATGTTGATCTCCAATAACTTTGATTGCAGTCTGGTTGGATGATGATATGATATTGTTGGTTACATTACCATAATTCCCCCATATATTTAAGGCATCAAGACCTGCATAACTTAATTGAGAATTCTGTACTGTAATATGATCATTGGCAGATATAACAAACTCAATCATATTGGAGGCTGAGCCTCTGAAATGCAAATTGTCTATTGTAATATAATCATTACCGGAATCATATACCAGTGTATTTAATGATGCAACCTCCACCTTCAAACCTGATGGATCTGATGTGCCAAAATAGAAATAAATTTTCCCAATATTTTTATCATGGTACCATTCACCGAAAGAGGTGAGTGTCCGTATGTCGTTCTGTATGAAATAACCGTGTTTTGCAACAGCATCCTGTGTTGTGGCTAGTGAGTTGTATGACAATGTACTGCCAGTGTGAGCGGTGATGAGGCATCTGTCAAGCGACCAGTCGTTCTTTCTGATAACGACTTCAGCGCCTGTCCAATTTATCTCAGAGGTCAGTTCAGAATCGCTGATTGAAATATTTGATGAGGCAGATTCAAAAATATTATAGCTACTGTCAGGCCATCTTCCCATTGCATACTGTCTGCCATCAATCACTACCATATTTGTCAGACCTTCTGCAGTCAGGGGAGCTGAATATATACCATTTCCTTCGCTTGTCCATGATGAGATCATTGTGAATCCGGTAACGATTGGTTTTTCTCCGGTTCCGTATGCTCCGAGGGTTATTGGAGAGCCAGATGAGCCTGATTTTGTAATCTTAAGGGTACCGTAAAAAGTATCACCTCGTCTGAATAAGATTCTATCACCTGGGCTCAGGGTGGGAAACATGGAATTGATTTTTTCAACTGTTGCCCATGCAGTAGCATCAGATGTGCCGGTATGGAGGTCATTGCCTCCGTTTTTCACATAATAATCTGTTGCTGCACAGATTGAGCTTAGAAACAAAAAAATGACGATAACAATGTTCCTCATATGAAAATAAAAATGACGGATGTATGTATTTATTTGACTAACGCATCTAATTCAACGGCAAATGTACACTTTTGTTACATTAACCCTAAAACTGGCCATACTTTTAAGCAATTAAAAATTCATCCAATCGAACACGAATTAAGTAATTCTTCAGTTTGATATTACATCATAAGATAAATAAATGAGTTTTTTTGATTCAGAACCCGTTCAGTTTTTTGCCAGGTTCATTACGAAAGGTCACGAGCGCAGCGTAAGAGCGAAAAAGAATATTATCAGCTCACTGTTAATCAAGGGAGTTGGTATCGCAATAAGTTTCGTATCACTGCCTATAACTCTGAGTTATGTTGATTCAGCAACCTATGGTGTTTGGTTGACTATAAGCTCCATAGTAGGGTGGTTTGTTTTCTTTGATATAGGATTAACTCAGGGATTAAGAAACAGAATGGCAGAGGCCAGGGCCAAAGGTGATGACAATTTGGCCCAGGTGTACGTTAGCACTACTTATGCAATACTTTCAATCATCTTTTTGTGTGTATGGATAATATTTATAATAGCCAATAATTTTCTTGACTGGGCAAAAATATTGAATGTTTCTGAGAGCATGCGGCCCGATGTGACCACGTTAGCGGTTATTGTATTTACCTACTTCTGTATTTCGTTTGTGTTCAGGATAATTACAACTGTTTTATTGGCAAATCAGCAACCTGCAATTTCATCGTTGATTGATCTGGCAGGCCAAGTCATTTCATTGATAATAATAATAATCCTTGTTAAAACGACTGAGGGTTCGCTGATAAAGCTTGGCATTGCTTTATGTGTATCGCCACTTCTTGTTCTGATTGGAGCCAATTTGTTCCTTTTTAACAGGGCATACAGAAAATACAGGCCAATGATCTCAAAGGTTAAATTTTCATATGCAAGGGATCTGTTTCAGATTGGAGTTGTTTTCTTTATTATTCAGGTTGCGGGGATAGTCCAGTTTCAAACAGCCAATATTATCATTGCACGCAATTTCGGGACAGCAGACGTTACAGCATACAGTATTGTATATAAGTATTTTGGGATGTTATTAATGATTTTCAATATTTTCCTTACACCATTCTGGTCAGCATCAACGGAAGCATACCAGAAAAGAGACATTCAATGGATCAGGAATGGAATCAGAAGGTATAATCAATTGAATATTCTGATGGCGGCAGTGAGCCTGGTAATGCTCATTTTCTCAGAAACATTCTATCGGTTCTGGCTCGGAGAAGGAAAGGTTTCAATTATTTTTTCTCTCTCACTCTGGGGATTTATTTATTATAATCTTTCTATGTTCGGGGGTAAGTACAGCAGCCTTCTGAACGGCATTAGTGCATTACGTATTCAGTTTATTGCCAGCATGATAAGTCCTTTTATTTACATCGCTGCAGCAATTCTGCTGATAAGGCATTTTCATGTAGGTGTTCATTCTCTTTTCATTGCATCGATAATTGCTAATTTTAATGGGTATTTACTGGGCCCAATTCAATATCACATGGTGATAAACAAAAACAAAAAAGGGTTATGGATAAAATAACTGACAAACTGAGGTTGATTATCTGCCTCAACCCCAACTTATACTCGGGAGTATTCAGATTGATTTAGAAGAGATTTAAATATGAACAAAGAATCTCACTATAAATCTTTTCGAATTATTAATACATTTTACTACTTAAGGTGTATTATGGCCAAATCAAGTACTAATTTGATGCAAAATGCAAAGACTTAAGAGATTCTCAGATAAAGCCAAGGAATTTATTTGGAGAAAAATCAAAGGCTCTTTCAATCATCTGAGAGCGAGGGATACTCCTGTAATTCGCAATATCAATCTAGATAGTGGAAATATTCAACGGAAAGTCCTAATAAGTTATTTAACAATTGGTTATGTAACTAATACAGAAAAAAACACAGGAAGGACTATTATCCTGGAAATTTTTAAAATTGTCAAAGTCTTTTCTGAATTAGGATTTTCTATTGATTTGATAAATTGTAATGATGTAAAATCCATAGAAATTATTAAGGACACGAAATACGATCTGATCTTTGGTTTTGGCGAGGTATTCTTTATGATGACGCAGCTTCAGCCGGAAGCTTTAGCTGTTCTTTATATGACTGAACAGCATCCGGCAGTATCTTATATTGAGGAAAATAAGAGAATTGAATATTTTTATGAACGACACAAGAAGCACATTCCGATAATGAGAAGTGGGCAATTTTACAAAATAGAACATTTGGAGAAGAAGTACAATGCCATAATTACTCTTAGCGAAACAGAGCCGCTAAAAAGTATATATAATCAATCGTATACAATTTTCCCAACGGGAATAATTAATTCACGATTTGTTTACGCAGATAAAGATCATAGCATCGCGAGGAAAAATTTCCTGTGGCTCGGTTCATCAGCAGTTATTCACAAGGGTTTAGACTTGCTGATAGATATCTTTAGTCGAAGGGATGACATCTTTTTACATATCTGTGGCACTAACCCTAAAGTACGGAAGCTTCTTCAAATTCCTGATATGATTAATATTATTGACTACGGATACATTGACATTCAGTCAGATACATTCCTTGATATAGCCAAGAAATGTTCTTACTCAATATTACCCTCTTGCGCGGAGGGTTGTGCTACATCAATAACGACCAGTATGCTTCACGGTCTAATCCCTGTAGTAATGAAGGACACGGGTTTTAATAGATTATCAGATAACTGCATTTTCCTCAATGATTTTAAAATTGAGTATTTAGATACAGTTATCTCTGAGCTATCCAATTCCAATATCGAAGATTTAATCAGTCTTAGACTCAAGAGCTATCTTTTTGCACGTAAAGAATTTGTGCTGCCAGCGTTTGAACGGAATTTTCATTTCATAATGAGTGATATAATTTCTAAAAATGGTTAAAGTAGTCCATATTCAAAAACATTTACCATCTTCCGGGAATGCTGCTTATAGACTTCATACAGCATTTCTGGATGCTGGGTATGATTCAAGCATGCTCTCTTTGTCTTCTGACATAAGTGGTGACGATAAAATTCACAGTTTGAATAAACTGTACCAATTACTCCCTTTCATAGATGGCAAGATTCTTGGTTATCTTATGAGAGACACTATCCAAAAGTATGGCCTCTTTTCTTTTCCGGTTTTAGGTGTGGATATATCTGAAAACGACCTGGTAAAAAAAGCTGATATTATTTATCTTCATTGGATAAATGGAGGTTTTTTAAATTTAAGATCTATAAAGAGACTTGCCGAACTTAACAAGCCACTCGTGTTTTTCATGCATGATATGTGGTCAATCACTGGGGGATGTCATCATAGTTTTACCTGTGAAAAGTATAAGAGTGGATGTAGTAATTGCCAGGTATTCTCACGAGAAAAGCAGGATGATTTATCAAAATTGGAATTCTCAAAGAAGGACAGACTGTTCTCGGGATTTAGCAACTTATACTTTATCGCACCCAGTAAGTGGTTATATAATTGTGCATGCGAGTCATTATTGATGAGAAACAAGCCTGTATATTACATTCCTGATATTATAGATAATAAATTATACAAGCCATTTAACAAGGGGATCGCGAAAAGAATCTTGAATATTGACAGTGATAGAGTTGTCATCAGTTTTGGAGCAATATCAGTTAACAGTCCATATAAAGGCTGGTCATTTCTTCGTGAAGCCCTGAAGATCCTTCAAAGCAAGATAAATAAAGAGAAAATCTTAGTTTTGATTTTTGGAAGTGCAAAGAATAGTGGAGTTGAGAATGCGATACCCTTCGAAACAAGATTTTTAGGTAAAATCAGGGACGATCTCTCAACAAACATAGTATATAATGCTGCTGATGTATTTATTGCTCCGTCGCTTGCTGAAACATTTGGATTAGTTATAGCCGAGGCTCTTGCATGTGGAACTCCGGTTGTCGGTTTCAATGTTGGAGGCATTCCTGATCTTATACAGCATAAGGAAAATGGTTATCTGGCAAGGTATCAAGATGCAGAGGACTTAGCTCAAGGTATTGTATATTGTCTTGAAAATGGAATAAAGGGCAAGTTAAAGACAATCTTCGAACCAACTAATATAATGAAAACACATGCTGAGCTTACCAATATCATGATGAGTGAAAAATCACCCGGGGGGTTAAAAGTTGACTTAAATGACAGATAATCAATTATTAAGTGCCCATGGCAAAGGTGACATAATTAGGTTGTTTTGGTTGGGGTTTGGCACGTATACACTAGCTTATTTTTTATCGATAACGTTTAAGGATGCACCATATTTGCTGTTGGCGGGCATACAGGGAATAGCTCTTCTATTAATTGTGCCAACTTCATTCAGTCTTGTGCAGCGCATTGATGGGCCAATATATTTTAAATTTCTATTCGCCATTTATTTTCTTTGGTCATTATCTGTGCTAGTAAGAGGATTCACTTTTAAGTTTGAATTCATTCAGCTTACTTTCCTGAATGCATTTGAAGGTGGACTTTATTTGTTTGTTCCTTTGGTCGCATTATTCTCCAAAAGCATTTTCTTTTATAGAAAAATGTTTGCTATAACTACTTTTTTTGGAGTGATTTTCATATTGTACGGTATCCTTTCATTTCGGCTATTGATTACACCTGATCTAACTGATCTTGAAGCACAAGCCGCTATTGAATATTCTGCAAAGATTTTGAGCATCCCCTCAGCCTTCATACTGTTAACTCAGAAATATCATTCAAAGACCCGGAATCGAATTGCATTATTTGTTCTTATCATAACTCTTTTATTTGCAGTAATAAGAGCACGGAGAGGCTTAGTGTTTATCACCGGGTTTCCATTAATTTTTGCATTGGGGCTCAATATCTTTAATACTCAAAAAAGAAAAGGGAGCATGTTCATGAAATTTCTATTCATTGTTTCACTCTTTTTTATAATTAGTGTTTATATCACTTCTTTTCAGGACAAGGGCTATGGTATCTTTTCTTCTTTAATTACCCGATCTAAAGAAGATACTCGATCTGGTGTAGTTTATTTTTTCCTTCAAGATATGACTCTAAAGGATTGGGTTATCGGCAAAGGAATTGCTGGGCAATATTATTATCCATCTAATGAGGGTTTATATCGAGGCGGCATAGAAACAGATTATTTAAACATTATTCTAAAAGGAGGAATTGTAAGCCTATGCTTGATGTTGTTTATTTTAATTCCAGCAATAATCAAAGGGATCTTTTTTTCCAGAAACTCACTTTCAAAAGCAGCGGGACTATGGATTCTGCTTTACGTCTTATGCCTCTATCCATCTCCAATGACTAAGTTCTCATTGTTCTATGCAATAGTCTGGATTTCTGTAGGAATTTCTTATTCTTCAAGGCTAAGGGATTTACCAGATGATCAGTTATCAGAATATTTCCGCAAAGCATTTTGAATAAGCTTTATGTTTGATAATTATTTAAATGTCAGATTTTAACTATCCCAAGGTATTGATCTTCAGTCAGCCCTTTAATACTAATTCGGGGGGCGGTATAACACTGACAAACCTTTTTGCCTCATGGCCAAAGGACAAAGTTGCGGTCATCTCATATCCATTCATGCTTACCCAAGTATCAACAGATGTGTGCAGCATTTACTATCAGATCGGGGTTGAGGAATTGCATTGGGCATTCCCTTTCTCCTTGATAAAGGAGAAGCCTAAATCCGGAATTTTTAACCCGATTTCAACAGAATCCAGATATATAACACATAGAAGCAATGGGGTCAGGGTGGGACTCTCATCCTCTATCCTAAACCCGCTATTGAAATGGTCAGGTCTTGTCCATACTATTTCCAGATTACAGATTTCTGAGAACCTTAAAGTATGGCTTTCAGAATATGGTCCTGATATTCTTTATCTCCAGATATCAAACAGGGAGAGCATAAAATTTTCCGTAGAGTTGATTAATTATTTAAATATACCCACTGCGATTCATATGATGGATGACTGGCCTTCCACTATTAGTAACAAGGGTTTCGCCAGATTCTTATGGGAAAAAAGGATCGATCGTGAATTCAAACACCTGCTCAGTAAGATAGATCTCCATTTAAGCATTTGTGATGAAATGTCGTCAGAGTATCTAAAAAGGTATGGTTACAAATTCATTTCATTTCATAATACTATCGATCTTGACAGATGGACACCATTCATCAGAAAAGATTTGAGTCTGAGTGACGGACCAAAGATTTTACTCTTTAGTGGAAGGATTGGGACAGGGATAAAGGAATCCCTGATTGAGTTGGCAACTGTGATAGATGACTTAAATAATGAAGGCATCGATGTCAGGTTCCATATTCAATCAACCAGCAAGGATCCAATCTTATTTAACCAGCTTAAAAAACATAAGTGCGTTGTAATCAAACCTAATGTTGAATATTCCAAAATTCCGGAGCTATATTCTTCACCTGATATTTTAGTAATAGCGAATGATTTCAGTGCGGACGGCATTCGATTTTTAAGATATTCCATGCCTACTAAGGCGCCTGAATATCTGATTTCAGGAACACCTGTTTTGGTTTATGCATCTTCTGATACAGCACTTCATAGGATGTTCCTCAGAAATAAAGTCGGCCATTGTGTAGGAAGTCAGGACCCGGAAGAGCTTAAGAAGGCCATCAAACTACTGCTTAATGATCTGGAGTACCGAAAGATGCTGAGCGAAAATGCTGTTACATTTGCCACTGATAATTTTGATTCAATAAAGTTGAGGAACAAATTTCAAGCTTTGCTTATCGAGACAGCCCAAAAGAAGAAAACCTAGTATATCGTTCATAATATAACTTGACAATGTCAAAAAACTTGTTTATCTTTG
>WOYX01000008.1 GCA_011620595.1 Bacteroidales bacterium | reverse complement strand
CAGACCTCAGACCTTCAGACCTCAGACCTTCAGACCTCAGACCTTCAGACCTTCACTCCCATGTTATGACGGAGATCCTCTTCTTGCCGTCCATCTTCACTGTAAGGCTGTTTTTGAACTGAACATGCTTCACATACTTCCTCTGCTTAACCACCTTCTGCCTGCCAAGTTCTTCCCAGTTAAGCACGGAGTTCTTCTGGTTGTGCTGAACGGAGAAATACCCGACATTCATCGAAGTCACATTATGGAAGAAATGTGATCCCGATGAGGCATCGAGCGGAAAGTCCTCAAGACTGGTTTCAATGATCACCTTTGCATTGCATATCTGAGGCCATGTGACCGGTATGCCTATCCATCTGTCACGGGTGCCCCACCGGCCCGGACCGAGAAGTATATACTGCCTGTTGGCTTTTATCATCTCAGCATTGAAGGCGTCTATCTCCCCGGCAATCTCCAATGTTTTCGACTTATCAAAGGTATCCTTGTCAACATAGATCACGTCACGGATATTGGTGATCATTCCGTTGCCCATGCTCTTCTCGGTATACAGCAGGATCTTCGATCTGTCTATCTCATCCATGTTTACCTCATAGTCGATCGCTGCCCCTATAATGGGCTTGATCTGAAGCAGGTAGAACGAGGCTTTGTAATCACTGTCCCTGGTCAGGTCAACGGCAAATTCGATCTCCACCGGAGTACCCAGTGCCTCCTTGACGATATCAAGGATCTCCACCAGCGATTTGGCCAGGGGTATGTAATCATATTTCAGGATGTCGGCAAAATTGATAACCCTCGGGCCGGCCTTGTCTATGCCGGGGTAAATGGTCTTCGCTTCGGCTGAATAGACCGATGCACAATGCTTTATTGTTCCGTGTCGCTCGGCATCCTCAATGCTCAGCCGCGACAGTCCGACTGTATCGCCCTCAAGCAGGTTGAACTCTTTTTTATCGAGGTCCACGGCAAAAAATTCAACCTGCGAATTCAGGTACTGATCCTTCGGAGTGTTGTTCTCCAGGTTCGGGTATTTCGGTGAAAACCTGAACGCCTTCTCTCCCTCCACCACATAGGTGCCCAGCCCTACAGCTATGACAGCAAAACCGTCTTCAGGCTGCATGTACCCATAGGGATAGTAGTTGTACGACTGGCTCACGCCGCTGATATGCGGATAATAGACGTTTTCATACTGCTCTCCCACCACCTCCTGAATTATCACCGCCATCTTCTCCTCCTCTATCTTGTAGTTAATAGCGCTGATATAACCCCTTGCAGTCTCTGAATAGATGGAGGCATAGACAAGCTTGATGGCATCGGTCAGCTGTTTCAGCCTGACTGTGACGTCGGCATTGCTGTTGGGCAGCAGGTAGGTCTCAAAGATACCCGCAAAAGGCTGCATCAGCGAGTCCTCGAACAGTCCTGAAGACCTGACAGCCAGAGGTTTGGTTATCTTCTCCAGGATGATCTGCAGCTTCTTCACAAGCTGCTGCGACAGCTTCCCCTCTACGAACAGCTTCTTGATGGTCTCGTAATTGGTCTCGGAAAAGATCTTGTTCCGCAGCTTGTTGTTGTCGAGAAAATCCTCGAATTCATTCGTCCCGATGATGAAGGTCCTCGGCGCCTTGATATTTATCCCCGGAACATAATTGGCAATGTCAAAGTTGTATATCAGTGTATGAATAAATGCCAGTCCGCGCCCCTTGCCGCCCAGCGCACCGGGAGAGAGCTGAATGATATTGCTCTCCTCCATTATCAGAGTCTCATCGAACTCGACGATCTTGCCCTTGTTCTTTTCGTACTTTAGCTGCTTGATAATCTTTACCAGGTAATCACGTAACGACTTCGGATCTTTGAAATCACTGGTCTTTTTCGGGGCTATCTCCCTGGCCAGCTGTATCTCCCCGCGGGCAGTCAGCCACAGGGAAAAGTGATTTCTGCGAGCATGATACAGAAGGGTCTCCGTAGGGATATACTGCAGTTGCTCCTCAAACTCATTCATGTTCCTGGCAGTACCTATGGTACGTCCCGTCTCATCCTGGTAAATGAAATCCCCGAACCCCAGGTTGTAGCTGATGAAGTTTCTTATGTCCTGGGCAAGAGTGTCGGAATCCTTGTGAATGAAGACACAGTTGAGCTCCTTTGCCATCTTCTCCTTGCTCCGGTCGGACGATTGGATGATGGTGGGCAGGTCAGGGATCTCCGATTTCACATAACTGACCAGATCAAATCCGGCATTCTCATCGAACTTTGAATTCTTGTCAAACTTCACGTCCGTAATGAGGCATAGGAAGAAATCCTTGTATTTGTTGAAGATCTGGATCGCCTCCTCGTAATTGGAGGCCATGAGTATCTTCGGACGCACCCTCAGGCGAAGCACCTTGTAGAGCTCGTCCATGGTGCTCACATCATCAATGATTCTCCGGGTCTGTTCCATCACACAGTGATATAACAGCGGCAGGTAGCGTGAATAGTACCTGGCGGAGTCTTCGACAAGTAAAATGATGCGGCTGTAACCCACCTTGGTGTCATTATCCACGTTGACAAAATCCTCAAGCTGTTTGACCATGGCAAAGAATATCCTCGAGTCGCCGTTCCAGACAAAGACGTTGTCAATTAGGCTGGTCTTCTTCTGTTCCTCCTGGAAATATCCGACGTACTGATTATTGTTCAGCAGAAGATATATGGGTATATACTGATAGAGTGCCTTCAGCTTTGATGCAATCTCCAGAGGCGCCTTCCTGTCCACTCCCACCATGATGATGATGAGGTCATAGTGTTTGACATAGAGCTTCTCAAAGGCCTCCTCAAACGATGAAACGCCTGTTATGCGGGGTACTGAAGTCAGGTTAAGCTGATAGTATACCCCCAGGATGTAATCGGAGAACTTGCCCTCGCGCTCAAGGCTGTAGGCATCATAGAGACTGGAGATTATGAGTATCTCCTTGACCTTGAACTTCATAAGGTCGTGGAAGATGTCACGGTCATAGTTGTTCTTCTCCAGGAAGTTCTGAAGTAGCTTCCTCTTGTTCAGAAGATAATCCCTGGCTGCCTGGTATTTCTCCTTCAGCTCCTCGTCAGACCGGTATTTCTTTATGGCAACCTCCCCCTGAACGCTGTTCAGGTAATTGCATATCAGGGTGGAGATATTATTTATCAGGTCCCTCTCCTCCTTCATGAAAGGGCCCTCATCAAGATCCGGGAACTCTTTTGTATAGTATATCTCCACCTCTCCGAACTTGTCGTCGATGGTGAGGAAGGGCTGCCGCTGACGCCACTTGGTAACCGTGAAGTTGGGCGACATGTACTCCTTGTTATCAAAGCTGATTCGGGCAACGGTATTCTCAGGGTACTGCCAGGCATCAGGAAGTATATATACTATTTGCTTCAGGGCCTTCTCAACCGACTTCTCGGACTGGAGTATCGATGTGGTCTGGTTTATGCAGGCAAGCTCCTTGATCCTCTCCGTCTTCTCATAGAGGATCTCCTTCATGCCCTCCTCGGTGGCAAGCACAGAGTCAAGTCCGCATATGAGATTGATAAAACCCGAGATAAGAAGTGCCAGGGTCTCAACATACTGCTTTTCTTCCTCAAGGAAAGGCTCCTCTCCATCCGGGAGCCCCTCCCCGGTATAGAAGACCTGCACAGAACCGCTCTTTGCGGTGATGGTCTTGAAATCGGCAGTGATACTGAAAGAGGTTTCGGTAAGTCCGGGTGATGAAAACTCAAGGTCTTCATAGATGATCCTGCATCTGACCTCATCAGGAAACCTGAAGGCACGGGGTATGACCTCAAGTATCTCATTGAGGGTGGACTCAATATATGTTCCGCTCCTGAGCCTCTTTGAAATCTCATTTATGCTTGCAAAGATCCTGTTGTCAGTCTTCTTCCCCCCGCCCTCCTCCTCCCTGTCGGCAGGCTGCCTGATCTCATTACCCTTGATGATGTTTATAAACCCGGTAATAAGGTTCGCCATGTTGCCCAGCAATTCTTCCTCCGACCTGAGGTATGACTCCTCCAGGGTGGCGGGAAAGCTCTTAAGGTAATGAAGCTCAATTGTCCCCGATTTGTGGTCTATGGTCGTGAACTCCTCCTTCAGGCTCAGCTGACTGTCCGAGAATTCCTTACCGGAGCTCAGGTATTCCTTCCCATCATACAGAATCCGGGCCACGGCATGTTCCGGATACTGCCATGACTTAGGCATGTTCCTGCTGATCTGCGAGAGAGCATCCTCGATATTCTTTTCTTCGCTCAGCCGTCTCGACTGCTCCAGCTTCAGGGTTGCTTCCTGGTCACCCTCATCCTTCTGACCCGCTCCCTGCTGCGAATTGAGATAATTGGATACTATCGTTGCGATGTTCTCAAGCAGCTGCCTTTCTTCATGCAGAAAAGGCCCCTCATCAGCCTTCGGAAACTGCTTGGTATAGAAGACGTCAATGGCACCCCATTTCTTGTCGTATGTTTCAAAGATCTGCTTCTGTATCCACCGTGTCTCCCTGAACCCGGGAAGCCGGTATTCCTGACCGTCATATTTGATACGGGCATAACAGTACTCCGAGAACTGCCACGCCTTGGGAATCTCTTCAACTATCTCGTTGAGGGTCTTATCAATGCTGTTTTTCCTGCTGATGACCTTGTTGATGGTATAGATAATAGATAAGCCCTTCTGGCTCTGTATCTTCTCCGCCAGAAGCTTCTGCATCTCCTTCTGCAATTTTGATATATCCTCCGTCTTCATAAAAGTCGGTTAAGGTTATTACAATGCCCTCAGATGAAAAATTGGTTATGTAAGTTAAAAAAATAGATCATAATTTATTTCATGGCTGAAAAATTTGGAAATTTAATTTCATAAATTTGTTAAATGTCAAACATTAACTCTTAAAACCCTACAGCAATGTCAAACCCCGTTGAAGAATTCATGGCGAAGATCATCGCCAAAAACCCCGGCGAAGTTGAATTTCATCAGGCTGTCAGAGAGGTCGCCGAATCTCTTATGCCTTTTATCATGGAAAATCCGAAGTACAGGTCTGCAAAGATCCTTGAGAGAATGGCTGAACCCGAAAGGGTGATACTCTTCAGGGTACCCTGGGTCGATGACAAGGGAGAGATCCAGATAAACAAAGGCTACCGTATCGAGATGAACAGCGCCATCGGACCCTACAAGGGCGGCCTCCGTTTCCACCCGACCGTTAACCTGAGTATCCTTAAGTTCCTGGCATTTGAGCAGGTACTGAAAAACAGCCTCACCACACTGCCCATGGGCGGCGGCAAGGGAGGATCGGACTTTGACCCCAAGGAAAAGAGCGACAATGAGGTGATGCGCTTCTGCCAGTCGTTCATGAGTGAACTGCAAAGGCATATCGGCGCTGACACTGATGTTCCGGCAGGCGATATCGGGGTAGGCGGCAGGGAGATAGGATTCCTCTTCGGCCAGTACAAAAGACTGCGCAATGAATTTGCCGGCGTACTGACCGGTAAGGGGCTCGACTGGGGCGGCAGCCTCATAAGGCTCGAGGCAACTGGTTACGGACAGGTCTATTTTGCCGAGGAGATGCTCAACACCAGGGGTGACTCGCTCAAGGGTAAGGTCTGTGCCGTTTCCGGCTCCGGCAACGTGGCACAGTTTGCCACTGAAAAAGCCATCCGGATGGGCGCCAAGGTGGTCACCCTATCTGACTCCAATGGTTATATCCATGACCCGGATGGCATCAACGAGGAGAAACTTGCCTTCGTGAAGAACCTGAAAAACGTTAAGAGGGGGCGTATCAAAGAGTATGCAGATAAGTACGGGTGCGCATACGTCGACGGCAAACCGGGACCGTGGGATGTACCATGCCAGGTAGCCCTGCCCGCCGCCACACAGAATGAGATAAGCGGTGCTGACGCCGAAATGCTGGTCAAAAACGGATGCTTCGTGGTCTCTGAGGGCGCCAATATGCCATCCACACCGGATGCAGTAAATGTCTTCCTGCACCATAAGATCCTCTATGGCCCGGGTAAGGCTGCCAACGCAGGCGGAGTGGCTACATCAGGACTCGAGATGACCCAGAACTCGATGCGCCTCTCATGGTCAAGAGAGGAGGTTGACACGCGTCTGCACCGCATCATGAAAGACATACATGCTACTTGCGTCAAGTACGGAACACAGAAAGACGGCTTTATAAACTACGTCGACGGAGCCAATATAGGCGGGTTTGTAAAGGTTGCCGAGGCAATGCTGGCCCAGGGAGTGGTGTAGACCGTGAAAAAGATCTTCAGAGAGACCTCCTTTGAACTCCTTATGCAAAAGAGGGTTCAGTATGTTCTCCTGATCTGCAGCAGGTACGACGCCTTTATTATGGAGGAGGACGGGAAGATTGATGAGAAAGTTTTCAATGATTACGTCTCATTCAATCTACGGTATCCTCCCCGCTTCGTACACGTCACATCAGCCCGGGAGGCACTGGAGGCACTGGCCACAAGACAGATCGATCTGATCATAAATATGCTGAGCATCAGTGATATGGATCCGTTCGATCTGTCTCTGAAGATCAAATCCCTATATCCTGACAAACCTATTGTCATCCTGGCTCCCGTCTCCAGGGAGATAGCCATCAGACTTGACAGCGAAGAACTGAAATGTATCGACTATGTCTTTAACTGGCTGGGAAGCACCAATATCCTGCTTCCCATCATTAGCCTGATAGAAGACAAGCTGAATGTCGATGAAGATGCCCGGCATGAGGGAGTCCAGTCGGTACTGCTAGTCGAAAGCTCCATACGGATGGCCACGGTCTATCTGCGCCATCTCTACAGCATAATACTGGAACAGTCGCGCCGCTATATGAGCGAGGGTCTCAACGAGCATCAGAAGATGATGCAGATGCGCGGCAGGCCCAAAATCCTGCTTGCCACCAGCTACGACCAGGCCCGGGAGCTATTTGAAAAACACAAAACAGAGCTGCTGGGCATAATCAGTGATGCAGAGCTCTACCGCAACGAGAACAGGAAGGGCGGCACCTTGCACGACTTCTTCAGGCAGATTAATGATTTTGATGCCAACATTCCTATTATTATACATTCGTCCAACCCTGAAAATGAAAAGGTTGCAGTTGAATACGGAAAAACATTCCTGAACCATAACTCCCCCACCCTGCCGGCGGACCTGGAGTCTCTTCTCAAAATACATTTCTCCTTCGGCGACTTCATCTTCACCGATCCCGAAACGGGCGCAGAGATAGCCAGGATCTCCGACCTTCAGAATTTGCAGCGCAAGCTCTTTGAGATCCCCGATGAGTCGCTTCGCTACCACCTGTCGCGAAACCATCTCTCAAAATGGCTCACCGCCCGGGCTCTCTTCTCGCTGGCGGAGTTCCTGAAGGAGATCAGCCTCGACGACTTTACAAGCCTTGACCAGGCCCGCCGCTTTATCTTCGATACCATCGCCAATTTCCGCCTCAGCAAGGGTCACGGCGTGATCGCCGATTTCTACCGGGAGCATTTTGATGAGTACCTTACCTTTACCCGCATCGGGGAGGGGTCCATGGGAGGCAAAGCCCGAGGACTGGCCTTCCTCGATTATCTTGTAAAACAGAACGGCAGCTTTGAGAATTTTGAGGATACCATAGTCTCTATACCCCGTACCGTGGTGCTCAGCACTGACGTTTTTGATGAGTTTATCGCTGACAACTCCCTGCTGGAGATCGGCCTGTCAGAAAGAAGCGACAGAGAGATCCTCGATGCCTTCGTCAAGGCCAGGCTGCCGATGAGAATACACAAGGACCTGCTCGTTTTTATCTCAATAATAAGCGGGCCGGTGGCGATAAGGTCGTCAAGCCTGTTGGAAGATTCACATTTTCAGCCTTTTGCCGGTGTGTACTCTACCTACATGATTCCCAAGGCCGACAATGACGTGGTTATGCTTGACCTGCTGAGTACCGGCATCAAGAGCGTCTACGCCTCTGTCTTCTTCAGGGGAAGCCGTGATTACATGAAGGCCACCGCAAACCAGATCGAAGAGGAAAAGATGGGTATCGTACTCCAGGAAGTGTGCGGACAGCAATACGGAAACCGTTTCTATCCCACAATCTCCGGCGTCGCACGATCCATCAACTTCTACCCCGTTGAGCCTGAGAAGCCGGAAGACGGATTCGTCTGCCTTGCTTTCGGCCTGGGGAAATATATCGTTGACGGTGGTATCGCACTCCGTTTTTCGCCAAAATATCCCGGAAAGATTATCCAGCTGTCAGACACCACGATGGCATTGCGTGAGACACAGCAGGAATTCTATGCCCTCGACCTCAACCCGGCAAGTTTTGTACCCAGCACCGATGACTCGGTAAACCTGCTCCGGCTGAAGGTCAGCGATGCCGAAAATGACGGCACCCTGAGGTTTGTCGCCTCAACCTATGACTACCAGGATGATATGCTACGCGACGAGCCTGTTGAAGGAGGCAAAAAAGTAATCACCTTCGCCAACATCCTGAAATATGACCTCTTCCCGCTGTCAGAGATACTGCGCAAGGTCCTTGAAACCGGGCAGCAACAGCTGAATAATCCCGTTGAGATTGAATTTGCTGCCAACATAGACCCCGAAAGAAAAAAACCGGTAGCATTCAACCTGCTCCAGATCAGGCCTATAGTAGAGAACTACGAGACCATAAAATTCAGGCTGGAGGAGATACCTCCGGACAGGACTGTCATTGCATCAAACCTTGCACTTGGAAACGGCACGGTAAGCGACATCTGCGATGTTGTCTACGTGAGGAACGAGAACTTTGAGGCTTCGAAAAACCCCGAGATCGCGGCCAGGCTGAATGATATCAATGCAAAATTCCTGGAAGAGGAGAGAAATTATATCCTTATCGGTCCGGGACGCTGGGGTTCTAGCGACGAGTGGCGGGGGATACCGATAAAATGGCAGCAGATATCCGCGGCAAGGATCATTGTTGAATCCGGACTGGAAGACTACCGCATAGATCCCAGCCAGGGGACACATTTCTTCCAGAACCTGACGGCCTTCCGGGTTGGCTATTTCACCGTTAACCCGTTCCTTGGCGACGGTCATGTCGATTATGAGTTCCTGAACACGGCGGAGACCATTTATGAGGACGGCATTCTCCGGCATGTCAGGTTCCCTGAACCGCTGACCGTGATGATTGACGGCAGAAAGAAACTGGGGGTGGTCATGAAACCCGGATATGACGGCTGACGGCCGTCTACAATACCTGAATACCCCGATACGCCATAAGGCTATCGGGGGCATATGATTTGGGAGAATGTCTTCTGCGACTGCTTCCAGCCACCGTAGCCTTCTTCGACATCCGTAGTTTTAACGTAGGATGTGTCGAAGGTGGCCGACTGCCGACTGAGGACTGCCACCGTAGCCACAAACTGCCGACTGAGGACTGGACCAGTACAGGAACGTCACCAAAGACCCACAGACAGGCATCGGCGGAGTACGGATTGAACACAGGGTTACACTTCGGGCCCTGAATCTTGCCTTCTTCTTTCGGATCCGGTGGTTGCTAAAAGTTTCGGGACGAAACCCTGTAGTGAATGTGGCGATCGCGCAGATAGCTGATAATAAACTCGAAACACCGGGCATTTCTTCCTACAAGCTCAGGTGGGAAAACCCCCTTTTCGGTAAAAATGCCGTTCAGTATCATCTCCGCCGTACCCGTGGCAGTGAAACCAGTCGTTCTGGCCATCGAAGAGACCTTTTCTTCCGCGTCATACTCGTCATACAGATCGTATGTTATCTCCCTGGCGATTCCCTCTTCCTTGCCCCTGATTCTTATCCGCATAACCGTGAATTCAGGCTCCTCCTCACCCAGCTTCCAGGCTTTGAACAGGATTCCGGAGGTGAAATCCAAAGGAGTTACATCTGTGCCATTCACCGCGACAGGCTCCTTCCCGAAGAACCCGGCATCTCTCAGGGCCATGATAAGGTTGATGTGTCCGGGGTAGCGGAGTGTCTTTTCCTTCATATCGGGAATGTGCTTCATGGTACGAATGAGCGACCGCAGGCCATCGGTGTTGAAAGCCTCCAGGGTGCCCACCCCGTCAAAATATATTTTTTCCGGATCGCTCATCGCCGGCTTCACGACAGTTCTCCCATTCTCCACATAACGCGCCGGGCGGGTATACTCTTCAATGACATCGCACGGAGAGAAAGGGGCCTTGTATTCGAAAGGCCATACCCTGGTCTTCGGCAGGCCGCCAACCATATACTCCATTGCGTCGATCTTCATTCTCTCACTGTGATACCCCACGATGTAATTGGGCATCCCCGGCGCAACACCGCAGTCCATGACCACTGTCACATCCATCTCCCTGGCAAGGGAGTCAAGAAACCCGGCATCCTCCGGAAAAAAAGAGATATCCACCAGGTCCTTCCTTTGCCTGATGACCTGCTCCATCGTCTGCAGCCCAAGGAACCCGGGTACAGCCGAGATGATAATGTCAGAGCCGCTGATGGCCGAGGCAAGGGCCTCATGGTCAGTGACATCAAGATGTGTCTTCCCTATGCCTGACCCCTCCGGCAGCAGCTCCAGTGCTTTAGTGTCAATATCGGCCGCAGTAACGCGGTGCTTCTTAGACAGCTCCACTGCCATAGCTCTTCCAACCATGCCGGCCCCCAAAACTGTAATCTTTTTCATTGGATTATTTGATTTTTATTTCATTGGTTTAATGGAACTTGCATGAAGTTTTGTTTTCAAACCACTATATTATCCATTACTCATACAAGTTTCATTCCTTTGTTTTTAAATTGCGCTCCCCGAATCAAGAGTAATTTATATTAAATTCTGATGCTGTAATGGATAAAAATTATATCATTTTTGATTTTGACGGTACTATTGCAGATACCCTCGAACTCTCCTTCGACATCTACAACGGAATTGCGCAGGAATATGGCTGCAGGCCGGCCAGGAAGGAAGACAGGGAACTGCTGAAAACCCGGAAGCCGCTGGAGATTCTGATGAGTTACGGGATTACAAAGCTGAAATTATTCTCACTTCTTCTCCGGATAAGAAAAGAACTGGCCGCACATATCTCTGATATTAACCCTGCAAAGAATATTATCCCCGCCCTGAGGGAAATCAAAAATGCAGGCTTCAGTATGGGAATACTCACCTCCAACTCCTCCAGGAATGTAAGTATGTTCCTTGAAGTTAATAACCTGTCCGATACCTTCGATTTTATCTACAGCGGCAAAAGCTACTTTGGCAAAGCAAAGGTTATCAGGCGGTCACTTGATCATGAAAAAATCTCCCCGGAGAACGTCATCTATGTTGGTGATGAGACAAGGGATGTGGAGGCTTCGAGGAAAGCCGGGATCAGTGTTATTGCCGTCACCTGGGGACTTAGTCCCCTGGAAGCACTGGCTGCAACCCATCCCGATCAGATTGCTGAAACACCCGAAGAGCTTCTTCCCTCTGTCAGGCGTATTTATGAGGACAACATTCACGGAAAATCCTGGTGATAATGAAACCCTGATAGGTTTCCCTGATCATCAGTCCTGATGGCGAAACCATACCGGAAGGTCTGATTTATTCTCCCGATGAAGTGATTGAAAATAAATAATATTACAGAGCCGGGTGCACTTTTTAACTGAAAAATCCGAATTTAATCTCCTCTGGCCCTCAAAACCTACTATAATGAAAATTATTGTTGCAGTGCTGGCCACGGCACTTCTGTCAGGCTGCAGCAGCACGAGACATACCGGCACTACCCCTTCTGATGAAAAGCATGCAGGAACCTCTCAGACCACCGAACAGCATACCGCTACCTCCCCGGCAGCCGAACAGCATACCGCTAACTCCCCGACAATGCAAAAGTATTTACCTTCCGTTCTCCGTTTGAGACTGCTCCTGAATACCTCTGGCTGAAAGACAGCAGTGATGGAGAGATTCAAAGAAGCATGCAGCTGATTGACATCAGGAACTCGAAGAAGGAGACCCCGGCCATCCGCTCCATGGTTGACAGGTACAATGATAATCCGGTGCTGAACGAGGTGATTGCAACAGCCACTGACGACTTCTCCTCGTACGCGGAGCTGTGTTATCTGATGGCCGATGCGCAGCGCGAGGCTGCCGGTGCGGATATAGCCCTGATGAACCCTGGCGGTATACGCATTGACCTCCTGGCGAAGGGTCAGGTATCCATCAAAAACGTCTATCAGCTTGATCCGTTTGGAAATGAACTGGTAGTAACGAAGCTCACCGGTGAGGAGCTTTACTCACTCATGCGTGCCGCCTGGCCCGTTGACGACAGGTCGCCACTCCTGCCATCAGGGATCAAGCTGGAGCTGAAGCTTGATGCTGATGGAAACCCTGGAGAGATAGTCATTCTGACCGGGGAGGGCTCTCCTCTCGACAGAAACCGGATTTATTCAGTTGCCATGAACAGTTACATGACACAGGTCTACAAATACGAGCATGCTGATCCCGGACAGTCGCTCTTCTTTACCACCGCCGAGGCACTGATCAATTATCTGAAGAAACAGGGTGATGTCAGAAGTTACAGGGACGAGAGAAGAGTTACAATCACGAAGTAAATTGTAGTCTGGCGCCGGACTAAACTGAACATCCTTTGCCAGAGTTAGTCATATGATCAATAGATAAATATGCCGTCCTTTTCTGCGGAATGAGGTCAAGGCGACCGGCGGATGCAGTTTACATAATATCGACTTAATTGTAGAAGCCAGATCAAAGCTCTTTCCTTTCCCTCAATAAAGGGATGATGTCCGGCATAGTGCGTCCGGTACCTTCACCATCAGGTTATCGCCCGTGCCGCGATCACAGATATATGTACAGCATGATGTTTAACAGGCATCTGCGAAACATTTCTTTCCAATATTTGCTACTTTTATGATTAATCGCATAAAAAACTGTCACTGCATGCCCAGACCACTTATTTTCCTGCTGGCCCTGATGATCACCGGCACATTGGGATCGCAGGACCTGGCTAAAAGCCGTACTACCAGCCCGTATACTTACATCTTCTCCATAACGGAAAAGCAGGCTCTCGACCTTATCTGCAAGGGCTCAACCGGTAAGGATGAGAGTTTATTCAGAGAGGTGGTCGATTCATTTCCTACCGGAACAACTTATACGGGAAAACTGCAACCCGGCAATTATGTCACGGCCTATGTTGACAACGACAAGGTGAGGGTGTTGTTTAGCTCCATCCCCAATGTTCATCTGGCAGTGGTTGACAACAAGACTGATCTTGTCATTCAGGTTCGCGACACCACCGGACTTGTTATTGAAAACGCTCTGATCAAGAGAGGTACCAGGTCTGTTCCCTATGATCCTTCAACAGGGGCATACCGTCTGGCAAAGAGCAACATCAAGGGCATTCTTACAGTGACCCATGAAGGTATTTCAAGTCTCTACAGGCTTGACAGGACCCTTAACAATTCCATGCTACGCAGAAACGCGCGGAAACTTGCGTATACTACCCCTGTCAGGTATGTGTGGGTGCCTGTTAAAACCGTTGTTCTCCTCCCCTATGACGCAGCCCGCTCGGCCATCAGGGGTTACGGATTCAACACGGCACGAAGTGTCTGGTGGGGGATGAAGAGATTGTTTGAACCCGGGCCATCCGACGGATTCATGCTTTTCAGCAAACCGAGCTACATGCCTGGCGATACCGTAATGATGAAAGCCTATATCCTCACCGGAAAGAACAAAAAGCCGTTTCAGGGAGAGACAGCCCTCAGGATTGACCTGACAAACCCCTACAGGCAGGTTACCCTCGCCACACTCAAACCCTACGCTCCGGGAGGCTATACCCACTCATTTGTCCTGGCAGATACCCTCGGATTACGGCTTGATACCCGTTACCGGCTTACACTCACACCTTCCGGCAGATCAAGGGATCTGGTTTCCGGGGAATTCAGGTATGAGTATTATGACCTCAGGAGTATGAAGCTCGTAATGAGGACACCTGACAGTGTTAAGTACAGGGGGCGCCCGTTTATCATCGGACTTAAAGCCCTTAACGAAAATGATATGATCCTTCCTGATGTCAGGGTAACTCTCCATATCCTTCGCGAAAGAGTCAATGAGATTCCGGGGCCCTTTCTTCCGGTGAAAGATACTATTGCAGTGATCCGCGAGACCCTCCGTCCGTCAGGCGAGACAGTGGTTATGATTCCTGACACTCTCTTCCCGGAAGCAAACATGACCTGCAAAATTGTTGCCGTCGCCAATACTTCGGACAATGAATCTGTCACTGAGACCAAAACCATGACCTTCATCGACAGAAAAGAGGAGATCGGCTTCAGCACTAAAGGAGACTCAATAAAGTTTAACCTGATAGTCAATGGAGCAGAAACTGAGAGGGATGCTGAGCTTATTACCTCGGATGCATTCGGGAACAAACAGCCGGCACTGAAAATAAGCCTCCCCTGGCAGATGAAAACTGACCCCTTCATCACCGCCTATACAGTCGTCTCCGGAAATGCCCGGCGCACGGTCGAAACACAAGAACTTCCGCACGGCATCGTACCACGGACTTCCAGAACAGCCGATTCCGTCTTTATCAGCGTCACAAGCAATACAGGACTGGCGTTCAGTTACTTCATCTATGACCTTAACCGCGAAGTGGCCCGTGGAACCGCTGAGACCCTTGAATTCAGGAAAAGAGTAACCTCTGACAGGAAATGGTATCTCTCGCTCAGCTACCTGTGGGGAGGAGTAATGAACAATAATATTTATGAGATCTCCAGGGATAAAAGCAGGCTGAAAATAGTTGCGGAGCAACCGGAAAAAATCATACCGGGCAGAGAGACTGCGATCACCCTTACTGTAACGGATACGGACGGAAGACCCGTACCTAATGCCGATATAACGGCATTCTCTCTGACCCGCAAGTTCGGATATGACCTGCCGGCGCTACCAAATCTTGCAAAACCCGGTAAAAACAAGGAACATATCAACTCATTCCGATCAGCCACAGCCTCTGCCCCCTGGCTTACCCATCCCCTTGATTATGACTGGTGGAACTCCATGGCGGGACTTGATACCCTTGAATACTTCAGATTCCGGTATCACCCGGAGGAGACAGCATTCTTTCTCTCTGACATGGGTGACAGTATTACGCAGTTCGCCCCGTTCATCTTCCGCGACGGCCTTCCGGTAAGGATAAACCAGGTATACATTGACCACAGACCTGTGTACATTGATTTTGCCTCAGCCAACCAGCCCTGGTCCTTCAGGGTTGACACCGGCTATCATTTCATCAGCATCAGGACTCCCAGGGCAGTATACGAAGCTGACAGCATCAGGTTTCTGAATGGCAAAAAGACAGTCCTTTCAATCAGGGATAATGAAAAGCCCTCCGGCTATACAAGAAAAAAAGTCCCTGGGAAAATGACGGCTGAAGAGCAACGCAGGATCGCCAATTACGTGATGCCCTACAGGACATTGTTTGAGAACAACGTGGCATACCTGCAGCAGGGCAGCAATCTTCTGCTGATGAGCGATGTGAATCAGCAGCTGGCATTCCCTGACAGGGTATTTTCTTCTCATGGTACACGTATGGCAGGACCGGTGATGCCGTCCAACGCACGGTTCGTTCTCCCCGGAAAATTTACCACGGATTTCAGGTTCGAGCCTTTATATGAATATGATTTTGAAAAAGGATTACTGAGAATGAGGTCATTCGACCCTGCAAAAAGAATCCCTCCATACTATGCGGCCGGTAACACCATGCAGGACTGGCGCAGCAGTGTCCTGACGCCTGCTTATCTTGAGAAGGTCAGGAGCGAGATCACGGAAAAGAGGACTGCCCAGCGGTACAGGTATTCACGCAGTGAAAAAACACTTCCCGGGAACGGATCCGTACAGATAATAAACAGCCCTACAGAGGAGAATGCCAACCCGGTTGTCAACTTCCTGGTCTCAGTTGCAGGAAGGGCCGTCTATGACAGGCAGGGACATGATAAGGCTTTAACCAATATCGAACCTGGTATTTACAGGTTCATCTCCTTCTTTTCGGGTGGGCGCCAGTCAGTTATTGACTCCGTCGAAGTCAGGAGCAACAGCGCCACCTTCATCAATATGGCCCGGGCAGAAATGTCAGATGACCCGGAATTATACAGGAAGATCATTGATATGATCAATGCCCCCGGAGCCCGGCCGGGAACCGCAACCTCGCTGGAACGGCAACTAATGCAGGAGTTTACAAGGCAGGATGTAAACGCCTATGACGGACCGGGATTCACAGTATCCGGAGTGGTTACCTGTCTGTCAGATGGGGAAAAACTGCCTGGTGTTACCGTCTATTGCCGGGAGAATGGCTTCGGTACAATAACCGGTCCCGACGGCAGATATTCAATCAGACTCCCCTTCGGAAATCACCGGCTGACTTTCAGTTTTATAGGGATGAAGCCTTTTGAGGTTGAAGTCTACTATGAAAATCAGCTGGACGTGACCTTGGAAGAAGAGGTTTTGAACCTGGATGAAGTTGTGGTGGTGGGCTACGGCATCTCGCGGAGGGAAAACCTCTCTGCATCTGTTGTGACTGTCAATTCGCTGGCCGGAAGAGCAGCAGGTGTGGAGGTGTCAGACGGCCGTTCCATCATGATAAGAGGCGTCTCATCAGTTGACGCGACTCCTCCGCTTATTATCATAGACGGTGTGCCATGGAGCGGCGACATGAGTCTTATTGATCCTGAACTGCTTAAGAACATCACGGTGGTTAAGGACCCGGCCATGACCGCTCTCTACGGATCAAGGGCCGCAGGAGGAGTCATCATGCTGACCATGAAGCCCGGAGGTGTCATCGCTGCGGCTGCGGAAAGTGACCCGCTGATGGATGAACAGTTCCTGGAAGAGGCTATGACTGCCGGGACATTGCGCAGGAACTTCCGCGACTACGGCTACTGGAAGCCTGACCTGCGCACAGACGACTCGGGGAAAGCTACATTCACCGTTAAGTTCCCTGATGACATCACTTCATGGGAGACATTTGCCGTTGCCATCAACGGCAACCGTCAGGCAGGCTCGGCCAAAGGAACCATCAGGGCATTCATGCCGGTGACAGGCCTGCTGTCAGCACCCCATTATGTGGTTGAGGGCGACTCCCTTAACCTTATCGGCCGGATAATGAATCATACCGGTGCACCCATGTCGCTGACGGAAAGGTTTATAAGCAACGCTGATACACTCGTAAACAGGAAGCGTGACCTCGCCGAGGCGGTGGTTGACACCCTGCCAGTGATGGCTGGCGGATCAGACAGCCTGCGGCTTGAATACTCCTTCACCACCGAGACCGGCCTGAAAGACGGTGAGTATCGTCCCCTCCCGGTAATAAGGGCCGGTGTGGAAGTCGATTCCGGGATGGTTGCCTTTATTGAGAAAGACTCATCTCTGACCGTTGACCTCAGCCGCTGGCCCGGAGAGGTGAACCTGACAGCAGTGGCAGGATTGTCGGACATCAGGAGAACGGCAAGCCACAGGTTAATAAGATATGTCTATGGCTGCAATGAACAGATGGCATCGCGACTTGCAGGCTATCTCTCCGCAGTGGAGACTGACAGGCACCTTGGTAAAGTCAGCCGAAGCGACGAAAGAGAGATAAAAAGCCTTATCGGCAAGCTCCTCGATAATCGTAATGAAGACGGTTTGTGGGGCTGGTGGGGACGGTCCCGGACCGAGGACTGGATCTCGCAGCATGTAATAAGAACGCTCTTGAGGGCAGGCAGGCTGGGCTACACCGTTAACATCGGGATTTCCGGTATTACTGATTTCGCCGTCCTGGCGCTGGAAAAGAACCCTGCACCATCCACCGGCCTGTCACTCCTGGAGATACTTTCTGATATCGGTGCAAAGGCTGATTATAACCATTACCTGAAAATCATCTCCAATAAAGACAGCCTGTCTCTGACTGACAGTATCCGGATTGCCAGCCTGAGGCTCAGGCACAACATTCCTGCTGATCTATCCTTCCTTGAAAAAGCGAGGCGCGAGACCGTTCTGGGGGGCGTATACTTTACCACCGGATCAGAGAGATGGGATATCATGAAGACAGACATGCAGACCACCCTCCTCACCTATGACCTCCTCTGCCGCGACACACTTCAGAAAATAGCACGGCCAGACCTGATCAGAAGGTATTTTTATGAATACCTCTCCATGAAGAGTCCGCTTAACACCTACCACACAGCTTCAGTACTGAATGCGCTTGCACTTTATACCGAACCGGAACGTCAAAATGAAGACAGGGCAGAAATGATCATCAGCGGAGCCATGGAGGCGGTAGTCGATTCGTTCCCTTACAGGGTTACCCTGTCACGTGAAACCAAGCCTGTGATCATCCGCAACAGTAGTTACATGCCCCTCTTCCTCAGCCTTGGAACCAAGCTCTTTATTGCCTGTCCGGAGGAAGACACCACCGACTTCAGGGTAACGACCCTGTGGTCAGTGCCTGGCAACGAGGTGAAGTCGGGGATTCCGGTGACACTGACAGCTGAAGTCGGGTTCTATAAATCCGCGGAGTTTGTCGTGATTGAGATCCCGGTGCCGTCAGGATTCGCATATAATGACAAAAAGGGTTACCGGCCCGGTGAGGTCCACCGTGAGTTTTACCGTGACCATGTGGCAATATTCATCCGCCGTGCTTCTCCGGGCACAAGAACCTTTGAGATAAGTCTCATGCCCCGTTTCACCGGCAGGTTTGCAATGAACCCGGCCAGGGTCTCGCTGATGTACTTCCCGGTGATTTATTCAAACAATGAAATTAAGAGAATAACAGTTTACTGAGATTAAAAGAGAGGCTGCTTCATATTCGGCCATTTTATCTTTAAGGTTTACACTTCTTCATCATGGTGTCCGGATGCCAGGGCACTCCACCGGATATCCGGTGCATCCATAATTTCCATATGCATCATATGCCTCCCGCCTTCTGCATTAATTCCATGACAGGATACACATGCCAGTCTTCCACCCATCATCATACCTATGACAGATCCTTCTGTGCAGCTAATTTCTGTGTTACTTTCGCTGGTGCCGGTGAAATAAATACGTTGCACATTTGATGAAAATGAGCCGTTCTCCCGGGCTGTTCCACCATTGTTCCCATTGTTAACCTTGTCCGTCGCATCCTGTAACCGGGAGACGAAAGAGGTGAGTGCAGTAAAAACAACCAAAATGTTTTTAATAGTTCAGGGAATTTGTGATTAGTTATAGTCCAAATTGAAATGTATTATCACTGGTAACTTTTTTGTGCCATTGTTATTACAATTTTAATTTTAAAATTACTGCTTCCTCAAACGTAAAGCATTGGAGATTACCGAAACTGAACTGAAGCTCATTGCGGCTGCAGCTATAACAGGACTAAGCAGCAACCCGAAAAACGGGTAAAGGATCCCTGCGGCAACAGGGACACCAATGGAATTGTACACAAAGGCAAAGAACAGGTTTTGTTTTATGTTCTTCATGACTTTGGCACTTAGTTCCTTTGCCCTGACTATTCCCCGGAGGTCTCCCCTGACCAGGGTGATTTCAGCGCTCTGCATTGCTATATCAGTGCCTGTACCCATTGCTATCCCGATATTTGCCAGTGCCAGTGCCGGTGCATCATTGATACCATCACCTGCCATAGCAACTGTCAGGCCCTGTTCCTGGAATTCCTTTACTTTTCTGTATTTATCATCGGGAAGGCAGTCTGACTGGAAACCGTCAAGGTGAAGCTCTTCGGCGACTGTTTTCGCCGTGTATTTATTATCACCAGTAAGCATAAAAACCTTCACCCCCATTTTCTGAAGTGATCTTATAGCTTCAGCTGAAGTACTTTTAATATTATCCGAAACACTCACAATTCCTTCAACTGTATTACCGGCAACCAGGTACATTACTGTCTGACCCGATAACTGCCAGTCTTCGACAATCCTCCTTTCATCTTCACTTACTGAAGCATTAAACTCTTCCAGGAGCCTGTCATTACCAAGTCCTATTTTCGTGCCCTGGTAAGAAGCTTTGACACCTTTGCCCGGTATGGCTTCAAAGTTTTCAAGTTCGAGTAATTCAATGTCTTTTTCTCGCGCCCCTCTTACTATGGCCTCTGCAATAGGATGCTCACTGTTGCTGTCAATAGAGGCTGCCAGACGAAGGACCTCATCGTCACCCCTGGATTTGAACGATTTATATCCCTTCAGTGAGGGTTTGCCTTCGGTAATTGTGCCGGTTTTATCGATTATCAGGGTATTGACTTTATTCATTTCCTCTATTGCACTGGCATCCTTGACAAGCACGCCTGACTGGGCCCCTCGACCTGTTCCGACCATAATTGACATCGGCGTTGCCAGACCAAGGGCGCAGGGACATGCTATAATCAGTACTGATACTGCATTTACAAATCCGTAGACCAGTGCCGGTTCGGGCCCCCATATGGCCCAGACGGCAAATGTCACCAGTGCTGTGCCGACTACAATCTGAACAAAGTATTTCGCTACAACATCAGCAAGTCTCTGAATAGGTGCCCTTGAACGGCCAGCTTCATTGACCATTTCTATGATCTGCGACAGGAGGGTGTCCTTTCCCACTTTCTCCGCTTTCATATCAAAAACAGTCTTGCCGTTAATTGTACCACCTGTTACTTTGTCTCCGGCGTACTTATCAACCGGTATCGGCTCACCTGTTATCATACTTTCATCAATAACTGCTGAGTTTCTGGTTATTATGCCGTCCACGGGGATTTTTTCACCCGGTCTTATCCTCAGGATATCACCTGTCTGAACTTCCTCCAGCGGTATCTCTTTCTCCTGTCCGTTGATTACAACCCTGGCAACAGGAGGCACCAGGCCTAGAAGTGCCTTGATAGCTGAGTTTGTCTTGCCGTGTGCTCTGAGTTCCAGTACCTGTCCAAGCAATACGAGGGAAAGTATAACTGCTGAGGCTTCAAAATAAAGGTTAACATTCCCCTGTGCATCCTTGAACTGGGCAGGGAATAATCCCGGAACCAGCAATCCGAGTATACTGAAAATATAAGCAGCCCCGACACCGATTGATATCAGTGTCCACATGTTGGGAGAATAACGCCGTACCGAGCTCCATCCGCGTTTAAAGAAGTCCCGGCCGCAATAAAATACCACCGGTGTGGCCAGCACAAACTCCACCCAGTTCCAGATTCTCTGAGAAGCAATATTCTCCAGGTGAATAAACGGTATCATCGGAGACATTGCTATAATAAGAACAGGAATACTTAAAATGACAGCTACAATGAATTTTTTTAACATTTCCCTGTATGCCCTGTCTTCCTCGCTTGCTTCCTCACCTTTCTCCGGGACAAGGTTCATCCCGCATTTCGGACATGCTCCCGGCGAATCCTGTTTTATTTCGGGATGCATGGGACATGTGTAAGTGACATTTTTCTTAGTCCCGATACCGGCCTCCTTCTGCAGGTGCATCCCACAAACAGGGCAGTCTCCCGGTTTGTCATAAGTTTTATCTCCTTCGCACCGCATGGGACAATAATATTTGCCAGATCCGGAGTGCGCTTTTTTATGATCATGCATCTGATGTTCATCATGTTCATGCCCGTTGTGCATTGCATTTTTTTCATGTTCAGACATACTGCCTGCACCGGATGAACCGACGGGAACCAGGTGCATGTTGCATACGGGGCAGTTTCCGGGTTTATCATATACCTTTTCACCCTCGCATTTCATCGGGCAATAGTACTTTTTAACATTCTTCATATTTACATTTCAATAATTTGGGGTTTGGTGAATAAGTCTATTCCTTTCATGCCTTTATTTCTGTCTTTTCGATCACCGTATATCTTGTCTGTGATTACCACTTTAGGATAATACCCGTTAAGCCGCTTGTAGTCTTCTACCTGCTTCTTCAAATCAGTGCTTTCATTGTATGCCTCCCGGCTCAGGGTATTGATCCTCGCATATCCGTCTGGTATCTTGTATGCTGACGCCGGGTTTTGCCCCAAATTCAACATTGGAGGATAATCTCTCTGGTCATGGCATCAAACTTATCTGCCCCCAGACGATAACGC
>WOYX01000029.1 GCA_011620595.1 Bacteroidales bacterium | reverse complement strand
AAAATATTATATGGTAAAGAAGATCTATCTGTGCAGTCCGCACATGGGTGGCGGGCTCACTTGCCTTTATCCTCAGTTTTTAGTATCTTTATTTTTGTTGAACAATAAAAATGTTGCCTGAAACCGGACATAACAAAAGGCTGCCCGAAGAGTTCCGTAAGTATTTCTGGGATGTTGATTATGATGATCTCTCCCTGGAGAAGTATCCGAAGTTCATTGCTGAACGTATTATGAACTACGGCGATCTTGATGCAGTTAAATGGCTGCAGTCGGTTCTTGAAAGGGAATTCATCAGGTCTGTTGTTTTGAGCAGTCGGAACCTGAATCCCAAAGCAAGGAATTACTGGGAACTGGTGTTAAATATAAGGGGGGACTGATTTTCTGACTATGGCTGAGGAGCTTCATCTTGAGATTTTGTCTGAAGAGCAGATTAAGCTGCTTCAACTGCTGTCAGAGGAGACCTTTATCAGGGATTTTTATCTTGCGGGCGGAACCGGCCTTGCATTATACCTTGGTCACCGACAATCATTTGATTTTGATTTCTTTATTCCCACAGATTTTGACACTTCACAGATTGTAAATATCCTTAACGGTCTGGGCAAATATGAGCGGAGCAATGAAGAGAAGAACATTGTAAACGGTCTGCTCAACGGAGTGAGAGTTTCATTTCTCGGCTACAAGTATGACATCATTGATGAGTTCAGCCATTATCAAAGTATCAGGTTGGCCGGCATAAGGGACATTGCCTCAATGAAGCTCGAGGCAATAGCTGGCAGGGGCAGTAAAAAGGATTTTGTGGATATGTACTTTCTTTTGAAGCAATTCTCTTTGGAACAGATTTTTTCCTTTCATGCACTCAAATACGGCGTTGGGCTAAGCAATCAGTACCATCACCTGAAATCGCTTGTATACTTTAATGATGCTGATGAGGAGGCTATGCCCCTGATGACGAGTCCGTTGAATTGGGATAAGGTCAAAGCAGAAATCAGAATTTGTGCCAGAAAGTTCCAGTCCTGAATGAGAGGAGCCTCCAACTGTCAAAGAATCCACATTTTTGACAGTTGGCCTGTTTTACTGTCAAAATGTGGCCGTAATTTGTCAGCGGCTGGAAGCAGTCCACAGTCGGCCACCTTCGCTAAAGCTTCGGCGGCTGGAAGCAGTCCACAATCGACCACCTTCGCTACCACCTTCGCTTAAGCTACGGAGCTCGAAGAAGGCTCCGGCGGCTGGAAGCAGTCCACAATCGGCCACCTTCGCCACCTCCTTCGCTTAAGCTACGGAGCTCGAAGAAGGCTCCGGCGGATAAAACAGTCGGCCACCTTCGCTACCTCCTTCGCTTAAGCTACGGAGCTCAAAGAAAGCTTCGGCGGCTGGAAGCAGTCGGCGGTCAAAATCGGAATTAATAGGCAAAAAAGGTTGGATAAATGGGGAATTTTGACTATATTTGGGTATAGCCAGTTATAATGTATAGTCCAGAAATAAAGGCTTTTATCAGGGAGAAGAGCAGCTTGTTCTGGTCTGTTCCCGAGGATAAAAAGGAGGAGATCAGTCCTGCCGTCCTGGTCGAGACAATTCTCAATTACGGCTCAATGGATGACGTTAAAAAGCTGATCAGGCTGATGGGGATGGAAGAGGTTTCCAGAATATTCTTTAGTGCAAAAGGAAGGCAAAAGTTGAACTATTATCCTGCGGTTTACCACTATTTCACACTCTTTTTTAAGAAATATTCAAATGTCGAACCGCCTGAAAAGGTTCAGGAATTGTTTCCTCCACCTAACCATATCCGGGGGGATTAATCAATTATACCCGGACTCTGTCAGTGTCGTCTGTTGGCAGTTTCCTGTCATCATAGATTTTTCTTATTTTTACGGAAATATCGTTTATGTCAAAAACAGCACTTATAACCGGTGTGACCGGGCAGGACGGCGCATATCTGAGCGAATACCTCCTGAAGAAGGGATATACCGTGCACGGCATCAAGCGCCGTGCTTCGATGTTCAACACCGAGAGAATAGATCACATCTACCAGGATCCGCACCTGGAGCAGCGCAATTTTATACTGCACTACGGTGACATGACCGACTCGATGAACATCACCCGCATCGTGCAGGAGGTGCAGCCCGATGAGATATACAACCTCGCGGCGATGAGCCACGTGAAGGTGAGCTTCGACACACCGGAGTACACCGCCAACGCTGACGGCATAGGCACACTGCGTCTGCTGGAGGCGGTGCGTCTCCTGGGACTGACGGGGAAGTCGCGCATCTACCAGGCTTCCACCTCGGAGCTCTACGGCCTCGTGCAGGAGGTGCCACAGAAGGAGACGACACCCTTCTATCCGCGCTCACCCTACGGCGTGGCCAAGCTCTACGCCTACTGGATCACCGTCAACTATCGCGAAGCATATGGCATGCATGCCAGCAACGGGATACTCTTTAACCATGAGTCGCCCATCAGGGGCGAGACCTTCGTGACGAGGAAGGTGACGAGGGCACTGAGCCGCATAGCCATGGGCGTGCAGCAGAAGATGTACATGGGTAACCTGTCGGGCAAGCGCGACTGGGGTCATGCGAAGGATTATGTCAGGGCGATGTACCTGATACTGCAGCAGGAGGAGCCGTCGGATTACGTCATCGCCACCGGTGTCACCACCACCATCCGCGACTTCATCACGAAGGCCGCTGCCGAGATAGGGCTTGAGATAGCCTTCCGCGGCGAGGGGGTAAAGGAGAACGGACATGTAGTTGCCGTTGACGAGAAGATTTTCACGGAACGTGTCGGCTCTGAGTTCCTTGACGGGATGAAGGAGAAGGTGAAGAACGAAGCTGACATTATCGGTGTCGATCCCGCATATTTCCGTCCCACAGAGGTGGATATGCTGATAGGCGATGCCACGAAGGCGCGCACCCGCCTGGGGTGGGAACCGCGGTATGACCTGGCAGGACTGATAACGGATATGATGGAGGGGGATGTGAAGGTGGTGAAGAAGGAGGTTTACTTGAGAAGGGGTGGATTCTATACACCAAACTATTTTGAATAAAGGTCTGAAGGTCTCATGTCCAAAGGTCTAAAGGTCAAAAGGTCTAAAGGTCAAAAGGTCTCATGTCTGAAGGTCAGACCTTCAGACCTCAGACCTTCGGACCTTCAGACTAATAAAAATGATGGATAAGAATTCAAAAATATACGTCGCCGGGCACACGGGACTGGTAGGCTCGGCGATAACGGCGGCGCTGAAGAGGAAGGGTTTTTCCAATATTATTGGCCGTACCTTCGGGGAGCTCGACCTGCGGCGCCAGGAGGATACCGAGGCGTTCTTTGCCTCCGAGAAACCTGAGGCGGTTATATTGTGCGCTGCAAAGGTGGGAGGCATCATGGCCAATAACACCATGAGGGCCGAGTTCATCTACGAGAACCTGATGATACAGTCGAATGTGGTGCATGCCTCATATCTCAACGGCGTGAAGAAGCTGGTCTTCCTGGGCAGCAGCTGCATCTACCCGCGCGACTGCCCGCAGCCGATGCGTGAGGATCACCTGCTCACCTCGCCGCTGGAGTACACCAACGAGCCCTACGCCATCGCCAAGATCGCCGGGCTGAAGATGTGCGAAGCATACAACATGCGTTACGGCACCGACTTCATAGCGGTAATGCCTACCAACCTCTACGGTCCGAACGACAATTTCAACCTGACAGGCGGACATGTGCTGCCGTCGCTGATGCGGCGGATACACCTCGGGAAATTGCTTGAGAACGGGGATATGGACGGGATAAGGGCCGACCTGAAGCGAAGGCCGGTGGAGGGCTTCGACGGCAGTGAGAGTGAGCAAGAGATCATGGATTTACTGGAGCAGCAAGGGGTAAGAAGTCTGGGGTCTGAAGGTCTGAGGTCTGAAGGTCTGAGGTCTGAAGGTCTGGGGTCTGAAGGTCTGAGGTCTGAAGGTCTGAGGTCTGAAGGTCTGAGGTCTGAAGGTCTGGGTCAGAGATCAGGGGTAACGGTTAGCGTTTGGGGAACCGGCAACCCTTTGAGGGAGTTCATGTACAGCGGTGACATGGCGGACGCGACAATCTACATTATGGAGAAGATTTCGTTCAAAGACGTTGTTCCTGCCGGTACGGATGAGATCCGCAATACCCACATAAACATCGGCACCGGGGAGGAGATATCCATCAGGGACCTGGCGCAGATGGTGAAGGAGACGACAGGCTTCAGCGGAGAGCTGGTGTTTGATCACAGCAAGCCCGACGGCACGCCGAGGAAATTCCTCGACTCATCGAAGCTGCGCTCGCTGGGTTTCCGGCATACGACGTCGTTGAGAGAGGGTATGGTCAGGGTATACGAGTGGTATCTTGAGAATTAAGAATTATGAATTAAGAATTAAGAGTGTTCAAAATTGGAAATATGAAGAAGAGAATTACATTTTTAATGACGGTGGTGCTGGCACTGATGATGACAGGATGTGCAGCATCATTTATTGACAGCTCGGGCGGACGCGACGGATCGTCGTACGACAGGGCAGTGATAGTGGGATCGGTGAGGGCAGAGTACCTCTATATTGACCGCACATTCAATGGTGCCAGCATCATGACCCAGGTAATGAAAGAGCATAACGGGAGACCGTATGACATCGTCACCATCAGGTCAGAAGAAGGTATTGAGCAGGATGTCTATTTTGACATCTCGAAGTTCTATCGCAAGAAGACCTACGCGGACGACCTGGAATAAGTCTAAAGTCTGAAAGTCTAAAGTCTAAAGGTCTGCGAATTTGAAGGTTATAACAGACCTTAAGACCTCAGGACTTGTTCAGTTCTATCTGGTGCTTTGCACCAGGCGGATAAACTCTGCGCGGTATCCGTCAGGGTCTGAACCGCGGGCACCGGAGGCTGCCACGGCGGCTGAGAAACGATAACGGTCGGTGGTCTCACCGGCCTTTTTTATATCCGTGCCCACCGTTTTGCTGAACAGCTTGCTGGGCGAATCCATTGACCCGGAGACATCAGTCAGGAAGACCAGGTTTGACGGGGACAGTTCGGTCCTGTCAATATCCTTTCCCCTGAGGCCCTCAGGCTGCTGCGCGAGGGACCGAAGTGGCAGCCGGCGATCCGTGGCGGCCAGGCCGTGGAGAAGGAAGTCAGGGTGTCAATCGTGTTCAGGTAAAACGTCCGAAAGTCTAAGGTCTGAAGTCTGAAGGTCCGATACCCTTCGGGCATCGGGATTGCGGCTTCACCAGCTGCGAAGCCTCAATCCGAAGGTCATTCAGTCGTCTCGCTCCGTCAGAAGGTCATTGACCCTTATGCAATAAAATTCACTGACGGACAGTTACAATAGACTTAAGACCTTAAGACCTTCAGACCTTGAGACATCAGACCTTGAGACCTTGAGACATCAGACCTTGAGACCTTGAGACATCAGACCTTCAGACCTTTTTAGTACATTTGACAAATTTCAGGAGCATGAATTTATTAACAGGAAAGCGTGTGCTGGTCACCGGCGGAGCGGGTTTCATCGGATCATCACTGTGCCATGACCTGCTGGAGTGCGACAATGAGGTGACCTGTCTCGACAACTTCGCAACGGGAAAAAAGGAGAACATCAGTGACCTGAAGGCCAATCCCCGCTTCAAACTTATTGAAGGCGACATCAGGGAGCCGGAGGTTTGCAGGAAGGCGGTGAAGGGTATGGATCTCGTTCTGCACCAGGCAGCACTGGGCAGTGTCCCGCGAAGCATTGCCGATCCGGCCACCACCAACGCCGTCAACATCAACGGCTTCCTGAATATGATAATTGCCACCCGTGATGCAGGCATTAAGCGCTTTGTATACGCCTCGAGCTCATCGGTTTACGGCGACTCCCCCGAGCTTCCCAAGGTGGAGGAGCGCACCGGCAAGGTACTTTCGCCCTATGCCATCACCAAGATGGTGAATGAGGAGTATGCCCGCATATTCGGCAGCCTGTACGGGATGGAGACCATCGGGCTGCGCTATTTCAACGTCTTTGGCAGGAGACAGGATCCGGAGGGACCCTATGCCGCCGTGATACCCAGGTTTACACAGTCGTTCATGAAGCATGAGCCGCCCGTCATCAACGGCGACGGTAGCAACTCGCGCGATTTCACATATATAGACAATGTCGTCCTGGCTAACAACCTGGCAGCTACCGTTGAGAATCCTGCAGCCCTGAACCAGGTCTACAATGTGGCCTGCGGCGATGCGGTGAACCTCAATGACATGACCCTGATGCTCAGAAGTTACCTTTCAGCGTATGACATCTCAATTTCGAAGGTTGACCCGGAGCACGGCCCCAACCGTCCGGGCGACATACCCCACAGTATGGCCAGCGTGGGTAAGGCAGTGAGGCTTCTCGGCTACCAGCCGCAGGTGCTCTTCCCGGAAGGACTGAAGCGGGCCGTGGAGTGGTATGTTGATAACCTCTGACGCTGTTAACAGGCAAGTGATACGTTCTTTTTTATCTTTGTGCATATCACGCAATATCGTTCAGCAATCATCAGCTGAATAATCAGATATACAATTCGTTAGGCACTGATACAGTGTGACTGACCAACCGGAGGATTAAATAATCATGATGTCTGATGATCCTGCCGGACAAGAAAAATTGTACAGATATGGCTGAACCAAGACTTATTTATCTTCCAAAAATTCTTGATGACAGGGGGAATCTCACCTTTGTTGAAGAGAAGAAGCACCTGCCGTTTATCATCAACAGGGTTTACTGGATCTATGATGTCCCGGGAGGCGAATTCAGGGGCAGTCATGCATTCAGGAAAAACGAAGAGATGATTGCGGCGCTGTCGGGTAGTTTTGATGTTGTGCTGCATGATGGCAGGAGAGAGTACCGTTTCTCTCTGAACCGCTCATATGATGCGGTTTACGTACCCGGCATGGTATGGCGGCGGATGGAGAACTTCTCAACCAATTCGCTGGCCATAGTATTGTCATCGACGCACTTCGATGATAGCGATTACATTCGTGATTATGATCTGTTTCTAAAGGAGGTTAAGTCATGAAGAGAGCAACAATCAGCGATTGCGCCATCATTGAGTTGCCGAAGGTTCACTTCAAGGCCGGCAACATGTCTATTGCCGATGGTGTGGATGAGGTACCGTTCAGGGTCTCACGTGCCTTCTGGATCTACGACATTCCTGCCGGGGAGTCCCGGGGGGCGCATGCACATCATGAGTGTCATCAGTTTATGGTTGCCGGCAGCGGCAGTTTTGAAGTCGAGGTGGATGATGGCAGGGAGAAGAAGACATTTTACCTGAACAGGCCTTTCTACGGGTTGCATGTGCCTCCTGGCATATGGGCACATGAGTTGAACTTCTCAGCCGGTGCAATCTGTATCGTCCTTACGTCGCATCCCTATGAAGGCGAGGACTATATAACAGACTATGATGAATTCCGTAGACTATCCGAATCAGGTGACAGACATTGACGGCCTGTTCCGGCTGCTTGAAAGGAAAGAGGCCGATATGGGTCACTACTCTCCTTATAGCTTTCTGCGGGACACAGAGCCGGGGAGGCTGTGCAGAGAGACCTTTATTGATCCGTTGAGAGCTGATATTAACAGGGGCAAATTATCTGTAACACTGCATGATAATGAGGTCGGCAGGACCTGGATTGTCTGGAGGGAACCGGCATGGGACTCTGACTATTTCCGGAGGAAGATCATTAAGATTGAGCTCATCATGGCGGATCATGATGATGCCGCTGTAGCAGGGAGTGCAATAAAACGGTTTGCAGAAGGAATAGCTGACGACGGAGGGTATATCTCAGTCACCATACCATGTGAAGATCTGTTCCTGGTCAGGGTGATGTCACATACCGGCTTCCGATTGGTAGAGACCCGGCTTAATTATTACTTTGAATCTTTTGATACTGCCACGGCTCCTGCAGATCCGGTACGGTGGGCAGAGCGAAAAGATATTCCGGCTCTGAAGGATGTGGCGATTAGGATGAGAAACAGGTTTGACAGGGTGCATGCTGATCCGGCCTTTTCATCTGAGATTGCTGACGCCTACCTGGGTACCTTCATTGAAGAGTCGGTTAAGGGTTTTGCAGACATCATCATGGTGCCTGATATATCAGGTGTGAAGCCGTTTGGTTTCCTTGCTGCTGACTTCCCGGTTGAGGTGATGGGGCACCGGATTGCCAGGCTGGTTCTGGCAGCGGTTGACAACAGTGAATACAGAGGATGGTTGTCTAAATTGCTTACGGCTGTTATCTATCAACTAAAGATGAAGGGCACTGATATCCTTACCACCATTACCCAGGCATCCAACAGGCCGGCCATACGCACATGGGAAAAAGCCGGGTTCAGGCTTGGATACGTCACACATGTATACACATACTCGCGTTAATGGTTAAGTTCCTTGATATTCAGAAGATAACAGACAGCTTTGAGCCCAGGCTTATTGAGGCCGTACAGCGGGTTGTGAGGAACGGCTGGTACCTGCTTGGCGAAGAGGTGGCTGCCTTTGAAAAGGAATATGCCTCCTACATTGGAGTTAAGCACTGTATTGGAGTTGCAAATGGTCTTGATGCCCTTCGTCTGATCATGAAGGCATGGTTAGAAATGGGGCTGATGAAAGAGGGCGACGAGGTGATTGTGCCGGCGAACACGTACATAGCTTCCATTCTGGCTGTCACTGACAACCGGCTGAGGCCTGTTCTTGTTGAGCCTGACATGACCACATATAACCTTGACCTGGCGAAGGTGGAGGAGCATATCACACCCCGCACCAGGGCTATCATGGTGGTTCATCTCTATGGCAGGGTCTGCTGGTCGGAGGAGCTGGAGCAGATTGCCGCCAGGCATAACCTGAAGATTATTGAAGACAATGCCCAGGCGGCCGGAGCCGAATGGGTTGATGCCGGCGGGAGACCGGCAGTGTCAGGGCACATGGTAAGGAAGACCGGGTCTCTGGGCGATGCTGCCGGTAACAGCTTTTATCCGGGGAAGAACCTTGGGGCTCTTGGTGATGGCGGCGCCGTAACAACAAATGACGATGAGCTTGCCCGCGTGGTCAGGGCTCTGGCTAACTACGGCTCGACGAAGAAATATGTTAACGATTACCAGGGTCTCAACTCCCGTCTCGATGAGATCCAGGCCGCTGTGCTTCGAGTCAAGCTGCCTCGTCTGGATGAGGATAACCGGCGCCGGAGACATATAGCCCGGCAGTATCATAACCTCATCTCCACTCCGGGGATCATCCTTCCTGTGGCGACTGGTACGGAAAGTATTGAAGAGGACCACGGTCATGTTTACCACCTGTTTGTCATCCGTCATTATGAGCGGGACAGACTGCAACAGCATCTTACTGAGAATGGCGTACAGACGCTTATTCATTATCCCATCCCGCCACATAAACAGCGCGCCTACAGCCACTGGAACACGATGACTTTTCCACTGACAGAGCAGATTCACCGGGAGGTTTTAAGTTTACCCGTCAGCCAGGTTATGGAGGAAGAGGAGTACAGAAGGGTTGTGGAAATACTAAATAACTTCAGGTCCAATGCTTAGCATCATACTGTTATCCTATTACAGCAAGGAGCGGATAATCGCCGCTTACGACAAGGTCGGCAGTGTCATGGCAGAAAATGACATTCCCTTTGAGTTCATCATTATTGATGATGGGTCGGAAGACGAATCATACAGGCTGGCCCTTGACCTGGAGAAGAGACACGGGAATGTCAGGGCATACAGGTTAAGTCGTAATTACGGTTCGAACTATGCTGTTTTTGCCGGGCTGAGTATCTGCAGCGGACAGTGTGCCACCTTCATTCCCGATGATGAGCAGCTTCCTTATAAGAAGATAGCTGAGATGTACAGGTTGTGGAAGGCGGGCGAGAAGGTTATTGTACCTTACCGTACCAGTCGGAATGACGGCTTCATGGCCAATCTTGCCGCGAGGACATTCTACACTATAATTAACAGTATGTCAGAGGTTCGCTTTCCTCAGGGAGGCGCCGATGCTTTTCTTATAGACAGGGAGCTTATAGACCTGCTGAATGAGCGTATTCATCCCATCAATACAGCCATTGTGCCCGAGGTGCTGAGGCTGGGGTTCAGCCCCTGTTTTATACCTTATGAGAGGGTGAGGGGTACAAATGTGAAGTCGCGCTGGACACTGAAGAAGAAGATGCGCTTTTTCAAGGACATTTTCTTTTCAGGATCAACCTGGCCGATAAGGATCATAACCTGGGTGGGATTCGTCTTTGCTTTTCTGGCTTTTTGCATGATAATATTTTACGGTTATATAGCCATCTTTGGCAACCCTGACTTCTGGGGCGAGAAGCTGCCGGGATGGACATCGACGGTGGTGATAATTTCTTTCTTTTCCGGGATAACGCTTTTTTCACTTGGAATAATTGCCGAGTATATATGGCGCATCTATGAAGAGGTAAAGGGGCGGCCCGGGTATATCATCAGGAAAAAGGATGGGGAAGAATAGCGCTGCTGTCAGCTTCCGGATATTTATCCTGATAAGCGGCGGAATATGCCTTGCATATTGCCTGCTGTTCCGGCCGATAACCTATGAAGCGCAGGGTGACTTCCCGGCCTATCTTGACCTTGCCAGACAGATCTTCCATATGCCCGGGGCCACGGACACCGATCTGAGTCACCGTTCACCATTGTATTCAATAATCCTCGGGCTCTTCCTGCTGGTTTTCGGAGAGCCGCATTACCTGACAGCTCTTCTCGTCGTACAATATGCGCTGATTTTTGCTTCTTCCCTGCTGATCTACCGGATCACCCTAAAGCTGATGGGGAACCATCTCGCTGCAATGATATCAGGCCTTGCCGGCCTCCTTAACCTGACAGTCATCTTCTTCGGGTTCATGATACTGTCAGAGACGCTGGCCCTGTTCCTTTTCACCCTGATGGCGTGGTTGCTGCTGAGACATTACCGTGACGGCAGTCCATGGATAATCCTGCTTGCAGGGCTGACAGCAGGAATGCTGATCCTGACCCGGTTCAACATGATCGGCATACCTGTGGTGGCGGCAGTGTTGATGGCATTGACAGCGGCAGTCGACAGGAAGAGATCCCGCCTCTACGGGGTGTTGCGTAATATTTTGCTGTTCATGGTTGGAGTTGTTTTTATAACCGGTCTATGGGCGTTGCGCAATTACATAATGTTTGACCGTTTTGAACTGATACCGAAACATCATACCGGACAACGGTGGGCGGTGCCCGCAACCATAGACGAAAGCAATACAGTGAGCGAAGAGTATAGAGGGGTACATGAGATTTTCCTCAGGACCCGCGATGAGCTCCTGGAAAAAGAGAGGTCCATGGTTTACAGGAAGAGCTCGCTGCTGGAGCACGGTTTCATAAGGAAGATCAATGACAGTTTCAGGCCTGAGGTAAGCGGCTATTTTATGTACAGGGATTCCGAGGATGAGCTGCTTGCCTGGTACGGACTGGAGAAGAATCCGGATGGAATCCGTAATCTTAGCGGGAAGCTTAAGCCGTATTATGAGGAGATTGCCAAACAGAACAGGAGCAAGATCAACCGTTTGAGGGTCTACTCCTTTCTTTATTCCTTCAAACATATCTCCCCCACCCTGCCCATTAAGGAGCCGGTGAATCTCAATGTGCTTCCCTCATTCATTCTGAAGGCATACAAGGTTCTGTTCATACTGATGGTTGTGCTGACCTATCTCGGTTCAGTGGCACATATGATCTGGATGGTCAGCAGGAGAGGAAGGTTGCGGAAGGCTTTACCATGGTTGTTATTGTATGGTCTTATATGGTATTTACCGCTGGCAAATACTTATGCCAATGTTCTGGGTGATGCAAACCGGTTCAGATATCCGGCGGATATGATTATCACCGGATTGTTCGTCGCTTTAATTTTTCTGGTCAGACATATGATATTTACAAGAAATGAGCATATCAAAACAGTCGACTGAGTCCATCAGGGTTCAGCGGCTGAGACGGCTGGCTGATGGTCGATATGCGGTGCCCATTATACTGGCCATTATACTGGCCATTCAGCTGGCTCTCTACTGCAATACCCTTACTTTTGCGGGAATATCCGAATCGGGAGCGCTGCTGGGCAAGCTTGAAGCGATTATGGCTGGCGACCGGCCGAAGCCCTTATATGGCTTCTACTGGTATTTCACACCGGCATATATTGCATATTTCTTTATCAGCATTTTTGGCACTATTGATGCCTATTATATTTTTCAATGTCTGCTGGCGACACTTACATCATTTCTTGTTTATATTGTCACTGTCAGGATATCAGGTTCCCGGATATCAGGTGTTGTATCACTCCTTCTCACCACAGTCTATACTGAATACCTGTTATTGAGTTCTGTTTTTTACAATCAGGTTTATGAAAACTTCTTTACCGTTCTCTTTCTTCTGCTGGTGATAAATATTGCGTCATCAGGAACGGTCAGGCACACAATACTGAACAGTCTTGGTGTGCTGGTAGTGGTTTTATTATCCCTTTTCTTCAGGAACACTTTTGTGGTCATTTTCTTTTACCTGTTACTTGCAGGGATCTGGTTTCTGGCCAGGAAGGAGGCAAAACCCGGGGCCACCTTTCTTCTCCTTTCAGTTGTTGTTTTCATGACAGTGTTTGTGATCAAACCGCTGGATCATTTCCGGGAGGGAGAATACACTCCCCCTGCTGCACTGGAGTTCTGGGGTCACACCACTTACGGCGGCAACGGAGGGGAAGTCGGGTTCATCTACAGTGAGAATGAAAAGCGGTTTAATGATCGGCTCGAGGCGTACGCAGATGAGAGAGGATTATCTGACATCACTCCGGAGGTGATAGACGCATTCAAGGCCTCGGAGGTACGCCGGTTTATGACCACAACTCCTCACAAATGGATCTTTCTTCAGGTGAAGAAGGTTTTCTATACCTTTGGGATCATACCTCAGCGTGACGGGCTGACAATGCTCATGACAGGCAGGGCACCACTGACGCTGGTCCCTTCTGCTATTCTGTTGCAGATCCCGTTTCTGCTCATCATTGTACTGCTTATCATGACCGTGGATATAAATCTCCACCGAATTTTCAGCGTGCACGGGAAGGTTTTTCTGACATACCTGCTTGGCTTATACCTTGTGGCGGCAATTTCAGTATACGGGGCGTGGGCAGAGCGGTACAGGATAGTGGCCGTGATAGCCTTTATCATTCCAGTCATAGGAGTCAATATAGGAAGACTTAAGACACTTGTTGGTCGGGATGGAAGGAAAGAGCTTATGATAAGGTTATTTTTCGTGGTGTTAATGGTGATCATCTGGGGATTACAGGCATATGAAGCACTGGTAATACACAAGGAAAGGTATTTGGGTGCAATTGACAGGATATTGCAATGAATTTGTGATTTACGATTTTGGGAAGAAAATAAACAGAGAATAATGATGAAGATTTTAGTAACAGGGGGAGCAGGTTACAAGGGTACGGTGCTTGTAAGGAAGCTGCTTGAACAGGGTTATAATGTGACCCTTCTTGATAACTTTATGTACGGCTACGAGCCGGTAATGCACCTGGCAACCAACAGGAACCTTGAGATTGTAAAGCATGATATCCGCAACGGCATACCGGGGATGAAGGATTATGATGTTATTTTCCACCTGGCTGGCATAAGCGGTTTCCCGGCATGTGCGTCAAATCCTCATTCAGCCCAGCTCATCAATGTGGAGGCGGTACGTCAGATAGCCAGGGATCTCTCGCCGGGCCAGATGCTGATCAATGCTTCCACCACCTCAATGTACGGCAAATCGGGTGAGCCATGTGATGAGAACACACCCGTTGATCCTGTCAGCACGTACGCTCAGACGAAGCATGCCGCGGAGCAGATACTTCACGATAAGCCGAACGTTGTCTCACTGCGGTTTGCAACGGTGTTCGGCTTCAGTACCCGTATGCGGATGGATCTGATGGTCAATGACTTCGTATATAAGGCTGTCAAGGAGAGGGTCATAGTGCTTTTTGACAGTTTCGCGAAGCGGACCTTTATTCACGTGGAAGATGCTGCCGACTGCTATATCTTTGCCATGAAGAATTTTGACCTGATGAAGGGTGGGATTTACAATGCAGGCGGAAACAGCCTGAATTTTTCCAAGGAGGAGATAGCTGAAAAGATCAGGAGGAAAGTTGATTTCTCAATTATCAATTCAGAGGTTAAGGACAAGGATCTAAGACATTTCATTGTCAATTTTGACAGGATTGAAAGGATGGGGTTCAAACCAGCCCGTACCGTTGAGGACGGCATTGACGAACTGATCAGGATTTATGGTTTCTATGAATATTTTTCGCATTACAAGACAATCTAGAATCAAATGCTGGACAAATCTAATCCTGACCTGGCAATAAACGGGGGAACACCTTTAACCGGTCAGCCGGTACTGATACACAAGCCTTACCTCAACGAGGATGATTTTGCTGCGGTAGACCGGGCTGTAAGATCAACCTTCGTATCAGGGGATGGCCCGGAGTGCCGCATGTTTGAAGAGATGCTTGCCGGCTACCTGGGCTCTAAGCACGTCTTATTCGTCAACTCCGCCACAGCTGCCCTGGAGCTGGCATTCAGGGTGAAGGCTTTTCCTCCCGGGTCAGAGGTGATAGTACCTGATTTTACATATACTTCAACCGCTCTCGGTGCTGTCTACAATAACCTGAAGATTGTGCTGGCTGATGTGTATGCTGATAACGGCAGCATTGATGTTTCGAAGCTTGAGCAATACATCACTGCCAGAACTGTAGCAGTTGCTCCTGTTGACTATGCGGGCATCCCGGCCGACATGGATGCGATCAATGCAATTGCAGGCAGGCACGGACTTTATGTAGTGCATGACACGGCGCAGTCACTTGGTTCTATTTATAAAGGTCGTAAAACAGGCACCCTGGCTGACATTTCAACATTCAGTTTCCACGGAACCAAGAACCTGACTACCGGTGAGGGTGGCGCCGTGGTCACCGATGATGACACCATTGCTGCTCGTATCAGGGTGCTTCGCGAGAAAGGAACCGACAAGCACACCTTCATTACTGAAAACCGTACCAGGGGTTTTTATGAATATGTTGATACCGGGAACTCCTATGTTCAGTCGAACATTCTTGGAGCCCTTGGCGTATCACAGATGAGGAAGATTGAGATGATGAACGGATTGCGCAGGAGCATTGCGGAGTACTATATTGAAAATCTCAGCAGCATAGAAGAGATTGAATTTATTCGCATCACCAAAGGAGCTGAGACCAACTGGCACATCTTCGGCATACTGGTGCCCCCGGAAGAGAGGTACTGGGTTATGGATGCCCTGAGGGATGAAGGAGTGATGGCCAACGTTCACTATTCGCCCCTGCACATGAACAGGTTCTACAGGGAGCTGGCAACGGACGAAGAGATGCCCGGATCAATGGCCTTCTTCAGTCGTTTCCTCAGGCTGCCTCTCTATCCTTCACTTACCCGGCAGGAGCAGGAGACTGTTGTAATGGCTGTTAAAAAGGTTTTTAAAGCATAGAAGAGATGTTAAAGAGGTTTTTCTGGTGGCTGGAGGATCTGGGCTGGAACATCAAGTGCCGCTATGGTTTCTGGCTGCACGGTCCATATGGTCTTGCAAGGGTCATTGAAAAGATGCCTTTCAGGTATATTGTCAAGTATCTGAGAAGGTATGGTGCAACCGTTTCTGATACCACCAGGATTGAGAGAGGAATGATCATTCAGCGCCCTGATACCGTAAGGCCTTTTAAGAACCTGATTCTAAAGGAGGGATCATTTGTGGGGTACAAGGCAATAATGGATCTGTCTGAGCCGATTGTCTTTGAAGAGTATGCCGGTATAGGAGGGTTCTGCCAGGTATGGACTCACCAGACAACCACACTAATTCCTCCCTGCCCTGAGAACAAGGGGCCGGTAACCCTTAAGCGCAATTCGATCTGTTATTCGGGGGTGATAGTCTCACCCGGGGTTACGATAGGGGAAAATGCCCGTGTGGGCGCCTGCTCACTGGTAAACAAGGATGTTGAGCCGGACACCTTTGTTGGAGGGGTACCCGCCAAACCGATCACTGCAGGAAAGTCCTGATGAATACGGGAAAAAGGTTTGTTTTCAGGGTGATTAACCGGCTGCGTTGGATTTTTGATTCCCTTCGTTGGGGATTCTACCGGCATTTCAAATCTGCAGCAGTGGGCATTCAGTCTGATTTGCCGGTTGCCATTGGCATTACCACGTTCCTGAACCGTTTCGACATATTTTTCAAACCGCTTGTCCGAAAGCTGGCTTTCCTGTTTCCCGGATGCCGGATCATTGTTGCAGCAAACGGCAGCGTGCTCAGGGAGGAGCAGCAGAGGTACCTGCATGAGTTAAGGGAGTTTTGCGGCGGGTATGCTAACATAGAGCTTATAGCATATGTAAACCCCGTGGGCCTCAGCCATCTGTGGAACCGGATTATGGATGCGGCCGGAGAAGATAAGGTGTTGATGCTGAATGATGACCTGAAGATAAAAACCGGGTTCGGAAGATTTCTTGGGAGTTCGGGGATATTGAAGGAGGAGATTGCAACAATTAACTCCTCATGGAGCCATTTTTTGATATCCCGGGAGATATTTTCGACGGTGGGTCCGTTTGATGAGGAGCTCAGGGAGGTGGGGGGCGAGGATGATGATTATCTGGCCCGCCTGGCGCTGAGGGGTCTGAGGCCGGCAGACTACAGGTGTGATGCGGTTGCCAGGAAAAAGAAAAAGAGAAGAAAGGTGCCCCGGCTGAATTCCTATGGTAAGGATATGACAAAGGAAGCAGGAGGATACAGTTCATACAACACTGATTATTTAAGGCGCAAGTGGGACATATCTGATGATTATTTCGAGGGGGCTGTAGAGGTACCCCGCCGAAGAAACAGATACTGGAAGCTGAGGAGAAACGGCTCCCAATAGAGTATCCTGCACCTGATCAACCTATATGGAAAGTTTAAAAACCCGCACAACCAGGGGATTGTTCTGGAGTTTCCTTGACTCTTTCGGGGTCTATCTGGTCAAGTTCGGGTTCACCATAGTCATTGCCAGGACTCTCTCACCGGAGGACTATGGTCTTATGGGGATGATAGTGATCTTCATCTCGCTGGGCCAGATGCTGATGCAGGGCGGTTTTTCGATGGCACTGATCCAGAAGAAAGAAACCACACAGGATGACTTATCCACGGCATTCTGGTTCAATGTCATCACTGCCGGAATTATTTATGTCATCCTGTTTTTTAGCGCAGGAGGCATCGCCTCATTTTTCGGGAAGCCGATACTTGTAAGTATTACAAGGGTTGCAGCAATAGGAATTATCCTTAACTCCCTCTGTTCAGTCCAGATGTCTATCCTGACAAAGAGGATGGATTTCAAGAAGCTCACCTGGATAAATCTTGCCGGTGCGCTGATTTCCGGGACAACCGGACTTTTATTGGCATTGATGGGGTATGAGGTATGGGCTTTGGTGTTTCAGACATTGGCAGGCAACGCAATATATCTGGCAGGGTTATGGATCACATCGAAATGGAAGCCAGAATTGATATTTAGTATTCAATCATTTAAATCGTTATTTAATTTTGGTTATAAGATCCTGTTGCAGGGATTGACTGATGTAATCTTTACCAAAAGTTATTTCCCGCTGATAGGGAAATTGTTTCCTCTGGCTCAATTGGGATACTATACCAACGCCAACAGATTTTATGATTTATTTATACGTCAGACGTCAAATTCGGTCAATCGTGTCATTTTCCCTGCTTTTGCTATTATTCAGGAGGATAAGGAAAGGTTCAATGCAAATTATATCCGGTCATTTAACCTCCTGGCTACAGCAATGTTTATGGGTTCTGTTTTGCTTATTATCGTCAGCCGGCCTTTTGTTGAACTGGCCCTGACAGAAAAGTGGTTATCTGCAGTACCCCTGATGAAGTTGTTTTTTGTTGAAGGCTTCTTTTTCCCATTGTTGTTGATGAATCTCAATATTCTTAATTCATCAGGTCGAAGTGATGCTTCTCTGAAAATTGATATAGTCAAAAAGGGTTTAATAGCTTTGAGCGTTATCATTTTGTTCAGGTTTGGAATAGAGGCGCTCATAATTGGGCAGGTAACAGCAACATTCATCGCCTTCGCCGGTTCCCTTGTTGTCATAAGAAAATATCACAGCGTCAGGTTAAACAATGTTGGCGTTACGCTTTTCAAGCTATGTATAATAATGGGGATTAGTTTCCTCACAAGTTTTTTGCTCATCGAACCTTTGAATATTTCTGATTTGGCAGAGTTGCTTATCAAGTGTGTCCTGGTTCCGGTCATGTTTTATGGTTTTGGCAGGATCCTGCACATTGAAGCTATTAATGACTTGAAAGACTTTCTGGGGAGTTTCATCTCGCGGCGCCTACAACCATGAAAAAGCGTTTACAGACATTCTGCACGGTTTTCCCGAATTATCAGGATTTTCATTTTTTCAAGGATCCGGGGCAGATTCCATACAGGTTTGCAAAGCTTGGCTGGGATGCATCGGTTATATGCTATGATAAGGGCCAGGATTTGCATCATACCCGGAAATATTTGAAGGTCATTAAACGTCCGGGGAAATTGTGTTGGAGAAGATTTAACCTGGGAATTATTATCTATCTCATCGTCAATGCCAGAAATATAGACGTATTGCACGTTTTTCACCTGGCATGGAGTTCCCTTGTTTTCATCTGGGTCTTTAAATTATTTAACAGAAATGGTTTTGCATATCTGAAACTTGATGATTGCGTGTTTTCGGGTGATCAGCCCCGGGAGACAGACAGGGAAGAGAGGAGAGATATAAAATCAGGCCGGACAGGAATCAAAAGGAAGTTGAAGAACAGGATATCCCGAAAGTACCTTATCGGGAAAGTAGACCTGTGGAGCATTGAAGACGAATACAGCAGGGAGGTGTACGAAGAGAGGTATCATTTTATGAAAGGAAGGATCATAGTTGTTTATAATGGCCATTCAGTTGATCTTACAGAACTTCCCGAGTCAATAAGTTCGGCCAGGAAAGATGATATTATTCTTACGGTAGGGAGGCTTGGCACGTTTCAGAAAGCAACGGATGTATTGCTGGAAGCTTTTGCAACGGTTGCCCGAAAAAGCAGTTATAATCTTCACCTTGCCGGGGCAGTGGTACCGGAATTTGCAGACTACACTGAAAAGTATCTGCGCGAAAATCCGGATCTGAAGGACAGGATATTCTTTCATGGTCCTCTTGGCAGGGAGGCACTTTACTCACTTTACTCCAGATCCAGAATATTCTGTCTGCCGTCAAGATTTGACAGTTTACCGAATGTTTTTCCCGAGGCAATGTTTTTCGGGAATGCCATTGTTACAACCACCGCAGTATCTCTGAAGTACCATATTGATAAGTTTGGGGTGGGAGTGGCTGTGAAAAAAGATGATCCCGGGGCTCTTGCAGATGCCTTGTTAAGGCTTATAGATGATAATGATCTGTTGGACCGGATGGCTATGCAGGCTCGCATGATCGCTGACACCCTTTTAAGCTGGGACAGAATAGCAGTGTCACTTCAGGAAGAGATATTGAACCGCATCGAAAAACTACAGGGATGAGTTCGGGAACTTCAGGTGCCATAAACCGTTTGACAGGGTGGATCTCTTCCTGGCATGATATTTATAAATTCCTGGCAATAATTGTAATTACAATCTATGCAACCTATTATGCACCCAATCCTGTTAAGGCATCATGGTATGTGATAATTCTGGCAGCTTACTACTTCTCCAAAAATGAAGCTTTGTGGCTTGCTGTTTTCCTCACCACTGCAGACGGGTTTATGAGTTTTTTTGGTCTCTATACTGTTACTCTCACTCCGCTGCCCGGTCTCCCGGCTATAGAAATCTCACAGATTTACATAATTCTTACAGTTGTAAAAGCTGCGGGAAAAAGGAAAAATCCGATGATCTTTTACAACAAATACCTGCAAGTTCTTCTTGTATATCTGTTATTTAGTATCATATGGGGTCAGATGATGGGATTAAGCGGTGAGTTGAACGTCTACTTTCGCGTATTGAAAGGCGTTTTGCCCATGATGTTGTTCTATTCGATTCCAAGGTTGTTTGTCGATCAGGAAAGTTATAACAGGTTTTTCCGAATAATTTTTGTAATTGTGCTGGCTGCATTTGTAGCGCAGGTCATCACCTTACTCAGAGGGCTGTCACCACTTGATATATTAGGTCTTAATACCGGAGAGGCTGAAGAGGGAAACAGTGACTTCAGGGTTTTTTTCAGTGCCAATTGTACTCTGATTGGCTTGTTCGGAGCTCTCTATTATCTAAACCTGAGAGTGGTGCAATACTGGCACAGGATATTGTTTTACTCTGTGGTTTTTGCCTCGTTGGCAATGGCGGTCCTGTCAGCAACCAGAGGCTGGATTATTGGGTTCAGTATAATATTAATACTTGGTTTTCTTTTAACAGGGATTACCAAAGCAAAGAGGATTGCAGAATTTGCACTAATTGTATTGCCGCTTCTATATATTGCTGTCACCAATCCAACCATAAAGGATCAGCTGATTTTTTCACGTGAGAGGCTCGGCAAAATGGAAAGCATTACACAGGGTGACCTGTCGGCCGGAGGAACATTACAGAGACTGGATCTGCGAAGCAACAGGGTCATGGACGGCTGGAGGCAAAATCCCATTTTCGGATGGGGACTGTCGGATACAGGTTATTTGTATGGAGATGGGCATGTCGGAAATCAAAGCTTGCTGGCTATGTCAGGTGTAATCGGGTTTGTTTTGTTAAATGGTTTTCTTGTCTTCTTTTCAATAAAGCTGATTAACATCTATTTCAGTTCCGGACGATTTAATTCCAGGGATAAATCCCTGCTGGTGTTTATCATTTTTCTGTCGGGCTGGTTCTTCATTCATTCCACCAGCGGTCAGCAGTTTAACTATGTCGGAATGCCGGCCAAGATCATACCCCAGGCGATCTTTTTCAGTTTTGGGGCATTCAGGTATGAACAATCAATGAGAAGGATTTATGGAAAAAAGGTTTGACAAGGCGCTGTTGCTCTGTCCCGGAAAATATTCCCTCACCAACTCACTTTATGATATTCTTGCTGAGCTGTCGGGTGAGGTCATAATTCATGATCCGGTCTCTGACCTCAGTGCCGGAGAACTGAAGATCAACAGTCAGATCTATCGGTTTCCGCACAGCATCAGAAAAAGATGGGAAGAATGGTTCAGCAGAAAGGCAAATCAGGCTTTGCTGGACCTCGTCAGCAGGATTGAACCGGAAGTGATTATGGTTTATAATTCATTTTTTTTGCGGCCGGAGACCTGTTCTATGATGAAGAAAAAATCATTACTTGTATTCTTCATGGGTGACAGTCCGTTCTACACACCTTTGAATAACTATTACCTGTCATGCCTGACATATGCTGATCTGATAATCTCTCCGGACTCCATCTGGAATGAACAGCTCAACACCATGGGCCTGCGAAAGACATTGCATCTATTCCCCGGCCCTGATACAAGATCTTATTTCAGGGCAGAAGGTTCAGATAAAGAGTCCGGAGGATTAGGAACGGATATTCTGTATGTGGGATCGTGTTACCTCAATTCCTGGGGATATAAGAAAGCCTATCTGATGAGCAGGTTCACGGACTTTAATTTCAGAATTTATGGTAACAGTGCATGGAAGAGATGGTTCAGTTTTTTCCCCGAACTAAAGTCTGTATACAAAGAGAGTGGATATATATCAACTGAGGCTTTGAACCGCATGTTTAACCTGACCAGGCTGATTCCGGTAGATGGCAATCCGGGGATACTTGCCGGTGCCCACATTAGAATGGCGGAAGCACTGGCTGCAGGTGCCCTCCCACTGATTGAATATAGAATTGATGTTGAAAATATCCTGTTTAAAGATATCGGACATGAAATACCCCTGATACGAGATTACAGCAAGGCAGGTGATATGGCATCATACTGGCTTTCTGATGAAAAGGGGAGAAGAGAGGTGGCAGACTCCATGTTTGATTATCTGTCAGAAAAATACAGTGCCGCGATGAATGCCGCAAGGATTGAAGAAGTCCTGTAAAGCAATCAGCAAAAATGGAAAGAAGCATCTGTCTTGTACATTTCAATAAGACGCCCGGAGGCATTGAGCTGCTTCTTCCGGGCATAATCAGGGCATT
>WOYX01000034.1 GCA_011620595.1 Bacteroidales bacterium | reverse complement strand
CAACAGCACATTCAGCAGAGCGGACAGAAGTGCGTTGTACATTTGACGCAACAGCCCGGGAAGCAGCGCGGACAGAAGTGCGTTGAAACCTTGAGGTTGTAAACATAAAACGGAAACCCGACAGATATGAGACTTTTACTTATCAGCAATTCAACCAATGCCGGAGAGGCATATCTCGAGTATCCCAGGAACAATATTCGGAAGTTCCTCGGCACCAGGAAGGTGAAGGCACTCTTCATTCCATATGCGGCCGTCACCTTCTCATACGATGCCTATGAGGAGAAGGTGAGAACGCGTTTCAGTGAGGTGGGTCACGACGTCATATCCATTCACCGCTTCAGTGACCCGGTGCAGGCTGTCATGGACGCCCCGGCAATAGTAGTCGGCGGCGGCAACACCTGGATGCTTCTCAAATGCCTCAGGGAAAACGGGCTTATAGCAGCTGTCAGAAAGAAAGTGCTTGGCGGCACACCATATATAGGCTGGAGTGCCGGCTCCAACGTGGCATGCCCGACCATCATGACCACCAACGACATGCCGGTGACGGCTCCCTCGTCATTCAGAGCTTTCGGGCTTGTACCCTTCCAGATAAATCCCCATTACCTTGACGCCAATCCTGCAGGCCATGCCGGGGAGACCCGTGAGCAGAGGATACTGGAGTTCATCGAGGTCAACAGGGACCTCTTCGTAGCCGGTCTGCGCGAGGGAACAATGTTCCTCCTTGAGGATAGGAAGCTCTCTCTCATCGGCCCGCGCAACTGCCGCATATTCAGGTATGGCAGGGAGCCTGTGGAGGTGATCCCCGGCTCCGATCTCTCCTTTCTGCTTGCCAGGAAGAAAAAATAAATGCCGGCAGCGGCGGGGACAATGAGATGGGTGAAGAAAATAGCTCTCCTTACAGGCGGACTGCTTCTGGCGCTCCTTGCAGTACTGGTTATTTACACCTCGCTGCGTCAGGAGAAGATCACATCAGCACTGACCGGGAAAGTCAATGAGGCGGTCAACACAAAAATATCATACAGCAAACTTCGACTTACGGTTTTATCGACATTCCCGAACATAGGTGCCAGGTTTGACAACCTGCTTGTTGCGCCGTCGCCCTACTATGACATGACACAGTTTGCCGGTGATAATACTGACACCCTGCTCTACGCATCCTCGCTCTCACTGAAGATCTCACTCCCGTCGCTGCTCACCGGCACCGTAGCCGTAAAAGCCATCATGGTGAGTGACGGAGAGATCAGCATGCTTACAGACAAGAGGGGTGACATCAACTTTGAGGTTCTTGCCAGCAGGAAAGGAGGGGGGAAGAATGTCAGGCTGAAAAATATAAGTGCAAAGAACATAGGGGTCATATGGCATGACAGAAGCAACGAAATGAGGATAGCAGGCAACATCAGCCAGGCTACCCTCGGAGGTGAGATATTCAAAACGGGTGTCTTCCTCAATGCTGCTCTCAGTGCCAAAGTAGACTCCGCCACCATCGGGGGTATGGATTTCCACGACCTGCCGGCCTCCGCCAGCCTCCGGATGCGCAAGTCGGCCAACTCAATCTCAATAGCAAAAGGGGCCCTGGAGCTGGCAGGGCTTGACTTTGACATCGACGGCAATGTAAACTTCTCCGCGAAGAAGCTGGATCTTACCGTCACCGGGCAGAAGATTGAGATCTCCACCCTCCCGGCTCTCCTTCCGGCGCGCCGGGGTTCACTCACCGGCAGCTTCACCCCGTCAGGGATACTGGACCTTGGATTGACAGTCAACGGCCCCTACGGTGAGGCAGGAAGCCCCCATATCGATATGAATTTCGGGCTCTCGGGCGGCAGGATGAGTCACACGGCATCAGGCTTCAGGGTCAACAACCTTGAGTTCCGCGGCGGCATGACAAACGGCGCACGCAACAGTCCGGAGACATTCCGTTTTACTGTTGACCAGCTTGAGGCATCATACGGCTCGGCAAGCCTGAAAGGCTCATTCATGCTTAACGACCTCACCTCTCCCCACATAATACTGAGCCTTGAGGGTGATCTCGACTTTGACGACCTGGGCAAAATAATAAAACCGGGTTTTATTCATGATCAGACCGGGTTGCTGTCGGGAAGCATACGTCTCTCGGGAACACTGCCCGACACCATGAAGCTGAGAGCGGCCACACTGCCTGTGCTCAATCCGGAGGTATCTCTTCTGTTCCGCGACTTCGGAGCGTCATTCGGTGAAAAGGGGGCGTCACTCTCTGAGATTAACGGCTCTGTAACCGTCATGAATGACCTGGTTGCTGACAGCCTCTCTCTAACCTACGGGGAGCAGCACTTCATCATCGATGCCTCCATGCGCGACTTCACACCGTGGCTCTCGGGACGGCCGGTGATGCTTTATGTCAGCGGGGATGTCAGCACGGACATGTTCATCCCGGAAAAGTTCGCGGTAAGAGACACTGTCAGTGACACTGTCAGTGACACTGTAAGTGAACGGAGTGAAGGAAAGAAGAGGGATATCTTCCCGACATCGGTTACCGCAGATGTGAGGTTTGCTGCTGACAGCCTGGTATTCAAGGGCTTCAGGGCGTCAGACCTGAAAACCGCAATTGATTACAGGCCTTATGTTTTCACCTTCAAAGATATAAGTGCAGGAGGCCTGGGGGGGCTCCTTGAGGGAGAACTGATGCTCGGCAAGCAGAAGGAGAGCGATTATATTGCAAGGGTCAGGCTTAATGTTGAGGGTGCTGATATCAACAGCGCATTTACCGCCTTCAATAACTTCGGGCAGAGCTTCATTGTGAGTGACAATCTCCGTGGTAATCTTACCGGATCCGTTAACATGCTGTCTCCCCTCGACTCTCTCTTCAGGATCATCAGGCCGGAGCTCATAGCCGAGGCACATCTTGTGATCACGGAAGGCAGGCTGTCGGACTTCGGGCCGGCAGAGAGCCTCTCGTCATATCTTGACCTGGATGAGTTGAAGGATATCTCCTTCTCCAGGATGGAGAATGACCTCTTTATCAAAAGCGAGAGTGTCTCTATCCCGAGGATGCTCATCAACTCCTCAGCCGTGAACTTCACCCTTTACGGCAGTCACAAATTCAATGGCGATTATTCATATCACCTGCGCCTCCTGTTATCGGAGGTAATGAGCCGCAAGGCCAGGGACCGCAATCGCGGCGTGAGCTCCTTCGGACAGGTGACGGTCGACGGCAGCGGCAAGGCCACCGTCCCGCTGAAGATAGTGTCTGTCGGAGGCAAGACGGAAGTTAAATACGACTTCGGACAGGCACAGGATAACATTAAGACAGACATAGCCCTGGAGAAGAAGGAGCTGAAGGGGATTCTCAATGAGGAGTACGGCTGGTACAGGTCAGATACACTCATTACAAAACCAGCTGAGGACAAGCCCAGGTTCACCATCACCTGGGAAGAGGGAAAAGAGGGTGCCACTCCGGCCGCACAGAGCCGCGAGGAGGTGAAGGAGAGTCCCCTGAAAATTTTACTCAGAAAAAAGAGGTGAGCAATGAACATCTACCGTAAGAAGCTGGTATGGAAGATATTGCTCCTGGTGTTCGCGGTTATCATAGGCCTCGGATCACTCTTTTACACCCGGCAGCTTGTGACAAAGCTCAAGCTGGAAGAGAAGAAGAAGGCTGAACAGTGGGCTGAGGCAACAAGAAGGCTGGTCACGTCTGATGACTTCGAATTCCTCTTCAGGATCATCGAGGATAACACCACCGTGCCGGTGATTCTGACCGACGGTAACAAAAACATAATATCACACCGGAATATTCCTTCAGGTATTGCATCCGACACTCTCTCCCTTCAGCGTGAGCTGAGCCGCATGGAGAAATGGAATGAACCCATTACCGTGGAGCTCGGCGACGGTATCAGCGACTACCTCTATTACCGTGAGAGCACACTCCTCCGGCAGCTCAGGATATACCCCTATGTGCAGCTGGGAGTGATCCTTCTGTTCATTGCTGTGGCATACGTTGCCTTCAGCTCCTCACGGATGGCTGAACAGAACCAGGTGTGGGTCGGGCTCTCGCGGGAGACGGCCCATCAGCTTGGGACACCCACCTCGTCGCTGTCAGCATGGAGCGAGATCATCAGCAGCAGGTACCCCGGCACTGACATAGCCGAGGAGCTGCCTGCTGACGTGGAGAGACTGGTGAGGGTTGCGGAGAGATTCTCGCTGATAGGGTCAAAGCCGAAGCTTCAGCCCGGCGACCTGCCTGCCCTGGCGGATACAACGGCAGGGTACCTGAGGAAGAGGATAGCCTCCACCATCGGGCTCACCGTCGTCAATAACACCTCCTCATGCAGCTCCGTGCCACTGAATGCCGTTCTGCTAGGCTGGGTTATCGAGAACCTCGTCAAGAACTCGGCAGATGCAATGAAAGGCAGCGGAACCATTACCATCATCCTGAGCGAGAATGAGAAAGAGGCTTTCATTGATGTGGAAGACACCGGCAGGGGTATTCCGAGGAAAGATTTCAAGACCATCTTCAAACCCGGCTATTCGACCAGGGAACGGGGCTGGGGACTGGGTCTCTCCCTCTCTAAGAGGATCATTGAAGAGTATCACGGGGGCAAGATCTTTGTTCTCCGTTCCGAGCCCGGCAATGGATGCTGCATGAGGATCATTCTTAACAAATAAGAGGCAACAGACGGCTACAGGGATGAAGAGAAGCGACATAGAGATAATGGCTCCGGCCGGCTCACGCGAGACGCTCAGGGCAGCTGTCGCAGGAGGTGCTGACTCGGTATATTTTGGCGTGGGCAGGCTGAACATGAGGGCCCGTTCCTCGGATAACTTCACCGTTGATGATCTGCAGGAACTGGCGGAGCTGTGCAGGGATAACGGGATGAAGAGCTACCTCACCCTGAATATCGTCATGTATGACGATGAGATGGATGAGATGAGGGCGATACTCGATGCTGCCGTCAGCGCCGGCGTGTCAGCCGTCATAGCCACTGACCAGGCAGCCATCACAGCAGCCAGGGAGAGAGGTCTGGAGGTACATCTGTCAACACAGCTTAACATCTCAAACAGTGAGTCGCTCAGGTTCTACTCCCAGTGGGCTGATGTGGCCGTTCTGTCGCGTGAGCTTAACCTGCAGCAGGTACGGAAGATACATGACACCATCATCCGTGATGATATCCGCGGTCCCGGCGGTGAGCTCATCAGGCTGGAGATGTTCGTCCACGGCGCACTCTGCATGGCTGTCTCGGGAAAGTGCTACCTGAGCCTGCACGAGTACAATGCCTCCGCGAACAGGGGCAACTGCTACCAGACATGCCGGAGAGGCTATACCGTGACCGACCGTGAGACAGGGTATGAGCTGGCCATTGACAATGAATTTATTATGTCACCCAAGGATCTCTGCACCATAGGGTTCCTCGATCAGATCATTGAGTCCGGCGCCAGGGTGCTGAAGATAGAGGGCAGGGCCAGGCCTGCAGAGTATGTGAAGTGCGTCACGGAGTGTTACAGTGAAGCTGCCGCAGCAGTGGCGGAGGGCACCTTCGGACCGGAGAGGGTCAGCGGCTGGATGAGCCGTCTGGAGACCGTCTTCAACAGGGGTTTCTGGGACGGCTGGTACCTCGGCCAGAGGCTGGGAGAGTGGAGCACCACCTACGGATCCGCAGCTACAAAAAGAAAGATCTACCTGGGTAAGATCACCAATTTCTTCAGCAGGCCTGGCGTTGCTGAGATCAGGCTGGAGACCGGCAGCCTGAGCGTCGGCGACGAGTTGATAATAACAGGTTCCACAACGGGTATTGTTGAGTATACCGTCACCGGACTGAGGGATTCTTTGGAAAATGATGCTGATACAGTACCAAAGGGAGAGCTCTGCTCCATTCAGCTGCCTGTGCAGGCGAGGCGGTCAGACAAGGTCTTCAGACGGGTTGATGCTTCATCACTCAGGAAAGAGTGACCACCGGACACCATCTCAGCGGCCGCAGCTGCCACTTTTGAGGCATTCACCGCCACATCATCGGTATCCGTCTCCACATATATCACCTGTCTCTCCTGCCTCTTTGACAGGCCGTAGCGGTATGATTTGTCATAGTATTCAAGGGTGATCCTTATGGCAGTGCTGAAGTCGCCTCTCTGCAGCGCCTGGATCGCCTCCCTGGTCCTGTCGCCCCCCAGCCGTTTCGATATTCTCATCACCGAGGCGGTGATCTGTTCCAGGGGAAAAGAGGCATATTCCCCAAGCAGTCGCGGCATGCGCGTTTCTATGCTCATCATCAGGGCAACCACCGGGGCTTTTTGCATCTGTTCGAAGAAGCTGTCGGGCATGAATACCGATCCTATATTGCGGCTCTCATCCTCCAGCCATATAGCCTCACCATCTCTCTTGCCGGAGAGATCTTCATACAACAGGTTGGCAAAGTGTTCAGATGAGGGCTGCGGTGGCTGTCCCAGGGCTCCGAATGCCGACCCCCGGTGTGATGCCAGCCGTTCCAGGTCTGTCACCTGTGCCCCCGCACTGTCCATATGATTCAGTATCCCTGTCTTGCCGCTTCCGGTAAGACCTCCCAGGATGATGTAATCTCTCTTCCGGGAAAGATCTGTCAGGATATAATTTCTGTAGGCCTTGTAACCCCCGGTGAGGAGCAGGGGCGTTATTCCTCCTGTGTGGAAGAGCCACGCCATAGCTTCGGAGCGCATCCCTCCCCGCCAGCAGTAGAGCAGCAGCCGTCTTCCCGTGGCCAGCGCCAGCGCCTGCCTGAGCTTTGCCGGCATCTCTGGTGCTGCCAGCTCAATGCCCCGAAGCACCGCGGGGGTGCTGCCCTGCTTTTTAAAGAGGGTGCCCACCTCCGCCCTCTGACTGTCATCAAAGAGTGGTATGTTCACCGCACCGGGGACATGCCCGTATGCATATTCGGAGGGGGATCTTACATCCACCAGCGGCATCTCCGCCCTGCGGGCAAGGAATTCTTCAGCATCGAGACCGGTAATATTCAGGGCCATGCGTCAGTCTTGCCTGTGATACCTGGTTATCACTCTTCTCAGCTCCTCCACAGTCACCGGCTTGGAGAGCAACTCCTTCATTCCGGTCTGCTCCACACGTGTCCGGGTTTCGGGCATGGTATCTGCCGAGAGAGCCACGATAACTGCTGCGCTGTCCATCGCGAGAATCGTCTTTGCCGCCTCGAAACCATCCTTCTCAGGCATGATAAGATCCATAAGGATAAGATCATAGCTTCTGGCAGCAGCCATCGCAATGGCTTCGTCGGCGCCGGAGGCGAATTCGGCATTGACGCCCAGAACCTTCAGGAGCGAGCCTTCCACCTTCCTGTTGAGATAGTTATCGTCAACGACAAGGATTTCGGGCATGTCAGATCTGTCAGACGATACGGTGCCCCTTTGCTCCCTGAGACCGGGGAAATGATCCTTGAGGACACTGATGAGATCTTCGCCCGCAAAAGGCTTGACAAGAAGTTGGTCAATGCCCATGTCAACGCACTTTGCATAGTGGCCTTTGGGATCCCTGGAGGTAAACATAAGCACAATATGCTGGCTGGTAATCCCTGCCTCCATCAGTTCGCGGGCTGCCTCAAAGCCGTCAGCCTCAGGCTCATCGAAGATAACCAGCAGTATATATCTGTTCTGCTCGTCTCCCAGGCTGGTTTTTATCTGTGACACCGTATGCTTCTGGAAGCTGGTCACTGATACCGGGAGCCCGATGCGGTGCATGATGCCTAGGAAATCATCATCACGGCCATGTGAGCCGGTGATGGCAAGAGTGCGTATCATACTCGTCTCGCTGTAGCGGTTGAGATCTATATCTTTGGAAATCTTTTCATTCAGGTGGACGCTGACGGTGAATGTCACCTTCAGTCCTCTCTCCTTTCCGGAGGAGTCTTTGCCGGCCGGACTCTCGGCATGCAGTTCGCCGCCCATAAGTTCAGTGAGCTGACGTGCAAGCACAGGTCCAAGCTTCAGGTCTTCAGACCAGTCGGAACGCTCGCTCAGATTGGTGATATAGTCGCCGAACAGCTTCCTGATCTCGGCTTTGGTGTAGTTGGTGCCGGTGTCGGTGATGGTGAACTCGAGGAAGAACCGGTTCCCCTCTGTGCTTTTTACCCTGCACTCAACCCTTATTTCTCCCGTTTTTGTCCCGGCAAGGGAGTTGTTAAGCAGGTTGGTGATGATCTGACGCAGCCTGTAGGGATCTCCGATGAGGCTCTCCGGCACCGACTGCTCAACCGATGAGGTTATCTTCACTGCGGCGTCAGGGTTCTCCCTCCTGACGAGGTTGATGCAATAGTCGATCTGCTCCCGGAGCCGGAACGGGATCTCGTCGAGTATCATCTTGCCGGTCTCAACCTTTGAGACATCAAAGATATCATTGATGATGTTGAGAAGCAGATCGGCCGACCGTCTGAGCAGCATGGCCACCTCCTTTGTCTCCTCCGACAGCTTCGCCCTGTTGAGCATATCGGTCATACCAAGGATGCCACTCAGTGGAGTGCGTATCTCAAAGCTCATGCGCGCCAGAAGCTCCGACTTGGCAATATTTGCATCTGCCTCAAGCCGGCGTGCCAGCTCCAGTGAGGTTACATCAATAAGGACATCGAGTGTAGCGCTCTCGCTGTGATACTGCACCGGGATGCTGTTGCGGAAGATCACCTTCTCCCCTGAGGCGCCTCCCAGCCTGATGATATTACCGTTACCGTTCCGGCCTGCAAAGTCCCCCGCAAACTCACTGCCTGACAGGTCGGGCACCAGCTTGCCGGTCATCTCACTTTCAGTCTCATAACCGAAGAGCTGTGCCGCCTCCCTGTTTGCGGTGAGTATCTCGCGGCCGGCGTTGTAGACGATGATGCCGGCAGGCATCTTATCCATCAATGAGAGAAGAGTCTTCTCCGACTCCGTACTCTTTTTCAGCTGACGTTCCTGTCTCCCAGAGGCATAGCGGAACAATATGATAATGAAAATAAGTGTCAGCATCGTCAGCAGGCCCAGGATGAGCGAGTTCCTGACGATATACTTCCGAAAAAAATCCGTCGGGGCTGAAAAGACCATCCCGAAATCGAGTCCAAGGAGCGTCACCGGGTAATAGGCAGAGATTACCTCGTTGCTGAGGCCATCCTGCTCCATGGTGTGTGTGAGCCTCCCCGAGCTGCCCAGAGAGATGCCTTCTGCAATTTTATTCAGATGGTTGTAACTTATCTCACCACCGTGATTGTCGAAGATTATTTCACCGGTGTCATTGACCACCCACTGCCATTGGTACTGCTCAAGATTGTACTTGGTAAAGATCCTGGAGAAATACTTTTTGAAATCAACTGTTATCACAAGGTTGCCGAGAACCTGTCCGTCATTCAATACCGGCAGATAGTATTTGTAGCGGTCACGTTCGGACTCCAGATGCTCTGTCTCAAATATCTCTGGCACTGACTGGGCTTTGTATGATCCGTCGAGCCATGCATTCCTCTCCTCATCCTTGAAGAGGGTATAGACATCACCCGAGGTGTTGTACAGCATAAGCCCGACAATGATATCCTCATACTTGGAATAGTAAAGCTTCATCCTCTCCGTGACCCGCTCATTGGTAATTTCATCGGTGAAAAAACCGGAGAAATCATCCGAGAAATCAAGCTCCGTAAGGTCGCTGACAATATACATGCTGGTATTGTCAATGTCGGAGCCGGCTATCATTACCTGTCTGTCAAGCAGCTTGTTGGAATATTCTATCTGGTTCCTGTAGAGGCTCAGGTAGAATATTGCCGTGACCAGCATGATCAGGAAGAAGGCAGACCAGGCAACAAGAGATGTTTTTTTCATTAAGGAGCGGTTCTTACCTATTGCATAACGATTATCTGTACTTATCATTGTCTTCCGTCATCATGCTTATGTAGCTTTTATATCTCCAGGGTTCAATTTCATTGCAGGCAACGGCTTCACGCACGGCGCAGCCGGGTTCTGCCAGGTGGAGACAGTTGTAGAATCTGCATTCCGATGATCTCCGGAAAATCTCGGGAAAGAAATGATATATCTCGCTGCGATCGAAGTCTATAACACCAAATCCCCTGATGCCGGGGGTGTCAATGACATACCCCCCCTCTGGCAGCGGATGCATCTCCGGAAAGGTAGTCACATGACGCCCCTGTTCATGATACTCTGAGATCTCTCCTGTTCTCAGTGAGAGTGCCGGGTTGAGCCTGTTGAGAAGGGTGCTTTTGCCAACGCCGCTGTTGCCGGAGAGCAGTGTGATCTTGCCTTTCAGGGCAGCCGTGATCTGGCTTATGCTGCTGTCAGCCGTAACGGAGACAGTGTATACAGGGTATCCGATTTTTTTATATACGATCTCTATTCTGGCAGCAACCGCGTCATCTTCATCGTCATAGAGGTCTCTCTTGTTGATGATTATGGATGCAGGTATACGGTAGGCCTCGGCGGTGGTAAGAAAACGGTCGATAAACTCTATTGGCGTGCGTGGCATGGTAACAGCAATCATCAGGAATGCCTGGTCAACATTGGCTGCGATGATCTGCGATTCCCTGGAGAGGTTTGATGCTCTGCGGATGATATAGTTGCGTCTCGGGTGCAGCGATGTGATCACGTTCTCCCTGGTGTCAATGGTCACCCTGTCGCCCACAGCTACCGGACTGGTGGTACGTACTCCGCTGACCCTGAACCTGCCCTTGAGGACACACTCATGGATCATGCCGTCATCGGCAAGCACCCTGTAGCGGCTGCCGGTCGATTTTATTACAAGGCCATCCTCCACCCCCGCAACTATTTCCGCTGAAACAAAGAAAGTGATGCCGGATCACATACGGCATCACCTTCCGTTATATCTGAACAGGTTATTTTCAATACTCTGCCGCCATAAGGAAGAACGGCTTCATCTCGAAATTTGAATAGTAAGGCCTGAGCCTTTCGGTGTTGTAGTATTCGGATACCTTCACAACCTTTTTTGAAGAGGTGACCACGTCGATGGGTACATTGTCATAACGTCCGTTCTTGAGCACCACTACCCTGCCGTGCAGGCCTTTCATGATAAGGTCGAGGGCCAGGTTTCCGAAGGCCATCGGTACTATTGAGTCGACAGCGTCAGGGTCACCGCCCCTGACCATGTAACCCAGCTTCTGTGTAATGATATTTATGGTCTTGCCACCGTTGAATTTTGCGGAGTGTTCCTTGATTTCGGCTGATAGAAGATCTCCGATGCCGCCGAGCTTGGCATGGCCGTAAGCATCGAGCTCGCTGTCCTGGAATATCATCTCACCGCCCTTGTATAGTGCGCCTTCCGAGACCAGGACTATGGAGTACTTGCTCGGGTTGGAGTTGCGGTCTTCTACCAGCAGCTGTGTGAGAAGCTCAATATCAAACTTGTATTCCGGGATGACACACCTGTTGGCTGATCCTGCCATGGTGGGCAGCATGGCGGTGAAGCCGGCATACCTGCCGAACACCTCCAGCACCATTATGCGTTCATGTGACCCGGCCGAGGTGCGCAGGGTGTTGGTCATCTGTATAGTACGGGTAACACACGTGCTAAAACCTATGCAGTAGTCCGTGCCCGGCACGTCGTTGTCCATCGTCTTGGGCATGGCCACCACCTTCACTCCCTGCTTGTAGAGATGAACACCGTAACTGAGGGTGTCATCACCGCCTATTGGTATCAGGAAATCGATGCCCAACCACTCAAGATTCTTCAGAACCTCAGGCGTAAGATCGTTCATATCATCCTTATAGGTATCCTTCAGATGATCCGGGACATAAGCTTTGGGCACATGGCTGGGCCGGGTGCGTGATGTGTGAAGGTATGTGCCGCCGGTTCTTCCGGCTTTGTTGACAATATCATCCGTGAGCACCTGAAAACAGTTACTGTTATCAAACTTGGGATCCCTTACTATCTCCAGCAGGCCGGCCCAGCCCCGTCGCAGCCCTATAACCTTGTAACCTTCCCTGTTGGCCCTGATCGTCACTGCCCTGATGGCAGGATTAAGCCCTGGAACATCTCCTCCACCGGTAAGAATACCGATCACTCCCTTTATTTTCTTCTGATTTACCATTTTGAAAATTTTTGATTTGTATCTGTTGATTGAAAGTGATAAAAATATGACATTTCCCAGTCATATCAAAAAGGGAATCAGCCGTCTCTTTATTTTTTTGATCCGCCTTCGCGTAAAGCCACGTCGGACGTGAAGGACAGATATATCCTCTGCCCTGCGGGCCTGCTGAAATCAGATACCTCCTATCTGCATCTCTCTCACCCGGAAGGTGGGAGCAGCAAATGACCGGTTCATGTCTATGTCGTTACCCATCATGTCAATACCGTTGAGAATGGTATCGCCGCTGCCGGCAATGGTCAGTCCCTCAACCGGATAGAGTATCTCACCCTTCTCAATCCAGAAGCCTGATGCACCGCCGCTGAAGTTTCCGCTTACCGCATCGATCCCGTATCCGGTGACACCGTTGAGGAGGAGTCCCCTGTCAGTGGCGGCAATTATCTCGCTTCGGCTATATTTGCCAGTCTCAAGTGAGAGATGATGGGTTCCTATTCCGGGGAGTGAGCTGTAGCCGCTCCTGGAGGCATTGCCCGTGCTGACAGTACCGGCCCTGCGGGCGGCAATGGAATTGTAAAGGAATCCTTTTACCACACCCTTTTCAACGAGCACCCTCCGTTGTGTCGGGACTCCCTCGCCGTCGAAGGGAGCCGATCCCAAAGAGCGGGGTCTTGTTCCGTCGTCAATGATGGTCAGAAGCGGTGAGGCAAACTGTTTATCAAGCGATTGGGCCAGGAAGCTGGCACCCTGCAGCACACGTTCGCCATTGAGGGCTGCTATGACACCGCGCAGCAGCGATCCTGCCACATCCGGATCAAAGATGACAGCAGCCTTCTGTGTCCTGACCATTCGCGGGTCAAGCATCTCGTAAGCCTTGCGGGCGGCTTTTGCCGCAATATCCCCGGAATGCGGAAGATCACTGAAGAAACGGCGGGAGCCGTATTCTCCCCCGGTCTTTTTCTGGTCACCCTTCTCGGCCACCACGCTCACGCCAAAGGAGCATACAGAGGCCTTATAGCTCCTGGACGATCCCCCGGAGCTGGCTATGAATATCTCTGAGACACCCTCCCCGTAGAATGACCCCGAGCTCTTGGTGATGCGGGAGTCACTCATAGCCATCTTCTCTGTCTCTAGGGCCATGGCAATCTTTTTGTCGAGGGGTATACCTTCCATCTCCGGGTCAAACAGGCCGTCGACATCCGTCTCACCGTTCAGTGAGGGAAAAATATTGTTCTCGTCCGGAGTGGTCAGTTTTGCGAACTTAACCGCCATCTCTATCGTCTCCTCCAGCGATTTCATAGCGAGGCTGTTGCTGTAGCTGAAGCCCAGTGATCCTCCTGCTATTACCCTGATGCCTGCACCGGCGGAATCAGCCTCTTCAATGGTTTCGATCTCGCCGTTAAGGATATTCACCGACAGGTTGCGGCCGGCAGAAATATATATTTCAGCTGCGTCGGCCCCTGCCTTGACGGCTTTCGACACAAGTTTCTCTGCAAGTGATAAATAGTTCATGTCCTTAATCGTTAATTGTTCACACTAGGCTTTGCTGCCGCCCACATTTATTCCCCTGATACGTACTGTCGGTTGTCCGGCTGTAACCTCGGCGTTCTGTCCCTTGCCGCAGATGCCCGGTCCGAATGCCAGGTCGTTGCCCACTGCATCGATGTTAGATATAACATCCATACATGATCCGATGAGTGTTGCTCCCCTGACCGGCACTGTCTTTTTGCCGTTCTCAATGAGGTAGGCCTCGCGGCAGGTGAAGTTGAACATTCCAGTTACGGGGTTGACGCTTCCGCCGCTGAGGCTCTGTACATAGATGCCTTTGCGTGTTGAAGCCAGTATCTCCGCCGGGTCATCCTTGCCCTGTGCAATGAATGTGTTGGTCATCCTGGGTATGGGAATATACCTGAAGCTCTCCCTGCGTCCGTTGCCTGTCCTTTTCATGTCGAGTTGTCTGGCACTCAGGATGTCTGTCATGTAGCCCTTCAGCACTCCATTCTCTATCAGCACGTTGCGCTGTGCCGGCGTCCCTTCGTCGTCATGGTTGACGGTTCCCCTGAAGTTTGGCAGGGTACCGTCATCAATCATGGTAAAGCAGTCGCTGGCCACCTTCTGTCCCATTTTACCTGTAAAAGCGCCTATTCCTTTTGCAATATTGTCGGCTTCGAGGGGATGTCCAACAGCCTCATGTACCAGCACACCTCCCCAGCCATTCTGCATCACCACGTTCATGATGCCTGCCGGTGCCTCTTCAGCCGCGAGCATGGCAATGGCCTCACGGGCAGCATTCTGTGCCACCTCTTCCGGAGTCACCTGTGAGAACATCTCGAATCCGCTGTGCATGCTGAGACGCTCTCTTGCCATATGCCTTGCCTTGCCGTCAGACGACATTGCCTGGACGATGAAGAAGAGAAGCGGCAGCTCATCGCGGAGGTAAAGTCCCTCGCTGTTGGCAATGACCCTTCCCCTGATCTCGTCATAGTAATCGACAAGAGCCATCCTGATCCTCGGGTCATATTCAAGGGCAGCAGTATCGGCCCTTCGGATCATCTCTATGCGCTGTTCGTCAGCTATCTCTGCCAGGGGCATCTCCACTGTCACAAATGATTTATAGTCGGCCTCCGTCAGGCTGACCACAGTGGCAGGTGCTTCTCCCGATGCAACATAGGAAGCCACCTCAGCAGCACGCATGAGCTTCTCTTCATCCACCACATCTGTATAGGCATATCCTGTTTTGTTTCCACAGATGACCCTGACTCCGGCACCCTGGTTGATGCCGCAGAGTCCGCTCCTGAATTTCGATTCCTCCATCACTATCTGCTTTGAGATGCGGTTCTCGATATAAACCTCCGAAAAGTCGCCTCCTTTTTCAAGCGCCTTTTTCAATACCCGTGAGATCATATCCCTGTCAGTGTCAAGGGCAGTCGCGGAGGCGGCGCCGGGGCCGCACGAGGTTAGCTGTGAAAGAAGCGCCGGCGTTACTGCAACAGCCACGCCTCCCTTCATGGTAAGTTCAAGAAATCGTCTGCGAGGGATGTCTTTAACGGAAAAATGCTGTAATTTCATAATGGATCCTCCAATAAAATTGAGACCGTAATTTAAAAATTATCTGATAACAAATTCCTTTTCCGGTAGCAGTCCGGCCCTGGTGGTTGACACTTTTGCGCTGCCTTTCAGTTCTGCGCCGTCATAGACTCTGATGATGAAGTGTACCTCGGTAGTGGCGCCGCCGGGGGTATAGCCTGCAGTGGCGGAAATATAATCCGGTCCACCGCTCTCCTCGCCGTACATCATCATGAAATCGCGCCGGCGCTCGACCGGCACCGGCTCAAGAACCCTGTAGCGTGGTACGTCGGAAGTATCACTCTCAATGGTTATCCTCACCTCATCGGGCCTGACAATCCTGACAAGGTGAGCCTGGCTGAGGGCGGTGGGCAGCTTGCCCGTGTTCCTGTACCTGACAGTGAGGTCATAATCGACAGAATCACCGCGGTGTCTCTTTACCCGCTTTACTGAGAACTCCTCCCACTCCAGGCGGGGCAGATGACTGATCAGTTCCATGTTAAAGAGCGCCTGGTTTGAGGCCCAGGTCTCAAGATGTGCCGGGGGCGGATTCTGGCTGAAGAATTTCGGATGAAAACCGCCGGCCTCCACGCTGTCATGGAGGGGATGGCTGACGGGTTTCCACTCGTGAAAACCCTCCCCGCTATTCGCCTCCTCATCCCAGGCAAGCATGTCAATCTGATCCTTATCGCCGTCACCGTCATAGTCCTTTGCCCTTCCTCCGTTCCAGATCTCATCACCGTACCAAATTGCACCGTAGTACCAGTATCCGAAATCGGGACCGTGGCCGAAGAGAGGCTGTCCCCTGCCGTAGTCATCGTAGACGTCGCCGGCCTTTTCATAGCCTGTGATTTTGCTTGCCAGGGTGTCAAAATACCTGTACCACTTCAGGTCTTCAGGGTACATTCTCTCCTCCGATGATGATGTTGAGGGAGGTCGCAGATGCATGGGCACGGTGGTGTCCATTGAGTTTACGACATATATGTTCGGGTGGGTCATCAGGAAGGCAAATACGGCCCGTGTCTCGGGCTCACTGAGAGGATATGCTCCGGCTCCCCGCTGGGTGAAGCCTCTGCCGGTAAGCTCTCTCTCAGGCCTCCAGTTTTCCGGGTAGTTACGGTGCAGGTCGAGACCGCCGATGCCATCTTCATTGATACGCCCGTCACCGTCGTTGTCAGTGCCCTCGGAGGAGGTTGCATAGATCCCCTCGCCACGAGGCACTCTCTTCATTATCCTCCCTGACGGATCTGCAGGGTCAGGCACGAGGGTGCCGTTCTCCCTGTCAGGCCACCGCAGCGTCAGTATGATACCGTCACCGTCAAGATCCTCCGGCGGATCCTCGTCGAGGAGACCGTCAGAGTCATTGTCATCGGGCCTGACGGTGCTGCGGTTGCTCTGCGCCGTGTTCAGGTAGAGTTCATGGCCGTCGGGGTTATTGACCGGGCGGAGATAGACGGTGAAATGATCGAGAAGGTCTGTTATTGCCGGGTTATTGCCATAACCCTCAATGAGGTGCCTGGCCAGCCAGAGGACCGACTCGGCGCTGGTGATCTCACCGCTGTGTCTGTTGCCCTCAAAGAATGCGGCAGGCTTGTCGGTGTCTGATCCGTTTTTGCCGCTGGTAAGGGTCATTTGCATGATGGGCCTGCCCTCGTAGCTTCGGGTGACTTCATAGAGAGTGACTATCTCCGGATGCTTCTCTGCCCACAGACTCATCCAGTGACAGATTACCTCGTAGGTGTGGTACCTGTCGAAGGATAGAGTTTCACCAGGGATGTATTCCACGCCGTGGTGCTGAACGCGGGGAAAGAAACTGACACCGTGCCGCGTTCCTTCAACCGTGTACAGTGATGAGTCATGGACCGTCGAAAACTGCTGAGACTTTAGCAAACAGAGAGGAGCGGAGAGAAGGAAACTGATGAGAATCAGAGTGCTGGTCAATTTTTTCATTGTCTTGAGTTAATAAGAGAAAACTGCAATCAAGATAATGAATTTGAGCAAATGATCAGCCGCGGAGCGAGATTACCTCGAGTTTTTTCATGTCGGTGATCTCAATGGTGCGGCCATTCGATCTGATGATGCCGTCACGGCGGAAATCGCTGAAGGTGCGAATTACATTGGCAGAACTCATGCTTATGAAATCGGCTATCTCCTTGCGTGATAACGGAAGGTCAAATATCCTGGAACGAAATATCTCATTGGCAAAATAGAGAAGCACATATGCTATCCTGCCGGCCAGGTTACGCTGCCTGATCTCAAGGCCGAGGGCTATGATATTCTGTGATGTACGTGAGAGAACGGAGATGAGGTTGAGTGCAAACTTGCCGTTCTCTTCAATCAGTTCCCTGATCAGATCAAGCCGGATGCAGCATACATCGGAATCTTCGAGGGCAGAGAGAGAATATCTGTAATGAGTCTCGTGGAAGACGTTGGTGTTGCTGACGAACCCAAAGGGACGGGTGATGGTGATGATCTGCTCGTCTCCGTTGCCGTTGACCCTGAACAGCTTTACAAGACCATTTTTCAGGTATTTGAAATCGTGTATGGCGTCGCCCTCCCTGTGTATTATCTCTCCCCTGGCATAGTGCTTCTCCTCCCTGGCCTCGCAGATACGGCCTATATCCTTGTCGCTGAGATTACTGAATGCCACGTTCCTGAGTTCACAGGAAATACAGTTGCATTTGCTGGTGCGTGTCTCCGTCATCGGGCCCATGAATTATGCAAATTTAGAACAATCTCTCAACAAATTCGTTCACCTTTCCTAAATTTGAGGGTGCGCAAATAAACGCTGACCGCATGACCGTTTATAAAACCGATTACCATATACACACCATCTTCAGTGACGGACGTGAAGATCCGGAGGCCAGTGTGCTCTCTGCCATCGCAAAAGGATTCCGTGAAATCGGATTTTCAGATCACATTCATCCTTCCGGTGTACACTCAAAATGGTGCATGGATCATGACAGGCTCCCTGAATATGCTGAACGGATAGTGGCACTGAGGAGAGAATACCCGGAGACAGTGATAAGACTTGGCATTGAGCTCGATTATATTCCGGGAACAACCAGTGAGGCCCTGCAGATAACAGAGTCCCTACCTTTTGACTATGTCATTGGATCAGTACATTACCTCGGTGATGAGACGGTTGACCTTGGGCCCGGGTTTTACATTGGAAAGGACATAGACCTGATATACGAGAATTACTTCAACCTGGTCTGTGAAGCAGCTGCCACCGGACTGTTTGACATCATCGGTCATCCGGACCTTGTCAGGATCCACCGTTACAGGCCCGAAGGCGACATCAGCCATCTCTACCGACTGATGGCGGCTGCCTTCCGTATTCATGACGTTGCCTTCGAGCTGAATACCAACGGCAGGAACAGACCGTTGCAGGATTTCTACCCTGACCGGCGATACCTCATTTTCTTTGCTGAACAGGGAGTGCCGGTATGCGTCAATTCGGACGCTCATTTTCCTGAGCGGGTCGGGCAATATTTCGACGAGGCGTATGAGCTGTTGAGACAGGCCGGATACAGGGAGATGGCTGTCTTCAGGAACCGGGAACGGTATATGATCCCGTTCTGAAGAGATCCGACTGACTTTGATATTCCCGCGAATCGGATATCCGTGGATTTGTTTTCCGGTGCCGTAGAAACAGCGGTAGCAGCCGCTGCACCGTTGCCAGGCCTGTGAGCATTACTCACAGAGGTGAAGTGAAAGGATTTGCAGTAAACTTACTATAGTAGGGCAGTGGTCAGGCAGCAGCCGTCAGGTGTTCGACCAGGATCCGGATTCCTATTGCTGCCAGAATGATTCCGCCTATGATCTCAACCCTTGACCCGAGGCGGTCACCGGCGGACTTGCCGATACGTATTGCGGTCATGGATGCCAGGAAGGTGACGGTCCCTATTATCAGGCCGGCGGTCCATATCTGTACCCTCAGCAGGGCGAAGCTGATACCAACGGCAAAGGCATCGACGCTTGTACCGACGGCCATGGTCAGAACCACCGGCCAGCGGTTGATGTCTACCGGCTGACGTTTGGAACCGTCCTTCAATCCCCCTATAATCATTCTTGTTCCGAGAAACATCAGAAGGATAAATGCAACCCAGTGATCATATTTTTCTATGTATACGCTTACCGTAGAGCCCAGAAAGAAGCCGACCACCGTCAGTCCGCCCTGGAACAGGGCAAGGATAAATGCTATCCTCATGGCATTACTGAAACGTATCCTGGACTCTATGACACCGCATGAGAGGGAGACAGCGAAACTGTCAAACGAGAGGCCCAGGGCTATCGCTGTTATTGTGATGAGGTCCATAACTGCAAGATGGCCGCAAAAATAGTAATAATTGCTATTTTTACCACCTTGTTTGGCGTTATGAGGATAGTAATACAAAGAGTGAAGCGGGCCTCTGTAACCATAGAAGGGAAGATACACTCTTCCATCGGGAAGGGGCTGCTGGTGCTTACCGGCATTGAGGAGGCCGACACCACCTATGATGTTGAGTGGCTGGCATCAAAGGCGGTTAACCTGAGGGTTTTTGATGACAGCAACAGGGTGATGAACCTCTCTGCCGTTGATACCGCATCCGAGCTGATGATTGTCAGCCAGTTCACACTTCACGCCTCCACCAGGAAGGGGAACCGGCCCTCGTATATAAAGGCCGCCAGGCCGGAAAAGGCTGTTCCCCTCTACGAGGAGTTCATTATGCGCACCGGTGAGCTCCTTGGCCGCAAACCGGCAACGGGGATATTTGGTGCCATGATGGAAATTGAACTGGTAAATGACGGGCCGGTAACGATAATCATTGACAGCAAAAGCAGGGAATGACGGAGAAAGAATTTAAAAGATCAGTGCTGACGGTCACTGCCTTCGCCTCATTTCTGACTCCTTTTATGGGTTCGGCAGTCAACCTGGCGCTCCCCTCCATCGATGAGGAGTTCAGTCTCAATGCCGTCACCCTCAACTGGATAGTGAGCAGCTACATGCTCACCACCTCTATGCTGCTCCTTCCGGCAGGAAGGGCCGGAGACATCCTGGGCCGCAGGAAGATATTCACCGCCGGGATGATTGTCTTCACCCTCTCTATGGTACTTCTCACCTTCACTCCCGGCATACGGTGGCTTATCGGTGTAAGGATACTGCAGGGTGTTGGAGGAGCCCTTATGTTCGGCACAAACATGGCGATACTGACCTCCGTATTCCCTCCGGGGGAGAGAGGCAGGGCCATGGGAATAAATGTCACAGCGGTATATGCAGGCCTTGCCTCAGGACCCTTCCTGGGAGGGTTGCTGACGCGCTACCTGGGCTGGAGGAGCATCTTTGCCTTTCTCATTCCCATGGGGATCATCAGCCTGATACTTATCCGCACGCGCATGAAGAAAGAGTGGGCTGATGCCAGGGGGGAGAGCTTCGACTGGCCGGGCTCGGTTGTCTACGGGCTGGCAATTGCGGCACTGATGTATGGCTTCTCCAGACTGCCCTCGCCGGCGGGGTGGATCATAACAGGCGCCGGCCTGTTGCTCATGCCGCTCTTCATCATGAGGGAGAAGAGAGCAGTTCACCCGCTGTTCGACATAACACTTATCTCCAGGAACAGGGTCTTTGCCTTTTCAAGCCTCGCCGCACTTATCCATTATGCCGCCACCAGTGCCATAGGCTTCTTTCTGAGCCTGTTTCTGCAGTATATCAAGGATATGGGACCGCGTGACGCGGGGTTCGTGCTCATGTCATGGCCTGTCACAATGGCACTGATATCACCTCTTGCCGGCAAGCTGTCAGACCATCATAACCCGGGAGTACTCGCCTCCATAGGCATGGCCATATCCACGGCCGGACTGATAGCGCTCTGCTTTCTTACCGAACAGACTTCGATTCTGTTCATTGTTGTGGTACTGCTCATTATGGGAGCCGGATTCTCGCTCTTCTCATCACCAAATTCAAATGCCATAATGAGCTCGGTTGAGAAAAGACAGCTGGGGAATGCCTCAGGCATGCTTGGCACCATGAGAAACGTGGGCCAGACATTCAGCATGGCAATAGCACTGATGCTGCTGGCACTCTACATGGGTCAGGAAAGGATAGCCCCGGCAAACTACCCTCAACTGATGAACTCAATAAAAAGCGCGTTTATCGTCTTCTCCGTTCTTTGCCTGGCGGGTGTTTTCGCCTCCCTGGCAAGAAATAAAAATCTTCGCCGGTAGTCTTCTCTCTGCTTTTTATTTGCTTTTCATTCGTTTATTTGATTCTTATTTTATTGGTTGAAAGGAACTTACATGCAGTAAAACAATCATAACCTTTTGCGAGTTGCTGTTCATGTAAGTTTCATTAAAAACAATTAAATTGACCCCTGTTTGCCTGAGGGCAGATAATGTCTGTTTTTCATTACATATCATTAATTATGACCAAATTATACGAGAAATTACTGAACCATGATTACTCGCCCGGAGAGATGGATGAATGCATTAACGAGGCTCAACGGATGACCACTTCAGTGGAGAGGGGCCCTCTGCTGAAGGAAATATTTTCCATGATCGACCTTACCAGTCTCAACACCATCGACAGCGAAGGAACGATAGGCAGTTTCGCTGAGAGAGCTGCTTCATTCCGCTACAGCTTCAGCGGAATGAACAATGTAGCTGCACTCTGCGTCTTCCCCAACTTTGTCACCGTTGCCCGCCAGGGCCTCAGCGATTGCGGTATCAGGCTTGCCGCTGTAGCCGCATCCTTCCCCACCTCACAGACATTCCTCGAGGTCAAGACCCTGGAGACGGCCCTGGCGGTAAGGATGGGTGCTGACGAAATTGATGTTGTCATTCCTGTGGGAACATTCCTTGAAGGGGCATACGAAAAGGTGATAGATGAACTGAAGGCTGTGAGGCAGGCAGCAGGAGAGGCTACCCTCAAGATAATACTGGAGACGGGGCTGCTCAAGGACGAAAGAAATATCTACAGGGCCTCAGTCATTGCCATGGATACAGGTGCTGATTTTATCAAGACCTCAACAGGAAAGAGCCCTGTCTCCGCCACACCAGAGGCAGCATGGGTGATGTGCCGTGCAATACGAGACTACTGGAATGAGACCGGCATAATGGTTGGCTTCAAACCGGCAGGCGGAATAGTCACATCCGATGATGCCCTGGTTTATTATTTCATCGTCAGGAACATGCTCGGAGAAAAATGGCTGACGCCAGAATATTTCAGGATCGGCGCATCAAGGCTTGCCAATAATATACTGGCGGAACTGTATCCCGGTAAACCCGCCTTCTTTTAACCGAAGGAGATGATCACCGATACCGGAGATACTGTAACTGCTCCTGCTGCCGATACCCTATCCGGTATCGCCCGGGAGAATACCTTCAGCATCGGCAGATTCCTCCCGCTGAACGAAGAACATGTGCTGACCGGCGTTGGCACTCAGGCCGGCGGCACCATCAGGACTGACATCATTCATCAGGCAGAACGCGTTGCCGGTCTGCCACTGCCGGCGGAAAAGGTGAACTCCGATTTCGGTTTTATCATCCTCTCACTCTCCCTCCTGCTGCTGACCCTGCTGACCGTCATGGCCCGGAAGGCTGTCGTTGCCGGATTATCAACACTCAGCTTCCGGAGACAGCCCACCCCGATTCCCCCGGGTACCTCCGAAGTCCTTACCTGGCCTCCTGTAATACGTAACATCTTTTCGGCACTGAACATCGGCCTCTTTGCTGCCGTCTCACTCCTTTCCGGCGAAATCATGGAGCCAGACGGACCGGCAGGCTTTGTATGGCTTACTGCAATTATTGCCGGCTCGTTCATTGCAGGAGTGATGCTGAGACATCTTACAAGCATCGTAACCGCCGAACTTACAGGATGGAAGAACCCCCTGAGGGAATATATGAATGTCATCTACAACGTGTGGTTTACAACTGCACTTTTACTCTTTCTTCTCAACGCAGTCATCATTTTTTCACCTCTCAACAATCCGCTTCCTGTTATAATTGCCGGCCTCGCCGTATCTGCCATACTGATTATTATCAGAGCCTTAAGACTATTAGTCATTTTTCGCAACTGGCATATTCCGATTTTGTATTACATTTTGTACCTTTGTGCCCTTGAAGTATTACCTGTCCTGGTCATTCTCAAAATAATCGGTGCTTTCTGATCGGCAGGTAATCAGAGGAGGTTGAACTTAAAACTTAAGGCGTTGAAAATTAGGAAGGTATTAGTGTCGCAGCCTGAGCCCAACAATCCGAAATCACCATATTTCGAGCTCGCCAAAAAATACAATCTGAGAATTGATTTCAAGCAGTTCATTCAGATTGAAGGTATCCCTGCAAAGGATTTCCGTCATCAGAAGATCAATCCAACTGATTTCTCAGCCGTCGTTTTTACATCCAAGACGGCCATTGACCATTTTTTCAGAATCTGTGACGAGATGCGCATCACGGTGCCTGATACCATGAAGTATTTCTGCATCACTGAAAATGTGGCTTTTTACCTCCAGAAATATATTGTCTACCGCAAGCGCAAAGTCTTTCACGGCAAAGCCAAATTTGAAGATCTCATTGACATTATCGTGAAGCATAAGGAAGAAAACTACCTTGTTCCTCTCTCCGAACCCCATAATACTGATATTCCGGACCTGCTGACAAAGCAGGAAGTCAACCACACCGTTGCCACCATGTACAGAACAATCAGTGCCGGATTTGACGGTAAGGAGCTTGACTATGACCTGCTTGTATTTTACAGTCCTTCGGGAATCAAATCGTTAAAGGAGAATTTCCCCTCCTTTATCCAGGGAGAGATAAAGATCGCCGCCTTTGGCCCCACTACGGCGGAGGCGGTAACCAATGAGGGTTACAGGCTCGACATTCAGGCACCCAATCCCAAGGCTCCATCCATGACCATGGCTCTCGACTGCTTCATACGCGACTTTAACAGGAATAACAAATAGAGCTTACTGAAAAGAGACTCTCAATGAAAGCATCCATCCCTGCTGCGGATCGATGCTTTCTCTTTTGAAATGACACGGGAAAAGGCATCATTTGTCAAGGGAGAAAGGCTCTGCGGAGTGAAGGCCGTAAGCGGACTCTTTGCCGGAGGAAAGTTTCTGAGCGAGCCTCCTCTGAAAATAATATACCTGACAGCCCCGGCAGAGAAATCGGTAAGCACCATCAGGGTGCTCATATCAGTTCCGAAAAGAAATTTCAGGAAGGCAACGGACCGCAACCTGATAAAAAGAAGGATCAGGGAGGCATGGAGGCTCAGCCATATGCCCCTGACGGAGAGGCTCAACGGCAGCGGCAGGCGCATGGACCTTGCCATCATCTGGAATGACACTCAGATCAGGCCGTATGACTCTGTGCTGAAGTGTATCACCGTGGTGATCGGCAGATTGATGAATCTTAAATATTAACTTTGCGAAAACAGTCTTTATGAAGAGAAGCAACAGAAAAAGAATATGGCTGATACCGGTGATGGCACTGGCGGCACTGCTTGCATTCGGATTTCTGATGGGTGGTCAGGAGAGCAAGGACTTCAAGCTCACCAGGAATCTGGATATTTACATCTCCGTGTTCAGGGAGCTGAATGCATTCTATGTTGACGAAATAGACCCTGAAAAGCTTGTCACCAGAAGCATCACGGCGATGCTGGCAACCCTCGATCCGTATACTGTCTATTACCCAGAAGAGGAGCGCGAGGCTTTGGATTTCCTCACCACAGGCAAATATGGCGGTTTTGGTTCCCTGATCAGGAAATCAGGTGATTACATTGTTGTCACCAACGTCTATAGGGGGTTCCCTGCCGATAAGAATGGCATAAGGGCCGGAGACATAATGCTAAGTATTGACGGTATCTCACTCAGGGGTGTCTCTTCCGAGCAGGCTTCTGCCATGCTCAAGGGCGAACCCGGAACGGAGGCGGAGATAATCTTCAGGCGCAACGGGAAAGAGTTTACGAAAACCATAAAGAGAGAGAGGATATCTATCTCTGCCGTGCCCTATTACGGGATGATAGATGAGAACACCGGATATATCCGGTTCACCAATTTCACACAAAATTGTATCACTGAGGTGAGGGATGCTGTCACCGACCTGAAGGATAACCTTGGTGCCACTGATCTGATACTGGACCTCAGGGGCAATCCCGGCGGCCTTGTCAATGAGGCCGTGGAGATTGTGAATCTGTTCGTTAAGCCCGGACAGGAGGTGGTAAGCACCAGGGGAAGGGCAAAACAGTATAATGCCGTTTTCCGTACATCCAGAACACCGGTGGCCCCCGACATGCCGGTGGTGGTACTGATAAACAGAGGCTCTGCATCCGCTTCGGAGATAGTGGCCGGGGCATTGCAGGACCTTGATCGCGGGATAATTGTAGGAGAGAGGTCATACGGCAAGGGGCTGGTGCAGGTGGCAAGACCCCTCAGCTACAAGGCACAGCTTAAGGTGACCACGGCAAAATACTATATTCCCAGCGGCAGATGCATACAGGCTGTCGATTTCTCACACCGGAACGAAGACGGCAGCGTAGGACAGATACCGGATTCGCTGATACAGACATTCACCACCAGGAATGGCAGGCCGGTAAAGGACGGCGGTGGCATCATACCTGACATGCAGGTGGAGTCAGACATGTTCAGCCGCTTCACCAGCGAACTCTATGTTCAGAACATGGTCTTTGACTTCGCCACGGAATACTACTGGTCGAAACCGCAGCCATCGTCACTCGACAGCCTGAAGGTGACCGACAGTGACCTGGAACGCTTTGAACAGTTCCTCCGTGAGAGGAATTTCTCATACCGCACAGACTCGGAACTTATGCTTGAGGAGCTGACCTCGGCGGCACGGGAAGAGAATCTCTATGAGGCAAACAGCAGTGAGATTGAAAAACTGAAAGCCGGCCTGAGTCATTCGCTGGAAAGAGACCTGGAAGCACAGAAGAGCGATATCATTGAACTGCTGGAGTCGGAACTTGCAGGCAGGTATTTTTATGATGCCGGCTCGGTGAGATATTCGCTGGGCCGCGACAGACAGGTGCAGACTGCGCAGGAGATAGCAGGAGACAGGATGCGCTACGACAGCCTGCTTAAAGGTCCGGCAATGTAGGGTCGCCCGTTACGGAACGGTCAGAATATCTCCTTCTTCCATACCGGCAGCTTCTCCTTGACCATCTCAAGGGTGTGACGGCATGCACGCATAGAATGGTCGCGGTGGCCCGACGTAACCATGATGAACAGCGATGCCTCGCCGGCTTTGACAATTCCCGTGGAGTGAACCAGTAAAACTTTCCGAACATCACTGAAAGCTGCCTTCACCGTCTTCACGATTCCGTCAGCCTCCTTCTCCGCCATCTCACTGTAGGCAGAATACTCCAGAGCCTTGATCCTGTTACCGTTGACCTCATCGTCACGCACCTTGCCGATGAATATAGAGACAGCACCGGCACCGTTGTCATCATTGCCCAGTGTCATCAGTTCCGAGATAAGCAGAGGTGTAATTGGCCCCCCGACCAGATACCTGTTCTTCATTATGCAGAATTCAATAGGTTAACCTCCTTCAAAAGGAGGAAGTATTGCAATTATATCATTTTCTTTCAGCAGTGAATCCTCTTTCAGCAGATTTCTGTTCAGGGCGAGCCTGAAGGTTACCCTGCACATCCCCGGGTGCCTCTCTAATATCTGCCTGCGAAGCGACAGAGTGTCTTCTGCCATAAAATCTTCGGAGGCATTGCCCGCAACCTTTTGTGCGGCACCGAAATAGAGAACAATAACCCGTGCTGCCATCGTCAGTGAGCCTCCAGCCAGTTGTTGCCCGTACCGGTGTCAACCTCCAGCGGTATTGCAAGGTCAGCAGCACCCTTCATCTCTTCCGTGACCAGTATCCTTAGTTTTTCCACCTTGTCGGCATCAACCTCAAAGATCAGTTCGTCATGCACCTGCAGTATCATCTTTGCCTCGGGCATCTCCCTCTCAAGCCTTTTGGCGATCCTGACCATGGCTATCTTGATGATGTCTGCAGCACTGCCCTGTATGGGCGCATTGATGGCGTTGCGTTCGGCATTGCCCCTTACCACCTGGTTTCTCGAATGAATATCGGGTAGCCAGCGCCGCCGGCCGTATATTGTTGTCACATAGCCTGACTCCCGTGCCCGGCGGATACACTCATCCATGTAGACCTTCACCCCCGGGTATAAACTGAAGTAGCCGTCAATCAGCTCTTTGGCCTCCTTGCGCCCTATCGTAAGCCTTTCTGACAGTCCGAAAGCCGAGATGCCGTATATGATCCCGAAGTTTGCGGTCTTGGCTCTTGCCCTCATCTCACGGGTAACCTCCTCAGGGGCTACATTGAAGATCTTGGCTGCCGTGGCCGAATGAATATCCTGTCCTGACAGAAAGTCTGATATCATTGACTCGTCTCCGCTCAGGTGAGCCATCAGCCTCAGCTCTATCTGTGAATAATCAGCACTCAGAAATGTCTTTCCCTCTGCCGGAATAAATGCCTTTCGTATCTCGCGACCCTCGGCATCACGCACAGGTATGTTCTGGAGATTCGGGTTTGTGGAGCTGAGTCTGCCGGTTGATGCAACGGCCTGGTTATAGGTGGTGTGTATCCTGCCGGTGACGGGATTGACAAGTCCTGGCAGTGCCTCCACATAGGTCGAGAGCAGCTTCTTCACTCCCCGGTATTCGAGCACCTTGCCGATGACAGGATGCCTGGAGGAAAGCCGCTGAAGCACCTCCTCATCGGTACGGTACTGCTTTGTCTTTGTGAGCCGGGCATTGTCATCAAGCTTTAGCCTCACGAAGAGTATCTCTCCCAGCTGTTTGGGAGAGGAGATGTTGAATTCCTGTCCGGCAAGGGTATATATCTCTGCTTCAAGCTTTATCAAGGTCTCACGGAGAGTGACGGCATAGCTGTTGAGAGCCTCACTGTCAAGCATAACCCCGGTCCTTTCCATATCGGCAAGAACAACTATCAGGGGCATCTCAATGTCGTCAGCCAGCTTGTCAAGACCCTCTTTTATGAGCATCGGTGCAAACTTCTCCTTCAGCTGCCAGGTGACATCGGCATCCTCAACCGAATATTCCCTGAGGCTCTCCATGTCAACATCCCTCATGTTTTTCTGTTTGGGTCCGCGCTCGCCTATCAGCTCCTCAATATGCACAGGCTCATAGTTCAGGTAGCTGGCAGAGAGCAGGTCCATATTATGGCGCATGTCAGGTTCAAGAAGGTAATGGGCAATCATAGTATCAAACAGCCGGCCCCTGACCCTTATGCTGTATCCTGACAACACCTGAATGTCAAATTTCAGGTTCTGTCCCGTTTTGGCGATTCTTTCATCTTCAAACACTCTCCTGAAAGGTTCCAGCATCTGCAGTGCCTCGTCTCTGTCAGGAGGAAGCCACAGCATGGTTCCCGATCCCTTCTGCCAGCTGAAGGCGATGGCCACCAGCGAGGTGTTGAGCGGATTAAGGGAGGTAGTCTCGGTATCAAAGCAGAACTCGGGGAGTTCTGCAAGCCTTGCTGCCAGTTCTTCTGCCTTCTCCTGGTTTCCCGCCGTGGTATATTCATGGGGAGTATTGCTTATATTCGCTGCAGATGAAGATGTTGAATAGGTGGGCTTGCCGAAAAGGGTTCCCTGGTTGCCGGGCCGTTCTGCTGTAGCAACATGTCCGAAGAGTGACCCCTGGCCGTCAGTGCCGGGTTCAGGGGCAGCATTGCCGAAGGGTCTGCCTGAAACACCCGTTGAGTCATCAGTAGGAGTTGATTTTCCGGATTCATCTGTACCCGTTTTCCCGGTACTGACCTCCGATGATGCCTGGAGTCGTGAGGCCATGGTTCTGAATTCCAGCTCCTCATATAGCTTTCGCAGTGCCTCAACATCTGCCCCTGTGCGGTGAAAATCCCCATGACGGAATTCCAGCGGCACATTCTGCTCAATGGTTGCCAGGCGTTTTGAGAGAAGGATCTGTTCCCTGTTTTGCTCGAGGATATCCTTTTGCCGGCCTGAGAGCTCCGATGTCCTGCCGAGAAGGCTCTCAATGTCACCATGCTCGCTGATGAGTCTGCAGGCTGTCTTCGGGCCTATTCCCGGGGCTCCGGGGATATTGTCAGAGCTGTCGCCCATAAGGCCGAGGAGATCGGTAATATTGGACGGTGCGACGCCGTACTCCCGCATGATCTCCTCCTCTCCCCATATCTCTGCCTCGCCGCCGCCACGTCCCGGCCGGTACATCTTCACCGTGCCGGTGACAAGCTGGGCGAAGTCCTTGTCAGGCGTCATCATGTAGGCCATGAAACCCTCTTCCGAGGCCTTGCGCGCCAGGGTGCCGATGACATCGTCAGCCTCAAAGCCCGGCACTTCAATGATGGGAATTCGGTAGGCCTCAAGCAGGCGCCTGATATAGGGCACTGCCATTTTGATATCCTCGGGAGTAGCGTCACGATTGGCCTTGTATGCCGGATAGATCTCATTTCTGAAGGTAGGCCCCGGAGGGTCGAACACAACGGCTATATGCGTAGGGTTCTGCTTCGCAAGAAGATCTTCAAGTGTGAGGAGGAAGCCAAACACCGCAGAGGTGTTCATCCCTTTGGATGTCATGCGCGGATTCCTGATGAATGCATAGTATGACCTGAATATCAGGGCATATGCATCAAGCAAAAAGAGCCTTTTATCCTTTTCCTCTGCCATCACCGGTTGTCTGATGCATACCACTCGGCAAACGAGTTGGCCGTTTCGTAAAGTTTCACGCTGTGAAGCGAAACCGCATCCGGTAACTTGTCGCTGACAATTGCTGCAATCTCTGCAACGATATTTTCGCAAGTCGGCTGGTATGGCGAGACTAGGACGTTGCCGAAGTGTTTCCTGTAGCTTTCCACCAGCTCTGCAGGCGCCAGTCCTGATATCATCAGGGCATGGTCAAACCTGTCAACGACGTTTTCCGTCACTATCCGCTTCAGATCGCCGAAGTCGATCACCATGCCGTTGCGCGGATGATCCGGATTGTCAAGCGGAAGACCGGATAAAGTCACATAAAGAAGGTAAGAATGACCGTGCACGTTACGGCAGGGACCGTCATAATTCCACAGCACGTGCGCCATCTCAAACCTGAATTCCCTGGTTACCCTGATAACAGACATAGTATAATTGTTGATACTCACAAAAGTAAACTATTTATCACGATTTTTGTTTATCACGTTATTTCTCACTGATATTTACAACTTTAAATGTCATACATCATGATTAAACCGTACCTTTGTTCCCTCAAAGTAATTAATTATGGATAACAAGATGATGTTGACTATCCCGTTCCTTGCCGCAGAGAGCTTCAGAAAGCACGGCAGCAACAAGGCAATGGGATTTGTGGGAGAGGATGTTAGTACATACCATCAGCTCAGTAACCGTACCCGGGCGGTAATCCGCCTTATGGAAAAATACGGGGTGCAAAAGGGAGACCGGGTTGCCCTCCTGAGCGGCAGCATGCCCAACTGGGGTGTGACCTACCTGGCAATTACCTCAATGGGGGCTGTCGCGGTACCCATACTTGCCGACTTCACTGCCGGTGAGGTGGCAAATGTTATAGTACACTCGGGGGCCAGTGCAATTTTTGCATCCAATGCCCTCAGACCGAAAATAGAAGGGTTGAAATCCGAAAGCCTCCGTACGGTTTTCTCAAATGATGATTACTCTGTGATATCGGGAAGCAACGGTGCAGTTTTTGAACCGGATGCCAGGCCTGAAAAGGAATATCCGGTTGATGAAGAGGACCTGGCGGTCATAATCTATACCTCAGGTACCACCGGCAAGTCGAAGGGAGTAATGCTGACACACAAAAACATCTGTTTTACCGCACAGCAGGTACTCACCATTCAGGAGGTGGCAGAGAGTGACGTCTTTCTGTCAATTCTTCCACTCTCACACACCTACGAGCAGACACTCGGCCTGATACTTCCGCTCTTCAACGGGGCGGCGATATATTACCTGCGCAAGGCACCCACGCCTTCGGTGCTTCTGCCTGCTCTTGAGACGGTAAGGCCGACGATGATGCTTACCGTGCCGCTGATAATGGAAAAGATATATTTCAACCAGGTGCTGCCGACTTTCGAAAAGAACAGGCTTGTCTCCTTCCTCTATCATAAAACTCCGGTGCGCAGACTTCTTAACAGGATTGCGGGGAAAAAGGTTTATAAAACTTTCGGCGGCAGGCTGCGCTTCTTCGGCGTAGGCGGCGCAAAACTGAACCCGACTGTGGAAAGGTTTTTGCTGGATTCAGGATTTCCTTATGCCATAGGTTACGGACTTACAGAAACCTCGCCGCTGCTGGCAGGCACGAAGGTCGGTTCCTGCAGACTTGGTTCCACCGGTCCGGCAATGCAGGGGGTGACGCTCAAGGTACACAACCCCGATCCGGTTACAGGTGAAGGTGAAGTGTGGGCAAAGGGCAACAATGTCATGAAAGGCTATTACCGTGAGCCGGAGATGACGGCGGAAGTAATCACGCCTGACGGATGGTTCCGTACCGGCGATCTTGGACAACTTGACAAAGACAACTACCTGAGTTTAAGGGGTCGGCTGAAGAATATGATCGTTGGTTCAAGCGGTGAGAATATCTATCCGGAAGAGATAGAGTCGGTAATAAACGACTTCGGGCATGTAATTGAGTCCCTGGTAGTACAGCAGAAAGGCAAGCTTGTTGCTATGGTTCACGTTAACATCGAGGAACTGCAGGCAAAATACCAGCAGATGAAGAAGGATATTACTGATCAGGCGGAACAGCTGGTGGAGGAATACCTTGAGGAGCTCCGCATGTATGTCAATTCGAAGGTAAACAAGTACAGTCAGTTGCAGCTTGTCGTTTACCAGCCTGAACCGTTCCAGAAGACAGCAACGCTCAAGATAAAGAGATTCCTCTATTGCTGATACCCTGCCGGATGCCGGAATCATCCGGCATTATGTGACTGCTGATGACGCTCTTCCGGTTTTTTTGCTAATTTGCGCCAAATTCACTGCCTATGCCGGTTGCCAAAAAGTCGCTGCTGCTGATCTTTTCTATTCTGATTGTTGATCAGACACTTAAGATCATCGTTAAAACCAATATGGTCATAGGCGAGGAGATCCATGTGGCAGGCAACTGGTTCCTGATACACTTCCTTGAAAACAACGGTATGGCTTTCGGAATGGAGTGGGGTGGCAAGATCGGCAAGATAGCTCTCTCCGTCTTCCGGATGCTTGCCATAGCCGGCATATCGTGGTACCTGGCCGGAATTATCAGAAAGAAAGCCCACATCGGTCTTATCCTGTCAGTCAGTGCAATCATCGCGGGTGCAGCAGGAAACCTCATTGACAGTGCCTTTTACGGCCTGATCTTCAGTGAGAGCTGGCACACACCTGCAGTCATGTTCCCCGAAGGAGGAGGATATGCGTCATTTCTGATGGGACGGGTGGTGGATATGTTCTATTTCCCCATCATAGATACCCAATGGCCCGAATGGTCGCCGATCAGACCCGGACAGTCATTTGTCTTTTTCAGGCCCGTATTCAATATAGCAGATGCTTCTATAACCTGCGGCGTGATCGCAATACTCCTCTTTCAGAAAAAATTTTTCGAAGAGAAGAAGCAATAACAGAACAGATAGCTGGTTCTTTTCAGCACCAGGCGGTGAAAAATTAACCGGGTATCACATTTTCTCTTATTTTTGAGCTTATTCCAGGCAGGAAAGATGTCAACCCTTGCAGATATCAGGAGACCCGTTGCCGCAGAGATGCGCGAGTTTGAGTCCTACTTCAGTAAAACGCTCCGGAGTGATATCCCCTTTTTCCGTGTCATCCTGAATAATATCATACGCCGGAAGGGCAAGCAGCTAAGGCCTCTTCTGGTGTTTCTCTCCGCCAGACTCAACGGAACTATAACCGAGACAACCTATATAGCTGCCACTTTCATTGAGCTGCTACATACGGCCACCCTGGTGCATGATGATGTTGTGGATGATGCTTCGGAAAGACGCGGACTGCCAACTGTAAACGTACTTTACAACTCAAAGATCGCCGTGCTGGTTGGTGATTACCTGCTTGCACAGGGAATGCTTATCAGTGTCTCGAAGAAGCGTTTTGACATGCTTGGCATTGTCTCCGACGCCGTGAGGGAAATAGTAAAGGGAGAGCTGATACAGCTGCAGAAGACCCGCAAACTGGATATAAGGGAAGAGGATTACTTCCGCATCATAAGGATGAAGACTGCGGCGCTGATTGCAGCTTGCACCGCCTGCGGCACCAGCTCCGTCACCGATGACCCGGAGACCATCGAAAAGATGAAATCGTTCGGCGTAAATGTGGGTGTGGCATTCCAGATAAAGGATGACCTCCTCGACTATACCAGCAACGGGCTCACAGGGAAACGCGAGGGAAATGATATCAAGGAAAAGAAAATCACCCTGCCACTCATACATGCTCTGCGCGAGGCCGGCCCGGTGGAGAGAAGGAAGATCAAACGCATCATCAGGAAAAAGAAAAAATCGCGGAGCGAGATCAGTGAGGTTATCACGTTTGTAAAAAATCATAACGGCCTTGAATATGCCGAGACAAAAATGCAGGAGTATGCCGACAGGGCAATACATATCCTTGAAGAGTATCCCGAATCGGAGACAAGATCTGCAATGATGGAATTTGTAATATTTTCAACACTGAGAAAAAAATAAAAGATGTCGCCCGCTTCCTGTCACTGGAGAAATATGTCATTGCAGGAGTGTCACGCGATCCAAAAAAATTCGGACGGAGTGCACTCCGTTCACCGTTTTCTGAAGAAAATCTTCGGGAGACTTCCCGCTTAGTCTGAAATTTTCAAATGTCAGGAGGTTAAGGCATCGTTCCGGGCCTCTCTAAGTGTTGTCATTCAGACGTTTAGAGGGATCGCGAAGTCTGAGTGTTCCACGTGGAAAATAGTTATTTTTGGAGTGCTGCAATCAGGATTGCTGCCTTTTGCCTGCCGATTGTCTCCTCCAGTTCTTCTGAAGAGGCCTCTGATGCTCTCCTGACCGAACCGAATCTTTTCAGCAGTTTCTCCTTGGTCTTCTCCCCTATACCGGGAATCTCATCGAGAACGGAGCTGTTCATGCCGGCGCTCCTGCGGTTACGGTGGAAATTGATACCGAACCGGTGTGCTTCATTTCTCAGATGCTGAATTATCTTGAGTGTTATGCTGTTTCTGTCAAGGTACAACGGAACTGAATCGCCCGGGAAATATATCTCTTCCAGTTTCTTCGCTATACCAATGACAGTGATACTACCTCTCAATCCCAGTCTCTCCAGGCTCTTTACCGCAGACGAGAGCTGACCCTTACCGCCGTCTATAACTATCAGCTGTGGCAGAGATTTCCCTTCATCAAGCATCCGGCGGTAGCGGCGGAATATCACCTCTTCCATCGAAGCATAGTCATCTGGCCCGGTGACTGTCTTTATGTTGAAATGACGGTATTCTTTGTTGCTCGGCTTCCCGTTACGGAAGACGACACAGGCAGCGACAGCCGACTCTCCCTGTATGTTGGAGTTGTCAAAACATTCAATATGAACAGGGAGAAGAGGCATGTGCAGGTCCTTCTTTATCTTTTCAAGATTTCTTTCCGTCCTGTTCTCCCTGGACTTAGCTGCAGCCTTTTTTTGTCGTTCAAGCTTGAAAAACAATGCGTTGCGTTCTGCCAGCTGCAGCAGCTTAAGCCTGTCGCCTCTCTTTGGAACAGTGTACTTTACCCCTTCTTCCATGATATCAGGTTTTGCCGGAACTATTACTTCGGGAGAATCACTTGAGACTCTCTGCCTGATCTCCGTAACAGCGGTGGAGAGAACCGATTCCCTCTCCTCTTCCAGCCTCAGCTTCAGCTCAACCGACCAGGTTTGGACTACTGCTCCCTCTACCACTTTCATATAGCTGACATACAATGAGTTTTCATCCTCAGAGCAGCCAAAGACGTCAACATTACGGACCGAGCTGTTGACCACCACCGATTTGCTCCTGTATCGGGAGAGTATGTCTAGTTTTTCCTTGATTTTCTGCGCCTCCTCAAATTTCAGTTCAGCTGCATAATTTTTCATTTCCTTCTCAAGATGTGCTTTGACTGAACTCATGTCACCCTTGATTATCTGCCTGATCTTCATTATATTCTGATCATACTCGCCCCTGCTGACAAGGCCGATGCAGGGGGCTTTGCAGTTACCAATATAATATTCAAGACATACCTTGAATTTACCTTCCCCGATCTGTTTCTCATTCAGCTGAAGAGAGCAGGTCCTGATCTGGAAGAGCTGCCTGATAAGTTCAAGCAGTGTGCGAACAGCAGGGACTGAAGTGTAAGGACCGAAATAGGCAGAACCGTCGGCTATCAGTTTCCGGGTCATGAAAACACGCGGAAATGGCTCATTTTTAATACATATCCAAGGATAGGTCTTATCATCTTTCAGGAGAATGTTGTATCTCGGCTGATGCTTTTTTATAAGGGAGTTTTCCAGAAGCAGTGCCTCTGACTCATTGTCGACCACAATATGACGCAGATCTGTTGCTCTTGACAGCATAACGCGTGTTTTTCCCGACTGGTTTCCGGAGAAGTATGAGGCCACCCTCTTGCGGAGGCTCCTGGCTTTACCTACGTAAAGTATTGTTCCTGAGGCATCTATAAATTGATATACACCTGGACTGTCTGGCAGGTTTGGGACTGAGGATCGTATGTTTTCTTTTTCTGGCAAAGAGGATTTGAATTTAATTCATTCTTTCCAAAGGTATAAAAATGAGGAATTGAAGATAACGGGCAGCGCAATGATATGCATATACTTGTTAGTCAAACGGTTGCCCTTAACAGACGAGGGCACACCCCTGAATTATCCGTCGAGGAAAGGAATTTTTAATGAGCTGCCCTGCAACTAAGGATGTAAAGATGGGGAATGAACTGCGATGAGCCGTTAAATTCTGCGGTGGAGACTGAATAAGGTCTGATGTACCATGGTCCGGCCCCATGCGCAATATGTGTTCACCGGGGCAGAACCGAAAATAGCAGGAATATCAGAAATTGCTCTTCTATAAAAGCGGGTTGTTGCATGCCTCATCCTGCTTCGGAGTTGGTGCACCCGTGATACGAACAGGCAGGAGATAAGTTCTCCTGCAGCCTATTCAACAAAGAGCGGAACGTGACGGAATGCCAGTCCGTCAAAGAGTCCGCGGTCACTGAGCTTCAGTTCCGGAATGACCAGCAGTGCCATGAAGGAGAGAGTCATAAAGGGTGCATCGAGTCTGCATCCGAGCGACCTGACACTTTCCGAGAGCCGTTCATACCTGCGAGCCATGGCGGTAACGGGTATATCAGACATGATTCCTGCCACAGGCAGTTTGAGGATTTCCGCACCGTCACCGGAGACGACCGACATGCCGCCCCTGGCGTCAGCTATCATATTGATTGCACTTATCAAATCCCGGTCATTGGTTCCCACTGCAATGATATTATGGCTGTCGTGCGCTACTGATGATGCCATGGCTCCGTTTTTCATACCGAAGCCCCTGATGAATGCCACCGCCGGGCGATTGTCATTGTATCTCTCCTTGACCACGATTTTAAGCAGATCTTCTTCCGGGCGCGGTTCTACAAATTTGCCAGTACCTGCATCTGCGGTTTCTGATCCGGTAAAAAGCTCGCCGTTGTATGCAACGATAACACGAATACGCTTCCCTCTGTTCTCTACCCTGATATCGCCCGGCAGCAGATGACTGCAGTTGAACCTGTTTACTTTTATTATTTCTCCCGGTGAAAAGAGGGTTTTCTCCCCGTCATAGACACATTTTCCATCGATGAAAGTCTTCTTTATGTTCATCTTTCCGGGATCGTCGGCAATGATAAAGTCAGCCGGATCTCCGGCTCTGAGCAGTCCTGTTTTCAGCCTGTAGTGCTCTGCACTGTTCACAGAGGCAGCCCTGATCACGTTGAAGATGTCATATCCCATACCGATCAGCCTTGCCACAAGACGGTTTATGTGTCCCTTTTCGAGTGTTTCAGGATGAAGGTCATCACTGCATAGCATAACGTCATCAGGATTTGAGTCAAGCAGCGGAGCCAATGCTTCAAGATTTTTCGCTGCACTGCCTTCCCTGATCAATATCTTCATTCCTCCTGTTATCTTCTCCAGCGCCTCATCCAGCGTTGTGCATTCATGATCGGTTGTAATGCCAGCACTTATATATTTATTCAGATTTTCACCCGTCAGTCCCGGCGCGTGGCCGTCGATCGGAACTCCGGCACTCCTTGCTGCCTCCAGTTTTCGAAGTACTTCCGGGTTATCATGGATTACCCCCGGGAAATTCATCATTTCAGCCAGAAAACCTATTTTTTCGTTTTGCAACAGTTCAATAATATCGTCTGTGTCAATTCGTGCTCCGTTGCTTTCCGAATCTGTTGCCGGTACGCAGGATGGTGCCCCAAACAATATTTTCAAGGGTACATTGCGGGCATTATCAGTCATGAATGTCACTCCATCCTTACCCAGAACATTCCCTATTTCATGCGGGTCAGCCACCACGGCTACCGTTCCCTGTCTCACTGCTGCAACAGCAAAATGTGATGGCACAAGCATGGAACTCTCTATGTGCACATGTGCATCCGTCAATCCAGGCATGATATAATCGTCAGGGCCTGTCTCATTCTCTTCAATGCTTTCTATTTTACCTGACGAAATAGTAACAGTTCCCTGATAGATGCGCCTCTGATGCACGTCCACAATTTTTCCTGATATCTTCATCTTATTGCTGTGAAAAAGTGTTCCACGTGGAACACTTCAAATTACCTGCTAAGATACATTATCAAAATTGAAATATCTGAAGTTGATACTCCGCTTATTCTTGATGCCTGACCTACGGTTGCCGGTTTTATTCCTGACAGTTTCTGCCGGCCTTCTGTGGAAATTGAAACCAGCTCATCATATTTGACATCTTCAGGGATTTTCAGATCTTCCATTCTTTTTATTTTTTCTGCAACGCCCCTCTCTCTCTCAAGGTACCCTGCATACTTAATGCGGATTTCTGCTGCTTCAATAATATCTCTTTTGCCTTCTGAATTGTTTAATCCCAGTTTGTCAGATCCTTCAATTATTTCCAGCAGCTCATTCAGATCTACCTGTGGCCTTGCAGCAATATTGACAGCCTTTATCTTCTGACTGATCTGACTTGTATCTCTATTTCTGAGGAATGAATTTATTTCTGCAGGTGAAATACTCCTGTCTTTGAGAAACTCCTCCAGCTCAGCAACCAGCAAATATTTCTTCTTCATTTTCTGCATTTGTTCCTCACCTACCGTTCCCAGTCTGTAACCATAGCCTGTCAGCCGCTCGTCTGCATTATCCTGCCGGAGCAGAATCCTGTATTCGGCCCTGGATGTAAACATCCTGTATGGTTCATCCACTCCCTTGGTCACCAGGTCATCAATCAAAACCCCGATATAAGCTTCATCACGCCCCGGTACAAAAGGTTTTTCACCACGCAGCTTAAGTACGGCATTGATTCCTGCTATCAATCCCTGGGCACCTGCTTCCTCGTAACCTGTAGTCCCGTTTATCTGCCCGGCAAAGTAGAGTCCTGCTATCCTCTTTGTCTCCAGGGTATGATTCAGCTGAGTGGGCTGGAAGAAGTCATACTCTATTGCATAACCTGGCCTGTAGATTACCACCTCTTCCAGGCCCTTTATCTTTTGCAGTGCACTGATCTGAGTTTCAAGTGTCAGACTGCTTGCAAATCCATTTATGTAATATTCATTTGTCTCCCAGCCTTCCGGTTCAAGAAAGAGCTGATGCGAATCCTTTCCCTCAAACGTCACAATCTTGTCTTCCACGCTTGGACAGTATCTGGGTCCCCTGCCTTTAATCCTTCCCGTAAAAAGAGGTGAAAACTTCAGTCCTTCCCTGATCACATTGTGTGCCTCTTCATTGGTGTGGGTTATAAAACAGCTTCTCTCATCATTTATTACCACACGGTCATTCATAAATGAAAAGCACCTTCCGTCGCCGTCGCCCTTCTGCTCCGTCATCTGAGAAAATCTTACACTTCGTCCGTCGACCCTGGCACTCGTTCCTGTTTTCAGCCTCTGCACCTCAAAACCCTCTTTCCTCAACTGATCACTCAGCCCAAGTGACTCCTGATCCCCCGACCGACCTCCCGGCATAGTGCTGAATCCTACATGCATCAGACCGTTAAGAAAGGTACCATTTGTGAGTATCACTGCTTCAGCCCTGAATTCATTTCCAAAGGTTGTTACAATCCCCCTCACCCTTCCCTCCTCTAAGATCAGCCTGTTTGCCTGCTCCTGCCATATGTGAAGATTATTTGTCCCTTCCAGAATCTTTCTCCACTCTCTGCTGAAAAGCATACGGTCACACTGTGCTCTCGGACTCCACATGGCAGGGCCTTTGCTCCTGTTCAGCATCCTGAACTGAATCATTGTTCTGTCAGTAACAATGGCCGACATGCCGCCCAGAGCATCTATCTCCCTGATTATCTGACCCTTGGCAATCCCTCCCATAGCCGGATTACACGACATCTGGGCCAGTTTTGTCATATCCATGGTAACCAGCAGCGTTCTTGCTCCCATTACCGCAGCAATGTGCGCAGCCTCGCAACCGGCATGGCCGCCGCCTACAACAATGATATCGTAATTGAAATTCATCAGGAATATGATAAAGCCAGATACATCTCTTCCTTCTCCGTCATCTTTGCCTTCTGCTCAGCTGTTCTGTCATCATATCCGCATAAATGGAGTACTCCGTGATAAACAACCCTTTTCAGCTCCGTACTGAACGGCACATTGAATTTTTCCGCGTTTATCCGCACCCGGTCAGTGCTGATATATATTTCTCCGTTAATACTCTTCCCCTTATTGTAATTGAATGTAATAACGTCAGTGTAATAGTCGTGACCCAGAAACTCACTGTTTATCTCATAAACCTTTCTGTCGCCCGTAAATACCAGTTCAATAGTACCGCGCTTCAACCCGGAATCTGTTATAATCCTTCCTATTACCCTTTTCAATGTCTTACTGTCACGCAGTCTGAATTTTTCAATATCGTAGTGTACTTTTATTACCAAGACCTTAATATCTGAACTGCATTTTAACCTCGTTACCCGAGTCATTGAATTCTATCTCATCTGAAAGATTTCTCATCAGAAACACACCTCTCCCATGCAGGTTCTCAATATTTTTAGGGTCTGTCGGGTCAGGCAGGTTCTCGTATTCGAAGCCCTCTCCCTCATCAGTAACCGTGACATTGAAAAGATTTCCGTCAGCCGTGAAGTCAACCTTCACCATCTTCCTGCTGTCTCCCTTGTTTCCATGAAGTATGGCATTGTTTACGGCCTCAACCGTAGATATGAGTATCTTTCCGTAGACCTCATCCGGAATCCCAAGTTTCTTCGAGAGTGTATCGACAACGGTCTCAACTATCTTCAGGTTTTCAACGTCTGAATTGATTTTAATACTTTCCATTCTTTTTCCCTATTAGTTTTTATACCAACAGGTCAATTTTTTTGTTTCAAAATTTAATCATTTTTTTAACAGCCACCGTTCAGGGTCCAGCTTTTTCTTCTCCTCGTAGATCATGAATTTCAATACGCTCTTTCCGCCGTTATTGCTGTCACTGAAAACATCGCCCAGAATCTCACCTGTTGCGACAGAGTCACCGGCCTTTACCCGTACATTTACAATATTCTGGTATACTGTAAGATAGACCCCATGTCTGATTATCACTGCCATGTTAGCTCCAGTAATCGCGAAGACTCTGACAACTTCTCCCATGAATACTGCCTTTGCTTTCGTCGCTTCGCCTGATGTAATCTCTATTCCTATGTTGTCTTCTGTCACATTCTTAAGCACAGGGTGCGGCTGTAATCCGAAATGGCTGGTCACCAGACCCATGTCGACAGGCCAGGGCAGTCTTCCGCGGTTATCGCCGAATGAATCCCCTATCAATCTCATCTCATTGCTCATCGGTGTTACCTCACTTCTCTTTCTCTCCTCCTCAATCAAACGAGCTATTTCATTCTCAATCTGCTTTGCAATCTTCTTTTTCTGTGCAAGATCCTGTTTCAGCTGAGTCTCCTTCTTTCCCAATGTACTTACAAGCCTCTCCTTCCTGCTCTTTTCATTCCCCAGTATCTGCTTTTGTCTCTCTTCCCTTACTTTCAGATCCCTGATGTTTACACGGTCTCTCTCAAGCTTTGCCTGTGTGTTCTGCAATTCCTTGTATATCGTCTCTATTGTCTCAGTCTCCTTTCTTCTGTACCTTGCAACCTGCTGAATATACTTTAGTCTCATGTAGCCCTGGTTGAAATCAGCAGATGACAAAATGAAGGCCAGTGCCGGCGTACCTTTGGTAGCCTTGTATGCACTCACAATAGATTTCGCATACTCATTCTTCAGGTTATTAAGGTCTTCCTCCAGCATCTCTCCTGCAATACGGTTGAGAGAAATTCTGTATTCCAGGAGTAATATCTCCTGTCGGTATTCGTTTATCAGATTTTCCCGCAGGTTCAGTTTCTTTCCAATTACCCTTAGCTCGTTAATGTTCTCACTCTTCTCTGTTGCCGTACTCCTGAGCATCCTGTCTACATATTCTATCTCCTCAAGGTTTTTCTTCCTCATCTCCTCCAGTTCTGCCCGCGATTGTCCGTAGCCGGTAATCAGCACGCATGTCATTATCACTGCTGACAGAATAACCCTTCTCATATACTGCTTCTCCGATACGGCGGCAAGTTAAACTCTATCCTTTCATCAAAGCCCGCAACAAGTTCATCAATCTTCACAGTCACATGAAGCATCTTTTTCCCCTCCTTCATTTCAATCAGCGAAGCATATTTCTTTCCTCCATTGCTCCTGAAATCACTGAATTGCATCATAATCTCATGTCCAGACTCACGGGAGATTAATTTTTGTCTGCAGACTTTCATTTCATCCACACAGAGACTGACTTCCCTATCTGTATCTCTCTCCTTTATTCTTATCAGCACTTCATTTTCATCCGTCGCCTCAAAGGTTGCTCTGACCAATTCAGGCATATCCCCAAAAAGTATCTTTATAAAATCGTCCGGCATACCATTTTTTTTCAGGAATTCGTCCTTTTTTCCCATATAGACTGTCCGGTTGAATCTATCTATTGCTGCGATCTCGTTTTCCACAGCCAGCAGTCTCACCAGCTCTATTCCCAGCGGTCCTCTCACCGATGCAATAAAGTCATTATCCCTGTTTATCCGTGCAGTGAAACCGAAGCTTCCTTCCACGGATGTTCCTTCCAGTTCTATTTTTCCCCTTCTTATAACGAATCCACCATCAGTGATATTATAACCGGTGACCATGGCAGCCACAGCGCCATAATCCATATCTCCTGCTGCCGCACCCGGCACACCACTCCTTCTCCTGCGTGAGGCAGAGCAGCCAGCAAGCAGTACTATCAGCAGTATCACCAACGCTGGCCTGACTACTTCATGCATTTCCTTATCTCCTCTTCCAGGTAAGTTTTAGTGCTATCTTTTTCCAGGGATTTCTTCCAGTATTCCACAGCCTCATCACATCTTCCCATCTCATACAGAATATATCCTATATGCTCAAGTATTTCGGGGTCATCAGCCTCTCCGGCATCGACGATTCTCTGCATCTGTTTCCAGGCCTTCCTGTTCTTTCCAAGCTTATGCAGCACCCATGCATATGTATCAATATATGTTGGATTTTCACCTTCCTTTCGCATTACCTCTTCAGCCATTTTAAGAGCCTTTTTCAAGTCACTCTCATCCTCGGCAAGAAAATATGCATAGTTGTTAAGAACCAGCACCTCACCGGGTGACAGTTTCAAAGCCTCCTCATAGTAGCCATAGGCTGACTCCGGATCCTTCATTCTGAACTTAAGATCTCCAATCATCGACAGGACCTGTACCTTCATTCCGGCATCATTTCCTACGAGTATCAATGCCTTTTTAAGCTCAGTATCGGCTACCTCATACTCTTCGAGTTCCATGGCAGCAATAGCATAATAGACCTTTCCGATGATGCTTCTGTTATTCTCACGCGAATAGACGGCGGCAAGGTCATATAACTTCCTGTATTCCCGAGTTTCTGCGTAAAGAAGTATAAGTCTCTCGGCAGAGTAGAAGCCCGGCTTCACCGTTTTCACCAGCTCCTCATAACGTGAAATAGCCTCCTCAATGCGCCCCGCAGTCTCATACATACCTGGCCTCATAGAGAGAATCTCCTCATCTCCGGGATATTTCGCCTCCAGTATCATCAGGCTCTCTTCCAGTGAATATGAGTTCTCCTTTACATAGGCGGTGTCACTCAGCAGTCTTCCTGCGACTGATATCTTTCTCTCTCTCTCAATAAGTTCACTATCAAATACATTATTCAGAAAACCTGAAATATTCGCATAATTTTTCTTATATACCTGGTTCATCAGGTAAAGCAGCTGCGTCTCTATATCATCCGGATTTTTTTCAATTATTGACCTGTAGATGCTGTCGCTCTTTTCAATGTTACCCTCCTCATAACTGATATCTGCAAGCAGTGCCTTGTACCTTATTTCATCCGGTTCCCGTTCAATCAGACTTTCCGTTCTCCTGGCAGCCTCCTTTAGATCTCCCTTCATTATCAGTCCTGATATCATCATCAGGAACATGTCATCACTTAATGCACCCTGTCCGTTCAGAATTCTGAAAAGTGAATCTGCTTTTTCGATCTCACCCTTTTCTGTATAAAGTCCTGCCAGTATAGAATTAACCTCAACGGCCCGGCTGTCGGCTTTCAGTGCCCTGGCGAAGTAAACCATTGCTGAATCCTTCTGTTCATACTGTGTAAAAAGAGATCCCGCTGCAAGTTGGTACCAATAGTTATCAGGCTCCAACCGTGCTGCCCTTGCGGCATAATTAACCGCTTTTTCTCCCATACCTGCGGCCGAATATATCTGTGCCAGTTCAAAGTAAGGAACAGAGCGGACAGGATCGGTTTCAATACACTTCTCAAAGAGACTTGCTGCTTCATTGACATCACCCACATACTTCTGTCGCAGCGCCTCTGTCAGCATATAGTCATACCTGCTGTCAGGCCTCACCATAAAGTCTGCATCAGCAGTGGGCGCCACCGTACCCACGGAGCAGCCTGCCACAAGCAGTGATAATGCAACTATCAAAAGGGTTTTTCTCATCTTATGCCCGAGTGTCCGAATCCTCCTGCTCCTCTCTCCGTTATGCTTATCTCCTCTGTCTCTATCATCTCTGCCTTCTCATGGCGGGCAATGATCATTTGGGCGATCCTGTCGCCGTCATGCACCGTATAATCGCTGTCAGATAGGTTTATCAGTATCACGCATATCTCTCCCCTGTAATCGGCGTCAATTGTTCCCGGTGAGTTAAGTACCGTGATTCCGTTTTTGATTGCCAGGCCGCTTCTAGGCCTTACCTGGGCCTCATAACCTTCCGGCAGCTCAATAGACAGGCCTGTCGCCACAAGTTTTCTTTCCATGGGTTTCAGGGTTACCGGTTCTCTGATATCAGCCATCAGGTCCATTCCTGCAGACAATGCCGTCTTGTATGATGGCAGGGGGTGCTGTGTCCGGTTTACTATTCTTATTTTCATCTATCTCTTTTAAACAACAACGAAAAGTACCTATCCTTAAATTCTGCCATGGCAAAGAAAATCAAAAGGAGCATAGTGTCAAAAACGATGCCGGTAATTTTGTTCTCCGGTGCCAGCAGCCTTGACAATGTCAGTAACGCAACAGCCACTAAAATATAGAGTACTAATTTCCATGTCTCGTATTTAATGGGATAGTATTTCATGCCGACTACATATGACACTGCCACCATGGAGAGGTAACATGCCACGTGTGCCCATGCAGCGGCTATATAGCCGAACCGGGGCACGAACAGCAGGTTTACGAGTATTGTCACTGCGGCTCCCACCAGCGTTATCCACGCACCGTAAATGGTTCTGTCATCTACCTTGTACCAGATGCTCTGGTTTATGAATATGCCCAGCAGGAGGTACCCCATGCTTACTATGGGAACCACCACCAGCGATTCCCTGAAGAGGGGACCGATTATTATCTGGATTGCTTCAATATAGAGGTTTATTACCAGGAACAGTATCAGGGCCGTGATCACAAAATATTTCATTGTTACCGCGTATGTCTCCTTTGCTTCTTTGCTTCCGGCCTTTTCAAAGAAGAATGGCTCCGCAGCAAATCGGTACATCTGTATGAACAGGGACATAAGCACACCCACCTTGTAACCGGCACCGTAGAGACCTACCGTGGCAAGACCTTCGGCGCCTCCTATCAATCTCCGCAGCAAAATCTTGTCAAGCACCTCATTCAGTGACCCTGCCATACCTCCAACGAGAAGAGGCCAGCTGTATGACAGCATTTTCCTGAACAACTTCCGGTCAAAGGCAGGCCGTATCCTGACCACATAAGGTAGCAGTAGTAGCAGTGTCACTGCTGATCCGGCAAGGTTGGCTACGAAGACGTATCCTACCTGCATTTCCGGATTATATATTTTAAAAATCAGCTCATTACCCCGTTCGGCCATGGCCGGTGCCGTCTTGAGGAAGAAGAAGACAGTGACAACGGTCACTGCCACATTTATGATCTTCAGTATACTGAAGGTCCTGGCCCTGTTGTTATTGCGCAGCCATGCGAACGGTATTGCCGAGAAGGCGTCAATAGCCACTATCCATGCAAACATCCGTATGTATTCCGGATGTTCAGAGTAACCCAGAAACCCTGATACGGGAGTGATGAACAGGCTCACTGCCATAATGAAAAATGCAGAGGTGAAAAAGAGACTCATCAGCGCTGTACTGTAGACCGTCTCTGCCGGTGCCTTTTTACCTGCGAACCTGAAATATGTTGTCTCCATCCCGTAGGTAAGGATGACGAGGGCCAGTACCATCCATGCATACAGCTCCGTAACGACACCGTACTGTTCCCTGCCGAGAATATAGGTATAGAAGGGCGTCAGCAGAGCATAGTTCAAAAATCGCGGCACAACGGTACCGAAACCGTAAATGACAGTCTGCCCTGCAAGCTTGCGTATATCGTTCATGCTTAACTCTTACTGCAAATATATATCTTTGTCATTCGTAAATAATAAGAAAATGAGGAGTTCCTTACGCATCTTGTTACCGCTTGCAGCAGTAGTGTTGCTGGCCGGCTGCACATCAGGCAGCGGCTCCGGCGTACGCGCCGAGATAAAAACTACCGAGGGAGATATACTTATCTCCCTGTCTGACCTTACACCCATGCACCGTGACAACTTCATAAAGCTTGTCGAGAGCGGCTTCTATGACGGTGTCTCATTCCACAGGGTTATCAAAGAATTCATGATACAGACCGGTGACGGTTCAACAAAACAGGATACGGCCATTCTGAATGATGATTACACCATACCGGCGGAGATCAACGACTCTCTCTTTCACAAAAGAGGAGCCGTGGCTGCAGCCCGTATGGGCGATGATGTGAATCCTGAACGCAATTCATCCGGAACACAGTTCTACATTGTCCAGGGAAAGGTTTACAACGATGGGGAGCTGGCCAATATCATCCAGCGTATCGAGTACAATCGCCGGCAGTATCTGTACAACAAGGCACTGGGTGATTTGCGCCGGGAGGCTCTGCATGCCGATACCGCCATGTCTGAGGATATCATTCAGCAGAATGCCATTGTCAGAGCCTATGAGGCGATGGAGGCTGAAGGCCCCTATGCCATGCCGGAAGATCACATCAACGCTTATAAAACCGTAGGCGGAACACCTTTCCTTGACGGTGCCTATACCGTCTTCGGCGAGGTTCTGAAAGGAATGGAAGTGGTTGATGCAATTGCCTCCACGGCTACCGACATGAATGACAGGCCCGTAAATGATATCAGGATAATAAAGGTGAGAATAATTAAATAAGATTGACTTCGCAGATGATTGGCAGGATTGCAGAATTAAAAAGAGAGATTGAGGATTTTCAGATCACGGATGCTGATCTGCTTGAGCAGTTCAGGATAGCCTACCTCAGCAAGAAGGGAAGTATTTCTTTGCTTTTTGAGGGATTCAGAAATGTGCCTCCTGAAGAGAAGAGGGAGACAGGGAGGCTTCTGAATGAGCTGAAGCAGCTGGCGACGGACAAGTACCATGAACACAAAGAGCGTATCTCTGTTGCCGAGACTGTCACTTCAGAAACTGACCTTACCCGCCCTGCCTGGCCATTCAATGCGGGCACACGCCATCCCATATCCATTGTCCGCAACCACATAATTGACATCTTCAGCCGTATAGGATTCACTGTTTCCGAGGGGCCGGAGATAGAGGATGACAATCATGTCTTCACCATGCTCAATTTTGCCAGCGATCATCCGGCGCGCGATATGCAGGATACCTTCTTTATCAGGAAGAGTTCAGGTGTGGAGTCTCATCCCGATGATGTGCTGCTGCGCACGCACACCTCCTCTGTACAGGTACGCGTGATGGAGAGAGAGCAGCCTCCCATCAGGACCATCTCTCCGGGCAGGGTCTTTCGTAATGAGGCTATCTCAGCGCGTGCCCACTGCATCTTCCACCAGGTTGAGGGTCTCTATGTAGCCGAGAACGTCTCTTTTGCCGATCTCAGGCAGACACTTCTCTACTTTGCCGTGGAACTCTTCGGCAAGGATGTGCGAATAAGGCTCCGACCCTCATTTTTTCCCTTCACCGAACCTTCGGCAGAGATGGATATAAACTGCAATCTGTGCGGAGGAAAGGGATGCGGGGTGTGCAAGGGTACAGGATGGCTCGAGCTGCTGGGCTGCGGTATGGTTGATCCCAATGTTCTCGAAGCATGCGGCATTGACTCCGTCAAATATTCCGGATATGCTTTCGGTATGGGAATTGAACGCGCCGCCATGCTCAAATACGGCGTCAATGATCTTCGTCTCTACTTTGAAAACGATATACGGTTTCTTAATCAGTTCCGTTCTGAAATTCTATGATTTTCATTAATTAATACTCACCTTTGTCATCTTAACCTCCTGAGTTATGAAACAGCATGACTTATCTATGGCTTTATGTGAAAAATGCGCGTTTGAAACAAACTCCGTCTTTCGTTTTCTGACCCGTGATGAGACTGACAGACTGAATTTTGAGAAGGATTTCAGGCGCTACAAAAGGGGTGACATACTGTATCACGAGGGCAACCGGATAAGCGGTTTCTTCTGCATCAACTCAGGTATTATCAAGGTTTTCAAGACCGGCGTTGACGGCAAGGAACAGATAATCCGTTTTGCCCGTCGCGGCGAAATTATTGCCTACCGGTCAGTGTTGAGCAACGAACCGGCGTGCACCTCGGCCAAGGTAATCGAAGACAGTCAGGTCTGCTTCATACCCTCGGAACTGCTGATACAGTTTGTGAAAACGAATCCTGCCTTCGCCTTCGAGGTGGTCAAGCTCACCTGCCATGAACTGGCCGAGGCCAACTCCTATATTACCGACATAGCCCAGAAGACTGTGCGTGAGAGGGTTGCAGAGGTACTGATGAAGCTCGTGGGCGATTTCGGTCTTGACGAGCAGAAATTCCTCCGCATATCTCTTACACGTGAAGAGCTGGCCAACATCGTTGGCACTGCCACAGAATCGGTAATACGCCTTCTTTCTGAATTCAAGAGCGACAGGCTTATAGAGCTCAGCGGCAGAAAAATAAAGATCATTGACCTCAAGGGTCTTGAAAAGGTGAGTTCTTAGTTTCCCGGGCCCCGCACTCCTGATAAGTGTGTTAACCTCTCTTCCCGGCTCTGCTGTCTCAGAATAGACTTCCGTCACTTCCGGGCACCAGTCCCAGATGTCTGTATGCAGTTTCTGTAGCTTCCCGTCCCCGTGGCGTTCTCTTTATATAGCCCTCCTTGATAAGAAAAGGCTCATAAACCTCCTCAATGGTTCCGCTCTCTTCTCCCACGGCTGTGGCAATGTTGTTCAACCCCACCGGTCCGCCCCTGAACTTTTCAATGATGGTTTTAAGTATGCGGTTATCCATCTCGTCAAGGCCGTGCTTGTCAATATTCAGGGCCTCGAGGCTGTAGCGCGTTATCTCCAGGTCTATGGCGCCGGTACCCTTCACCTGGGCAAAATCACGTACCCGCCGCAGCAGTGAATTGGCTATCCTTGGCGTTCCCCTGCTGCGTGAGGCTATCTCCAGGGCAGCAATATCATCAATGATTATGTTTAGTATTCCTGCCGATCTCTTCACTATTCCTTTCAGGATGGGAGTATCATAATATTCCAGGTGGAACTTGATGCCGAACCGGGCTCTGAGCGGGCTGGTGAGCAGACCAGAGCGGGTGGTGGCCCCTATGAGTGTAAAAGGATTGAGCTTCAGCTGTACGGAGCGGGCACCCGGTCCCTTGTCGATCATGATATCAATCTGGTAGTCCTCCATAGCCGAGTATAGGTACTCTTCAACCACGGGGCTGAGCCGGTGTATCTCATCGATGAACAGAACATCCCCCTCATCGAGGCTGGTAAGCAGTCCCGCCAGGTCTCCCGGTTTGTCGAGCACAGGGCCCGAAGTAACTCTCAGTTTAACCTTCATTTCATTGGAGATGATGGTGGCCAGGGTGGTTTTTCCCAGTCCTGGAGGCCCGTGCAGAAGCACATGGTCAAGAGCCTCGCCTCTCTGCAGTGCTGCGGTGACAAAAACATTAAGGTTATCCGTGATACGCTGCTGGCCACGGAAGTCTTCAAAGCTGAGCGGACGCAGCTGCTTCTCCAGTTCCGCATCGCCGGCAAGGGTTATCTCTTTTCTCAGGTTGAACTGTTCGCTCATTGTCCGAAGCTATTTAATGCGTCTGACGCTGCTCTCGGGCAGATTGACAGCCACGCCGTTGATGCTTGTCTCCACATCATCACGGTAGGTGACCGAGAGAATGACATCGCCCTCCTCACTGTATTTCTTCCATGTGCGTGTTCTTAGGCCGTTCCTGTAATAGCGGTCCTCCCTGATCCTTCCGCTTTCATACCAGACTGTATGGTGGCCAACGGGGTTACCCTGCCTGTATTCTCCGCGAAATCTGAGTTTTTCATTCGGATAATATGCCTTCCATTCACCGTCGCGAAGCCCAAGAAGATAGTTTCCTTCTTCTGTATTGTCTCCTGTTTTGAATATCCATTTCCCGTTTCTCTCACCGTCAGCGTAAGCTCCCTGTGCTATTATCCCGCCGGTGCGTGTATACTCCGTATACTGACCGTCCCTTCTGCCCTGGTAGTAATCCTCCTCCCTCAGCAGCTCTCCCTCCGGATAATACCAGCGCCATGTTCCGTCAATGCGGCCGTTATTGTAATATCCTGCCTGCTCAAGCCTTCCGGATGCATTATAGAATTTCCATGCTCCGCTGCGCCTGCTGTTGACATATGCCCCCTCCGCCATCAATGTTCCGTCAGGGTAAAAATCCTTCCACGGACCATTCCTGTTTCCCTCATCGTCAACGATTCCTTCAGATATCAGGACGCCGTTATCATTGTAGATTTTTGCAATCCTGACTGTTCCGTCGCTGTTGTACTCGCGGTGTATCCCCACCGGTATACCCTCCTTGAACGGACCTGAATAGATCAGCTTTCCCGATTCGTCATAACGGTTCTCTATATTAATCTCTGCACTGTTGTCAATCTCACTACCGGTGACCTTGCCGTTGTCATACAGCAGTGTGACCAGCAGCCTTCCCCTTTCGTCATATTCCTTGTAATAGCCGTGAAGCAGGTCGTTACGGTAATTTCTCTCCGTTTTTATTGCGCCGCCAGGATAGAATTCCAGCCATTCACCCTGTTTTAGTCCGGCTGCGTCAGTCTGGTTTATTCTCTCCCTGCTGATAAGAAAGTCGTTGTTGTATTCCAGCAGGGTTATTATTTTACCATCTCTGTCATACTCACGTGACAGCCCGTCTTTCTTTCCATTGACATACGGTATGGTCTGTCTTATCTTCCCGTCAGGATAGAAAATTCGTGCCACACCCTCCTTTTTGTCGCCGGCATACAGTTCTGAAGTGTGTACGTAAAGTCCGTGTACCGGGTCTTTTTTATACCTGAGGTAATATCCGTTTCTCTTTCCCAGCAGGTAACTGATCTTTTCCGTCGTGTCTCCTGCCTGATCATAGAAGATCCAGATGCTGTCAAGGAGAAAACTGGTTCTTTTGCCTTCGGACTTAAGAACTCCTGTGACATAATAACCTTTCCAGTATCCGTCAGGCTTGCCGTTCCTTATAAAACCTTCGCTTGAGATATTTCCGTTAGGATAAGTAAACTGATGATAGCCATCATTAAGCTCCCTGTTTTGCTGAGCAGACATGGCAAAAGGAATAAAAACCAGCATGATCAGAAAAAGTTTCTTCATCTTATAAGCCAAGTTTCGCCGATATCTCAAGCATTCTCTTGATTGGTACTACGGCCTGTTTTGCTATCAACGGGTCAACAATTATTTCCGGCTCCTCAAATTTAAGCGATTTATATATCTTTTCAAGAGTAATAAGCTTCATGAAATTGCATTCACTGCACCCGCAGGTTGAATCTTTCGGCGGTGCCGGTATAAAATTCTTCTCCGGCCTTGCTTTCCTCATCTGATAGATGATGCCCGGTTCCGTGGCAACAATAAAAGTTTTTCCGGGATCTTTCTTTATAAAAGAGAGAAGTCCGGATGTTGAACCTATGTAATCTGCCACAAGCCTTACCGGCAACTCACATTCAGGATGAGCAATTATTTTTGCATCACCTTTTTCCCGTTTCAGTTTCACGATGGCCTCCAGTGAAAACTGCTCGTGGACATGACAGGCACCGTCCCACACAAGTATATCCCTTCCCGTCAGACTCTTTATATAGTTACCCAGGTTTCGGTCCGGCCCGAATATTATCTTCTCATCTTCAGGCAGGGATTCTATTATCTGCCTGGCATTTGAAGAGGTGCATGCAATATCACTTACGGCCTTTATGTCAGCTGTGGTGTTAACATAGGTAATTACCGTTCTTCCGGGATTTTCCCTGATGAACTTTTCAAAATCCTCCCTCTTGCATGAGTCTGCCAATGAGCATCCTGCCATCATATCCGGTATAATGACTTTCTTCTCCGGAGAAAGTATCTTTGCAGTCTCAGCCATGAACTTTACTCCTGCAAAGACTATCATATCAGCGTCAGTCTCTGCTGCCTTCTGTGAAAGCGCCAGGCTGTCTCCGATGAAATCGGCGATATCCTGAATGTCAGACGTCTGATAGTAATGTGCCAGTATTACAGCATTTTTCTCCTTTTTGAGCTCTTCAATCCTGCCTGCGATATCTTTATCAACAATCATATTTTATATTATTTTTTAAAAAATTTTATAGATGATGGTTATTATATGCTGTTAATTCTGTTCAAACAATTTTACGATTCTTTTTGTAAAAATGGCGGTTAAAAGATTAATAACAGCTTGTTAACACATCAAAAAACATACCTTATTTGAAAGATAGACATTTAGCCTTCCAATTAACAGTTGTTACGACGATTTTGTTGACAGTGAAAGTTAACAAAAGATCGCTCTCATGCTGTTGACCGGAGGTTGAAATATAACTCCGCCGGAATAAGAAAATGTTTTTGTAAAAAGAAAAAAAATACATATGGAGGAAACTTGCCGGGTCAATGAAAAAAATGAACAAAAAATTAAATCGGTGGTTACATGTTATTAACATATTAAAGCGGTTATGTTTTTTTTTCTGGTATTGATTACAGGACTATATTTGTATAAAAATATAAGGGCGTTTTGGAAAAAATCATAATTGCCTCAGATCATGCCGGTTTCAGGCTTAAGGAGAAGCTCGTCTTGTGGCTTATTTCAAACAGGTATGAAGTAAAGGATATAGGCTGTTTTTCTGAAGACAGCGTTGATTATCCCGATTTTGGTCATCCGCTGGCAGAGGCAGTGGAGAAGGGCGACTTCAGGTTCGGTATTACAATATGTGGTTCGGGCAACGGCATAAACATGACTACCAACAAGCATCAGAAAATAAGATCGGCGGTCTGCTGGTGCGAGGAAATCAGCAAGCTTGCAAGGGCACACAATGATGCCAACGTATGTTCACTGCCCGGGCGGTTCCTGAAGGAGGCTGAGGCGATAGTGATCTTGAAGGCTTTTCTGACAACTGATTTTGAGGAAGGCCGGCACAGGAGAAGGATTGACAAGATACCGATAAGAGACCGCTAGATGTTATCAGCAACATGCAAATACGGCATCAGGGCGGTGATTTTCATTGCGTCAAAACCCGAACAGAAGTATAATACCGGACTCAGGGAGATAGCTGAAAAGCTGAATATCCCGCAGCCCTATCTCGCCAAGATCCTTCAGATACTTTCAAAGAAAAAGATACTTCATTCATCGAAAGGTCCACACGGCGGATTTTATCTGATGGTTCCGGCCTCTGATCTTACCCTGATGGATATAATAGATGCTATTGACGGAAGGGATTTCTTTGACAGCTGTTACATAACAGGGGAGAAATGCAACTTTGATGAGCCTGACAGGGGAGTATGTATTCTGCACAATGACCTCAGGAAAGAGAAGGTACGCCTGGAAAGGTTTTTCAGCTCAAAGAGCATAGAAGCCTGTGCAGCACAACTGAAAAAATATCCTTTGATCAGGCTCTGAATCTTGCCAGCACCATTCTCGTCAGATAGGCTGCCAAAAGACCGGTAAGCACACCCCCGACATTGGCCAGCAGGTCAAAAGTCTCAGCCTTGCGCGATGTGGTCAGGGTCATCTGCATGATCTCCATAATTGCTCCGAAGAGAAGCGGAATGAGGATGAGGGGGTATATGAAACTGCGGTTGAGCTGCCATCTGCATGAGTCCAGAAGCAAAATGGCCGAAAAAAAGGCATACATCGCAAAGTGGCCTATCTTATCAATATATGGTATATCAAGCATTCGTCCGGGAACCATCGTTTTGCTACCGGAGAGACTGAGCCAGGTGATCAGCAACCCAATGATAATGCTCTTATAATATTGTTTTATAATGCGATATAGCATATATGGGTGATGAGATTGCGAAAATAGCAAACTAATGTTGAATCTTTCGTATTTTTAGAGGATATATTTATCATGGCCGGCGTCTATATCCACATACCATTCTGCAGGAGTTTCTGCAGTTACTGTGATTTTTACAGTGTCACTGACTGCAGTGAAACGGAGGCTCTCGTTGAGGCAATCATCCGGGAGGCTGAATTACGGTCGGGCTACCTCTACAATGAAACTGTTGATACCGTATACCTGGGGGGAGGCACTCCTTCACTGCTGAGCGTGACACAGGCGGAAAAAATTCTGGCAGCGGTGAGAAGGAACTTCATCGTTGTCAGTGATCCTGAGATAACCATGGAAGTAAACCCTGATGATGTCAGGGCAGGGTATATCAGCTCCCTTGCGGCCCTTGGCGTCAACAGGATCAGTGTCGGAGTTCAGTCCTGGGATGACGGAAGGCTGAAGTACCTGGGCAGAAGGCACACGGCCCGGCAATCGGCAGAAGCACTGGAGGCAGTGTTCAGTGAAGGAATAAAAAATGTTTCTGCAGATCTTATCTATGGCATGCCGGAAATGACCACGGCAGATCTGAAGCAGGATATTGAGAAGACTCTGACTTTTCCGGTGACACATATTTCAGCCTATCATCTTACCATTGAGGAGGGAACTCCCCTGTACCGCCTGAAGGAGAAGGGGAAGCTCACCGAGACAGACGAGGAGACCAGCAGTTCGATGTTCATGCTGTTGATCAGCCTGCTGAGGGAGAAGGGTTTTCTGCATTATGAGATTTCCAATTTTGCACTTGAAGGATATATCTCAAAGCACAACTCGGCCTACTGGAAGCAGGTGCCCTACATAGGCCTTGGTCCCTCTGCACATTCATTTGACAGGAGATCGCGACAGTGGAACGTATCAGACGTCAAAGAGTATATCAGGTCGGTAAACGAGGGAAAGGTCTCTTTTGAACGCGAGGAGCTTGACAGGCTTACCCTCTTCAATGAGTATATCATGACTGCCCTTCGCACGGTATGGGGCATCGATCTGGCGCATGTTGAAAATAGCTATGACAAGGAGCTTCATGATTATCTTGTCAACATGTCAGGAAAATATATCCGTTACGGGCTGATGAAAAGGGAAAGAGACACCCTGGCCCTGACAGACCAGGGCAGGATGATCTCTGATAATATTATTGCGGAACTGCTGACGGAACTGTGATCAGCTCCTTCCTTGCAGCAAAAATTCTCCGGTGCCGATCTTCATGCCGTCGAGATAAAGCTCTACACTGTAAGTTCCGGGGATAAAATCACCTGTGTTATCAAGGAAGATACACATCTCAATGTCATTGTTGGCATAATCCACCGCCCTGTTGGCAGAGAAAATAAGCTGTTCACCGTTAACCTCAAACAGGTTGTCCGGGGAGCTGGTGATCACCAGCTGATCAGGGCGGACTACTCTGAGATAGACAATCTTGTTGCCTGCTTCGGCGATCGGATTTTCCCTGAGAGTGAAGCATACCCTCACCTTATCGAGGTTCCTGATCTGGTCTGTCTCCTTCCGTTTTTTGTTAAGTGCCATGGCAACTATATCCTTGGCCTGAATCATGGAGGCGACGCTCACCTTGGAGGTAAGCTCCTCCCTGGTCTTTTCCAGTTCGATGTTGGTCTCCTGCACTACCGTCATCTGTTCGCGTATCTCCACATTTTCAGCGCTTAACAGCTGATTACGGGTATTGAGAGAGTCGATCTGTACTATATAGCTTTTCATGATCTCACGCATGGTGCTGATCTCTGCCTTGTATTTTCTTATCAGCTGTGCATTGGAGGCGCTGACTTCGAGGAGCTTCTGAATCCGGGTGCGCTCACGCTGCAGTTCTGCATTGAGAGTGTCATTGCTTGTCTTGAGGGTATCGTATCCGTACATCATCATGCGGAGCTCATTGGCCAGAGAGTCTTTCTCTTCTGTTAGCACCTGCTCCATCTCAACCATCTTGCTCTTCTGGTTGTAGTAGAGAACTACAAGTGCAATCAAACCGAGTGTCAGGATTATCGTAGACACTATCATGACAACCGGAGCACCCTTCTTGTGCTCAATGTGTTCAGCCTGATATTTTTCGTGATTTTCCATATGTATTTTATTTTATCCGGCTCAAAATTACTAATTATTACAGAACAATGCGTTTTTCTGCCGTTTGATTATCTTAGTCCGGCTTTATCAGCTTCAAAAAACATGGCTTTATGAGTGGATTTTACGGTTCTGTATCCGACAGGGACTGCGTTGATGATGTGTTTTACGGCACTGATTATCATTCACATCTGGGCACCAAGCGTGCCGGGATGGTATTTTATGATTCCGGGACAGGCTTCCGGAGGAGCATTCATAACCTGGAGAATGAGTATTTCCGGAACAAATTTGAAGCAGAACTTAAGGATTTCAGCGGAAACAGTGGTATGGGAGTGATCAGCGACACTGACCCGCAGCCCATACTTTTCAACTCACATCTCGGGCCGTTTGCCCTGGTCACCGTATCGCGGATAGTTAATATCACCGAGCTGGCTGATTATTTCCTCGCCAGGAAAATGCATTTCACCGAAAACTTCATGGGTAACATCAACCCCACCGAGATGGTTGCAAACATCATCTGCGAGGGAGACTCATTTGTCGAGGGCATAACCCGGGTTTATGAAAAAATCAAGGGGTCATGTTCCCTTCTGGTGCTGACCAAGGATGGTATCATTGCCGCGCGCGACAGGCTGGGCCGTACGCCGGTGGTAATCGGCAGGAAGGAGGGAGCCAGGGCGGTAGCTTCGGAGACATGCTCCTTTCCCAATACAGGCTTTGATACTGAATATTTTCTTGGCCCCGGAGAGATAGTACATCTGCGCTCCAATGGTTTCACTCGGCTGAAGGCACCGGGAAAAAAGATGCAGATATGTGCTTTCCTCTGGGTCTATTACGGTTTTCCGACCTCCGAATATGAAGACAGGAATGTTGAGGAGGTTCGCTACAGATGTGGTGCTGCGCTGGCCAAACGTGATACGGTGAAGGCCGATTTTGTCTGCGGTGTTCCCGATTCGGGAGTAGGACATGCCCTGGGCTATGTCAACGAGAAATCTGTTCCCTACATGAGCTCCTTTTCAAAATACACTCCCACCTGGCCCAGGAGCTTCATGCCGCAGCGTCAGGTACAACGCGATCTGGTGGCCAGGATGAAGCTGATACCCAACAAGAAGCTGACAAAAGACAAGACGATTGTTTTTCTGGACGACAGTATTGTCAGGGGAACGCAGCTCAGGGACAACACAAAGGACCTGCGTGAAGCAGGTGCCGGCGAGCTTCACATGAGGATTGCCTGCCCGCCGCTGCTCTATCCATGTCCCTTTCTCAACTTCTCACAGTCGCGCTCAACCCTCGAGCTTGCCGCCCGCAAGGCTGTTGTAAAGCTGGAGGGAGAGGAGAAGAACATTGAAGACTATCTTGATCCCGATTCCGAAAAATACTCGTTGATGGTCAATGAGATAGCATCCACATTAGGTATGGATACCCTTATGTTCCAGCGTCTTGACGACCTGGTGCAGGCTATCGGACTGCCACGTGAAAAACTCTGCACACACTGTTGGGATGGCAGCAGCAGCTTCTGATTATGTTGAAAAGTATAGTGAGATGTTAATTATTTAACGTTCGTCTAAATAATCAATCCTGTTTATCAGTTTATTTTTACGTTTAATCAAAACATTGAAACTCTTGCGGAAGGTTTCATGTTTAACTGTGCAAAGGGAAACAGAACATAATAGTTTTAGAAAAACCTCAATCATCGAATAATAATATCCTTTAGTTTTAGTTATGTCATAGAAAATTAATCATATCATAGCGAATAGTAATTATCAACCTTTAAAAATTATCTCAGATGAAAAAGATTCTTTTATTTTCAGTAATCATGATCGCATTCACCGCAGGCAGCTTTGCACAGTCAAGTGCTACAGCACAGACGACGGCAACGGCAAGCATTATCGCAGGTCTTAAGCTAACCAAGGTGAGCGACATGGATTTTGGTATCATTGCCGTTACCGGTACCGCAGGAACTGTTGTGCTGGGCACCGATAACTCCAGGACTGCAACCGGACCTGCACTTGTTCCTCCCGCTGCCGGTGTTGCCGCATCATTTACCATATTGGGAGAAGCCAGCCGGGCATACACCATTACTCTTCCTGCCAACGGTGATGTCACTCTTGTCAACGGGACGAATTCAATGGCGGCAAACGATTTTGTTCATAATGCTGGCGGTACGCCTGCATTGGACGGTACAGGTGCTGCTGCGTTTACCGTAGGAGCCACCCTGTCAGTTGGTGCAGCCCAGGCAGCGGGTGTGTATACCTCTGCAAATTTCCCGGTAACTATTAATTATAACTAGAAACATATCAGAGACTGTCTTAAACATAATGAAAAGGCTCAGACTTGTATTTATTAGCCTAATATGTTTAACCTGTGTCTCCGCCGTTACGGCGGAGGCACAGTCAGCGACAGCCTCGACGGTAACAGGTCATATTACTGCAGAGGTTATTTCAACGCTGGCTGCCACGGAGACCACACAGCTGAGTTTTGGTAAATTTTCACCGGGGCCACAGGGAGGCAAGCTTATACTTACACCGGAAAGCTCTATCTCGGTCATGGGCAGCGTATGGCCGGGCAGCGGTACTCACAGCGCTGCAAGTTTTTATGTCACCGGAGATCCGGGGGTGGCTTTTACTGTAAGCCTGCCTTCGGATCCGGTTACCATAACGCACATGGGATCGGCCAGAACCATGACGGTGGAAGAGTGGCGGTCAGTGCCGGAGGCAGAGCCGGGAGCCGGCGTGCTGGAAAACGGATCTCAGGTGGTATATGTGGGGGCCACACTAAATGTAGGAACCCTGAATGATAATCCCGTGGGAGTTTATACGGGTACTTACACAATAACATTTGAGTTTAACTGACCGCTGAAAGAAACACTAAAACCTGATATAATGACAAAGCTATCTATGCGGCTTTTTACGGCAGGCCTGATCCTAATTCAGGTTTTTTTTCCATTTATTGCAAGGGCACAGGGCGACCTTCTCGTCACCCCCAGACGAGTGGTTCTTGATGCCCGGCAGAGGTCGGTGGACCTGAGCCTGGCCAACATCGGAAACGACACGGCCACCTACAACATCTCGTTCGTGCAGATCAGGATGACCGAAGAGGGTGCCTTTGAAACAATCACCGAACCTGATGAAGGACAGCAGTTCGCAAGTCCCTACCTGCGGTTCTTTCCCAGGTCAGTAACCCTGAGCCCTGATGAAGTACAGACGATAAAAATCCAGGCAACAAGAATCAGGGAGCTGGAGCCAGGCGAATACAGGTCTCATCTCTATTTCAGGGCCGTGCCCAAGGAGAAGCCCCTCGGTGAAGAACCGCAGGTACAGCAGGATCCTTCAACCATCTCCATCAAGCTGGTGCCTGTATTCGGGATAACCATCCCGGTAATAATAAGGGTGGGAGAACCCTCTGTAAATGTCTTTCTCACAGATCTGGCCCTGAATTTTGTCAATGACACTGTTCCCAGGGTTGCATTTAAATTCAATCGCGCAGGAGACTATTCTGTTTACGGTGATATCTCCGTTGACCATATATCACCCGGCGGTGTGATAACCCGTGTGGGCATTGCCAATGGTCTGGCGGTCTATACGCCCAACACCGTCAGAAAATTTGAATTTAACCTTCAAAATGTCCCTGGCGTTGATTTCAGCACCGGCAAACTGCGGGTTACCTTCTCTGCATCCTCCGATGTAAAACCTGAAAAATATGCCGAGGCAGAATTGAAATTGGACTGAATTTCAATAAGCGTTCTGTCTTTTAATATTCACTTTTTGGTTCTGAGAAAGTAATGAATAAACTATCACCATGCAGTAAAGACTTATTAAGGACGTTGATTTTCAGCGCTGTACTTATCATCTTGTCGGGGCTGGACAACACAGCGTTGGGGCAGACAACATTAGCAACATGGAATTTCCCCAACGATCCGGATAATGCAATCTGCGATGGGGGTATTGCCGCAAATGCGGCAAAAACCATTTCTACAGTAGGGGGAACTTCTGCAATTGACTATTCCAACAACGGGGCAAGCACAAACTGCGCCCAGGCTACATCATGGAATAATGGCAGCGGATCAAAATACTGGTACATTAACATTGTTACCACGGGGTACTATAATATAACCGTCTCATCTGCTCAAAGAGGACGTGATCAGGGCTCAACAAAAAGCCCGAAAGATTTTAGACTTGAGTATAATATTGGTGGAGGATGGGTTGCGGTATCCGGGGGCTCAATTACTGTCGAAAATAATTTCACAACAGGCGTATTAAATAATCTCGCCCTGCCTGCCGCATGTGACAATCAGGCTGCTCTTCAGCTTCGCTGGATAATGACCTCAAACACCTCAATAGGGGGTGGTACGGTAAGTGCTTCAGGTTATAACCGAATAGATAATATTGAAATAAAAGGGAATCCTCCCGGCCTTTTTGTTACGCCGACAAGTCTCGATTTTGGTTTTGCAGCCAGCGGTTCGACGTCATCCAACATGACCTATACACTTTCCGGTGCGGGGCTATTTCCCTCCGCAGGGAATATTAACGTTGCGGCACCGTCCAACTTTGAGGTCTCATTAAGCTCCGGTTCCGGCTTTGCCTCATCAATTAATGTTCCTTTTACATCGTCGACACTGGCTGCGACTACTATTTATGCCCGGTTTAGCCCGACAAATCCCGGCACGAATTATAGCGGTAATATTACAAACAGCGGGGGAGGTTCTGCCGTTAAAAACGTTGCCGTAACTGGGAATTCAATAGTTACCTATTGTACTTCAAGCGGTAATATGACTTACCAGACAAGCATAACTTATGTAAATATCAATACGATCAGCAACTCCAGCGGCAAACCTTTAGGATATAGTGATTACACATCGCTGGTTACCGATGTTATCAAGAGCAGCTCTTATAACCTGACCGTCAACCTGAATACAGATGGCCCCTATACCGTTAATGCAATGGCATGGATTGACTGGAACGGGAATGGAAGTTTTAATGATTCCGGAGAATCCTATAACCTTGGCACTGCTGTCAACACAGCCAATGGTCCTTCCAGCCTGAGCCCGCTGAGCATTACCGTTCCTGCCGGAGCCGTCACCGGCACTGTCAGGATGAGGGTTTCTGCCAGGTATCGTGCATATCCTGCTTCCTGTGATACGGGGTTCGACGGTGAAGTTGAAGATTATACTCTGAATATTGCACCGCCCAGTTTAATATATTATTCCCAAAATTCTGATCCGGCACTTCTTTCAAGCTGGAATACAAACAGAGCCGGAGGGGGTAGCAGTCCGGCAAGTTTTACGGCCAACAACCAGACATTTGTCATTCAGGCTTCTAATTCCATGACAGCCGGCTCAGCCTGGAGCGTTTCGGGCAGCAACACAAAAGTAGAGGTGGAAAGTGGAGCATCTCTTACCGCTAATTCAGCAATATCTCTTTCTGCAGCCACAACTTTTCAACTCGATAATGGGGCAACATACAATCATAATGTATCATCAAATACAGTGTGGTCTGGCATTGAAATTATTGACCCGGGCTCAACGGTTGTATATGGCTTTGCCGGAGCACAGGATATATCAGCTCAGTCTTACGGAAATATCACTGTCAGTGGCGGGGGTACCAAAACAATGCAGGGCAGTATATCTGTTGCCGGAATCCTGAGCCTCAGCAATGGAAACCTCAGTCTCGGATCCGGGGCCTATGATCTTACAATTGGGACAGGGGCAACAATTACAACTTCCGGATCATTCAACAATACCCATATGATTGTGTGCGACGGTAGTGGAAGCCTTATTAAACTGGGAACCACTGCCTCTGCCTTTTCCGTTGTTTACCCGGTAGGAACCGGCACTAATTACACTCCTTTTGAAATTGCGGCTCTTACAGCTACCGTTACCGGAACAGGAAGCATCAGTGTCAGGGCTGTTGCGGGTACGGCTCCGGGGCCTCCGGCCGCTGCCAGTACTGATCTGATGAAATACTGGAGTGTTTCAACCACCGGCATAAGCGGGATATCCGCAAATATAAAGCTTACATATATTAACCCCGGAGAAGTGGGATCCGGTGGTGATCAGACTAAGTACGTTCCTTATCTTTATTCCGGAGGCGTCTGGGCTCAGCCGGCTTTTTACAGTGCAGCAGGAACAAATCCGATGACCGTATCGGGAACCTCAACTCTCAGCGGCCAGTGGACCGCACGCGAGGAGCCGGTCTATGGAACATACTACTCCTACCAGTCAGGATCATGGAACTCAGCAGGCACATGGACCAAGGATCCGTCAGGAACACTGTCCGTTAGCCCGGGAGTACCATCAGCAACAGACAGGGTTGTTATACTTAATGGCCGTACGGTATCCATAACAGCAAATGGCGAAAGCGTCCTTTCTCTTCAGATCAATGAGGGGGGAATTCTTGACCTCGGGACCTATACAACACAAAACTTCACTGTTATACGTGGAGCAGGACTTGTACGATTGCAGACAAGTGCATTTCCCTCCGGTGACTGGAGTAATTTTGTTTCAGAGGATGGAGGTACGGTGGAATATTACAACACTTCAAATTTTACATTCTCCCAGCTGTCATATAATAACCTGATAATAAATCTTTCATCCTCGGCCATAGTAGCAACGCTGACAGGTAATATGACCCTTAACGGGAACCTGACCATTACCAGCGGGAAGCTTCAGATTAATGACGGCTCCTCAACAGGACGGAATGTGACGGTGGCAGGTAATGTTGATGTCAGTACCAGCGGAAGCATAGGCATTGGAACGGGAAATGCCAATCACAGGTTTATAGTCAACGGAGATTTTACAAACGAAGGGGTGGTGAGGATGACCAATCAGGCTACCCCCGGTTACACAACAGCGCCCTCCAACGGCAGATCTGACCTGGTCTTCAATAATCCCAATGCAAACCAGAACCTCATTTGCAACGGACAGAGTGATTTTTACAGGATAGAAATTGACAAGGGTATTGACAAGACCTATATTCTTAATATAGATGCCAGTAATAATACCAATTTCAAGTTGTTCGGAAGGTCCAATCTGCAGTCAAGCCCGCCATCAAATGATCCTCCGGCCATTGAAAATCCAAATGCTCTGGGTCTTCTTGCCGGAACCGTTCGTCTCGGACCTAATATTGTGTTACCCAGTCTTTCAGGCGATGCCGTTTACAACATAGACCTTGATGCACAGCTATGGCTTGACGGGGCAGATGTTACATTTTCTGCAGCGGCATCGAACTCTTCCATAGTTGTATATGGCAACCTCCGGGTTTCAAACCAGGCAACGCTTAACGCCAATGGTAACCAGGGGATAGTAATGCGTGATCAGAGCGCATTAATAATTGAGTCTGGTGTTGTTACCACTGACTGCATTCGTACCTCATATATCTCGGGCGCACACAGGGGTGCCTTCATCATGTCAGGAGGCACCCTCAATATCGAAGGAAACACCTATAACATTAGCGGGCTGAACATCTATGCATCGTTCACACTTCCATATCCGGATAATGTTTTCAAAATGACCGGAGGTACGATTAACATTCTTTCACCGACAACAATAACAGGTGGCTCCGGATCAAACTTCAGCCTTATTCTTGGCTCTGGTTCCAACAATTGTTATGTCACCGGCGGCACAATAAATATAACCGTGCCAACAGGCAGAAACGCGTATATAAACACTACATCTCCACTCTGGAACCTGAATTTTATAAGTACCTCTGCAACCTACAGGGGACAAATACGGGCTTATGCGGGTAATTCCAGCCCTGCTATTCCTGCCATATCTGCCCGGCCTCTTATCATTTACAATGATCTGAACGTGTTGGACAATGCAGTCTTCAATGCCAACGGCAGTAACGTTACTATCGGGCATAGCTTTGTCATAGATCCAGGTGCCGAATATGAGTGCGGAGATAATACAACAACCTTTAACGGCCTGGCAGGACAACGGTTCACCAATTCAGGAACAGTAAATAACGGGACGGGACTTTACAATCTTACAATTGCAGACAGCTCAAACACAGACATCTTCTCTGACAATCTGATAATAAGAAAGGACCTGATAATCAGTAATGGTAGTATCATCAATGATGTGGGTCATTCAATCAGTGTGGCTGGGAACATTACCAATTCAGGGAGTCACACCAGCCAGGCCAGTGGTGCCATTATCCTTAACGGAACAGCTGTACAGACATTAGGAGGGTCGGGCAGTGGAGTCTTTGGCAACCTGACAATCAACAAAACTGCAGGGACAACCATTCTCACGGCAAATCAGTCGGTCATTGGTAACCTCCGGCTGGCGAATGGCTTAATTGATGCAGGTACCTTTAACATATCCCTGGGTTCTTCAAGCAACATATATGATGCCATTACCGGGACAACTGCAAATTTTTCTGCCACAAAAATGATTCGTCTTGCCGGTAACAGCAGTGACGGCGGGGTTACCAAAACATACGGCAGCATTGGAGCCTTTCTGTTTCCGGTAGGAACAGCCAGCGACTACACTCCGGCAACAATACAGTTTACTGCCGCCCCCACAGAGTGGGGTTCGGTGACAGTCAGGACGGTGGCACAGGCACATCCCCTTTTAACGTCCGCCCTGGCTCTGACCTATTACTGGTCGGTTACCTCCTCCGGATTCTCCGGTGTGTCAGCAGGCTCTGTATCGCATACTTATCAATATGTAACATCCGATATCACCGGAACGGAAAGCAATTATATTCCGGGTTCATATCGTCCTTATGCCTGGACCCCTGTAATTGACAATTCAAAAGTTGTTGATGCAACAAATACAATACTCTTCGGACCGGTAAGCTATATAAATGGAGATTATACTGCCGGTGAGACTGCGGCATTCATGAGTATTAAAGTTTTCTACAGCAGGCAAACAGGCGACTGGAACGATCCGGCTACCTGGAGCTCCACCGGGGTAGGAGGAGCGACTGATGGTGACATCCCGGGTGCCGGAAACCCTGTCGTTATAGGAGACAATACAAATAACCACACAGTTACGGTACCTGTTGGTTATAATAATATTACTGTTGGAGGGTTAGAGATAAGTCAGGGATCCACCCTGGACCTGCAGACCACCACGGGCCATAATTTTGGTGCCATACCTGACACCCGGGTAACCGGAACGGGCCGGCTGCGCATCTCATCTTCCGGTGCAACAGCAACATTCCCCGGAGGCGACTTTGGTAATTTTCTTTCCGGCGGTGGCGGCATCGTTGAATATTACAGTACGGCAACAATGGGAGCGACTACCTTTACGCTTCCTGCCACATATTTGTCAGGAGCCGCAACCATTAATCTGACAGCATATAACAATCTTGTTACTGCTCCTGCTGCCGGCAAAAATATTGTTCTGCCAAATATAAATCTGGCCGTTCATGATGATTTCACCCTTTCTGGCAGCGGTATCTCTCAATTAAATGTACTTGCATCCACTAGGGTTGTAACCATTGATTCAAACCTTGTAATAGGAAGTGGTACGCTCCGTTACATGAACGGCAACAATACCGCCCAAAGCCTGATAGTATCAGGGAATGTTGTTATAAACGATGGTGCAGTCTTTGACGTAAACACCAGCGGTTCGGCCACGAACCTCCTGACAATATATGGCGATCTGACAAATAACGGCACTTTTGATATGTATAAAGCGGCGACCCAGGTTTGCAATGTGACTTTTGCCGGTAATATCAACAAGGAAATTAACGGTGCAGGTGCCATAACGGATTTTAACATTATTGAGGTAAACAAGGGAAACTCAAGAAATACCGTGCTGGAGGTCAAATCATCAGTCCTGACAATTAACACGAACCTTTCAACGGCGCTACTCCTGACCAACGGTACTTTCAGGCTTACAAGCCCCATCATTCTTAATCTTACGGATGCGGGGAGCTTCACAATCCCGATGACAGGGGCGCTTTCCGCCAACGGAGGTACTATAAATATAGGAGGCGCTTCAGCAACAAATGCTACTGACCTGATTCTCGACGGCAGGCTGGAAGTGCTGGCCGGAGCTGTAAATATCGGAACAGCAGGTAACAACCTGAACAATGATATTGAATACTCATCCGGAGGCACACCTGAAATTCTGGTTAGCGGTGGAACTCTTTATGTAAACGGACAGATACGGCGCGTAACAACTATCAATACAGGATCTCTCAGCTACACACAGAGCAATGATGCCAGTGTGGTAACTGTTGCTGGCCGGAACCCCGACAACGCCCGGGCAATATTCGAGATCTTGAATAGTGGCAGTAAGTTTAATATGAGCGGTGGTACACTTAACATTACAGGTTCGTTTAATAACGCTGATTATTTTGATTTTTATCTTGTCCCGGATTCAAGCACGGTAACCGGTGGCAATATTTTATTCGGATCATCGGTGACACCGGTAAATACGGTGTTCAGTATGGCAACATCGACCGAGCTCTACAACCTGGCCATAGATGATACATCAGGCAGCAAAACACTGGACCTGAAGATATATCCACTGATATTAAACAATCTTACCATAAACGGAAATACAGTCTTCAGAGCTAACGGACTGAACGTTACAATAGGCGGCAGCCTGACTAACGGCAACAACACATCCGGGACTGGCGTAAGTACCGGAGGATACCAGCCGGGTAACATAAATCAGGTAACCACATTCAATGGTGCCGGGTTATGTGCCATAACCGGCACGGGGTCTAACCTTACCAACTTTGCAAACCTGACAGTTGACTCTGACGGCACCCTGCTTCTCTCATCAAACAGTAATATCAGGATCAGTTCGGGCCTTATCATAAGCTCAGGGTACCTTGATGATGGCGGAAATAACATTTTTCTGATGGGCAATCTTATCAACACCGCAGCCCATGCAAGTTCAATAGCCGGCGGAGGCATACGCCTTGAGGGCAGCCAGCCGCAGGTGATCTCGGGAAACGGAGAGGGTATTTTTGGAAATATTACAATTAATAACACCACCGGGATCAGTATAGTTGACAGGACAATAATTAACGGATTGCTTACATTTACCGGCGGAGCTGTATATCTTGACGACTATTCCCTTATCCTTGGCGCCAGTGCCTCAATAGGCGGTGTGACTGATCAGACCAGGATGATTATTCTTAACGGCGTTATTTCTGATGCGGGTGTTACAAAGATCTTCCCCTCCGGAGCGTCAGCCTTTACATTCCCCATCGGAGTGGCAGGTAAGTATACGCCGGTCTCATATAATTTCACAACGAACACCAATATTGGCGCATCAATAACGGTGGAACCCGTAAATTACAGCCACCCGCTTATGGATCTGCCCGCCGGTGATGAGCTGGACTACTACTGGAATGTGCTATCAGAAGGATTTGTTGATGCCTATACTGTTGACCATGGTTATTCATATGTTGCCGGTGATGTAAACGGAGTGGAAGCAGAATATGTAACAGGAAGATTTACTGCCGGGAACTGGTCTCCTGTAGGAGGTATTGATGAATCCTCGGTTAACCCTGTAACGCATACCATAACCCTGCTATCCAGGGGTTATGTTGATGGCGAATATACTGCCGGGAAAAGCATCAATTTCTCCAATTCGTTTACAATGTATAGTATCAAATCAGGCAACTGGTACGGCGATAATACATGGTCTGTTACTGATGGCGGACCCCCCTGCGGGTTTGATCCAAACGGTAATATTGTGGTAATTAAACCGGGCCATGTGGTTACATTGAACAATAATTCTGCCTATGCATATTCCGTGGCCCTTAACGGTACCCTTGATGTCGGGATCACATACTACCACAACCTGGGTCATGTGAGTGGCAACGGGATTCTAAAAATGACATCAACATCTCAGGGAATATTTGTCTTTCCCGGGGGCGACTTCAGTGGTTTCGTCTATACAACCGGCAGCACCGTTGAGTTCTTTGGTGATAACCAGGCATCACTGCCGGCAAAACCCGGGAACATTTATAAACCTTACCAGAATGTGATTTTATCCGGATCGGGTAAAAAAACCATGCCTTCTGAAGACCTGAAGATACTTGGTAATCTTATAATCCGGGACGCATCCACCTTACTGAGTAATGAGCTCTACAATAAGAAATTAATTATCTCAGGTAACTGGATTGACAACAACACTTCAGCTACAGGCGGTTTTCTCCCGGGCAAGGGGGGTGCCTATTTTTATGGAACCAGCCCGCAGATTATTTCAATAACAAACGGAGCCACGACAGAGGCTTTTTATGATCTGGAGATAAATAATGTAACAGGATTAACATTGTCTGGTGCAGGGAATGTTAATGTTTCAGACAAATTGATTTTAACCAGGGGTATCATCAGCACCAGTGTTGTAAATCTGCTTTCAATTTCCAACACAAGTGAAAAAGCTGTTGAGAATGGGGGAGATGATTCATTTGTAAGCGGACCATTACAGAAACGTATTCTTGCCGGAAGAGGTTTTACATTTCCTACAGGAGATGCATTAGGTGGTGCAGGCGGATTACGGTATGGTGAATTAATACTTACCGGCGCTTCCGTAACCGGCTATTATCAGGCGCAATATTACAACCATAATCCGCTTGATGATGGTTACGATCCTGACAATGTTACAGCACCGATAGATGTTGTCAGCAGTTCGGAATACTGGAGAGTAAATGGTCCCGCTCTTTCTACTGCCAACATTACCCTCAGGTGGGATGATCAGAGTGGGATCATCCCTGTTGATGCCTCAACCAGGGCAAAGCTTCGTGTGGTGGAGTGGAACCCCTCATGGATCAACCGCGGCAACGGGAAAATAAGCGGCAATGCTCAGGAGGGTACCATAAGAACCAGTGCGGAGGTCAGTCTTTCCGGTGATCACCGGTTTTCCCTGGGTGTTGAAAGCCTGCCCACTGCAACCATAACAAGCGGAGCAGCAGGGATATGCGATGACGGATCTACTACAAGCATTTCAATAAACCTGACCGGAACAGCTCCATGGACCATCAAATACAAGATTAACGGAGCATATGAGACAACCATTTCAAGTATTGGAACATCACCCTATACATTAGTTGTCTCCAATTCAATTCCGACGCTTGCCTCCGGAGGCCCCGGCCTCTATTCATTTTCCATCTCTTATATAAAAGATGCAACAGGCACAACGGGCATACGTGACTTTACAACCACCGCTGACATAACTTTATATGCGTCTCCCACACCGGCCATTTCCGGGCTTTCCACCACACCGGCCAACTCGTTGGAAACATACAGCACCATGGCGGTGCCAGGAGATACATACCTGTGGAGTGTAACAGGAGGTGTCATTCAAAGCGGGCAGGGGACAAATTCAATAGCAGTACTATGGGGCTCAGGTCCGGCAGGAAGCATCACCCTGACCGAAACCGTAACTATCGGCGGATGTAGTAAGACCACTCCTCCCTACAATGTTACAATTACAGATATTCCGAATCCCCTGGTTACAGGGAACACCTCCGTTTGCCTGGGTTCTGCAGAAACATATTCAACACCGCTTGTCGGCAGTCATACTTATGCCTGGGTAGTAACCCGCGGGACATTTACCATTGGTGCTACAAACAATATTATAAATGTTACATGGACATCTACAGGAGCCGGATCGGTAAGCGTTACTGAAACAGGTGCCTCCCCGGTAGTAAATACACTCCCTGTTACAGTAAACCCTGTTCCTCCGGATAATAATGTTGTATCTGATCCCACTACATGCGCCAATGTGCCGGTGAATATCATCATTTCTGCAGCACCCGCAGGCATTTCCTATCAGCTTCGTCTGAACAGTGATAATTCTCCCGTCGGATCCCCGGTGAGCAGCATGGCCGGGGGTGATGTTTCCATACCGGTCACGCCGGCAGCTACCACTACATATAATATCCGGGCATCAAATGAGTATAGTTGCGGGGTTATGCTTACTGACCTTGCTGTAGTTACCGTGGTGAATGAGCAGATCTGGACAGGAGCAGCGGGAACAGACTGGAATGTCGCGGGAAACTGGTCCTGCAATATTGTCCCCACTCAGACATTATCCGTTCAGATACCTGATGTGGCAAATAAACCGGTACTCAGTAACGGAGCCAATGCATTCGTCAGCAATATTGTAATAGATAACGGAGCGTCACTGACAATTACAGGTAACACAATCACTATTTCCGGAGATATAACAAGTAACGGAGGCCTTGATGCCTCAGCCGGCACTATTGAAATGAACGGGTCTGTTCCACAACAGATCGGGGCCGGCGTTTTCAGCGGAAATACTATTCAGGGACTGATAATTGACAATTCTGCAGGAGTAACCCTTCAGGGGCCGCTTACGGTTACCGGAGTGGTATCTGTACAGAACGGAACCCTCTCGTCAGGCGGTAATCTAACCCTTGCCTCAACAGCTGCAGGAACTGCTCTCATAGACGGATCGGGCGCCGGGACAGTGGCAGGCAATGTCACAATGCAGAGATACCTTGACCCTGGATTCGGATACAAATATTTCAGCTCACCCTTCCAGGCTTCAACGGTAAGTGAGTTTGGAGATGATATGGACCTTACATACTCATTCCCACTATTATACCGGTTTGATGAGAACAGTGCCTATTCAGGATGGATTGGCTACGCAACCGGAACAAATATCCTTAATCCCATGGAGGGCTACGCCGTTAACTTCGGTGAACTGACAGATCCTAAAACAGTTGATGTCACCGGTATTGTTAATAACGGGAACCACTCTGTTACTCTCTATAATCACAATAAAGAATTTACTACAGGTTTTAACCTGGTTGGTAACCCATATCCGTCACCTGTTGACTGGGACGGCTCGGGGTGGACAAAAACGAATATTGATAATGCCGTTTATTTCTTCAGGGCCAGCACTACGGATCAGTACGGAGGTACTTACAGCAGCTATGTTAACGGTATTTCGAGCGACGGGTTTGCCTCAAATATAATTCCGTCTATGCAGGGTTTCTTTGTACATGTCTCTGACCTGACTTACCCTGTGACCGGCACGCTGGGGGTATCAAACAGCTCAAGGATAAATAACCTGACAAGTCCCTTCCTGAAGTCGGCCACGGTGAATAATTATCGATTCCTGGTAAGGGCAACAGCCTCCTTTACCGATGACCAGACCTCAACCGATCCTCTGGTGATCTGTTTTGATAATAATGCGGAAAAAGAGTTTGACGGCGCTTATGATGCGCTGAAGCTGTTTAATACTGACATGATGGTAACCAATTTCTATTCGGTTCTTCCGTCACAAAAGAAACTTTCAATAAATGCATTGCCTGACCAGACAGATACGATATTGTCTATTCCTCTCGGCCTGACTGTTTATCGCGATGGTGAGGTAAAATTCAGTATCAGGGATGTTGAGAATCTTCCCGTCGGGGAAAATATCTATTTCCGTGATGCTGTTACCGGTGCCAGCATAAATCTTCTCGGCAGCAATGAATACAGGGTCGAGCTTAAACAGGGAGAATATCACGGCAGATTTTCGCTGGCATTTGTCAAGAACACCACATCCGTGCCTGACCCCGTCGCAGCTGATGATCTGTTCCAGGCCTGGATGTCAGAAGGAATGGTAAAAGTCAGGATTGGTCATGTTGAAGGCGACAGGGGGATGATTACCCTTTACAATTTGTCAGGAATGCTGGTCTGCTCCGAAACAGTGTATGAACCCGGTGAATATCATCTGAATATCAGATTGATGCAGGGGGTATATGTTATTACATACACTACGGGCAACGTACAGCGAAGCATAAAGCTGGTACAAGGTAGATAAAAGAGAACTCGCATGAGCAATATTTTACATAAGAAACTGGGGATCAAAATTAATGCAAGTGATGTAAGGCGGTTGATAAATATGGATATGCCAGGTGTAGTAAGGAAGGCAGTCATTGCAGCCAGCCTGCTTCTGGTGTTCGGATTTTTCACGGAAGTCATTGCTCAGCCGCTGCCGCCACGGCCGGTGATCATCACGGTGAATAGCTCCCAGCCACTGGCATTCGGAGCCTTCACCCCCGGTGCTGCCGGAGGCACGGTCACAGTAACACCCGACGGAGGCACACGCAGCTCATCAGGTACGGTTATTCTTCTCAATATGGGTATGATATATACTCCTGCCATGTTCTACGTGAAGGCCAACCCCGGGACAGTCATCTCACTGCTCTCCGGGCCTCCATCGACCATCACCGGGAGCAACGGAGGCACGCTTACATTGCAGCCTGACGGCACATGGCCTGCTTCACCATTTGTTACCACGGTACCATATCAGCAGCAGACAACAGTGCTGGTGGGTGGGACGCTCACCGTCGGGACCATCGCCGCTAATCCCCCGGGCAGCTACAGCGGGACCATAGATGTAACCTTTGTCCAGGAATGAATCACTGATGACCTCCCGCGAAACGTATATGTAATTATGACAGAAAGCAAGGCCCATACCACGTTAATAAACAAAGGTGGTATGCCTGTGCTTCATTTCATGACCGCTATTGCATTAATGGCATTGCTGTTTTTATCAGTGACAGTACCTGTTGTGGCACAGGAAGAACCCCAGTATGATGAATTTCCTGTTTACGTCAGGGTACCATACATAGGCATCTCAGAAATCGATGCTGTCATAAAGGGAGAGGAGGTGTGGCTGTCACTCTCCGGTCTCTTTGATTTCCTGAAAATAAAAAATGTCGTTTCCGAAGATCTTGAGACTGTTACAGGATTCTTTATCAAACCGGATGATACATACTCAGTTGACAGGGCCACCAACAGCATCGTCTATGCGGGCAGAACCTTTGACCTTGCAGAGGGAGACATCATACGGTCAGAGACAAACCTATATCTCCGGTCAGACCGATACGGTCAGGTATTCGGCCTTGACTGCAGCTTCAGCTTCAGGGACCTTGCCGTCACCATCGACACGAAGCTTGAGCTGCCTGCCATACGTGAGATGAGGCAGGAGGAGATGAGAAGGAACATCACCCGTCTCAGAGGGGAGGTAAGGGTAGACACTACCATCGGCAGAAGCTATCCCGGATTCAGGTTCGGCATGGCCGACTGGTCCGTTTATGCCAGTGAGCAGCCCGGCGGCAGGTCCGAGGGAAGGTTCAATCTGGCGCTTGGCTCTGTCATCGCAGGGGGCGAGGCAACCGCTTCACTGACATATTATACGGCTACTGAGTTCAGCGAAAAACAGCAGTACTACATGTGGCGGCACGTAAATAATGACCGCACATGGCTGCGGCAGATAATGGCAGGAAAGATAACCACACAGGCCACCTCCTCAATATACAATCCGGTAGTGGGGGTGCAGTTTACCAACAGGCCCACCACCTTCAGGCGTTCGTTCGGAACATACACCCTGACTGACCACACTGATCCGGGCTGGACTGTGGAGCTTTATGTGAACAATGTTCTTGTCGACTATGTAAAGGCCGATGCCTCCGGATTCTTCACCTTTGAGGTGCCACTGGTCTACGGCAATACCATGGTCAAACTTAAATTCTACGGTCCCTGGGGCGAGGAGAGAACACGGGAGCAGAATATCAGCATACCCTATAATTTCCTGCCTCAGAAGGAACTCGAGTATACCGTGAGTGCAGGTGTGGTTGAAGATTCGACATGGAGCCGTTTTGCCAGAACGACAGTACGTTACGGAGCCACCAGGTTCCTGACCCTGGGAGGGGGATTTGAGTATCTCTCTTCCGTCACCGGAGGTCCCCTGATGCCGTTTGCCGATGCCTCCGTGAGGGTTACCAACAACCTTCTGCTTTCGGGGGAATACACCTACGGGGTGCGCGCCAGGGGGACACTTGCCTACAGGCTTCCCTCAAACATCCGCCTTGACCTTGCCTATACGCGCTATGACAGGAACCAGACAGCCATTTCATACAACTATCTGGAAGAACGAAAAGCCTCATTGTCTCTTCCTCTGAAGATTAAGAAAAAGACACTCTATTCAAGGCTCTCCTGGTATCAGATTGTTTTTCCCGGTTCAAAATATGCAACGGCTGAATGGCTCATGGCAACCTCATTTTCGCGTGTCAGCGCCAATATGACCACCTATGGGGTCTTTTCGGAATTCTTTGATCCGAACCTCTACAGCAACCTCAGCCTGGGATTCCGTCTCCCTGGAAATTTCGTCATCATGCCGCAGCTTCAGTACAACTATACCGGGAAGGAATTCCTTTCAACACGTGTAAGCATGGAGAAGCGGGTCTTCGAAAAGGGATACCTGAACGGATCGTATGAATACAATTTCCGGAACAAGATTCATATTGCGGAGCTGGGTATCAGGTACGACTTCTCATTTGCGCAGGCAGGCATCTCCGCGCGCCAGGCCAATTCAAACACCACACTGGTACAGTATGCACGAGGCAGCCTGATAAATGACCGCCAGACCTCATACCTGAAGGCAGACAACCGTACCAATGTGGGCAGGGGCGGCATCTCCGTCATTGCATTTCTTGACCTGAATGCCAACGGCAGGCGCGATGCCGGAGAACCGAAAGCAGCAGGCATCAACCTCCGGTCAAACAGCGGCAGGATAGAGCGAAGCGAGAAAGACACCGTCATTCACATTCTTGGAATGGAACCATATGTCAGGCATTTCATAGAGGTGGACGAGGGTAACTTCGACAACATATCGTGGCGGATACCCAATAAATCAATAGCAGTGGTTGTGGATGCCAACATGCTTAAGCTGATTGAGATACCTGTCAACGTCTCCGGTGAAGCCTCGGGCACCGTGATGGTTGAGGAGGAGGGACGCCGGGCCGGACTGAGCCGCATAATCGTAAATTTCACCGACAGTGAAGGAACGCTGAGGGCTAAGACAATAACAGAGGAGGACGGATATTTCAGCTACTTCGGCCTGACGCCGGGAGCCTATACGGTGCGTGTTGACACAGTGCAGATGAGAAGACTCGGAATGACCTCCGAACCCGATTCACTGCTCTTCAGTATAATGACCAACCTGGAAGGCGACTATATCGAAGGACTTGACTTTACCCTCAGGAAGAAGGCTCCGGCGACTGATACGGTGGCGGTTCCCAAACCTGTTATGGTTGCTGACACTGTCGCCGTTCCCGGTACTGAACCGTTGCCCGGCACAGATACTGTTCCCGCTGCCGTGGCTGACACTGCTGTTGCTCTTATACCGACGCCGGAGAGGATGGTAACCACTGACACCTCATATCTTGTAATACACGAGGTGACACGCGAGCTGGTGACGATAACTGAAGACTATTATGCCGTTCAGTTCGGGGCCTTCCGCAACAAGCTCTACGCTGAGATCATGAAACAGAAGGTGGAGAGTGCCCTTGACAAGGATGTTGAGCTCTTCTGGGAGGATGGCTTCTGGAAGGTGCGGATAACAGGGTTTGATGACCGCGACGATCTTGAAAAATACATTCCGGTAATACATGGACAGGGTATCACTGAAATATGGGTTATCACCAACAAGGCGGTTAAGGGTGAATGGATAACCACAGGCAGGGAGGATTCCCTTGCCGTGGTGAGAGAAACTGTCACTGAAAGGCCTGTCATTCCAATGGTCATCTCGGGTAATACCCTGCAGCTTGGCGCCTTTGAAACGGCTGAAGAGACGGAGCCAATAAGCAACAGGCTGCTTGCTGCGGCTGAAAAGCTGGTAACGGTAAGACAGGATGAGGGTCTCTGGAAGGTGCAGATCAGTGGTTTTGCAGATACCTCTGATATTCGCGAATTCATACCGTTGCTCCAGGATCGCGGCTTCACTGACATACTGGTGCTTCACCAGACGGAAGAGGGCCTGATACCGGTAGCACCCGCAGTTATTCCTGACGCTGCCGGGGTGGCGGCAGAGCCCGGCATGAAAGAGATACAGGTGCCGCAGGTGGTACCCAAACCGGCTGAGGCTGCTGCCGGGCCTCCTGAGTTTAAGGAAGAGATTGTGCCGCCACCGCCTCCGGAACCCCTGCCCAGATTCCTGTTGCATGCAGGCAACTATCGCAAGCTGTCTGACGCTGAGAGAGCAAAGAAAAAGATAGAGCGGAGGCTTAACCTGCCGGTGGAGATAATTGAGGACTGGGACAGCTACAGGGTGGTGGTGACCGGCTTCTTTACGAGGGAGGAGACCTATCCTTATTACCCGGAGCTTGCAGGTCTTGGATTCTCCGATATCTTTGTTTATGAAAAATCTTTGATTGACAGATAACAAACAGCAGGAGAGATGAAATATGCAGGTGCCCATGTAAGCGCAGCAGGAGGGGTTGAGAATGCCCCCCTGAACGCCCATGAGATAGGAGCGAAAGCCTTTGCTTTCTTTACCAGGAATCAGCGCCAGTGGGTCGCACCCCCGCTGACACAGAAGAGCATCGATGCCTTCCGAAACAACTGTGAGAAGTACGATTATAAGCCTCACCAGATACTGCCGCACGACAGCTACCTGATCAACCTTGGCAATCCCGGCCCGGAAGGCCTGGGACGCTCACGGTACGCCTTCAATGATGAGATGAAGAGATGCGAACAGCTGGGCCTTGACAGGCTTAACTTTCATCCCGGAAGCCATCTCAACATGATGACTGAGGAGGAGTGCCTCGACCTGATAGCCGAGTCGGTCAACATGGCCCTTTCAAAAAGCAACGGCGTGACTGCGGTTATTGAGAACACTGCAGGACAGGGCACAAACCTCGGATACCGGTTTGAGCATCTCCGCCATATCATTGACAGGGTGGAAGACAGGAGCAGGGTGGGGGTCTGCATTGACACCTGCCATTCATTCACGGCAGGATATGATATCTCTGATGCCGAAGGATTCAAAAAGGTGTTTGATGAGTTTGAACGCATTGTGGGGTTTAAATACCTGCGCGGCATGCACCTCAATGAGTCAAAGAAGGCGTTCGGCACCCGCGTAGACCGGCACGAAAGCCTTCACAAGGGCGAGCTGGGCGATGAGATCTTCTCCCTGATAATGAATGACCCGCGCTTCGACGGAATTCCGCTCATCCTGGAGACCCCCGACGAGTCGCTGTGGGCGGAGGAGATCAGATACCTCTACTCTCTTCAGAAATAAAGCGCGGGAGGTGAAAAAAGGCCAGTGGCTGAACAGGCACCTGAAAGCCGCCTCTCTGCTGAAATTCTCCGGGTCCTGACAGGTAGCCGGGCAATACCTGGTGTCGGAGAGATGATGACTCCAATGAGGCGTCAGTCTACTTCTTCTTTTTAACAGGAGCTCTTGAGATCTCAATTCCTGCAGGAAAAAACACATCTCCGGCCTCCTCGGCAGTGATGAATATCTCACCGAATTCAAAGGCGGTCAGGGAGCTCAGCGACGCGGTTCTGGCATTCTTCACATCCAGCTGTCCGAGGTTCTTAATCTCGCCGTCTGTGGTGACCACCCAGACTACATAGGTGGTCTTCCCGGTGGCAATCCTGCTCGCTTCCGCCAGGTTCCTGGCTGTGACTGTCACCTCGTAATTGTTGTTTTTATCCTGCTTCACGGAGGCAGAGATATCTGCCGCAGGAGCAACGGCTGATACGGGGAAGTCAATCGAATTTGAGCAAGATGCGACCAGCATCATGATGACTACAGCTGAACCCAATTGAAATAACCTCATTTTTTGAAATTTAAATTGTTGACAAAAGTATTATTTATTGACACTTCTTGTTGCGGATAAAGAAATTCTTCAGTTATTCAGGTTAGTATCTGACCATAAGTGATATACTACCCAATTCCCTGAGATCTTCGGCATCAGCGAAGAAGACCTTCCCCTTTTTGGAATAGACTTCCCATGCAATGAATGATGTAATATCATCAATTACCCCGGGAAGTGAGGCATCGTCAACAGGTACTATCCTGTCATAGGCTTTCACGATAACCGGGATGCAATAGTCGTGACGGACTATCAGAGTGTCACCTTTTCCCGCTTTTGCAGCATTGTATATTTCCTGCAGGTCAGTGTAAACCTTTCCTGCTGCAACAGCCTCCTTCATATCCATTACAGCTTGCGCAACACGTTCTCCGTGAAGTTTACTGATGGTTTTCCAGGACTGTGCGGCAATGAAATGGGTTGCCACATTGTTGTAGTTGATGTCGGCATAACCGTAATAAATGTCAGGCCTGTCGGCTACCTGAAGCAACCGGCCGTAATTGTCTTCAGTGCATATAACCATACACTTCAGACCGGTCATGTTATGTTCCTTCACAACAGCCTTGTCTACCCTGTTAAGAAATTCCCTGACCATTTTGTCAACTGCTTCAGGGTCACTCAACTTCTTGCGGTCAGTATGGAACAAGGGGCTTTCGCCGAAAGGAAAAGAGTTATTTTGTACCTCACCGGTGATCTGGTCATTAAAGGCCTGGAATAGCTGAGCCCCACCCTGGGAGAGCAGCAGGACAAGATACTCCTCAACCCTTGCAGCTGCATATATCAGAGGCCTGAGTGAAAAGTGCTCACTTATCTCAACTCTGTCTTTATAAGCAGGGAATGAGGATTTTACAATCTCTCTGGTCTTGTTTGAGAGGAATATATGAAGGCTGTCAAGATTCAGGCTCATATCTGTCTCCTCGGGAACCAGGGCAAGTTTTTTCAGCAGCGGTGTGACTCCTCTTTTACCGAATTCTGCAATCACCCGTTTTTCAGCCTCCCGGCAAAGATTCTTCAGGATGATGCGATCCTTCTGATAGTCGGGTTTGGTACGATGGGTGTTCAGCGAAATAGTTACGCAGGGATTTCCTGTTTCTGCGGCTAGTTTTTCAATTATCTCTCTCTTCATGATTTTCTCTCTTCTTTGCATATACAACGCTGTCTGACCGGACTGCTGCGGTGCGCTGTTTATTAAATTGTCATGTTTTGATTATCTTTGGCGTCGGGTCAGTTTTTCACTATTAAGATAGTATAAAGATTTAAAACTGAAGGCACCGGTTCCGGAATAATTGGCATGACGAACTATATCATATTAGTACTCTGCATCATAGTGATACTCTCGTATCTGTTTGACATTACGAGCAAGTATTCTAAGATTCCGGGAGTTATCCTTCTGATCGGGCTCGGTATCCTTTTGCAGGTGATCACTGAATCTTTAGGGTTTGTCATCCCGAACATGCAGGCGGTGCTTCCCGTAATAGGCACACTGGGGCTTATACTGATAGTCATGGATGCCAGCCTCGGCCTCAAGCTTGAAAAAAAGAAGGCCAGGTTGCTGCTGAAATCGGTTCTCTCGGCCCTGACTCTTCTTATTCTTGTCACTGCTGCTTCGGCTTTTATACTGGTACAGCTCTTTGATTATTCAGGTACGGCTGCAGTACTGAATTCCATCCCGATGGGGATCATCAGCAGCGCCGTGGCCATACCCTCGGCAGGGAGCCTGAATGATCGGGAGAAGGAGTTCATAATCTATGAGAGTTCATTCTCCGACATATTCGGGATCATGGCCTTTGACTTCATCCTTTTCAACCAGGGAAACCTGTCGGGAGGGATATCCCATTATCTTCTTCTGGCTTTGATCACGGTGGTGGTGGCTATTGCAGTCTCCTCAGGCCTGGCCATGCTGCTGCACAAGATAAAATACCATATCAACTACATCATCATCATGACTGTGATGGTGCTGGTGTATTCACTGGCAAAGATGTACCACCTGCCTGCGCTGCTGCTGGTCCTGATCTTCGGGCTTACCCTTTCCAACAGTGAGCTCGGGGAGCACACTCCGATCAACAAGTTTGTCGACTTTGACAAGTTCAGGAAAGATATTGACTCATTCTCGAAGATCCTCGGAGAGTTTACATTCCTGGTAAGGTCTTTCTTCTTCATAATCTTCGGGTTTTATACCTCTCTTGAAGGCATCTTTTACCCGAGGAATCTCCTGATAGCATTTTCTGTTACCGTAGGTATCCTGCTGATAAGATGGCTTTTCCTCTGGTATGTGATGAGGGAGAAGAGCCTCTCCCTGATTCTCTTCGCCCCGAGAGGACTGATAACCATCCTTCTGTTTATCAGCATTCCTTCGGCTTATATCATACCCGAGATCAATACCGAGGTTATCACCCTGGTAATACTGATGACCATGCTGGCAATGATGCTGGGCAACATCATCTCTCCGAAAGTTAAGGAAGTGGCTGAATTGCCGGAGACGGAGCTGCCAGAGGTCGTTCAGGAAGATTATAAACTGCCTTAAAATTCCTGTGGCTTGTCGTGCTTGATGAAGGTTTTGCTTTCAAGTTCACTGAAGGCAAGGTTGAGTTCTTCCTGTGTGTTCATGACTATAGGGCCTCCCCAGGCAACAGGTTCCTGCAGCGGCCTGGCAGCTATCAGGAAGAATCGGGCTCCGTCGGGCCCTGCCTTGACCCTTATCTCATCAAATTCAGAGCTGTCTGGGGAAGAGGCAGTCATCAGCATTGCACATGCCTTTTCTTCAAAATTTTCCAACGCTTCATCAGCGGCCAGTGTTCCATCTATCAGGTAGAGAAACATGGTCTGGTCATTGGGGGTTTCCGCGTAGCTCCAGGTGCTGTCAGGATCCAGGTCGACATCGAGGTACTGCACTTTGACATATTCGCCTTTGACGGCTCCCTTATTGTTTTTGTAGCTGCCTGACAGGACTCTGACTTTTGCATTTTCCTCACTGACCACCGCAACATCCTGTTGCCTGATATCACGGTAGGCAGGCCGAGTCATCTTATCCTTCTTCGGGAGGTTGATCCATAGCTGGCATCCCAGCATCCTTTCCGAGGCCCGGGGCATCTCCTGGTGTATGATGCCTGATCCGGCCGTCATCCACTGGCATTGCAGATCCCCTATGACACCACTGTTGCCCAGACTGTCACCATGTTCAATGTCCCCCTTCAGCAGATAGGTGACTGTTTCTATTCCCCGGTGGGGATGCCAGGGAAATCCCTTGATATAATCCTCCGGATTTGAAGAATCAAACCCGTCGAGCATCAGGAATGGGTCAAAATCCCTGATTGTTCTGTACCCCAGCACCCTGCGCAATCGAACGCCGGCACCGTCAACAGCATGCTGTCCTCTGACCGCCTGTGTAAATTTCCTTTTTGACATCTTTTCTCCTTTCGCAATGGTGGCTTTCTAATTTACAATGTGAATTTAACAATTCATTTTCATCTATCTAACAGCAGTCACACTCTTTGCCTTTTGCTTTTTCAAAGGCTTCCTTTCCCTCTGATATTGAAAAATATGCAAGGCCTGCAGCTCCTATTGCGTCTGCATATGCGAATCCGGTGAGTTCATATATAAGGCTGGCAAAAAGTAAAACGAGGGACATATAAACACAAATCTTGGTACAGTTTGCATCGGCAATAATTGCATCGGAACCCAGTTCCTTCCCGACATTTTTTTTGGCATTCATTAACCATACCATCACTGCAATGGAAATTACGGATATTATTATTCCCCAGAGGGTGGTTTCGGGTTTGTTATGGTTGATGATATTAAGCACAATACCTGTTATTAAACCAGCAGCCAGCAGATAGAATGCCACCCCTGTAATCTTCAATGCTGTAATTTCAAATTTGCTCGTGGAACTGTCAGGATTTCTCCTGATACGCGTTATCATTACAGCAATGCCAATGCCTGATATTACCTCAATAAAACTGTCGGCACCAAAACCGAACAGGCTGAGCGTTTCATCTTTATAACCCAATATCATTGAAACTATACCTTCAATAATGTTGTAGAAGATGGTAAACAGGCTTAAATAGAAAGCCTTATTATAGAGCTTTTGTTCTGAATTTGTCATAACCGGGTTGATGAAATAGTAAGTTAGCAAAGATAGGTCTAATGCTTAATAACAACCAACATGCCGAATAAAAACCTCAGGGGACCGGAGAAAATCCAGGACGGTAACCCGGATGAATTTCTTGTCTTCCCGGGAATCGGCTTTATTGTGTGGCTATGCAGGGACGCCGACCGGAAAACACTTCAAGACAGCATTGCCTCTGCGGAAGACATCAGGGAACTTGCTGTTCATCTCTTCGATGCTGCTTTTCAGTTTGGCAATTTCCTGTCCTGATGCGGAGAAGCATGCCGGCAGGATGAGAGCAGCCATGACCGCGCAGGCCGGGTAAGAGTGCAGCGCTTGCAGTACAATTGTCTTCATAGCTTTTCAGATTAAGTTGTTACTAAAGATGTAACAGATCAAAATCAGGCCTGCAATGACCTGGTAATCTACCTGATTCGTACCAATATAGAACGTTTTAGACCCAAAGTCTGTTTATGGCATAATCAGAGGGAGCAATTACCGTTGCAGGCATCGAAAAGGTAAAGGAGATTTTGCACTTAAAACAAGAAAACAGTTCATTTGAATGACTGAAAAAATTTAACCAGGTTTGTCCTGGTTTGATCTGGCATTTGACCCCATTCAACCTGGTACCATTAAGCCATTCAATTCTTAAAGCCTTATGAGCACTAACACCACAAAACTATCCCTGAAGGAAAAGATCGGATATGGTCTTGGCGATACAGCCTCGCACCCGGACTGGTCTTTTCGGCAGCAACATTTGCACAGAAGGCCGGATGTGGCATTGGCGGCGCACTGGCAGGCTGGATGCTGGTCCTGTTTCACTTCGTTCCCAATACCGACCAGTCTGCCACCACTCTTACCGGAATCAAACTGATGATCTCAGTCTTCCCCGGGATTCTGTATATGTCGTGCGCCATCCTTCTCTGATACTATGCCATTGACCATAAAACCTGCCTCCTGATGCAGGAAGAACTGGATAAAAGGCGGGAAGAATCAGAAGAGAAATAAAGAGGGGAGTATGCACCCAATTAAAATTGAAAACATCACCAGCGCATTCAGTGAACATCAAATGACGAAGATGCATTGGCAACCATCTGAAACTTGAAAATATCACCAGCGCATTCAGTGAACATCAAATGACGAAGATGCATTGGCTTTACCCACCGGTTCTCCTTATCAAGCTTAATCTGAAATGGCGATTTAAACTCCTCGATACTCTACTATCTCGTCGACTTATACCTGTCATAATGCAAGCTTTATGAAGGCAATCTATGTTTTTACTTGCATTTTTGCTAATCCCCGGAGTTATAGTTATTAACTTATTACGTTGATTATCAACCTAATGTCAGAATAATCCCACTTTCTCAGCAAACCCTACTTAGTTCCATTTATTTTTTCAACATTTTTCCCCCTGATTCTGTTGTAATATACTTTTGATTCCTGTGTTTCGGATTTTCAGCAATAGTCATTTTTAACCATTGTCTTTCAAGTAATGGCACAATATGCCTTTTATAATTAGTGGTATGATTTGCAAGTCCGATTCTGGCAAGTATTTTCTTTCGGGATTTCGGTGATTTGCAATATGTTAGAACTTTTTTTACTTCATCACTTACCTGGTCACTTACCTGGTCACTTACTTGGTCACTTACTCTGGCACTTTCTCTGACACTTACTTCGTTACTTTCCTGGTCACTTACTTGGTTACCTGCCTGGTTAGCATCAATCAATTTTACAAAATCAGCATTGGCTTTAAGGACCGAGAGAAAATAGGTACATTGATCGTCCGTTTCCATAACTGGAGGGGGAGAACCATTATCTTCCAGCGCTTTATAAATAGTAGGAAAACCGGTACCACGTCCTTCAGTTAAATGAAGCTCTTTCAAAAAATCTCCCACTCTTCTATTCCTGTAATCACGTGCCACTATTCTCCTGTTCTCAGCGAGAATTTTTGCTGTAACCGGAGGAACAGGACCGGGAAAACTTAACATTTCAATACGGTCCGGCCAGATCTGGACTTCAATTGGTTTCCCTGTTTCATAACTCTTAAGAACTTATGTAAAGCTTTTCATAACTTCTTCAGAGTATTAAAAACCGATCTGGACCTGCGTCCCATCTATCATAAAACCGAT
>WOYX01000018.1:63514-86218 GCA_011620595.1 Bacteroidales bacterium | reverse complement strand
TATATCGAAGGGAAGAACGATAGGGCGTATTAATTCTTTTCATTTCTTTTGCTTGGCCAAAAGAAACGCAATGAGGTGAATGGCTCTCTCTTTCCGAAAAAGCTCTGAAGGCGATCCGGGCAAACAAAATAGCAAAACCGATGATTAATCCTTCGACTTTGGACTTTTGACCTTCAGACCTGAGACCTCAGACCTTCAGACCTCAGACCTTCAGACCTGAGACCTTCAGACCTGAGACCTTCAGACCTGAGACCTTCAGACTTACTGCGAGATGTCAAAATCTTCCCGGTATGAGGCGAGGTGGCGGTTGATTTTTTCGATGTAGATGTCACGCACGGTGATCATTATGCCGGTCTCCTCCACGTTGCCGAAGTGGTGGTTGATGAAGGTGCCGAAACACCTCATCGTGGGAGAGAGGTTCATATAGGCGTTGATCAGAGGCGGGATGTTCTCTCCCAATCGGCGTACCTCCTGCCCTAAAATCTTCAGGTCCTGCTTAAATGATTTCCCGGTAAAGATCTGCTTCATCTCGTCGGGGTGGACGTCAATAACTACCGGGTCATCCGGCACGGCAAGCCTCTCGGGGTCGGGGAAGTACTTCAGCATGAACCAGAGGATCATATTACGCGCCCGCACGTTGTAGTGGGTGTACATCGTCACCTTCCCGAAGAGATATCGTATCTGCCTGTTATCTATGATGATAGCTCCGAGTCCGTCCCACAGGTTATCGAGAGAGTAGAGGCTCTTGCGACCCATCGCGGCGCTCTGATACTCCGGCCGGACAAATGAACGCCCGAGCTCCATGGTGTGGGGCAGGTATTTCTTGATGAACTTCCGGGAGAAGGTGAAGTATGATGATGATGCGAACCGGTCGATGGAGAAGTCCTTTTCCTTGTGTTCCGGGAAGATGAAGCGGTAGCCGCCGATGATCTCGCGGTTGTCGGGGTCCCAGATTATCAGTTGTTTCTGGGGATGGTCGGGGTCGAGGTCATACTCGTCGAGGTCAAGCGCCTTGCCTGTGCCGCCGCCGGCATGCCTGAAGGTGAGCTCGCGGATGTGGCCTATCTCGTGCATCAGCAGCGGTGATGTGCGGTTGTCAAAGAGATATACCTCGTTGTTGGCGTTGTTGGTCTTTCTCAGGTAACCGATCCTGTCCAGCTCCGCAACCAGCTCTTCCACAGGTACCGCCTCGCCCAGCGGTTCCATTTTCCCGTGATCCATCTGATTCTCCAATGAAGGATGTTAATTGTGGGATAAAATTATAAAAAAACCATCAACCGGCTGAATATCTTTTTTGCAGCGAGTAAGTTTTTTCACGCACCATATCAGCCCATTCCTGCGGGCTCTTCGAATTGTCGAAGGTCTGCCAGGGGATTGGTTCGCCGAAGTAAACGTCGATGTCCTTACCCTTCTGCTTGTACATCTCGTCGGCGAGATAGAGCATCTCGATATTCATCTTTATCCTGAGGAACCGCCGGAGGTTGGCGAGGTTATAGAAGAACGAGCTGTTGCGTCCCTCGAAGAAGCACGGCACGATGTCGCGCTGGTGCTGCACGGCCTTGATGATGAAGCTCTTCTGCCACTTCAGGTCGGTAATCTTCCCTTTTATTTTCCTGGAACATATCCCGGCCGGGAAGTTGAGGAGCTGGTAGTCTGAGGCATAGGCCTCCTCCATCAGCCTTGCGGCTTCGCGTCCGAAGGTGCCCACCTTGTTCACCGGAAGGAATATGTCGCCGTAGTTGTCGACGTACATCAGGATGTCGTTGACGGGGAATTTTATTGCCGGAAAATGTTTGGAGAGCTCGCTCATGAATACCATGCCGTCGAGTCCGCCGAGGGGATGGTTGGAGACGAAGATGTTGCGTCCGCCTTTCGGGAGGTTCCCGACACCGTGGGCACGATAGGTGATGCCCATGAATCCAAGGGCAGCATCGTTGAAGGCGGCGCCGCGGAGATGACCGAAGTTGCGGAGGATATCGTTGATCATATCCTGGTGGACGATCCGCTTGAGGTAGCGGATGACGAAGCCCGGAACCAGCCGGCGTATCTTCGGGTTCTTGTCGTCGAGAATCTGCTCTATGTTTATCTGCAGTGGGGATTGGGTCTCTGCCATTGTGAGAGAAATTGCACATGCAAAGATACAATAACATTATTCTTTCATTTCTTTTGCTTGCCCAAAAGAAACGAAACAAAGAACCGATCCCGACATAGAGTGTCGGGAGAGCTCACGAACCGCTGTCAGGCAGTGAGTAAAAGGGCAGCCGCAGAACTTTTTCGGGAACCTGAAAACAAGATCAGGGAATATTCTAACGGGTAATCAGGCCATAGACCTTAATGTATTGTATGGTATTGAATATGAGTAAGATATGTTCCTCGTATGAGATCAGGAAATTTTATTGCGGCTGGCACAATAAACTCCGCCATCCCAAAGTTTTCAACAAAAGTGAAGAAAAATGGGAGAAAGTGGAGGAAAGTGGGAAAATCTTTCTACATTAGCCCTCCGAAACAACAACTGTGATGGCCACGTTTATAGGCGATTATTCATGCAGGCTTGACGCCAAAGGCAGGGTGATCCTCCCCGCCGCGTTCAAGAGACAGATGCCTCCGGCAGCTGAAGATCGCTTCGTAGTCAGAAAGGATATCTTCGAAGGATGCCTTGTTCTCTACTCCATTGACGACTGGAACAGGCAGCTCGAGAAGGTTCGCAGCAGGATCAATCCATATAACAGGGAGCACAATATCTTTCTCCGCAATTTCTTCAAGGGTACGGCAGAGGTGTCGCTCGACAGCAGCAACAGGCTTCTCATCCCGAAGCGCCTTCTTGACCTTGCGGGCATACAGAAAGATGTGGTTCTCGCCGGGCAGGACGGGCGTATAGAGATGTGGGCTGAGGAGGTTTATGCCCGCATAGACATGCCTTCCGACGACTTCGCCAACCTGGCGGAGAAGCTGCTTGGTAGTCCCGATTCCGGCTCAGCCTGATGACTGTATATCATCTCCCGGCATTGCTGAATGAGAGCATTGCAGGGCTTAACCTCAGGCCCGAAGGGATTTATGTCGATGTAACCTTTGGTGGCGGAGGTCACTCGCGCGCCATTCTCAACCGGCTCACCTCAGGCAGGCTGATAGCCTTTGACCAGGATGCCGATGCCGAGGCTAACAAGATCGATGACGAACGTTTCACGCTCCTCAACCAGAACTTCCGGTACCTGAAGAACAATCTCCGTTACCTCGGCATCAGTGAGATCGACGGCCTGATTGCCGACCTGGGTGTCTCGTTCCATCAGTTCGACCAGCCGGAGAGGGGCTTCTCGTTCCGCAGCGACGCGGAGCTCGACATGCGGATGAACCGCCAGGCGACGGTGAAGGCCTCCGACATCCTCCGCACCTACGAGGAGGATACGCTGGCAGATGTTTTCTACAAGTACGGAGAATTGACCAACTCGCGCAGATTGGCGGCCGCCATAGTTAAGGCACGCGCTGCACAGCCGGTCCGGACGGTCAGTGACCTCATGGCAGCGCTGAGCGGGATGGTTCCGCCACGGGAGGAGAATAAGTTCTACGCGAGGCTGTTTCAGTCGTTGCGCATCGAGGTGAACCATGAGATGGAGGCGCTGACGGAGATGCTGCAGCAGGCGCTGGAGCTGCTCAAGCCCGGCGGCCGCCTGGCAGTGATAACATACCACTCGCTCGAGGACAGGCTGGTGAAGAACTTCATCCGCACCGGCAACTTCGAGGGTGAGAGCGAGAAGGATTTTTACGGCAATGTCACGGCCCCGCTGAAGGCGGTGAACCGCAAGGTGATTGTGCCCTCGGAGCAGGAGATTGGAAACAACAGTCGTGCGCGCAGTGCCAGGCTGAGAATCGCGGAGAAGATATAACCGGGATGGCGGAGAGAGAAACATATCAGTCTGTATTCAGCAGTTTGGGACTACGACGTAAGAGGAGGCCCAATCCCGCACACGAACCTGTCCCGATGAAGTCGGGAGTGTCGGGACAGCAGTCTGCAGTTGATGACAGGCAGGCCAATAAAGAACAGACATCAGCCAAGGCTGCCAGCGGGAAAACCTCAGGCAGGAAGAAAAACAACGGTGTGATCAGGGGACTCCTCAGCGGGACGCTTATTTCCGAGAACCTCATCCTCAGGGATATGCGCTACTCGGCACTGATTGCGCTGCTCATCATCATCTTCATCGCCAACAGGTTCAATGCCGAGCGTGTTGAGCGGCAGATCATCATTCTGGAGGAGGAGGTAAGTGACCTGAGGGCTGAGTCGCTATCGGTATCGGCCGACCTTGGCAGCGTGAGCCGCCAGAGTGAGATAACAGAGCTGGTGAATGAGCGGGGACTGGGGCTCGAGGAGCTCCGCGAGCCGCCGTACAGGATAGTAGTGAATGAATGACACGATGCAAAAAATGATATAAGCTAACCCAACCTGACCCCCGGAAACGCCAAAAGCACATTAACCTGACCTATGAAGAAGAAAACGAAGCCGAAAGACCAGATCCTTGCCCGTACCGGGGTTATCTACGGTATCGTGGTGGTGATGGCCGTGGCGGTCTTCGTCCGCATCATCATACTGCAGTTCGCCGAGTCGGAGAAGTGGGCCTCCATGGCTGACAAGATCGTCTTCCGCCGGCAGGTTGACAAGGCCGGCAGGGGTGACATCCTCTCCGACGACGGGCGCATCCTCGCCAGCTCCATCCCATACTACACGGTTTTCATGGACACCCGCAGCTCGGGCATGGCTGACACCACCTGGGCCAACGGCATCAGCGGCCTCAGCCGCGGACTGTCGCAGTATGTCGGCGTCAACAGTCCCGACGGCTGGAGGACAGCGCTGACCAACGCCCGCAACCGCGGTGACAGGTACTATCTCATCAAGCGGCATGTCAGCTACGAGACGCTGAGCCACCTCAAGCAGCTGCCCATCTTCCGCCACGGCAAGTTCCGGGGCGGGCTGATCTACCAGCCGGAGAACAGGCGCATCATGCCCAACGGCCTTCTGGCCAGGCGCACCATCGGCTATGTCACCGAGGACAGCCTCTCGACCATCGTCGGCATCGAAGGCTCCTTCAACTCTTTTCTTGCAGGGAAGGACGGGCTGAAGGTGCAGCAGCGCCTTACGGGAGGGGCATGGATCGATGTCGATAACCTCGAGTCGGTGCGGGCGCGTCCCGGTTATGACATCGTCACCACCATCGACCTCGACCTGCAGGATGCTGCCGAGAACGCACTTCACAAGCAACTAATAAAGCACAGGGCCCATCACGGATGTGCGGTGGTGATGGAGGTAAAAACGGGCGACGTCAAGGCGATAGCCAACCTCGAGATAGGATCGGACGGCAGGTATCACGAGACGTACAACTTCGCCGTGGGGGAGAGCACCGAGCCGGGATCGACCTTCAAGCTGATGTCGATGATAGCGGCGATGGAGGATGGCGTCATTGACCTCGATGACACCATCAACACCGGCGACGGCACGGTCAGGTACTACGACAAGGTTATCCGCGACCATGAGGAGAAGGGCCTCGGGAAGATCACGGCACGGGAGGTGTTCGAGCATTCCTCGAACGTAGGCACCGCAAAGATCATCAATGAGAGTTATAAGGATAACCCCCGCAGGTATGTCGACCGTCTCTGCTCGATGCATCTCAACAAGCCGCTTGGGTTGCAGATCAAGGGCGAGGGGAAGCCGCTGATCCGCTATCCCGGGGATAAGTATTGGTCCGGCATCTCGCTTCCCATGATGTCTCATGGCTATGAGGTACAGCTTACCCCGCTGCAGATACTCACCTTTTACAACGCTGTGGCCAACGACGGCAAGATGGTCAAGCCGCGGTTCGTCACCGAGGTGCGCGACGGTAACCGCACTGTCAGGTCCTTTGGCACGGAGGTGATCAGCAACGCCATCTGCTCGCGCTCCACTGTCACAAAAGCACAGTCGCTTCTCCTGGGTGTTGTCGAGAACGGCACCGCCAGGAACCTGAAGAACAGTAATTATAAGATAGCCGGCAAGACCGGAACTGCGCAGATCGCCAACGCCAGGCACGGATACCGTTCCGGCAGCCGCATATCATACCAGGCATCGTTCGTCGGGTACTTCCCGGCTGACAACCCGCTCTACTCGTGCATTGTCGTGGTCAGTGCACCCTCCAACTGGGTCTATTACGGCAACGTTGTGTCGGGTCCTGTCTTCAAGGAGATAGCTGATAAAGTATATGCCACCAACTTCTACAAGCCATTGCAGGCGCTGAATCCGGAGGGGGAGGAGAAGGTGAAGCTGCACGATGCTGCTGAGATCATCAGGGAGAATGATCTGACCGTCTCCGAGGGTGTGATGCCCGACGTGGTGGGCATGGGTCTCCGTGATGCCATTTACCTGCTGGAGAACAGCGGGTTGAGAGTCTATTACACCGGTCAGGGGAGAGTTGCGAAGCAGTCGCCTCCGGCAGGGGCGAGGATATCGAATGGAGCGACAGTGTCGATTGAGTTGAGATTATGGTGACCGGAAGGCGAGGGGCGAAAATGAGTGAAGAGCAGAGAGAGAAATAAAAGTTGGGTGAGAGTGAAATGAGAGAGGAACCGGGAAAGAGGCAAAAGGCAGTGAATAAAGAAGTCAAGGCACAGATTGACAACTGAATATGATCTGAGAATGTAGGGAGGACCTGTGAATGTGCGTAGTGTAACACGAAAATGAACTGAGTAGCAATTGATGAAGGTGCTGAAGGATATATTGAAGGAGATAAGGGTCACGAACATCTACGGCGATGAGGACAAAGTCATCGCAGGAGTGACGGCCGACTCCCGCGCGGTGCAGCCGGGCTGGCTCTTCATTGCCGTCAGGGGAACGCAGAGCGACGGACATCTCTTCATCAGCAAGGCCGTGGAGGCGGGTGCCGTCGCGGTCATATGCGAGAAGCTGCCTGATCATCCGGAGAAAACAGTCGACGGACTGTCTGATAAGTGGGCCACTATTGTCGACAAGCTGCCCGCAGACCTCATTGATGCACTCCGGGATGGCACCGGGAATGATGTCATCAAGCCGGGAGATGGTATTCGGCGAAGTACCCTTCACAACTCCTCTCCGGACAAAGTCACCTTCATCATTGTTGACGACTCCGCCGCCGCCACCGGCATGGCTGCCTCAGCATTTTATGACCATCCGTCGCGCAAGGTGCGGCTGACAGGTGTCACCGGCACCAACGGCAAGACCACCATAGCCACGCTGCTTTATAATATGTTCGAGGGGCTGGGATACAAGTGCGGACTGCTATCCACGGTGTGCAATTATGTTCATCACACCCGCAGGGATGCCACCCACACTACCCCCGATCCCGTGCAGCTCAACGCCCTGCTGGCGGAGATGGCTGACGAAGGGTGCGAGTATGCCTTCATGGAGGTGAGCTCTCATGCCATCGACCAGAGACGTGTTTCCGGGCTCCATTTTGAAGGTGGCATTTTTACCAACCTCACCCATGACCATCTCGACTACCACCTGACATTCAACAACTATCTCGCGGCCAAGAAGAAGTTCTTCGACGGGCTGCCGAAGGAGTCATTCGCACTGGTCAACACTGACGACAAAAACGGGTCGGTTATGCTACAGAACTGCAAAGCGGCGAAATACACCTTCTCCATGCACGGCATGGCTGACTTCCGGTGCAGCATCATTGAGCAGGGATTTGAGGGGATGCAGTTGAAGATCAACGGTGAGGAGGTGTGGACCCGGTTCATCGGCGATTACAACGCCTCCAACCTTCTTGCCGTGTATGGCGCGGCCATCCTGCTGGGTGCAAGCAGGGAGGAGGTGCTCAGGATCCTCAGCACGCTGCGTCCCGTTGACGGTCGCACCGAGGTGATACGCTCCGCCGACGGCATCACGGGCATCGTTGATTATGCCCACACACCCGATGCGGTGGAGAATGTTATCGAGGCCATCAACAGGCTGCGGCAGGGGCAGGGCAGGCTGATAGTGGTTGTGGGTGCCGGCGGCGACCGCGATCGCACCAAGCGGCCGGTGATGGCGCGCATAGCTGCGGCCGGTGCCGACAGGCTGATACTGACATCGGACAATCCACGCAGTGAGGATCCCGACAAGATTATAGATGAGATGCAGGCAGGACTGACACCTGACGCGATATCGAAGATGATACGCATCACCGGCCGCGCAGATGCCATCAGGGCTGCTGTGATGCTGGCCGCGCCGGGCGATATCATCCTGGTGGCAGGAAAGGGACATGAGACATACCAGGAGATCAGGGGAGTGAGGCATCACTTCGATGACCGGGAAGAATTACGCAAAGCCTTCAAAATGAGCTGATATGCTGTATTACCTGTTCAGATATCTCGACCAACTTGACATCCCCGGCGCAGGGGCGTTCAACTACCTCTCGACCAGGTCCGCCGCTGCCGTCATCACCTCCCTCATCATTGCGATGCTTATCGGCAAGCGCATCATCAAGGTCCTGCAGCGCAGGCAGATAGGTGAAACCATCCGCGATCTCGACCTCGAGGGACAGTATCAGAAGCAGGGTACACCCTCGATGGGCGGGCTGATCATCATCGCCTCCATCCTGGTGCCGGTGCTGCTGTTCGCGAGGCTCGACAACGTCTATATCATCCTGATGATCATCACGACGGTGTGGATCGGTCTCATCGGCTTCCTGGATGATTACATCAAGATATTCAGGAAGAACAAGGAGGGGCTGGCAGGACGGTTTAAGATAGCAGGGCAGGTGGTGCTGGGACTGATAGTGGCGCTGACGCTCTACATCAGCGACGATGTGGTGGTGCGTGTCAATGTGACCCCGCCCGCCGGCGTCAGCGTGGTCACTGCAGACAACAGCTCGTTCGCTGCCGGGGTTGCAGACGGTAACAGATCGTTTGACGCCGGGATGACAGAAGGCAACACAGCGTTGGGGACACAGGAGCCGAACGCCTCCGGAGAGAATCAGGACGCCGTCGGGGATGAGTCGGCCGCCGTTCAGGAGCAGTCGACCGTGGCAAATATCAAATCGACCAAGACCACCATCCCCTTTGTGAAGGATAATGAGTTCGACTATTCATGGCTGGTGCCCTTTGCCAAGGGTAAGACGAAGACCCTGCTGGGCTGGCTGGTCTTCATGGCGATGGTGATATTCGTGGTGGTGGCGGTGTCAAACGGCGTCAACCTCACCGACGGGCTTGACGGGCTGGCAACGGGGACGAGTGCCGTCTCCGGGGTCACCCTGGGGATACTGGCATATGTCTCCGGTAACATCATCTATGCCGACTACCTGAATATCATGTACATACCCTATATCGGCGAGCTGGTGGTCTTCGCCGCCGCCTTCGCCGGGGCCACGGTAGGGTTCCTATGGTATAACTCATACCCGGCGCAGGTATTTATGGGCGACACCGGCAGCCTCACCCTCGGCGGCATCATCGCCGTCTTCGCCATCGTCATACGCAAGGAGCTGCTGATACCCATACTGTGCGGCATCTTCCTCGTCGAGAGCCTCTCGGTGATGCTGCAGGTGGGCTGGTTCAAGAGGACGAAGCGGAAGTACGGTGAGGGGAGGCGCATCTTCCTCATGGCGCCCCTGCACCACCATTACCAGAGGAAAGGATATGCGGAACCGAAGATAGTCACACGCTTCTGGATCGTCGCCATCATATTGGCGGTGCTGAGCGTAGTTACGCTGAAGATACGATAAGAAAAGAACTGATCATAGCAAAACCGGAGAAACGACGGGAAATAAAATGAGCCGGAAGGCATTGAAGATATGACTGAGAATGAGTAAGAGAATTGTGATACTGGGAGCGGGAGAGAGCGGCGTGGGAGCGGCGGTGCTGGCTCAGAAACAGGGCTTTGAGGCGTTCGTCACCGACAACGGCACCGTGAAGGATAAGTACCGTGAAATACTTGTTTCGCACAGCATACCCTTTGAAGAGGGGAAGCATACCCGGGAGCTGATCATGAATGCCGATGAGGTGATCAAGAGTCCCGGCCTGCGCGAAGACAACCCCCTGGTGGTGGCGCTTCACGATAAGGGGATACCTGTTTTTTCCGAGATAGAGTTCGCCGGCCGCTACACCGACGCCGTCAAGATATGCGTGACGGGAAGCAACGGCAAGACCACCACCACCAACATGATATACCACATGATGAAGAAGGCAGGCCTCAACGTGGCCATGACCGGCAATGTGGGCAACAGCTTCGCGATGGCGGTGGCTGAGGGGGGATATGAATATTACGTCATCGAGCTGAGCAGCTTCCAGCTCGACGGCATGTATGACTTCAAGGCTGAGGTAGCCATCCTGATGAACATCACGCCCGATCACCTCGACAGGTACGGTCACGAGATGCAGAACTATATCGACTCCAAGATGCGTGTGATACGCAACCAGACTCCCGGCGACTATTTCATCTGGTGCGCCGACGATCCCGTGACGGCCGCCGAGGTCGCCAAAAGGGTCATCGCCGCCCGTTCACTGCCCTTTTCCCTCGAAAAGTGCGAGGGGATGGCCGCCTGTGTAGAAAACGACAATCTGATACTTGACATAACCGAAAAAACCAGCCTTATGACCATTCACGACCTGGCGTTGAAAGGACGCCACAACACTTACAACTCGATGGCTGCAGCCATTGCCGGCAAGGTTCTCAATATCCGCAAGGAGACGATACGCGAGAGCCTGACTGACTTCCAGGGTGTGGAGCACAGGCTCGAGTCTGTCATCATGGTGGCAGGGATAAACTTCATCAATGACTCCAAGGCCACCAACGTCAACTCCACCTGGTATGCCCTGGAGTGCCAGAAGACCGATGTGATATGGATAGCGGGAGGCATCGACAAGGGGAACGACTACTCCGAGCTGAACAGCGTGGTCAGGGAGAAGGTGAAGGCGATAGTATGCCTTGGCAAGGATAACTCGAAGATCATCAACGCTTTCACGGATATGGTGCCCACCATCGTCGAGACCACCTCGATGGAGGAGGCGGTGCGTTCGGCCTATTACCTGGCGCACAAGGGCGACACCGTGCTGCTCTCGCCGGCATGCGCCAGCTTCGACCTGTTCCGGAATTACGAGGACCGCGGTCAGCAGTTCAAGCAGGCAGTAAGAAACCTTTAAGCGATGGCGAATGTGACGGTAAAACGGTTTTTCAGGGGTGACAGGTACCTGTGGGGTCTGATAGGGATCTTCATGGTCATCTCGCTGCTCTCCGTCTACAGCTCGTCAGTGAGCCTGGCCTACGCCTCGCATCACGGCAATACCTTCTATTTCCTCAGGACGCAGTTCATCATGCTGATGCTCGGGCTGCTGATCATAGTTGTCACCCACTGGATACCTTATATTAAATATATGCAGTTTGCCGCCATCGGGCTGGGGGTGTCGGTAGTACTGCTTGGCGTCACACTAGTCGCCGGCGTGAGCATCAACGAGGCCACCCGCTGGCTTGCGATACCTGGCACTGGCATACGGTTGCAGACCTCCGACCTGGCGAAGGTGGCGCTGGTGATCTTCCTGGCCCGCGGGCTGACGGTCTACCAGCATGAGCTGAAGAACTTCAGAGTGGTGACCATGAGGCTGGTGCTTCCCGTGGTGCTGGTATGTGCACTGATCATGCCCGAGAACCTCTCCACCGCTGTCATGATCTTCATGATCAGCATGATAATACTCTTCATCGGCCGGGTGCCCGTGAGGTTCCTGCTGGCCTACGCCGGCATGGGGCTGGTGGCCGTGATACTCTTTGCCTCGCTGCTGCTTGTCTTCAGGAAGGATAACAACAGGGTGCAGGTGTGGAAGAACCGCATTGAGGTTTTCGCCAGCGGCGAGAGCACTCCCGATGCCGACTACCAGGCCAACCAGGCCAAGATAGCCATTTCTACGGGCAAGCTGTTCGGCAAGCTGCCGGGCAAGAGCACGCAGCGCAACATTCTTCCGCAGTCGAACTCCGACTTCATCTTCGCCATAATAGTGGAGGAGTACGGTCTCTTCGGGGCGCTGATAGTGGTACTCAGCTACCTGGCGCTAATGTTCCGGGGGATACAGATAGCGCGAAAATGCGATTATGCCTTCCCGGCCCTGATGGTGCTGGGGCTCACCGTCATGATCGTGTTCCAGGCCTTTATCAACATGCTTGTCGCCGTGGGTCTCTTCCCGGTGACGGGACAGACGCTGCCGATGATCAGCTGGGGCAGGACATCGGTGCTGGTGATAAGCTTCTCGCTGGGGGCGATACTCAGCGTCTCGAGGGTGATGAACGCGCGTGAGCGGCGCGAGCAGCTCTCTGACATCGAACAGACTGATACAAATGAGGCATGAGCGGGGAAGGTAAAAATATCAGGGTCATCATCAGCGGCGGCGGCACCGGCGGCCACCTCTTCCCGGCCATAGCCATCGCCAACGCCCTGCGGCGTCTTGAGCCCGGCGTGAAGATACTGTTTGTCGGTGCACAGGGCAGGATGGAGATGCAGAAGGTGCCTGAGGCGGGGTATGAGATCACCGGCCTGCCGGTAGCAGGACTGGTGCGCGGGGGGGGCATCAGGAACATACACGTGGCGTGGAAGCTGTTCCGCAGCATGCTCAGGGCATCGCAGATAATAAGGAAGTTCCGCCCTGATGTGGTGGTGGGCGTCGGCGGATACGCCTCGGGGCCGGTGCTGAAGCAGGCCCAGCGGCGGAGGATACCCACGCTCATCCAGGAGCAGAACAGCTATGCGGGTGTCACCAACAAGCTGCTGGCACGCAAGGCCGGGAGGATATGCGTGGCCTACGAGGGTATGGAGAAGTACTTCCCGAAGGAAAAGATAATGCTGACGGGCAATCCCGTGCGGCAGGCCTATGACAACCTCGAGTCGTTGCGGCCCGAGGCGTTTGCGCACTTCAGACTGCAGTCCGGCAGGCCGGTGATACTGGTTCTGGGCGGGTCGTTGGGCGCCGGCACGGTCAACGAAAGTATCGGCGGCGCCATCAGCGCCATAGAGGCGTCGGGGGTGCAGATGATATGGCAGACCGGCAGCCACTGGTATGACCGCATGCGCGAGGCTGTTGAGGAGCAGTCGGCGAGGAGCATCATGATGACAGGCTTCATCCACCGCATGGACCTGGCCTACGCCGCCGCCGACGTGATCATCTCCCGTGCCGGCGCGGGCACCATCTCCGAGCTGGCACTGGTGGGCAAGCCCGTGATACTGGTGCCCTCACCCAACGTGGCCGAGGATCATCAGACGCACAACGCCATGGCGCTCGTAAGCCGGGGCGCAGCCCTGCTGGTGAAGGATGCCGACGCGCAGAGAGATCTGATAGACACAGCCCTGGAGCTGATCAGAGACGATGCCAGGAGAGCCTCGCTCTCTGAGAACATAAAAAAGATGGCGATAAGAGACGCCGACGCGGTTATAGCCCGCGAAGTACTTAAACTGGCTGCACGATGAAGGGGATGACCGGCATATCAGGGATATATTTTGTTGGCATAGGCGGCATAGGCATGAGCGCCCTGGCACGCTATTTCATCTCGGAAGGATATACCGTCTGCGGCTATGACCGCACGGAGAGCCCGCTCACCGACGCCCTCGCCGATGAGGGATGCGGCATCGTCTTTAATGACACCGTCGACTCGCTGCCGACACTCTTCTCCGACCCCGGTCGGCGCCATAAGGTGCTGGTGGTCTATACCCCGGCGGTACCGAAGGAGAACCACATCCTGACATACTTCAGGGAGCAAGGCTACATGATCTACAAGAGGGCGGAGATACTGGGGATGATCTCCCGCGACACCGACGCCATCGCCGTGGCTGGAACGCACGGCAAGACCACCGTCAGCACTATGACCGCGCATATACTATCCTCCTCGGCCACAGGCTGCTCGGCCTTCCTGGGAGGCATCTCAAAGAACTATGACACCAACCTGCTGCTTGAGGAGAGTCAGTATACGGTGATGGAAGCCGATGAATTCGACCGCTCGTTCCTGCATATCTCGCCGCTGATAGCGGTGGTGACATCGATCGATCCCGACCATCTCGACATCTACGGCACGGCAGAGGTGATGGTCGGAGCCTACGGTGAATTCTGCCACCGGGTGCGTGGCGGCGGCACGCTGATAATCAATGAAGAGATCATCTCGCGGCTTTCGCTGCCCGATGATGCTACGGCCTACAGCTACGGCACCGGCGAAGAGGCATCCTTCAGGGCCGTTGACATCGTGAGGGAAGAAGGGTATTACAGCTTCAGCCTGATGACGCCGGGGGGACGTATTGAAGATATCCGTCTCCATGTGCCGGGCAAGGTCAACATCCTCAATGCCACCGCGGCGGCGGCAGCGGCGTGGTGTGCCGGCGCCACAGAAGGTGAGATACGCGAAGCCCTCGCGACATACCGGGGTGTCAGGCGCAGGTTTGATGTGAGATACATGGGGAAGGATATCATCTATCTTGATGACTATGCCCACCATCCGCAGGAGATCAACGCCCTCGTCAGCGCCGTGCGCGACTTCTGGCCCGGGAGGAAGGTCACCGGCATCTTCCAGCCCCATCTCTACACGCGGACGCGCGACTTCGCGGAGGGCTTTGCCGCCGCCCTCGACAGGCTCGATGAGGTGCTGCTGCTGACGCTCTATCCCGCCAGGGAGAACCCCATAGCGGGAGTATCGTCAGATATGATCGCCGAAAAGATGAAAAACAGGAACGTCAGGGTGGTGACGCGCGAGGAGCTGCTTCCTGCCCTTGACACGGTGAAGGAGGGGCTGCTGCTGACGATAGGAGCAGGAGACATAGACAGGTTCATTGAGCCGATAACTGAAAAACTTAAGGTACGCGACGCATGAGGCTGCTGATGATCATACTGACCGCTGTTACCGGGACTCTGATATCCCTGGCGCCGCTCTTTGTCAGCATGAAGGGCAACGAGGCCGTCTGCTGCGGCGTGGAGGTCACCGTCGCCGACTCCTCCATGCACCGGCTGGTCACTGAGGATGACATCATGAATGCCATCAGGTCTACCGGCATACGTGTGACAGGGGTGAAGGTGAACGAGATACCCCTTGCCGCCATCGAAGAAGAGGTGAGAGCCTTTACGGAGCTGAAGGAGGCTGAGGTCTTCTTCTCCGGTGACAGGAAGCTTCACGTCCGCACCGACCAGCGCGAGCCGGTGCTGAGGGTGGTGGCATCGTACGGCGGCGACTTCTTCATCGACAGCGAGGGTGTCATTATGCGGCGCCACAACCTATACACGCCCAACATACATATCCTCGAGGCTGACATGGTCTTCAATGCTTCGCAGATGAACGGCATGAACATCTACGACTCGGAGAAAACCGCCAACCTGGCGCGTGCCTTCGAGCTGGTGAACTATATCCGCGGTCACAGCTTCTGGAACACCATGATTGACCAGCTGAGCATGACGCGCGACGGCAGGGTGACGCTGGTGCCTCATGTCGGCAACCACACCGTCATGCTGGGGCGCACCGACGACTACGAGGAGAAGCTTAACAACCTGCAAGTCTTTTACCGCGAGGCAATGCCCCTGGCGGGATGGGACAGGTACCGGGTGGTGAACATAGAATACAAGGGGCAGGTGGTATGCCAGAGAAGATAAAACGTTGAACAACCATATATGTGAATTATGAGCAGTAATGATCAGTTAGTAGCAGCCATCGACATAGGCACGACAAAGATCGTAGCCATCGTCGGGCGTTGTGACAGCAACGGATCCATAGAGATCCTGGGGCTGAGCAACACACCATCCACGGGGGTCAAGCGTGGTGTGGTGCTTAACATTGAAGAGACGGTGAAGGCGATACGCACCACCGTCAATGACCTCGAAGAGCGAACGGGCATCGTCCTGACGGACGTGTTCGTGGGCATAGCCGGGAGGCACATCAAGAGCAAGATGGCGCGGGGGTACATCACCCGTGACTCCCATGATTCGGAGATCGACATCAACGATATCCGGCGTCTTACGGCCGACATGTACAAGCTGCCCATCGAGGTGGGTGAGGAGATCATTCATGTCATCCCGCAGACCTACATCGTTGATAACGAGTCGGGCATCAGCCATCCCATCGGCATCTGCGGCAAGAGGCTGGAGGCCAACTTCCACATCGTGATAGGGCAGATAGCCTCGGCGCGCAATACCGAGCGCTGCATCAACAAGGCGGGTATGAACCTGATGAGTCTGGTGCTCGAGCCCCTGGCATCGTCAGAGGCGGTGCTGACCGACGAGGAGAAGGAGGCGGGCGTGGTGCTCGTAGACATTGGCGGGGGCACCACCGATGTGGCCATCTATTATGACAATGTGATACGGCACACCGCCGTCATACCCTTCGGCGGCAACATGGTCACTGCCGACATCAGGGAGGGGTGCTCCATCCTGCAGAAGCAGGCCGAGGACCTGAAGGTCAAGTTCGGCTATGCCATCGGCGACATCGCACCCGAGAACAAGGTGGTAAGCATCCCCGGCATCGCAGGCAGGGAGCCGAAGGAGATCTCGTTCAAGAACCTGGCATACATCATCCAGAGCCGCATGGAGGAGATACTTGACGCCGTCAACTTCGAGATACAGAACTCCGGCTTCGCCGATAAGCTTACAGCAGGGGTGGTCATCACCGGCGGCGGCTCGATGCTTAAGAACCTGCCGCAGCTTGTCAGGTTCAAGACGGCGATGGATGTGCGTATTGGCCATCCCAACGTGCACCTGACAGGCAAGGGCAAGGATGAGATCAACCAGCCGATGTACGCCACCAGTGTGGGTCTGATACTCAAAGGACGCGAGTATCTCGAAGAAAACCGGGTTCACCTCCGTTTCGGCGAGAAGAAGGTAGAACCGGTCGTGCAGCAGACCACCGCCTCGCAGCAGGTAAAGGAGGAGCCGGCAGAGGTTGAAAGGGAGAAGCAGTATTATGATGAGCGGCCGAAGAGCGGCAGCTCGATAAGCGATAAGCTGAAGAGTATCTGGGGCAGGATAATCGAAGCCACGGATGAGAAAATTGATGACAGCAATGTCAACTAAAAGAATAAAGTTATGTCAGATGATCTGATGAATTTTGACCTGCCTGTAGAGCGGTCATCGATAATAAAGGTGCTGGGCATAGGGGGTGGCGGCAGCAACGCCGTCAACCATATGTTCCGCAAGGGCATCAAGGATGTGAATTTCATCGTCTGCAACACTGACCAGCAGGCTCTGACGAAGAGTCCTGTGCCGGTCAAGGTGCAGATAGGGGAGAGCACCACCGAGGGTCTCGGCGCGGGCAGCCAGCCTGAGCGGGGCCGGGCCTCGGCGCTGGAGAATATTGACGATGTGATGAACGCGCTGTCGGGCAACACCAAGATGGTCTTCATCACCGCGGGCATGGGGGGAGGCACCGGCACCGGCGCCACGCCCGTGATCGCGAAGGCCTGCATGGATGCCGGCTACCTCACCGTCGCCGTAGTCACCATACCCTTCCGGTCGGAGCTGAACCAGCGCATAAAGCTGGCCATCAGTGGCATACAGGAGCTGAAGGGGAAGGTCGACTCACTGATAGTGATCAATAACGAGCGGTTGCGCCAGATCTACGGCGACGAGGGTGTCTCGGCTGCCTTTGCCCGCGCCGATGATGTACTTGCCAATGCCGTCAGGGGGATAGCCGAGATCATCACATGCACCGGGTACATCAACGTCGACTTCGCCGATGTGGACACCGTGATGCGCGATTCGGGCGTGGCGCTGATGGGTATCGGCACTGCCTCGGGTGAGGAGCGTGCCACGAAGGCCATTGAGGCGGCGCTGACGTCGCCGTTGCTGAGCTCTAACGACATCACCGGCGCGCGCAGCATACTGCTCAACATCAAGTCGGGCACCGGCGAGAACGAGATCACCATGGACGAGCTGGGAGAACTCACCGACTACGTCTACGACGCTGTCTCCGAGGAGGCGCTCATCATCAGGGGTATCTCCACCGAGGAGGAGCTCGGCGATGCCATCAGTGTGACTGTTGTTGCCACGGGCTTTGAGGCCGGCATCGACGTTGACGGTTACAAGTCGGACAGGAAGAAGGAGGTGATAAGCCTCTCCGCGGCGCAGCAGCCCTCCCTCACCGACGGCGCGAACGAGGCTGACGGACAATACGTCATTCGTGCATCGCGCCCCCCCGACCACAGCGGCAGCACGCACTCATCCAATATCCATCAGGGGGTGATCGACTTTGAGCCTGACGGTGACATAAGCGTCACTCCCGCTCCTGCCCGCCCCGCCCCCCCGCCGGCAGACAAGAACGAGGGTACGCTGCGCAAGCTGAAGCACATGCAGAATGTCATCAAGAACGAGGGGCTCTCCACACAGTCGATGAATGATAACATCGAGGACTTCGAGGAGGTGCCGGCCTACGTGCGCAAGAAGATTGCCATTCATAACGCCAACAAGGTTGCAGGCAGCAAAGTGTCAAAGTTCACGCTGAGCCTCGACGAGGATAACCAGCCTGTGATCAGGGAGAATAATGCTTATCTGAACGATAATGTAGACTGATTTTGTTTTTGCCCTTATATGGTTGTTGTTCGCGGGGCCGTCCCGACATTGCGTCGGGGCGGCCTTTTTTCGTTCCCGGCGGCTCAGTGGCCACGATAAATCGGGGACCATAGCAGGTTGATGGTCTCCACATACCTGCAGGTCCTTTTTTACTTCTGACCCGGCGATTGCGCCTTCCCGTGTTTCTTTTTAAGTAAATTTGCCAGTGATGCGCAGAGCATTGGCCCATATGATATTGCTGTTGCTGCCCCTGGCACTCACGGCACAGGAGATAGACACCGTCCCGGCAAGAAAGAGCCGGCCGGATCTCATGCCGCCGCCGGCTTTGGATACCGCCGCCCGCCAGCAGACAGATACCGTCGCCGGCCAGCAGGCAGATACCGTCGCCGGCCATATGAAAGACACCATACCCCGGGCAGCATCGGATACTATTTCGCGGAATGCCATTGACACTCTGCCCCGTACGGCCTCAGACAGCCCCGGCCCATCTCTTGCCGATTCCCTTATTCAACAGGCAGGCATAAGGCGACAGCCGGCCTCTGACTTCCTCTCTGATACTATCTTTTCCTCCGGCTCGAGGCAGTGGACCCTGTCATCAGACTTCACTCAAGAGATACTCGTGCCGCTTGACACAGCCTTCTCGCTCTTCCACCGTTACCGCATCACCGACAAGTATTCCGATTTCAACGCCTATACCGGCAACTACGGTCTTCCCCTGTACCAGATCAACTTCTTCGACCGCGAGTGGAGACCCGACAGGTTCCTCTACTCCCATTACCTGCCCTTCATGTGGACCCCGGCCAACACCCTCTTCATCAACACGCACGTCCCCTTCACCGAGCTTAAGTGGACCAACGGCGGAGCGCGCAACGTGGCGGAGCAGACCTTCAGGGTGCGCCACTCGCAGAACGCCAGCCGGTTCCTGAACTTCGGACTCATATATGACATAGTCTTCAACATCGGGCAATATGACCTGCAACGTGCTGTAAACAAGAACTTTCTGTTTCATACATCCTATAACAGGAACATCTATACCGCCTACTTCTCTGCCGGGATCAACAACCATGAGTCACAGGAGAACGGTGGTATAGCAGGTGAGGAGAGCCTTCAGCAATACGCACCGGCGGATGTACCGGTCGTTCTCAATGACCTGAACGGAGCAACCAGCTACCTTAAGAACAGGTACCTGATGCTGGTGCAGCGCTATTCTCCGGGAGGCAAGCGCGACAGCGTCAGCGGAGAACTGATCAGGTCCGGCCCCATAACATTCTCTTATATAGGCACCTACGAGTGGAACCAACGCAGGTATACGGATAAGTATCCCATTACAGAGCTTTATGACACTGTGATGATCAGCAAGACGCAGACGGCTGATTCGCTCTATCAGAGCCTTTTGTCGAACACCTTCAGGGTCGATTTTGCTGCCGGCAGCACGGGGAGATTCAGGATAGGAGCAGGCGCCGGGATACGAAGTGAGCTTCGCAAATTTGCCCAGGTGATGCCCGGCGACACCCTCACGAGGCCTGATATGGCCTCCAGTAGCACCAGTTCCCTGGTTTTGACGGGGAAAGTTTTCAACAACATCGGAAGCAAGTTCGGGTGGACCGCTTCGGGCGACTTCTGGTTTCAGGGTTACAGGGCAGGCGACTTCATCGTTGACGGGCGTATCTACAGGGATTTTGCTACAAAGCGCAAGGGCACAGTCACATGGGACGCAACAGGTGCCGTTGCCAGCTATACCCCCTCGTTCTGGTACCAACAATGGGGGTCGAATAATTTCTCATGGCAGAACGACATCTCAAGGGAGTTCAGACTGACGGTCGGCTCCTCACTGAGGTGGCCGGAACGCCATCTAAATATCCGTTTTAGCTATGCCATTGTTGATAACTTTACCTATATGGGCACTGAGGCCCGTCCGGCACAGCACCAGGGAGGGCTGTCGGTAGCCTCATTGTTGGCAAGCAAAGACTTTATATTCTGGAAGTTACATCTTGACAACACGGTCCTGTTACAGCAGAGCAGCAACAGTGAGGTGTTAAGCCTCCCGCTTGTCACCGCCCGCAGTGCATTTTTCTTTGATCATATCTTCAAGTTCGCATCTACCGGGGGTGAGCTTAGCTTTCAGCTTGGCGCTGAGGCGATGATTCACACCCCTTATAATGCCATGAATTACATGCCTGCCACAGGAAGATATTTTAGCCAGTCGGATTCGCAGACCGGTAACTATCCGTTTATCAATATTTTCCTGAATCTCAAGGTGAAGCGCACCAGAATCTTCATTATGGCTGACCATATTAACTCTGAACTTACCGGTTACAACTACTTCCTCGTGCCAGGTTATCCATTGAATATCAGGATGATAAAGTACGGGATTGCCTGGACCTTCTACGATTAGAAAAAAATTGTATCTTTGCGCCGCGAACAAACCGGCAATCGGATTGTTAGATTGCCGGATCAAATTAGTTTAGGTTTTGAGAAAGTTTTTTTCGTTCTTATTTATAGTTTTTCTGTCAGTTGTCTCCTGCGAGCAGGGGAACAGAGCAGACACAGATGTCACTGTTCAGCCTCGTGATCTTGATGCGATCCTCGCTGACGGTAAGATCAGGGCGGTGACCAACGTGAATCAGACGAGCTACTTCATATATAAGGGAGAGCCGATGGGTTTTCATTTCGAGTTACTCAAAAAATTTGCCGATCAGATAGATGTTGAGCTTGAGATCATTACGAGCAACGACATTGATGAGGCGCTTGAGTATCTGCAGGATGGTAAGGTTGACCTGGTGGCCGTGGGGCTGTCGGTCAATGCTGACCGGCAGGAGATGATGCGTTTTACCGAGCCGCTGATGCAGAGCACGGAGGTGCTGGTTCAGCGCAAGCCCGGAGGGTGGAACAGGATGACGGCAGATGCCATTGAGGCCGGTATGGTCAGGAACCAGCTTGACCTCGCGGGTAAGACAGTATATGTACAGAAAGGGTCTTCATATGCACAACGGCTTTATAACCTTGAGCGTGAGTCAGGCATTGACATAGGTGTCATTGAGGTGCCTTACGACGCCGAGGAGCTGGCGCGGCAGGTGGCCCGGGGTGAGATAGATTACACCGTATGTGATGATTACATGACGATGATCATAGGGTCTCTCTATGCCGAGCTTGACCTCTCCACGCCGGTAAGCTTTCCGCAGAACATAGCATGGAGCATCCGCAAGGAGGGCACCGATGCGCTCGAGGCAAAGCTCAACAGCTGGGTGACGGGGTTCAAGACCACCCGCGAATATGCATGGCTGGAGCACAAGTATTTCAAGGCCTCACGTTCAGTACGCATGGCCTCATCGGAATATTTTGCCACCTACACCGGCAAGGTATCGCCATTTGATGATATCATCAGGAGATACAGCGACACCATAGGTTGGGACTGGCGTCTTGTTGCGTCACTCATCTACCAGGAGTCGAGGTTCAACCCGTCGGTGATATCGCCCGTCGGAGCCTACGGCCTGATGCAGGTGATGCCCGAGACCGGAAAGTTCTTCGGTTTTGACGTCACCAGGTCAGTTGACAACAACATACATGCGGGTGTCTGCTATATCAGGATGCTCGACAGTCTGTTCGACGACTGGGTGACAGATCCCGATGAGAGGGTGAAGTTCATCCTGGCATCATACAATGCCGGTCACGGCCATGTGCTTGACGCCATCAAGCTGGCTGAGAAGAACGGGCTTAACCCCGGCAAGTGGGACAACAACGTCTCGCTCTTCCTGGAGCGCAAGTCGGACCCGGCCATCTACAGTGACCCGGTGGTGCGCAACGGCAGGCTGAAGCAGGGTGTGGAGGTGAATGCGTATGTGTCCGATATCCTGGAGCGATACGAGCACTATAAGAATATTCAGTAGGAAGGCTACCTTCGCCACATCTTTCGTTAAGACTACGGACTATGTCCGATGTACCGGACTTCGTCCGTCGGAGTCAGATGTTAAAGAAGGCTACGGTGGCTAAAAGCAGCAGACAATAGTCTCAGCCGGCAATCGTCAGCCCTTTCAGGCAATAGAGGGCCGAGCGTAAAGGATTGGCTCAGTGAATCATTCCAGCGAAGGAGTCAGCTTGTGGGGTAGGCAGAGGAATTTTCGATTTTCGATTTAATCGCAAATCGCAAATCGCAAATCTTTCAGACTTTCGACTTTCTGGTTATTTGTGGACGCGTCGGATGAATTCCTCCACCTCGGG
>WOYX01000018.1:17743-63414 GCA_011620595.1 Bacteroidales bacterium | reverse complement strand
ACTTTCGACTTTCTGGTTATTTGTGGACGCGTCGGATGAATTCCTCCACCTCGGGTACGCCACCCTGGTAGACCAGGTAACCGTTATAGGGTTCCCGTTCGGTGATCTCGTCATTGACAGGTGTCAGCATGATCTTCTTCACCTCCTCAAGATCATCTGTCTGACCCAGCGCCCAGCCCAACTTCGCCCAGGCAACCTCAGGAAGCATGTTACCGAGTGGTATCACACCCTTGGCCATCATATCGCGGCCGGTCTCATAGACGAACATATGGACGTAACCCCAGATAGTCTGGAGCGTCATGTAGACAGCCACATTCTCCTTCTGTGCGCGCTCCAGCGCCGGGTAGAGCTCCCTGTTGACATGTCCCAGTCCCGTACCCACGATGATGATGCCCTTGTACCCCTGATCAATGAGCGAGTGGAACATCTCAACCTTCATGTGGGGGTAGAAGTAGATCATCGTCACGTCCTCGTTGAAGTAGGGCATGATTTTTACATCACGGTCGCTGCGCCGCGGGTTGTAATCCTTCTTTATCGGCTTCACCTCGCCGCGTCTGACGGTCGCAACAGGCGTGTCGCCTATGGTGCGGAACGTCGACCTGTACGAGCTGTGCATCTTGCGCACCCTGGTGCCGCGGTGAAGAAAGCCGTATTCATCACTTGTGGGGCCGAACATGCAGACCATCACCTCGGCGATGTCGCCGTGTCCTGCTGCCGTGGCGGCGTGTATCAGGTTGAGGGCGGCGTCGGACGATGGCCGGTCGGATGAACGCTGCGATCCGACAAGTATTATCGGCACCGGCGGCTTCTGCACCATGAATGAAAGAGCAGCGGCGGTATGATGAAGAGTATCGGTGCCATGGCCTATTACTATCCCGTCGATACCCTCAGCGATCTCCTTTCCGATAGCCTTTGCCAGGGTCATGTACTGCTCGGGGCCCATGTTTTCTGAGAAAACGCCGAAAAGCTTCTCTGTGTGGATGTTGCATACGTCAGCCAGCTCCGGCACTGCTCCGTACAACTCCCCGGGGGAAAATGCAGGTATCACCGCCCCCGTGCGGTAGTCGAGCCTCGAAGCTATGGTACCGCCTGTACCCAGCAGCTTCACCGTCGGCTTGTCATCGGAATAGGGGAACTCCTTCTCGGGAATCTTGTAGTTGGCCTTGTTGTATCCCGTTTCCGTCATCCGGGTGACGGTGGTGACATCGATACCTATATTATAACCGCTCTCGATCTTGATAACTATGTGGAGGTCATCGTTGTTCTCGGCCCGTGGCAGCACCGTGCCCCTGAAGAGTCCGCGGGTGGTCTCTATCTCGGCATTGCCCCAGACCCTCACGCTGTATTTTTTGAGCAGCGCCAGCGCCTCTCCCCTGTATCCCTGAAAAAAGTCTTCCGTCATAGCTGCTGTTCTGTTTGTTCAAGAATACTGTCAACCTGTTTCCTTACCTCTGACATCCGCACAATGCCGATGGCATTCATGTGCAGCTGTCCCATCACCCAGTTCACTGCCGCCTCCCTGTGGCCGTTATGACAGATGGCGGCAAATCTTTTTGCAAGCTCCCTGGTCTCTGACCTTATCTTGTTCATTGACAGTGGATTGAATCCTGTGGCAGCCAGTATGGCGGCAAAATCAGGAACGGGGGAGGCGTCATCTCCGGGCAGCGTCTGACGGGGCACTCCAGGGTAAGATACAACTTCCGGCAGCATCAACCTGGCTACCGGCGGCAGCAGCTTCTCCTTCTTCAGGAAGGCAAACAGATCGTATAGCGTTTCATGGCTGAATCCTTCTGCCACCCTGCCCCGTCCTTCGAGGCTGCGGAAACGGTGTCCTATCAGGATACCCACCTCGCGGTGGTCGAAGCCCAGCTCATCGCCTATCCTTTCGATCAGTCGCACCAGGTTTTTGCTCAGCAGGTAGTGCCATGCATCCTCGGGTATGCCCCAATCCTTCATCTGCCGGAAGCGGAGGGATACATCCACCGGCAGGTCCCTGCCCAGTCTCCCGAGCATCTCCGTGGTAACGGGAATCGGTTGTGAGTCGGTGTCGGGATACATGCGGTCGCGGCCGGGAAGCACCCTTTCGAACATCGTGGTGCCGTCTTCAAAGGTCTTGCGTGTCTCATTGGGGACACCCTCCAGTGCCAGACGGATACGCTCCTCGACGGTCTCGATGGCAGTGGGTATATCCCCGTCAGGACCCCACAGTATTATCTGGGCATCATCTGGTGCTGCCGAAAGCCATATTGCCACTTCCGGGAAGAGATTGTTGAAGTTGTCGCGGCCAATATCTTCCGAGTGGATCATATTTGGTTTCTCGATGCAAGCTATAACCTTCAGCCTGTCGCTTATCTCATCGGCGAACACATGGCCCGGCTGGGTGAAGTGCGACAGTATGCTGCGGCATCCCGGGAGATTGATGGCTATCACCCTCTCACCGCGGTCGAGCGCCGCACGCACCGGTGCAAAATGAAACTGTGTCTCGGCCTCTGTTATCTCCCTGGTTTTCAGTTTCCAGGCTGAGGGGTCAGCAATCATCTTCTGCAGCCTGCCGCGTATGTTGAGCAGTGCATACTGCCGGAAGGCCTCATTATGACTCAGTTCCGGAATCCACTTTATATGTGCCACCCCCTTCATCTCGACCCTGCTTCCACCCTCGCAGCTTACGTTCACATCTTCGCGGGCGGCGCCTATGCCGGTGCGTACCTCTCCCGTGCTCCTGTTGAGGAACCGGATATACCCGGCAGCCTCGGCCAGTTCATCGGGTGTGAGGCAGTCAGGGTAAGTAACCGTCTCTATCAGCGGCATGCCCAGACGGTCAGTCTTGTAAATGCGGCTGTGCCCGATGTCCGACACCTCGCGACAGGAGTCCTCTTCGAGGCTGAGCTGTATCAGCCTCACCTTCTTGTTTTTAAGCTGAAGCTCACCCTCTACGCTGATGATGGCCGACCGCTGAAAGCCGGTCGGAATGCTGCCGTCGAGGTACTGCTTCCTGATGATGTGCACCTCGCCGACGACATTCATCTTTGCTGCCAGGGCTATGCGGATGGCTATCTCCAGGGCTTCCGGATCGATGGGGAAAGGAGGGGTGTCGTCGATTTCATAGGTGCAGGCTGTCTCGTTGTTGATGCGGTAGGTTATCTCCTTGCGCGTTTTAAACTCCATGAGGGCTGTGCCGTCGTATACTCCCATCTCGCTGAGTGTAGGCCTCATGTGGCGTATCACCTCGGCATCGTAATCGTCGTGATCATGGTATATCCCCGCCGGACAGCGACAGAAGAGCTTGCTTTTTGTCTTCAGCTGCTGGTGTACCTCCAGTCCCGATTTGAAGCCTATCCGCTTATAATCATTAAGCGTGGCCTCCTTTCGGCTGACATAACCAATCTCATCGCGGGTCTTCTCGTAATTCTTCAGCGGATCAAAACTGGGCATAGGGCAGGGCTTAGTCATTGCAATTTACGCAGAAGCCCTGAGAATTGGAAGTGCCCGAATAAAGAAAGTTTGCGCAACTTTCAGCTGGCCGCTTCTTTCATGCCGGGGTGTTGAAATTATGTTAAATTTATAGCCAGCCGATTTAAAAAATATACAAGGAAAGTGAAAATTATCAATTGCGTTAAAAGGGGCGTAACTTAATATTATTAAGCATGTAACACATTAATAATCAGTCGTATCGTATTGCCTTCACCGGTGTTATCCTCGCAATGAGCTGTGACGGAATGAGCAGCATCAGGATGATCACGGCCATTGTTCCGGCGTTGAGGAGCAGGATATGGACAGGATCGAGGTTGATCGGGACGCTGCTGAGGTAGTATGATGCCGGGTCGAGAGGGATAAATTCTGTCTTCAGCTGCAGCAGGGCCAGTCCAATGCCGATGATGTTTCCCCACAGGAGTCCCCTGGCAGTGAGCCATGCAGCCTGGTAGAGAAAGACGCTGCGGATCACCTTGTTATCAGCCCCGAGGGCTTTCAGCACCCCTATCATGTTTGTCTTTTCAAGGATAAGTATCAGCAGTTCGGAAATCATATTGAATCCGGCAACGAGTATCATCAGCAGCAGGATGATTATCACGTTGGTATCCTGAAACCCCAGCCAGTCGAATATCTGTGGGTATCGCATCCTGATATTGGTCACCTTGAGCTGTTCCTCCTCCTCGGCCATCTTGTAACCGATGGCGTCGCGTACCACGTCGGTCATATAATCAAGTTCGTCAAAGTCGTTGATGAAGATCTCAAATCCGCTGACCTGCCCCTCCTTCCATCCGTTGAGGCGCCGTATGTGGTCGATGTCGCAGAAGAGATATGTCTTGTCGAACTCCTCGAGGCTGGTCTCGTAGATACCTTTGATGGTGAACTTGCGCATGCGTGGAGGGTCCTGCACGAAGAACATGGAGAATGAGTCGCCCAGCTTCAGCCCGAGCATGTCGGCCACCTTCTTTGATATCAGCACCTCGTCGGTTCTGGCGGTGTCTGTCACCGTCACCACCTCACCCTCAACGACATTGGTCCGGAAGAAGCTCCAGTCGTAGTCGCTGCCGATGCCCTTGAGCACCACCCCTTGTATGTTCTCGTCGGTTTTGATGATGCCTGCCTTGGTGGCGAACACCTGGATGTTTTTGATGCCGGGGTGGTTCCTGATCTTATCGGTAAAGGGCTGGGAGGAGCTGATGGGCACTGTCTCGTAGGAGAGGTTGGCGTCGAAGTTAACCACCTGTATATGTGCACCGAATCCCGCCACCTTATCGCGTATCTGCTGCTTGAAGCCGGTGAGTATTGACACAGCAAGGATCATCACCGCCAGTCCGAGGGCGATGCCGATGATGGCTATCACGTTGATGGGGCGCGAGAATGAGGCATCCTGCCTGTTTCCCTTTATCAGGCGACGGGCTATGAAGGTTCCGGTGGACATCGGAGCGAAATTAAGAATTAAGATTTAAGATTTACGATTTACGAATGCGAATTGCGGTTGTGATTTTGTAATTACCTCGATTATTGGCCGGTAAGGACCCCATCCAACCTCTTGCCGTCTCCGGAAAAACCGGTGTCGGATCCGGAAATCCGTTGTTGAATCATGGCAGCAGTAGTTGAGGTCGTGAATGTTGTTACTTTTCGCGGTGATGTATATCTTTACGCAAAACGAACCTGAGATGAAAAACCTTATTATTCTGTCTGTTCTGATGGTTATGGCCGTGGCGGCATGCTCGGCCGATAAAACTGACACGACACTGAAGACCGGTGCGGAGCGCACCGGTGAATACCTCCCGCTGATTGACGGCAAGACGATAGCCGTGGTGGCAAACCAGACATCAATGGTGGGGAAAACCCACCTGGTCGACACCCTGCTTTCATGTGGCGCCGACATCAGGGTGATCTTTGCTCCCGAGCACGGTTTCAGGGACCTGGCCGACGCCGGCGATGAGATCACCTCCGGCACGGACCCGGTCACGGGCATCAATGTGGTGAGCCTCTACGGTGCAAAGAAAAAGCCCGCCCCGGAAGATCTTGAAGGCATCGATATTGTCATCTTTGACATTCAGGATGTAGGAACGCGCTTTTACACCTACCTGACCACCATGTGCTACGTCATGGAGGCTTGTGCTGAGAACGGCAGGCAGTTCATCGTCATGGACCGTCCCAATCCGAACGGCTTTTATGTCGACGGCCCGATACTGGATACAGCCAAATACCGAAGTTTTGTGGGGATACATCCCATACCCGTGGTTCATGGCATGACCGTCGGGGAGTATGCCGGCATGGTTAACGGCGAGGGGTGGCTGACCGGGGGCATCAAGTGCGACCTGACAGTCATAAAGTGCGAGAACTGGACTCATGAAACCATGTATGATCTGCCGGTGATACCGTCGCCCAACCTCCCCAACATGAATTCAATCTATCTGTATCCGTCGTTATGCTTTGCCGAGGGGACGGTGCTCTCGTGCGGCAGGGGGACGGAGTTTCCGTTCCAGGTTCTGGGGGCACCGAAGATGCCTGACACCGGCTTCAGCTTTACGCCGCAGCCCTCATTCGGGTCAGCGCGGCCGAAGCACAATGAGGAGGTCTGTTACGGTTTAGATCTGCGCAACGCACTGGCAGACGGACTGGTCCCGAAGCCGGAGATGAATCCCGCGTGGATCATTGACGCCTACAATGCCTATCCCGGGAAGGAGAACTTTTTTACAGGCTATTTTGACATCCTTGCCGGCACCAGCACCTTCCGTGAGCAGATCATGCAGGGCATGACCGCGGAGGAGATCAGGGCCTCCTGGAAGGAGGGGGTTGACCGGTTCCGGGAGAGACGTGCAAAATATCTTCTGTACGATTAGCAGGATATCCCAAACTGAACTATGAGGATTGAGCAGGGCTTTGCTGCCTGATTCACGAGAAACATCCTTGTCAGCTACTTTATTTTACTGATTTTTTCCGGATTCTGTCTTGTATCAAATACAGTAGCAATATTGACTATATTAAAATCATTATCAATCCAATAGATGATTTTAAAGTTCTTCACAATAATAAATCGAAATTCCTGAGGTCGACTGAGAAGCATATCTTACTTTCTGCCTGATTTCGGATTATTATGAAGAATTACGGTTGCATCCAATATTGTCTTCACAAGTCTCCGTGCGACAACCGGGCTTGCTTTAATATAATGATAATCAAAAATATCTTTAAGCTGATTGACAGCTAAATCAGTCCATAGAATCCTGAAGGTTATTTCCATGTTTTAACCGATTCCTTCAAGTCCTGAGCGCTTATTACTTTCCCTTGCTTAGCATCTTCAACCGATTGATCGATCATTGCATTGAAATCATCGATACTCATCGGATTGAGATTGGTCTCATAATTCACAGCCTTATCTTCAAGGAGAATTTTCTCAAGCTTTTCGATCAGTTTAATGTTTCTGAGTCGTAAGAATTCCTGGATGAAGTTTATTTTTCTAGTCTGAATATCCATCTCCCATTACTTTACTGTAAAGATAATACTTAAACGGACAGACCCGCACCGCATTTGCCAACGTTAGCCAACGCGTCCCGGGTAGACCTTCAGTGCCTCGGCCAACGTCTCCATTGCATTGCGGAGGTCATCAATCTTAAGGACGTAGGCTACGCGGACTTCGTTTTTGCCTGCGCCGGGGGTGAAGTAGAAGCCCGTGGCGGGGGCCAGCATCACCGTCTGGTTCCTGTAGCTGAATTCCTCGAGGAGCCACTGTGAGAACCTGTCGGAGTCGTCTATCGGCAGCTTCACCACCGCGTAGAAGGCACCTCTGGGCAGGGGACAGTAGACGCCCGGCATTTTGTTAAGTGCATCGACCATGAAGTCGCGGCGGGCGATATACTCGTCATAGACCTCCGTGAAGTACTCCTTCGGGGTGTCGATGGCAGCCTCGGCAACGAGCTGTCCCAGTCCGGGCGGACAGAGCCGCGCCTGCCCAAACTTGAGGGCGGCGGCCAGCACCTCCCTGTTGTGCGTTATCAGAGCGCCGATGCGCACCCCGCACATGCTGTAGCGCTTCGACACTGAATCCAGGAGCACCACATTATCACTTATCCCCTCAAGCTGCATTGCCGAGAAATGTTCTGCACCGTAGCAGAACTCCCTGTAGACCTCGTCGGAGAAAAGAAACAGGTCGTGCTTCTTCACTATGTCGCGCAGCTGCATCAGCTCCTCCTTCGAATAGAGGGCACCAGTGGGGTTATTAGGGTTGCAAATCATGATGGCCTTCGTCTTCGGCGTTATCATCTTTTCGATGTCGGCGATGGGTGGCAGGGCGAAATCGTCTTCTATGTATGATCTTACCGGCACGATGGTTACTCCTGCTGTGGTGGCAAAGCCGTTATAGTTGGCATAGAAGGGTTCGAAAGTGATCACCTCTTCTCCGGGGTTGAGGCATGACATGAAGGCGAACAAAACGGCCTCAGAGCCGCCGGTGGTGACTATTATCTCAGTATGGTCAACGTCGATGCCTATCTTCCTGTAGCTTTCCGCCAGCTTGCGGCGGTACGACTCGTTACCTGCAGAGTGGGAGTACTCGATGACCTTCAGCTCCATGTTCTTCAGAGCCTGCAGCGCTGCCTGGGGAGTGTGTATGTCAGGCTGCCCGATGTTGAGGTGGTATACCTTTACACCCCGGCGTTTTGCCTCCTCGGCATAGGGTACGAGCTTGCGTATCGGCGATGCCGGCATCTTCCCGGCTTTTTCGGATAATTTTGGCATGGCATTTAATGTGTTAGAGATCGAATAGTGTTCAGTCACAAATGTATTTAAATTCAGTATGAATAACCATGATTTTCGGCATAGGCTATCTGACTATCGGGTAACAAGCAGAAATTTCACCACCAACTTTCTTCCGTTGGTGATCAGAGATGTTTTTCAGGATAAGACCATTTCCTTTTTCCGGAATGGCTACAAAATATTAATTTTGTGCGCTTATATATCGCAAATCCCATGACCGACATTCCTTCAAAATATGAGCCCGCAGCGGCGGAGAACAGGTGGTACAGTTACTGGATGGAGAAGGGTTTCTTCCATAGTGTCCCTGATGACAGGAAGCCGTACACCATCATCATCCCGCCGCCCAATGTCACAGGTGTGCTGCACATGGGTCACATGCTCAACAACACTACCCAGGATGTACTCATCAGGCGTGCCCGCATGCTGGGTTTCAATGCCTGCTGGGTACCGGGCACCGACCATGCCAGCATAGCCACTGAGGCCAAGGTGGTGGCCAAGCTGCGCAGTGAAGGGATAGAGAAGAGGTCGCTTACCAGGGAGCAGTTTCTGGATCACGCATGGGAGTGGACACATAAGCACGGCGGCATCATCCTCGAGCAGCTCAAGAGGCTTGGGGCATCGTGCGACTGGGAGCGCACGCTCTTCACCATGGACGACAAGCGGTACAGGTCGGTCATCAAGGTCTTTATCGACCTCTACAACAAGGGTCTCATCTACCGCGGCATCCGCATGGTCAACTGGGATCCGCAGGCCCTCACGGCCGTCTCGGACGAAGAGGTTGTCTACACCGAGGAGCAGTCGAAGCTCTACTATGTACGTTATAAGATCGTCGGCGACGACGATTACATCATGATCGCCACCACCCGTCCCGAGACCATCCCGGGCGACACGGCCGTCTGCGCCAACCCGTCGGATGAGCGGTACGCCCGCATGAAGGGCAGGAAGGTGATAGTCCCGATGACCGGCAGGGAGGTGCCTTTCATCTTTGACGATTATGTCGACAGTGAGTTCGGCACCGGTTGCCTGAAGATCACCCCCGCGCATGACATCAACGACTACGAGATAGGGGTGAAGCACAACCTCGAGAGCATTGACATCTTCAACGACAATGGCACCATCAGTGAGGTGGCAGGACTCTTCGTCGGTGTCGACCGCTTTGAAGCCAGGAAGCTGGCCGAGGAGGAGCTGCGTCGCACCGGGGCGCTGGTGAAGGTGGAGGATTACATAAACAAAATCGGCCGTTCGGAGCGCACCCATGCCGTTATAGAACCCAAGCTCTCGCTGCAGTGGTTCCTGCGCATGGAGGATATCTCGAAGCCTGCACTGAAGGCGGTGATGGATGAGACCATCAGGCTCTTTCCCGACAAGTACAAAAACGTCTACAGACACTGGATGGAGAACGTCCGCGACTGGTGCATCAGCAGGCAGCTGTGGTGGGGACAGCGCATACCGGCCTGGTATTACAACAACAATGAATTCGTTGTTGCGGAGACAGAGGAGGAGGCAGTCGCATTGGCGCGCAAGGCAAGCGGCAGGGACGACCTGCAGGCGGGCGACCTGCGGCAGGATGAGGATGTGCTCGACACCTGGTTCTCATCGTGGCTCTGGCCCATCACCTGCTTTAACGGCATCCTTGACCCTGACAATGACGAGATACAATACTACTATCCCTCCAATGTGCTCGTCACTGCCCCGGAGATACTCTTCTTCTGGGTGGCACGCATGATTATTGCAGGTTATGAGTACCGCGGCAGGGAGCCCTTCTATGACGTTTATCTCACGGGTCTCGTCAGGGATAAGCAGAAGCGCAAGATGTCGAAGTCGCTGGGCAACTCCCCCGATCCCATCGGGCTGATGGAGAAGTACGGCGCCGACGGCGTGAGGGTGGGTATGCTGCTCTGCTCCCCCGCGGGCAATGACCTGCTCTATGATGACAGTCTTCCCGAGCAGGGGCGCAACTTTGCCAACAAGATATGGAATGCCTTCCGGCTGGTGAAGACGATGACCACCGATGATACGCTGGAGCAGCCGGCGGCGTCGAAGGCAGCCGTGACCTGGATGCGCAGTACTGTCGATAAAGTGCTTGCCGACATAGACGACAGTTTTGTCCGTTACCGCATCTCAGATGCGCTGATGCAGGCTTACAAGCTCTTCTGGGATGATTTTTCGGGATGGTACCTGGAGATCATCAAGCCCGCCTACGGCAAGCCCATGGACGGCACCACACACAGGCAAACCCTGGAAATATTCGGGACAATGATGAAGATACTCCATCCCTTCATGCCTTTCATTACCGAGGAGGTATGGCAGAGGCTGGAGGAGAGGCCTGACGGCAACAGTATCATGATAGAGCAGATGCCTCTTCCCGCACCCTACGAGGCAGGGATGCTTACGCGCTTTGACACCGCGCGTGAGATAGTTAAGGCAGTACGGACCATAAGGAAGGAGAGGAACATCGCGTTGCGCGAGCCGCTGATCCTCTGTGCTGCCCCCGGTGCTACGGGAAGCGAGTTCGACCCGGTGATCATCCGCATGTGCAACCTCTCTGAGATCAGGGTTGTGGAGGGTAAGGTGGAAGGAGCCGTCTCGTTCAGGATACATACCTCGGAGTTCTTCATACCCATCGGTGAGGGCGTTGACCATGAGGAGGAGATCAGGAAGATGGAGGAGGAGCTGAGATATACCGAAGGTTTTCTTGCCACCGTGCTGAAGAAGCTCTCAAATGAGAAGTTCGTCGCCAACGCTCCCGAGGCTGTCATTAAGCATGAGAGGAAGAAGGAGGCTGATGCGCGTGCAAGGATTGCCACTCTGAAAGATAGTATTGCCCATCTGCAAAAGTGAGGCTGATTGGGGGTTTACTGTCTGGTGACCGCATATCCGCCGTTGCCATCGGTCACCGCCTGCCATCCGTCGTTGAGTACCAGGTGCCAGCCGTCACCGATTAAATGATTTCTTTCCAGTTTCAGGTTCCTGGCGCTAAGCCGCAGTATGTGGAGGTCGTTAGTCAGCAGGGCACCATCCTTATCCACAGCCAGTTTCCCCCAGTTGTCAGAAACCCTTAGTCGTTCGTAGAGGGTGCCCAGGGTGTCGAGGAAGTTGATATCCTCCGGCTCGAAGCTGAAGTTCGGGCTCTCCATGGTAAGAGTCACCACCGGTCTCTCCATGAAGGTGGTCACTATCCGGCGGGTGTTCTCGTTGATCATCTCCTGCCTCGCACTCTCCTCCGCCCTGATAGCCTGAATGTCGTAGCTTAAGGCCAGTGATCCGGCCACATCGCGGCACACCTCCGGCAGTGTTACGCCGTAAGCCTCCAGGGCGGCGCTTCCCAGATCGAAGTCGGAAACTTGTATCTGTTTGAAGTCAAATTCTTTATCGTCAAGCAGATAGGCATAGAGGGCTCCATGAACGAAGCCGTAACCCCAGGCGTAAGAGCTGTTCTGATAGATCCTGTCGAGGTATTCGAGGATTCTTGTCTTCATCTCATCGGGACCGGAGGTGCACAGTTTTATATATGTGAAGGTGGTTAGTCCCTCGTAGTTTTCGAATTTATTCTCATCGGTGATGGCATCGGGAAAGAGCTCGCGCCTGGCGCCGCGGAAGACCAGTGCGTCGCGAATGGCCTGGTTGCGAGTCTCACCGGATGAGTTAATGGCATATATCAGTGCCTTCCACTCGAGCTTCAGGTATAGCCTTGCATTCCTGTCGTTGAGGTGCCTGGTGCTGAAATAGGAGGGTTTCAGTCCGTTCCGCTCCTGGAAGCAATGGAAAAGGCTGTGGACAGTGCGTGTTGTGATCCTGTAGCTGTCTTCCGTGTCGGGAATGGGCACCATGGCATATTTCATTCCCCCGAAATCAATCACATTGGTGGTGATTATCCGTTCCCGGGGCAGCACGCCGGTGAAGATGCCGTCCCTGGCCTTCAGGTTACCCTCTTTGTCGGGAGCATTGGCATAGATGGCCCTGTTGAGATTATCGACATACATGACGGGTCCGTAGAGGTTTTCGCCCCAGAGGCTGCCGTCATCTTCGAGGCATTTTTCCTCAACCTGTTCAAAGTAACCTGCCGCTTTCTCCTCCGTGAACCAGGTGATGCCCTTCTCCCTGTTGCAGGAGTTGCATGCAAAGAGGGTGAGAGCTGCGGATATGAACAGGATACGTTTCATGCGGTTGCCAAAGGCGTACCAAAAATAGAAAAAAATCGTTAACAAAGGTCACCAGCATGGTCAGCAGTTTCAATAATGACGAAGGTGTGGTTTTTTGTATCCATAAATTTTTAGATTTGCCCTGCGTTTAAAATCAGCAAATGATGAGCAACGACATACTTATGAGCCGCAATGAGCTCGTGCAGTTCCTGAGAAAGCCGGCAGGCCAGTTCACCTCAGACGACATAATCAGGTTTATAGAGGCCAAGGGCATCAGGATGGTCAACTTCAGGTATGCTGCCGGTGACGGCAAGCTCAAGACACTGAATTTCGTGCCCTACAGCCGTGAGCACCTGTCTTCCATCCTCACCGCCGGCGAGCGTGTCGACGGCTCCAGCCTCTTTGCCTTCATTGAGGCAGGGTCAAGCGATCTCTATGTCATGCCGCGTTACCGCACCGCATTTGTCAATCCCTTCACTGAGAGTCCGACCCTCGAGATCCTCTGTTCGTTTTACAATTCCGAGGGTAAGCCTCTGGAGAGTTCACCGGAGTACATCCTGCGGAAGGCGATAAGGCGGTTCACCGGGTCTACCGGTTATACCATCAAGGCCCTGGGAGAGCTGGAGTACTACGTCAGGTCGGCCAGTGACCAGCTCTATCCCCTCTTTGACCAGAAGGGATATCATCAGTCAAAGCCCTTTGCCAAGTTCGAGGACCTGCGTGTCGAGGCGCTGGAGCTGTGTGCCAGGGCCGGCTGTCACATCAAGTACGGCCACTCGGAGGTGGGCAGCTTCTCGAAGGATGGCGACGACTATGAGCAGCATGAGATCGAGTTCCTGCATGTACCTCTTGATGAGGCTGTTGAGCAGATGCTCATCGCCAAGTGGATATTGCGTATGCTGGGTTACAAGTACGGAGTTGAGGTGAGTTTTGCCCCCAAGATCACAGTCGGCAAGGCAGGATCGGGGATGCACATACACATGATGCTTGAGAAGGAGGGTCGCAATATGATGATTGAGAAAGGCAGGCTCAGCGATACCGCACGTAAGATGATAGCAGGGATACTTGACCTGAGCAAGGGTCTGACGGCCTTCGGCAATACTATTCCCACCTCATATCTGAGGCTGGTGCCGCACCAGGAGGCTCCCACCAACATATGCTGGGGTGACCGCAACAGGTCGGTTCTCGTGAGGGTGCCGCTCGGGTGGCTGGGTGCCTCGCAGATGATCCATGATGCCAATCCTGCAGAGCCTTCAGGCAGTGCCGACGAGATATCGCGACAGACGGTTGAGCTCCGGTCGCCGGACGGCTCGGCCGATATGTACCTCCTGATGGCGGGGATAGCCGTGGCCATACAGCACGGTCTCGAGATGCCGGGTGCGCTGGAGATGGCGGAGGAGCTCTATGTCGACTACAATATCTTCAAGGAGAACGATAAGGCAGCTGCCAGGAAGCTTGATTCTCTTCCGGCATCATGCTGGGACTCCGCGGAGGCGCTGCTGAGTCTCCGTCACCATTTTGAGAAGGACGGCATCTTCCCTGCAGGGGTGATTGACAACCTGGCGGCGAAGCTGAAGTCGTACAATGACAAGAAGCTCAGCGAGGAGCTCTACGGCAACAACGAAGCAATCGCGGCGCTTGTAAAGCAGCATATTCATTGCGGGTAACCCGGGATGTTCAGGCTGCACCGGTCAGCGAAAATCAATGCCGGCTACTATACTGAAATTGAGAGTCTGCTGTTTAATACTCTTATTGTCGTAGATACCGGTCCCAAAATCGGCCCTGAATTCAACAGATATGCTCTGCCTGGGATTAAGCTCTTTTTTGATACCGGCACCTGCCAGGGTTCCGAATATGGATTTGTTAAGCAGCAGTGAGGTGTTTGTGAATGGCCTGACGACGTGGTCTGTACTTTCGATTTCTCCCTCTCTTGAACATTTTGCACCAAGATTGATCATCCCGAATCCGCCGATGTTGATAAATGGCTTAAAGGTTCCTGCCGTGAAACTGACCTTCAGGAAGAGGGGTACTTTTATGCCAGTATAGGAAAGATAGATATCGCTTCTTGTGGTTCCGGTATAAGTGACGGTCTCATCATAGATGTATACATTGGTCCTGAATGCCATGATCTCCCCCTGCAGTGAGAAAAGGTCTGACCTTCTTGTCAGCGGACGGTTGTACCATAAGCCGATCATGGGAGTCATCTCAAAGAAATCCATTTCCGGAATGAATTCCGAACCCGTGGATTGAGACTCTATGGAGTAATACCTCGATGCAATCATTCCGGCAAGTATTCCGTAATTTGACATGTAGGCCCCCAGGTTCTTCATCTCCTCGTACACTCCGGAGGGGTTGTTCATGGCGAATGTTGATGTTTCGAAGCCACGGCTCTGGTTGTATGAGGCTATCACCTCCGACATCTTTTCGGGTCTCAGGGAGATATCTGCCGGCGGGGTAAATTTGTTTTCCGGATCCGGGAGTTTATCTATCAGGTCCCTGAAGCCATTGTAGCTTAGCATATTCCCTTCAAAGTTGACACTTCCGGCGTCATTACCCAGCGGCACCATGGCAAGGCCCATACCGTCGAGATATAGCCTTGAGCCGTCATATAGAAGGTCGAGGTCGCCGTCGGTAAGGCAGGCCATGAATATCTTTCCTTCCCGTGTAGCAACTGTTTTGAACCTCATGCCGTGGGCAAAGCCAAAGGCCTCAATATCTCCCGGCATGAAGGTATATTCCCTTGAGATGTCAAACCACCTGAAGAGACACTCTTTTGCCGTATAGCCTTTGTCAATATATCTCACCTGTCCGTATGTGTAACTGCCATCATTTTTAATGATATAGCCGTTCATTAATTCGGACTGTGCAGTTGCAGCGCTGCAGATTATGGCTATCAGGATGATTGTCAGCAGATACCGTTTCATTGTTATGCAGAATTGAACAGCCCTAACTTAATGAATTTCTTCTAAACCTGTATCTTTGGAAAGATGTTATTATTTATATTTCTAATCAGAAAAAGTCATTATATTTACCAGTGTCTGTAATTTAGTTTTAATGTCAGGGAAGTCATCTTACGGTCAGGGCCAGTCAGCACTTTTGGTTTGGATCAGCCTTGTTATCTATCTGCTTATTCTGTCGGGTTGTGAGGATGAGCCGGGACAAAGGGAATATCCCCGGATCAGGACGCTGGAGGTTACGAACATCACCGGTGACGGTGCCACTTTTGTTGCCGAGGTGACGCATGAGGGCACAGTACCAATCACGGAACACGGCTTTGCCTGGTCTATTTTCCTTCCCGATGTAAGAAGTGCTGAGAGAATAAACCTTGGTTCATTCAGCGGGAAAGGCAGATATGAGGCTGAGATACGCACAGCGCTTGACGAAGGAATTGCATATGAGGTCTGTGCCTTTGTAAAAGCGGGAGATTATACGGTATACGGGGACGAAGTCCAATTCATGAGCCTTGGCAGCGGGGCACCCGAAGTGCTTGATTTCCAGCCATACGAAGCCGCATGGGGAGATACAGTTACAATAACCGGAATGAGATTCAGTTATGTGAATTCAACCAACCGGATTTCAGTTGACGACCTTACATTTTTACCTTTTTACTCGAGCGACACTCTTCTCAAATTTGTTCTGTCGCCGGAGGTTATCAGAACAGAAAACAGTTTGTCAGTAAGTATATTCGGTAATGTGGCCACAGCCACCCACAAGCTGTTGCTTATCATACCTGAATTATACGGTTTCACTCCTTCCGAGGTGCACTGGGGTGATACCGTAACATTTACCGGTCATCACCTGAATTATTTAGGTCGTCTGTCTTCTGACGGGATGGTACTGAGCGAATCTGTTATAAGCAAGGTAGCAACCAGGGAAGAAGAGAGCGTCTCATTCCTGGTACCTGGTCATCTCAGCACAACTCCGGCAACGGTATCAGTTGTTTATGGTCCGTTCATCTATTCATTCCCGCAGAGCATAACTCTCCTGCCTCCCGTGATTGACTCCATCGCTCCCGGTGAAGCGACGTGGGGTTCTGAAGTAACGCTCTACGGAAAGTTCAATTCGCAGCAAGAGCGCAGCCGGGTTATGTTTGGTGACATGGAGGCACAGATTATATCCCATTCCCGAGAATTACTCATCGTTAAGGTTCCCGCTAACCTGGCTGAGTATGTGACAACAGTTAAATACACGTCAGAGCCTTTTACCTGTGAATATGACGGAAGTTTTTCGCTCAAAAGACCTGAGATATCTGAAATTGAACCCCTTGAGGGTTATGTAGGGCAGATCATTACCATCAGGGGCAAATATTTCAGGAAAAATATTACTACAGTGGAGATCGGCGGTAAGGAGGTTTTGGTTCGGTCAGCGAATGACACCGTCATCACCTGTTATGTGCCGGGTGATATTTACGGTGAGTGTGAAGTGACAGTCAGCCTGAATGGATACACCGTCTCTGCGGGTGAGGCCTTCAATGCAACCAATCACGTCATAACAGAGGTGACGCCGCTGATAGTTGCTTATGGTGAAACAGTTACAGTCAGAGGGGCAAATTTCAGACCAGGAACACTCCTTTACCTTGGTCAATATGAGATTACTCCCGCAGTGCTGACTGAGGGAGTGATCCAATTTGCAATGCCGCCATGGTTACCCTACCAGCCATGGAGCCTGAGCGTTAAATACTCATATTGGAATTCGGATCAAGTGGACTGGGCAGAGTCTTCCTGTACCTATCCGGATCAATTTCAGTTGAAAGATTTCAATATAACGGGCGTGACACCAGTTACAGGAGAGGCAGGTGATATAGTGACAATAACAGGTACCGATTTTGGCAGCCCGGACGTAACATTCGGATCTGTTGGAGCGGAGTTGATTGAGTCAACGTCATCACTGATCAGAGTAAAAGTTCCGCCACTTTCTTCCGGAGAGCACACAATCAATGTCACTATCGGGGGAAGGACACATGCCTGTCCGGCTAAGTACACCCACAGCGGTCCCTGGCACAGGCTTGCAGACCTTCCGTTCCTGTTTGACTATGGCTGTTCCTTTGATTTTGGGGAGGAAGCCTATGCTCTGACGGGTGGAGAATCCGGAGCATATGTAAAGGAGATATACAGGTTCGATAATTCAAGCAAGGAATTCACGAGAATTCCGGGAACCTTTTACTCTGAAATCCTTAATCCAATCTCCTGCACTCTTGCAGGCAAAGGCTACATGATTGGGCAGAAGGGCACAAGTATCGGAATCGGGTTTGAGGTGTTCAATCCTGATAATATGACAGTTAGCAGATTAGCTGACTATCCCGGAACCTTCTTCGTTAATCCTTGCATTATAGCTGATGATTCAGTCATATATGCAGGTTGTGGCAAAGCTGCCAGTTCCAATTTCTATCAATGGTACAAGGATTTCTGGAAATACAGTCCTGCCACAAACAAATGGACACGTCTTGCCGACTGTCCGTACAATGTGTCGTTTTCAAACCATGTTTATATTGATGGGAGACTGATTTTCCTGGCAAACCTATATGTGATGGGGGGTGTGAGGTACCTTCTTGAATACAAGCCGTTGACAAACACCTGGGATGAGACTGAGCTTTCTGAAGACGAATTGGGATACTGGCTGTTATGGGATTTTAAGAACGGGGCAAAGGTAAGCGTAATAAACGAAGACAAATGGTATATCGGATTCGGTGACTGGTATCAGAACAACGAGAATTATGGAACTACCAACCCGGATATAAATAACCGCTTTTACATCTTTGATCCGGCTGATGACACCTGGGAAACAATAACCAATGTTGTGGCGCCACCGAGAACATTTGCACTCCACTTTTCAATCGGGGGGAAAATTTATATCGGAGGGCACCAGATCTATCAATGGTATGACTTCTGGGAATATGACCCGCAATTGGACCAGTAAAGAGAAAACATGAAGAGAAACGGCGCCATATGTTTGTTTGTCCTTCTTGCCTTTCTTCTCTCCGCCTGTGAAGATGAGCCGGTGCAGAGGGATTATCCGCGGGTAAAAACCCTTGAGGTTACGAACATCACCTCGGAAGGGGCCCTCTTTGCGGCGGAGGTATATGAACCCGGCAACGGAGAGATTTCAGATCACGGATTTGCATGGGCGTTAAGCCAGCCGGTTATTAATCATGACAATAAGGTCTACCTTGGTCCTTTCAACGGCACAGGTCAGTACACAGCCGAGGTCAGATCTGCTCTTGCCGAAGGGGTTACCTATAAGGTGACGGCATTTGTCAGATCGGGTGATTACACGGTCTACGGCAACACGGTTGAGTTCAAGAGCCTGGGGAGCCTTGGTCCGGAGATCACCGGCATAACTCCCGGCAGGGTTCTTTGCGGTGATACAATAACAATAACGGGCAGGAACTTCAGCTGGGTCAGGCAGTTCAACACCGTCAGACTTAATGATGTGGTTGCAGCGGTATGTGATCTGGTAACGGACACACTTTTGATGGCGATAGTACCCTTTACCCTTACTGAGAGCGAAAACACTGTCAGTGTTGAGATTGCGGGGAACAAAACAATTTACTCAGAAGCTAAGCTCATTGTTGATCTTCCAGTGATTGAATCCTTCACCCCGGTCAGTGCCCATTGGGGTGATACGGTCGAGATCTTCATCCTGAATCTCAGAAAAGCCGACAATCTTCATTTCTTCATCGGCGATATTCAATTGATACCAGTACAGGAGTTCGATGGACGGAGTATTAAAATAATTGTACCAATGTTGGCAAATCTGGATCTGATGACCATCTCAATCTCTGTAGAAGGCGGCAGATTCACGTCAGATAACCAGTTTGTTCTCCTTCCTCCATTTTTAGACAGATTTTCTCCTGTAATGGGTTTTTGGCCGGATACGGTCACATTGTTCGGATTGTTCAATCCAAACCTGCAGCAGACAGAGGTGCTCTTCGGAAATTACCCGGCCCGGGTGCTTTCGGTTACAATGGATTCGATAAAGGTTGTCGTTCCGGAAGCTCTTCTGGAAGCGCCGGTCTCTGTCACTTACAAATATGGCCTGTTTGAATCAGAATCTTCCCTGAAGTTTGAACTTCCTGCTCCAAGGATAGATAACGTTACTCCCTTAACTGAGTATGCGGGCGGGTATGTAACAATCACAGGCGATTATTTTATAAGAGATCTTACAACAGTTAGTTTCAATGATGAGCTTTCCAAACGGATATACGAGTCACGAACAAGTATTTTATGTGAAGCAGCGGGGAATATTAACGGGGAAGTCAGACTGTCAGTTTCGGTATCAGGCAGGACTACAGAATACGGGGAACCGTTTGTACTTACCAATCCTGAGGTTCTCTCATTTACACCTCAATCAGTTTCACCCGGGGATACTCTATCCATAACCTGTAAAAACACCATCAATCTTGCATATCCGGTAATTGTTCCATCCGGCTATGGAATGCAGGTAATCTCAGTTGCCGGGAATACCGTGAAAGCAATTGTCCCCTCTGGCGACTTTACTTCAGGCATGGTGGGCGCGTACATCTACAGGAACTACACTGAATCAGTAATTTCTCCTGATGACATACTGACAATTCTTGAGCCGGAGATTAATTCGGTCAGTCCGCTATCAGGAGCCAAAGGCACCCTGGTAACAATAACGGGACGAAACTTTTCAACTGTAAGTGAATTCAATAAAATCACCTTCCAGGGTGTTGAAGTGCCTGTAATGAGCAGCACCAGGACCCAGATCCGTTTCTTTATGCCTGTTGCTCCTACCGGGGAGGCCCCGTTTTCTCTAAGTGTTTGCGGGCACCGGGTAAACTCTTCTGACGAATTTGAAAACCTGTCAGCCTGGAGTCGTCTTCCGGACCTTCCGATGACTGATGCAACCTGTATGATGGATTTTGGAGATGAAATACTGGTGACAGCCCCGTCGGGTAACTTAACAATGACCGTTTATCGCTTCAACCCCGTCAACTCGTCATTTTCGCCGGCCGGATCAGTAAATACTGAAATGGTCTCTTTCGAGAAGTCGGTGGTGAAAGGAGACAAGGCCTATTTCTTCGGGAGTTCGTATGAAGAGTCTTTTCTGATGGCATTCAACCGTGTGAATATGTCTCTCTCTGCTGTATCTCCTGCACCTGGAGAGCTGAGAATGGGAACTTTCCTGATGGATGGAGATACTGTGCTTTATGTCGGCGGTGGGGGTGAGAGATACTACAGCGGACGTGTCAGGCAGTTCTGGAAATATCGCATGAACTCAGGAGAATGGATCAGGCTGAATGATCTTCCGTTTGAAACCGTTGGTTCAAACGGCTTTACTGTAAACGGACGCTTTTTTGCGATTGACACAAACCAGAATCTATGGGAATATATACAGGGCAGTGACTCATGGGAACCAAGGCCAGCCTACCCGGGACCATATGCCGATTTTAGGATGGTAACTGTTTGCGACGGGAAAGTATATTGCGGTTATGGTACAATCGGAGACCAGAATGTTTATGTATATGATCCGTCAACCAATTCCTGGTCTGCACTGACAGATGAGCAGCCGGGTCCGAGGTACTGGCCCCTGTCTTTTGAATATGACGGGAAAGTATACCTTGGATCAGGCCAGAACTTTGGAATTCCGCTCACAGATTTCTGGATCTATGACCCTGCAAAAGAAACAGGTAAATAATACATTATAAATGATTTATATGACTTTACGGAATTATGCCTTAACCCTGATATCCCTGTCATTCAGCCTCATTCTGGAAGGGCAGATCAGGGAGATCACCTTCGGAGAGATCCCCGAGGAAGACCTTGTTATGACGGAGTACGCTGAAGATCAGTCTGCTGATGCCGTGATCCTTGAAAACCATGCCAGGGTGAGTATGCGTGCCGGCGAAAAGATACTGGTAATCACTGACCGCCATATCCGGATCAAGATCATCAACACTGACGGACTTGATTACGCGAATGTGGAGATACCTTTCGGAAGCGATGAAAAGGTACTGCGCATCAAGGCGGCGTCATACAATATGGAGGACGGAAATAGAGTGACCGGGGTGGTGGACAGGAAGAGCATCTATTATGAGGAGAGCAACCGCTACAGAAACACCGTGCGCTTCTCTGTTCCCAATGTGAGGGCAGGGTCAGTGATCGAATACAAGTATACGATTGAGAGTCCTGACATTTTCACCCTCTATACCCTGGAGTTCCAGCATGAAATACCGGTAAGGAGATGCGGCTTCAGAGTGGAATTCCCCGGCTATTTCGAATACAAATTAGTTCCCGGGGGTGACCTGAGGAAGGTCAGGTTCAACAGGACTGAGTCGTTTGTGAACTTTGGACGCAGCAGTGTCAAGGGCTATGTCGGCCACTGGCAAGCCTACAATATGCCCGCATACAGGGAGGAGCCGTTCAGCACAGGATCGGAAGACTATTATGCCCGCATCGGGTTCGAGCTGGCGAAGATTGAAATACCGGGCTATTACTTCGAGGAGGTGTCGCCGACTTATCCGAAGCTGTCAAAGAAGCTGCTTGACCGAACTGATTTTGGGCTTTACCTTAAGTCGAACAGCTCAGTCAGGAAAAAGGTCGGGGAGCTTAAGGCGGAAGGAGGATCAGAGACTGATCTGCTGAGGCGTATTTATACTTTTGTCTCGGAGTACATGATGTGGAACGGGTATGAGGATTATACCTCCTCTGCCGCCATGAAAAAAATATACAGGGATGCCAGGGGCAATGCTGCGGATATAAACCTGATGCTTGTCTCCATGCTCAGGTTAGCCGGCATCCAGGCTGATCCTCTTATCCTCAGCACCCGCGATCATGGCCTGCTAAATACCCATTTCGCCATTATCCAGAGGTTCAATTATGTAGCTGCCTGTGTGATAGCCGACGGTGAGCGATACATCGTAGATGCCACTGATCCGCTGAGACCGTTTAATATGCTGCCTTTCCGGTGCCTCAACGGCCAGGGCTGGATTGTAACCGGCAGCGGAGGATCATGGGTGGATCTCAGGAGTAACGAGCAGAACAGTGAGACCATGCGGTTTGCTTTCGACCTCAGTGAAGAGGGCGCATTGAAGGGTACTGCCAGCAACTCATATGAGAGCTATGACGCCTGGGCAGTAAGGAAGATATGCAAGCTTGAAGGGGAAGAAGCATACACCGATATGATGCGCTCCGTCAACAACAGTTGGAGGATTGATGCTCTCGAACTCGACAACCTGGGGAAGCTTGAAAAACCAGTTCTTGAAAGTATAAGCCTGACAGTTCCTGATGCGGCTGAGACCGGAGAAGGGATCATGTACCTTAACCCTGTGGTCTGCGACCGTGACGGCTCAAATGAATTCTATGCCGATGAGCGTCTCTCGCCGGTGGACATCGGATGTTCCTCATTTAAGAAGTACTCATGCGAGATCACCATCCCCGAAGGCTGGACCGTGGCAGAACTGCCCCAGTCGGTCAACCTGAGCATGGCAGGCGGAGGCGGACAGTTCAAATATAATATCAGGTCCGAGGGCAGAAAGATCATCCTTGATACGGAGATAAATCTTACAGCAGTAACCTTCCCGCCGGAACGTTACAGCGATCTGAGAAACTTCCGCTCCAATATTATCCGTAAACAGTCTGAGGTCATTATTTTAAAGAAAGAGATTTAAACTGATGAAGATGAAACACCTGATATATTTTATCGGCTTGATACTGTTTGTTCCGGTTAACACTTACGGATACAAGCTGGCAGTCGACTCGATACCCATTGAACTGAGGAAAAACGCCGCTGCCGTGGTCAGGAGTGACCAGATGGTTTATACTGTAGAGTCTGAGGGCAAGTCCAGAGCGAGCTTTAAAAGAGTCATCACCCTGATGAACGAGAATGCTCAGTCGCTTCGCCTTTTTGAGATATTCTACGATAAGTTCAGGAGCGTTCAGAACATAAAGGCCTCTGTCTATGACGCCAACGGCAAATTTATTGAGAGTATCCCTTCGTATAAAATAATGGATGTCAGCGAAGGAGAAGGCTTCATCTCAGATGCCAGGGTCAAGCGGATAGTGTTCCCGGTTAACAGGTACCCATTCACCATAGAGGTCTCCTACGATGTCATAATTAACGGGGTACTTAATCTCCCGCGGTGGAACTTTCATCTCAATCCCGCTTTCTCCGTTGAAGAGTCTGCAGTACAGTACGTTGTTCCCAGGTCTATCCCCTTCAGATACCGGGAATATAACATGCATTCGCCGGGCGACAGTGTCAGGCTGGAGGTGAATGATATTTATACCTGGATTGAAAGGGGGATCCCAGCCATAAACAAATGGTACTTCTCGCCGCTCTCCTTTGCCCGCAGGCCCGTTCTGCTGGCTGCAATCGACGATTTTGAGTTCGGCGGTATCAGGGGAAGCATGCGTTCATGGGATAGTTTTGGCCTCTGGGCTGCCGAGCTGAACAGGGGGCTTGATCAGTTAAACGACAGGGACAGGAAGCGTGTGGCTGAACTAACGGGCCCGCTGTCGGACGACAGGGAGAAGACCAGGGTGCTCTATGAGTATATGCAGTCACATACACGCTATTCATCCATCCAGCTGGGCATTGGAGGTTACAAGCCAGCCCCGGCCAGCCAGGTGGGCGAAAAAGGATTTGGCGACTGCAAGGGACTTACAAACTACATGAGTGCACTCCTCAGGGAGGCGGGGATAGAATCATACTACACACTGGTCAGGTCAGGGGAGAACCTGAATATGATTACATCTTTCGTGAGCGACCAGTTTGATCACATCATCCTGTGCGTTCCCCTGGAGAATGACACTGTCTGGCTGGAATGCACCAGTCAGACCCTTCCATTTAACTACCTGGGAAACTTCACCTCTGACCGTAATGTGCTGCTGGTCACTCCGGAGGGGGGTAAACTGGCCAGGACACCGGCTTTCAGTAACAGCAGGCAGTCGACGACAGGCATGATAACCATAGGAAGGAGGGAGGCATCCACAGCAGCACTGGGAGTGGGTTTCCGCGGACTGGCTTTCGACTATAACCAATTCTATGCCGGTAAATCCGAAGAGGAGCTCAAAAGAATTCTAAACATGGAACAGGACCTGGGAACTTTCACTACAGAGAGTGCATCATATACTGAGATGCGTGAGGGTGAGCCGGCATCTCTCCTCTCATGTACCTTTACCATGCCGGATTTTGCGGTTTCATCAGGGCCGGGAATACATTTCAGACCGTGCCTGGATCCGTTTGAATACCAACCTTTTGATACAATAGGTGTAAGGGTCTTTGAGATGCCTGCATTGTCTGATTCAATAATATTCAAGATACCTGCAGGTTACAAGCCTGAGTTTATTCCCGGGAAGGTCAGTGAGGAGGGACCTTGTGGCGTATATAACTATGAGATAACGGTTTTGAATGACGGAAATCTGTTATTCGCCAGACAGTTGAAGATCAACCGCGGCTATTATGAGGGAGAGAGGGCGAAGGAGCTGTTTGCCTTCCTGAATGTGGCGGCAAGGAGTGATCATCGAAGGCTATACCTCTCGAGATGATGTCATGGGCCCGCCGGGCCGCGGGCCAGAATTTCAGAATCCGTTGCCGAGGCTTGTACTGCTAGTGCTGCCTGGTCCTCCTTATGTAATTTATTACTGTGGCTGGCCCTGTCGGTGCCTGCAGGGTCTTCTGCCAACACCCCGTTATTGAGGCCGGCACTGTGGTTGCCCGCTGTTGCCACCCTGATGCTGATGTTCAGCTCGAAGCCTACCAGCAGCGCCACGGAGTTGAGGTAGAACCAGATGAGGATGACTATTATTGTTCCGATTGTGCCGTAGAGCTTGTTATACTGTCCGAAGTTGTTGACGTAGGCCGAGAAGGCCAGCGAGGTGACGATGAAGAGGGTGGTGGCCAGTATTGAGCCGGGGGAGATGTACCGGAAGTCACGCCTCCGGGCCGGCACCAGGTAATAGAGTGTCGAGATGGCGAAGAAGAGCATGGCTACGATGAGTATCCATTTGAATACCATCACCACATAGAATACCAGGTTAAGCTCGAGCACACCCATCTCCACCAGCCTGTCCACCACCACGCGGCTGAGGATGATCAGCGCGTTGGCCGCGGTGAACATTATCAGCACGAAGACCAGGAGGATGACGGCTATCTTCCTCTGCTGCAGCCATGAGCGGCTCTCGAAGTCAAGCACCGACACGTTGAAGGCATGGATGAGAGCATGAATGCCGTTGGTTGAGAAGATCACCGTGGCAAAGAACATCACCACCAGCAGAGTGCCGCTTCTGTTGGTTATCACATCCACGATGGTGGTTTCAAAGAAGGAGTAGGCATTCTCCGGCAGCATGTTCTGAAAGAGATGAAGAAGCTCAGTCTGGAAGTTGGGTATCGGGATGAACGGGATGAGGGTAAAGATGAAGATTGTTGCCGGGAGTAAGGCCATCATCATGTTAAATGCTATCGACGATGCCCGGGTGACCAGCACTCCCCTTCCGAAGAGTCCCTTTGCAATCAGTCGCGCCACCATCTCCAGTGAAGCCCCGTCGAATCCAGGGGGTACTGCGTTTCTAATTACGCTGGTCTTTGAATAAAAAGTTTCCCTAGCGTTCATCAAGTTTTTTCAATAGGCTTTCAGGCTCATGTCAAGGCTTATTATATGGTGGGTCAGTGCCCCTATTGAGATGAAATTGACGCCGCACAGGGCATAATCGCGCACGTTGGCCAGGGTGATGCCTCCGGAGGATTCCGTCTCCACCCTGTTGCCTATCAGTGCCACAGCCTCGCGCGTATCAGGTATGTTAAAGTTATCCAGCATGATGCGGTCTACCCCACCGGCAGCAAGTATCTCCCTCACCTCGTTGATATTGCGTGCCTCCACCTCTATCTTCAGGGAGAGTCCTGTTCTCTGCAGGTATTCCCGTGTGCGCTGCACCGCTGCGGCTATGCCTCCTGCATAGTCGATATGGTTATCCTTCAGCATGATCATGTCATAGAGTCCCATGCGGTGGTTGACCCCGCCGCCGGTACGCACGGCCTCCTTCTCGAGGGCCCTCATGCCCGGGGTGGTCTTGCGGGTGTCGGTGATGCATGCCCCGGTGCCGCTGACCTTTTCAACATATTCGGCGGTGACGGTAGCGATGCCGCTCATCCGCTGCACTATATTGAGCACCAGCCGTTCTGCACGCAGTATTGCATGAACGCTGCCCTTCACCGTGAGGGCTATGTCGCCCCAGCTTATTCTCTGCCCGTCATCAAGCAGTATATTTACTTCAAGGGAAGGATCGGTGATGAGGAACACCTCACGTGCAACGTGCAGTCCTGATAGGACACCCTCCTCCTTGATCAGCAGTCTGGCCCTGCCGGTGGCTGATGCAGGCACGGAGGCGAGGGAGCTGTGATCACCCCCACCGGTATCTTCCGCGAGGGCATTCAGGATAAATGAACGGAGGTCAGAGTCACTCATTATCGGGTTCGATCCGTATCTGATGTATCAGTTGGTTGCCATCGACCGTTTTAAGCAGGAAGTAAACGCGGAAGCGACCCTTGTCAGTTTCAAGGTTGGCTATGGCATACCGGGCATCTTTTCTTGCCCCCTGGTGTCTTATCACGAATTCGCGCGAGCGGTTCCTGGTGAAGAAATCCTTCAGGATGGTTTCGGCGACGCTCTTGCTGTAGAAGTCCTCCCTGTCAGGCAGCACCAGTTCAACGGTACTGTTGAGGTATGCCGAGAGTCCTGCTGCACTGCCTGTGCGAAAGGCTGTGGAGATACCTGCCGGTATCCCTGTCTGTTCCTGGGCCGCGACAAGTGAGACCATCACCAGGAACACGCCTGCCATAGCTGTCAGTTTCTTTTTCATTCGTATATGTATTATATTTTTCATCGGTCGAATGGAACTTGTATGACATTTAATATTCAAGTCTTTACGTGAGTTGTTGCTCATGCAAGTTACATTATGGTTCTTTCTTTCCAATCAGTTAAGGACAAAACAAACTTACATAAAATCACTCGATTTTACATAGCAAATAAAAATCAAGGCAACCGCCCGGATTTATATAGGAAATTTAACCAATATTATCAAAAACCGCACCATTTTGATTTACAGGCCTGAGATGCCGGTTTTTAAGGGCCGATTCGTTATATTTGTCTGACTCAACAAATGAGCTTTACTGATGAAGCTGGTGCTCCTGATGACCGGTAAGACCGATCAGGCATGGATTAGGGACGGTGTGGCGGAATACGGGAAGAGGATTTCCAGGTACAGCCGATTTGAGATTGTCACTCTCCCTGAGGTGAAGAAAACAGGCAACAGCACCACCGGCCGGGTGAAAGAGAGGGAGGCTGAGAAGATACTGTCATACCTGAGGAGTGATGATCATGCGGTGCTGCTCGATGAACACGGCAAGGAATATTCAACCCTTGAGATGGCGGCCTGGCTGCAAAGTGCGATGATGCTGCCTGCGAAGAGGATTGTGTTTATCATCGGGGGGCCGTGGGGGTTTGACTCGTCGGTGACCGCCAGGGCAAACCATATTATTTCGCTCTCGAGGCTCACCTTCTCGCACCAGGTGGTACGATTATTGTTCGCAGAACAACTTTACAGGATACTGTCGGTTAATGCCGGCGACCCTTATCATCATGAATGACGTGGCTTATAGTCATGAATGACCAGACTTATCATCACGAATGACCAGATGACCGGGAGAATGCATGATATAAAGACAGTTTTTGTAGCCCTGCTCATTGCAGCTGCCCTGGCCGTCGTAGCTGACAGGGTCTATTTCAGCGACCTTGAATGGAAAGTACGCACCTCACACCTTGACGGTAGGTTGTCTGACATGGAGAGGCAGGCTGAAGAGTTGCTGAAGACGATTGAAGACAGTATTGCCGGCAGCGGAGATGTCTCGGTTATGTTTCACAACAGCATAGGCAGAGAGGCAGGAGAGACAGGGATCATCCTGCTGGTTTACGAGAAGGGCCGCATAGCCTACTGGTCTGATAACTCAGTAGCCTTCCCGACCGTTTATGAGGAGCATTTCAGTGAGCATAAGCCGGTCTTTTTCAGCAACAAGTGGTTTATCCCGGTGCACAGGACCTTCTCTGATTTCCGGGCCCTGGCACTGATAAAGGTCTACAGGCAGTATCCCATTACCAACGATCTTCTCCGTTCCGGTTTCCCCGAATGGTTCTGGTTGCCGGAGTCTACCGGTATCACCTTTGACGAGAGCGCCTCCCCTTTTCATATAATGGGTTCCGAGGATGAATTTCATTTCGGACTGGTTTTTCCTCAGAAGAAGCCCAATACCATCTTCCTTGTCATTCCTGTATTTCTCTGGCTGGTCGTTCTGTTTCTCACGGTCAGGCTGGTGGTTGTTGCAGCGTGCCGGGTCTGTCGCGGATCAGGCAAACCTCTATCGGTTCCCGTTACATACGCACTGCTGTTGCTGATCTATCTTATTCTACTGCTGACAGGAATGCCGCCGTCGGTGAGCTCCACCGAGCTCTTCTCACCCTTCCACTGGTCGGCGGGCCCGCTGCTGCCCTCCGTGGGGCATGTGTTGCTGCTGGGGTTGTTTATCGCCTCCGGGCTGAAGCTTATTTTCAGAAGTGAGGAGTTCACCCTGCCGGCCCGCGGTGTTCCCAACCGTCAGTTTGCTGCCGCCGGGCTGCTGATGGTAGCGGGCTTTGCTGCCTTTCTTGCCGGTGAAGCACTCTTCCGTGACCTGGTGCTTGACTCGGCTATCAGCTTTCGCGCGTACAAGATACTCGACGTCAGTTTTATGAGTGTTGCAGGTTTTATCGCAGTGATGCTTCTGCTCTCAGCGCCGGTGATACTTTTCATGAGGGCCTTCATGATGCTGAAAGAGTGGCCACTTAATACTGTAGTTATCGTGGCGGGTGCCGCGGCAGCGGTATTGCCTCTTGCCTGCCTCATAATTACGCAATGCAGCCCGTGGGGTCTTCTTTACATTCTGGGCCTCGCCGGCACCGTCCTGCTGTGGCAGAGAAAGGCTTACACCATCCCCTCACTGCTGATAGCCTTCTCCATCCTGACAGCACTATTCTCCACATTCCTGATCCTGAAATACTCCGACATCAAGGAAAACAGGAACATGGAGGTGATGGCCATCTCGCTTGCCAACGACAATGACATGGTTGCCGAGGACATGCTTATTGACATGTGGCCTGACCTGGAGAATGACACCATTCTGGCGCGGATGATGAAACATGAGACTATAAGTGCCTCCGACATCAACTCCGTTTACAGGTACCTTGAGGATGCCTATTTCAACGGGTACTGGGAGAACTATGATCTTTACATCGTCATCTGCCGCAGCGACTCACCCCTTGACCTTGGTGCCCAGGGTGGCAAAGCCGACAACTGCTATGCCTGGTTTGATGAGAGGATAGAAAGGGAAGGGGAGCCCATCACCAACACCGGCTTCTGGTTCATGGAAAACCAGTCGGGCAGGGCATGGTATTTCTCCAGGCTGCTGTTTGACATCTCTCCGTCGCTCTCCAACGGACTCTTCATTGAGCTTGTCAGTCACATCGAGACCTATCTCGCAGGGTATCCCGAGTTGCTGCTCGACCGTTCACATCAGAGGACTCCCAGGCTCAATGAGATCTCCTATGCAAAATATTCCGGCAACACTCTGGTGCTCCGTTCCGGTGAATATCCCTATGACAGCACCATCGACCCGGATCTCTCTGCGAACGGGGATTACACGTATGAAACGACAGGCAGTTACAAGCATCTACGCTACAGCCGCGGCGATATGACACTGGTTCTGACAGCTGAGGCAGTCACCCCTGTTGACCGTATCATTACCTTCGCCTACCTTTTTATTTTGATCCTGGCCTTTGCCTTCACCCTGCTTGTTGTTTACACAAGGGAGCCGCGTACGCTTCTCAGGTTCGACACCTTCAGGAGGAGGCTTCAGCTCTCCTTCTCGGCACTGCTTGCCGTTGTATTCATCATTATCATTGCCGGAGCCATTATGTTGACCACCAGGCAGTTCAGAAATAATCACACGAGGGTGCTGAGAGAAAAGGCGACCTCCCTGTCGATTGAGCTTGAGCATAAGCTCTCTGCCGAGAAGACGCTGGAGGAGGGATGGCAGACGGCAGATTACCCGACACTGAACCATCTGCTGGTGAAGTTTTCAAATGTCTTCTTCACTGATATCAATCTCTACTCTCCATCCGGGATGCTGCTTGCCACCTCACGCCCCGAGGTCTTCACCCGCAAGCTGGAGGGCGGCATGATCGACCCCGTTGCCTACGGCGTATTGACGGAGCCGGGAAAGGAGGAGTATATAGGGGAGGAGGCTATCGGGGGCATGAAATATCTCTCGGTATACCTTCCCTTCTACAACAGTGACAACCAGCTGCTGGCATACCTGAACGTCCCATATTTTGCGATGCAGAACCTGCTTGCGGGAGAGGTCTCCAACCTGGTGGTAACGCTGATCAATTTTACCCTGCTCTTCCTGTTGCTGATGATGTGGGTGGCGGTCTTTCTGAGCAGGAGGATCACCTCTCCGCTGTACATGCTTCAGCAGGCGATGGCGTCAGTGGAGTACGGGAAGAAAAATGAGCACATCAGGTACCGGGGTCACGATGAGGTAGGGGAGCTGGTGAGGCAGTACAACCGTATGACCGATGAGCTTGAGGAGAGTGCCACGAAGCTGGCGCGCACTGAGCGTGAGATGGCATGGCGCGAGATGGCAAGGCAGATAGCACATGAGATCAAGAACCCGCTGACGCCCATGAAGCTGAATGTGCAGCAGCTTTACAAATGGTGGAATGACAGGGTGCCCGATTTTGACGAGAAGCTCAGGGGTTTCACCGATCACCAGATAGAATACATTGATAATCTGTCGAATATTGCCACCGCCTTCTCCTATTTCGCCCGTCTTCCGGCGGCGCAGCCCGCAGAGGTTGATCTCATAGCACAGATGAAGACAACCCTCGGGATGTTTGGTAATATGAGCAATGCCACAATCAACCTGAACGTCGGCAGCCTGACGAAAGTGGTTGTCATGGCCGACAGGGAACATCTGAACGGGATTTTCTCCAATCTCCTGAAAAATGCACTGCAGGCCATCCCTTCTGACAATAACGGCGTGATAGATATCGTTATCTCAGTAACCGGAGACAAGGTACAGGTAAGGTTTATAGACAACGGAACAGGCATTCCCGAGGAACTAAGGCCCAAAATGTTCACTCCCAATTTCACGACCAAGTCGTCAGGGATGGGGCTGGGGCTCTCGATTGTCAAGCGTTATGTGGAGACGGCAGGAGGTACTGTCTGGTTTGAAACAGAGAATGAAAAGGGTACTGCATTCATCGTTGAAATGCCACTGCTCTATGCTGTATGAGGGCGGGAGCGCCCCGTCATCTAAAAAAACAGATGACAGTTCTTTTTTATTTGTATATATTAGCGGACCATATAATCCCGAAATGCCATTTACTTTAGGCAGGAGCCTCAGACGCTATCTTCTTTTCATTATAATGATGATAACGAGCTGCGGTGTTTTCATCCATGCTCAGACACCTCTTGTTACAGGTGACATAAACAAATATGCCAGGGTCACCGCGGTGGGTTCAAATTATGTCGATGTGAGTGATGTCTCGGATTTCTCCGTCGGTGATACCGTAATGGTGATACAGATGAACGGCGTGAGGATCAACGCCGGCACCGGCCTGCAGGGCAATTACCAGAATGTGGTCGGGGAGCCCGGCGCATACGAGATACTGCTCGTCGCGTCAATCAATACACTCAGCAGGAGGGTTACCTTCAGCCGTGTGCTGCTCAATGCTTACAACGCCGCTGCCATGGTGCAGCTGATAAAGGTAAGGACCTATAAGGATGCCATTGTCAACAGCGAACTCACAGCCCAGTTATGGGACTCGGCCTCGGTCAGCGGGGGAGTCCTGGTCTTCATGGTCAAAGGCGTGCTCACGCTGAACGATGACATTGATCTGTCAGGCAAGGGTTTCCGCGGCGGTATTGCAGCCCAGGGTAACGGCCTCTGCTATAGCCTTGATGCTGCAATGCGATATGAGTCTTACGATATTTCGTCCCTTGCAGCCGGATACAAGGGAGAAGGGATAGCTTTCAGGACCGCCACCGATCTGCCTCTTTACCCTGACTACATGCGTGGCAAGGGTGCGAACATGACCGGCGGCGGAGGCGGTAACGGTCACTTTTCAGGTGGCGGTGGCGGAGCCAACTACGGCGCCGGCAGCGTCGGTGACAATGAGATCACCCCTGATATGTGCGGACTGTTGCAGCCGGGAGGACGCGGAGGATTTTCCGTCACTCCCTATGCCACAATAAATCACGGCGTATTCATGGGCGGCGGCGGCGGTGCCTCGGTATGGCTCACCACTCCTTCCAACGCCCACGGAGGTAACGGGGGAGGGATAATCATTATCCATGCTGACACCATTCACGGCAATGGAAGGCTGATCACGGCACGGGGAGCAACAGCAGTTGATAACATTCCTGACGACAGCGGTGCCGGCGGCGGCGGTGCCGGCGGATCGGTCATTGTCAGCACCAGCTATTTTGCCTCGGCCCCGGTACTTGACGCCTCAGGGGGCGACGGCGGCGATAACCTGAGCACCGTCAGCCAGAACGGTGCCGGCGGCGGTGGCGGTGGTGGCCTCATCTGGACCAGCATCCCCTTTGCAGGCAGTGCAAGCGTGGCAGGTGGACAGGGAGGCATACACAATGGCGGTGATTCCAACGCAGACGGATCTCCCGGAGTGGTGTGGAATAACCTCAATCTTCCTCTCAATGGTTTCTTATTCAATGAGATATATGTGGTTCACAGCCTATCGACACTGGACTCCGTCTGCGAGGGTATGGTACCTCCGGCGATGGCAGGCACCATGCCTTCCGGTGGCAGCGGCACCTACACCTACCAGTGGCAGCGGAGCTATGACAACAGTACCTGGAGCAACGTAGCAGGCACGGGGCGCGAGTACACTCCCACCGCTGCCGAGACAACATCCCTCTGGTTCCGGAGGGTGGTTGACGATGGCGCCGGCATCATCGATTACAGTATGCCGGTACGGATAATCGTTCATCCCCGCATCACCGGCAACCTCATTGCCGCAGACACAACCATATGCTTCAACCAGGACCCTGAAGAGCTCTATCCGTCCAACAGTGGTCCCGCGGGAGGTACGGGCATCTATTATTACAACTGGGAGCAGAGTCCTGACAACGTTGCATGGAGTGACGTGCCGGAGTCAGGCACGGCTCCTGCCTATGATCCGCAGGTTCTGACTGCAACCACATGGTATCACCGTGTTGTGAGCTCGGGTGCATGTACTGATGTCAGCGCACCGGTGACCATTACGGTCCTTCCCTCCATCAGCGGAAACAGCATCACCGCAGACCAGAACATATGCGATGGCACCCTCTTCAGCAACCTCACCGGTTCCATCCCGACAGGAGGGGCGTCACCCTCATATGCATACCAGTGGATGAGCAGCAGTGACAACGTGATCTGGGCTCCTGCCGCCGGCAGCAGCAACGGCATCAACTATGACCCGCAGGATGACTCGCCCGGCACCACCTGGTACCGGCGTGACGTCTTCAGCGGACCCTCCGGTACCTGCCAGTCGGTTAGCAACACTGTTCAGCTTATCTGCCATCCCACCATTACCAACAACACCATTTCCGCACCGCAGATCATCTGTGAGGGTACAGCCCCTGCAGCCCTTGACGGCACGGTACCTGCCAACGGTGCCGGTGCGGGCACATACCTCTACCAGTGGATGGAGAGCAGCAACGGTGTCACCTTCCAGGATATCGCCGGTGCGACCGGCGAAGACCTTCCGGGTATGCCGCTGACAGCCAGCAGATGGTACAGGAGGCATGTCACCTCCTCCGCATGTGAGAGCACCAGCAATGACATAGAGATAACCGTTGATCCCCGGATAACCTCCTTTACCATTGACCTCCCTGCCCAGGGTCATGATACCATACGTACCGGCGACACTCCCCATCAGCTGTCAGGCACAGCGGCAGGAGGATTGGGGACCTTCACCTACTCGTGGGCTTCGTCAACGGATAATATCACCTTCGCTCCGCTGGCGGCGACAAGCCCGTCATTTCAGCCCGGGGCACTTACGACCACCACCTGGTTCCGCCGCACAGTAAGTTCGGGTGCCTGCTCCGAGAGCTCCGTCTTTCGGATTACAGTACTACCGCTTATTACCGGCAACAGCCTTGCTGCCGATCAGACTGTCTGCAACACGCAGATGCCTTCAGTGGTGACGGGCAGCAGCCCGGCAGGCGGCGATGGCACCTACCGTTACCTGTGGGAGATGAAACCGGCCGCTGCACCGGATTGGATCACCGCTGCAGGGACACACAGCTCAAAGGACTACCAGCCCCCGATTCTTGACGGCACCACCCAGTTCAGGCGGCATGTCTACTCTGGCGAGGCTGACTGCTGCAGCTCTGTCTCGCTGCCTGTGACTGTCAACGTTGACATTATGCCTGTAAATATCACCGCCGGAAACGACAGAACTCTGCTCCCGTACCAGTATGCGGCAGTGCTGGAGGGCAGCTTCGAGGGTGAAGGCGTTGCCTCATGGAGCTATGACTTCAGCTCCGGCGACGGCAACCCGGTCTTCAGCACACCGGGAGAGAGGGTGACCGACGTGACAAAACTGGGTGGCGGTGACAACATATTTATCTTCTCGGTTGTCAACGGACAGTGTGTGGCCGATGACGTATACGTGACACTGACGGTTCCTGAGCTGATAATTCCGCAGGGCGTCACACCCAACGGTGACGGCATAAATGATTACTTCAATATTGAAGGGCTTGAATTCACCTACAACGAGCTGGTTATCATCAACACCGGCGGCGCTGTCGTTTACAGGTCCGAGGATTACCGCAGTGATGATCCGGTCAGTGCATGGACTGGCCTTGACCTCAACGGCAACCAGGCTCCCGAGGGTACCTATTACTACCTGCTGAAGATCAGGGGCGCCCGTGATGCAGCCGTCCCCGCCTTTGTGACGCAGTTCAGTGGCTTCATAATACTGAGGAGATAGCATGAGAGCGAGGATATACATACTCACAGCGTTTGTGCTGGCTCTTATGCAGGCGGCATCTGCCCAGCAGGCGCCCATTACGAGCCAGTACCTCACCAACGGCCTGGTGATCAATCCTGCCTATGCCGGCAGCCGCGGTGCACTGAGTGCCAACCTCTCGTACCGCAAACAGTGGGTCCATATCAATGGCGCACCTCAGTTTCAGAACCTGTCGCTGCACAGTCCTGTCAACACAAAGGAGAAGGTGGCCCTTGGTCTGATGGCAGAGTACCTGACCTACGGGGTCACAAAGGATGTAGGGATATATGCCTTCTACGCCTACAGCTTTCAGGCCGGGCCGGGCAGACTGTCGATGGGACTCAAGGGCGGTGTTGACCTGAGCAATACCAACTACAACAGCCTGCAGTTTCCGGACGACAATCCTGCCGATCCGCTCCTTACCGGTGACATGAGATACACCCTGCCCAACATGGGGGTGGGGTTTTACTGGTATACCGATAAATTCTTTGCGGGGCTGTCGGTGCCCTCACTGCTTTCATACAGGAGGGACGCGATGGATGAGTTTCGTGTAACTCCGGATTACAAATCGTTCACGACATACTTCTCTGCCGGCGCCCTGATCACCTTTGCCGATGCCTTCAAGGTCAAACCCTCCGTACTTTTGAGGTATTCAATGCAGGAGCCCCTGGAGGCAGACCTCAACGTCAACATGATATTTGCAGACTTGCTCTGGCTAGGAGGGTCGTACCGGATGGCAGAGGGGGCAGTTGTTGCCCTTCTCGACCTGCAGGTGACGCCCCAGCTCAAGATCGGATATTCATATGATTATCAGCTCGGGCATCTCAACACCTACACCACAGGGACGCACGAGGTGTCACTGAGGTATGAATTTGAGTTTTCAGTAAGTGCAACTTCACCAAGATATTTCTGATATGATGAAGAGGCATATGAAACATACAATACTGACAATGGCAATGATGCTTATCCCGCTGATGATCACAAGCGGTCAGGAGATGAAGCCGTTCGAAGTATATCACGTCTCCTCCGTCTCATCGGCGTCTGATGACATGGCACCTGTCATCATGAGTGACGGCATACTCTTCTGTTCCAACAGGAAGACTAATCCTTTCCTGACGAAAAAGAACCTTGATGGAATACGTCTCTATGATCTGTGGTTCGCTCCCTTCGATGATAATGGTGAGCCTGACAGGCCAAGGCGATTTGCCATGAACCTCGGCAAGGATGCCAATATAGGGCCTGCCTCCGTCACCACTGACGGCAGCACTCTCTATTTTACCAGGAACTATTCCGAGGGAAGGAAGATCAGGAAGCGGGATGCCAACAAACTGGGCCTCTTCACGGCAAAGCGCAACGGGTCACAGTGGACCGACATACAGCCGTTTGAATACAACAATCCTGAATATAACCTCTCATTTCCCTATGTCTCGGCCGATGGCAGGTATCTCTTCTTCTGCTCCGACATGCCCGGCGGGCAGGGCAAATATGATATATATGTGAGCGAGAATATTGACGGCCGATGGACGAAACCCGAGAACCTCGGCAGCACTGTGAACAGTGCCCATGCAGAGATATACCCCTTCCTTCACAGCTCCGGCAGGCTTTATTTTGCCTCTGACCGTCCGGGAGGAGCGGGAGGGCTCGATATTTGGTATTCCAGCCTGGTGTACGGATCATGGACAGAGCCTGCAGTGCTTGGCGACCCCGTCAACTCGGGGGCTGACGACTTTGCATTTTATGCCGTCCAGGGTAGCCTTGAGGGCTATTTCGCCTCCAACCGCCGTAAGTACAGTGACGATATTTTCAATTTTGCCTCAACCATCATACGGTGGTCTGCATGCGATACTCTGCAGAAAAACAGCTATTGCTTCGATTTCATCGAGGAGGTGGCGCTGAACCATGATACATCTGACACCAGGTTCAAGTGGGTATGGCACTTTGGCGACGGGGGCGATGCTGAAGGGATAACGGCTGAACACTGCTTTCCGGGACCGGGAGTATATGATGTAAGCCTCGACATCGTCAACCTTATTACAGGAGGCATAGAGAAGAGGCAGGCCTCCTATGAACTTGAGATAACCGACATTGAACAGCCCGTCATCACCTGTCCGGAGAGGGTCGCCGCCGGTGAGCCTGTGGTGCTGAGTGCTGCTGACAGCTGGCTGCCGGATATGGAGCCCGACAGGTACTACTGGAATTTCGGAGATGAGACCGCAGCCTCAGGACTGGAGGTCACCAAGGTTTACGATAAGCCGGGTAACTATAACATTCAGCTGATAGTGAGCTCGGTACCTGACCAGGGAGGTGTTGTGCGGGAGGTTTGTGTCTGCAGGGATATCGAGGTTATCCCTGGAGGAAATTAATTACTTTTGTGTACGAAAATGAGAGTTATCCCTATTATACTGTCAATTAGTCTTATCCTTTCACTTGCCGCCCCAACCCGGGTCAACGCCCAGGAGGTGCCAGGTCCGGATGAGAACGTACCTTTTCTGATAACCTTCGGACCTGAGGCCGCAACGTCATGGGGAGATGACGATTTTTCGCAGACCTTCTTCTTTACACTGCCGAAAGACTACAAGGATCCGTTTTACATCAGGATATACGACCCTGACATCGGGGGCAAGACCGATGAGCTGAACAACTTCTGGGACACCCGTATGGTCTATTCCGTCTACGGTGGCAAGGGTTGCTACACTGACCCCGAGGCCAAGGGCATAGACCCTGTTGGCAACTACAAGAGCGGAATCATGCTTGCAACCCGTGCTTTCGGGATGGACAGCAGGCTCGATGAGCGGTGGTTCACGTTCGGGCCGTTTAATCCAGCCGACGGTGAGTACTACCCGAAATTCTCAAGCAACGTATTCAAGATAATATGTGACGGCGTCGCCGGTGACGACGGCAACCTTTACCGTTATGCCCTCTCGAGGAGATCAGATGCGAATGTGCCCATCGAGGGCGCCAACGCCTTTACCTATGAATATACTTTCAGGATGTGGAACAACAATGATACATCGTTTGTCTCTCATATCTATCCTTTCATTGACAGCGGCTGCGTTTACATCCGTCAGAGGAACTTCGACTGGGACAGTGACGGGGAGTTCATTGTTGTTTCGGTTGAACGCAAGGGACAGTCGTTGCCCCTCTCCGGTGAAGACACCTGGGTTGAGGCGAGGATGCCCATCCTGGAGGCGGAGATAGGCAAGTCGCTTGACTTTCGCTTCTACAAGAGAAGCGACGAGCTGGTGAAGAACAACAATGTTGTTATGACCGTGGAGAACCAGTATGGTGAGAACCTCCAGTTCTTCAGCGCACCGATAGGTGGTGTACCGGTATATAAACCCCGGATAAAGGTCGTCCCCAAGAGATAGGCATGATCAAAAACGCAGGCATTTCAGCGGCACTCTTCTGTGTCTTTATGATTCAGCTTCTGCTGCCCTACCTGGCGGAGGCCCAGACATACAGTTACAGGACCTATGACATCAACACCGGCCTGCCCGGCAGTTACCTGAATGTGATTGAGCAGGACAACAGCGGGCTGTTGTGGATCGGCCTTGAGACCGGGCTCTACAGGTATGACGGCTTTGATTTTCACCCCGTGGCATTGCCTGACACCCTCTCTTCGGGTTATCCCAATGCCCTCTTCTGTGATGCAGCAGGCACGATGTGGGTTGGGCTGACTGACGGATCACTATTCACGACAGATGCAGGGGGTTTCCCCGAGCGAGTAACCGGGCTGGATGCTGACAGGATAAACCGTATTACCGAAGGTCCCGACGGCCGGATATGGATTATCACCCAGACCAGGGGCATTTACATGGCAGATGCCGGTGGTGAGAAGATCACCCGGCTGTCGATGCCCGAGGAGCTGATACTGTTTGATATTGCCTTTGCAGGGCGTGACACCATATTGGCTGCCACACAGGATAACCTTCATCTTATCACTGTCAACGGCAACGAGGCTGTCATCAGCTATACGTTTCCGGAGCTGGAGTATACGTGGGTGCAGACGGTGAAGCAGACGGACCTTAATACCTGGTTTGCCGGCACCGACGGTGCAGGCCTCTTCATGATCAGGCGCACTGAGGGCATGATGAGAGCCGTGGCTGTTGCAGACACAACATTCATAAACCTTCGGATACCTGACCTGGTTGCCGCAGGCGACAGGTCACTGCTGGTAGCCACCCGTGAGGCAGGAGTGCTCAGGACCGTCTTCAGCGAAGATTATTCTTCATGGACTACGGTGCCGGCGTATGATATCGCCTCGGGACTGGCCGACAATGACATAAGAACGGTCTTCAGGGATCGCGAGAACAATCTCTGGATAGGGCTCTTCAACCGGGGGCTGGCCGCCGTTACCACAAATGCCTTTTCGTTTCATGTCCCGGATGCGCACAAGGAGATCAACTTCATCGGCATGTCCGGAGGAAAGACGGTGACGGGAACCCGCAACGGGCTCTATGACTATAATCCGGAGACCGGTGTCTTTGACAATTACAGGCCGCTGACGTCAAGGACCGGCGGTACCGGAATTGCCTCCTGGGCGTCGGATGAGGCAGGAAATATCTGGATTGGCACTGCGGGTTCCGGACTCTGGCTTTTAGAGGCCGGCGGCGTACTGAGGCAGTTCTATCTGCCGGGTAACCCCGCACAGAACCATATCAACTCAATAGCACCTGACGGTGACAATTTATGGCTGGCAACGATGAACGGAGTTGTACTGCTCGACAGGGAATCGGGTGAGCAGAAGTCCCACTACACCACATGGGAAATGCTTCCGCACAACAACGTGTCGCAGGTGGTGGTGAACAGACCGGGGGAGGTGCTGGTGGCCACCGAGACCGACAGGCTCTGCTACATACATATTACCGGCGGCGTGCGCACAGAGGGAATGGTTATGGACGGGCCGATGAGAAACCGCATCAACAGCATCTCCGTCTCACCCGACGGGACCTTATGTTCAGGAACCCTCGGCAACGGACTGTTTCTCTTTACGGCAGACACGGTCTACAACTTTTCCACGGCCGACGGCATGCTGTCAAACTACTGCTACAGCACCCTCATAGCCTCTGACGGCCGCATATGGACAGGACATGAAAAGGGATTCTCAATCATCAATCCCGCCTCCGGGTCGGTAAGGACCTTCAGCACCGAGTTTGGTGTGGTGGGCGACTGCCTCCCCAATGCCATGACGGAGATGCCGGACGGTACTGTTTATGTGGGCACAACAGAGGGTATTGTGACATACCGTCCCTCCCTCGATGAGAGAAGCATGGCACAGCCACAGGCAGTGATAGTCTCCGTTATCATTAACAACACTGAATACCCTTTGCGTGAGAGTTACTCATTACCCTACCGTTCATCATATACTGTAGGGATCAGATATGCGGGTATTTCGCTCCGCGATCCCCTCAATGTCATCTACAGGAGCAGGCTCGAGAATTTTGACGAGGGTTGGGGAGAGGTGACAACTGACCGGTCTGTTACCTACAGGCTCAGTGACGGCCACTACAGGTTTACCGTCGAGGCTTTTACAAGAGATGACCCTGACAATGCCACCGCCGCTTCGTTCAACCTGATGATACAGAAGCCCTTTACCGAGCGGTGGTGGTTTATAATGTCACTGGTAGCCCTGCTGGCAGCAGCAGCATGGTTGGTAATCAGGCTCCGCGAGAGAGCCCACAGGAAGCAGCGTGAGTTCCTTGAGAATGAACTGCACAAACGTACGGCCGAGGTCTATCAACAGAAGGATGAGCTGGCAAAGAAGAACCTTGATATCACCGAGAGCATCACCTATGCCAAGCGGATACAGAGCAGCGTGCTCCCCGATACAAACAGGCTTGCCACCGTCTTCAACGATGCCTTCGTCTTCTTCCTGCCGCGCGACATTGTCAGCGGTGACTTCTTCTGGTTCGACTGGATTGACAAGGACAGGTTCATGGTCGTCTGCTCCGATTCCACGGGCCACGGAGTGCCGGGAGCCTTCATGTCAATGATCGGCACCGCACTGCTGCAGGATATCATCACCGTAAAGAAGATAACCAGGCCGTCGCAGGTGCTGCATGAGCTTGACAGGCAGATATTCTCAACCCTCAACCAGAACCAGGAGCTGGAAGCCTCCAACGATGGCATGGACATCGTGGTGTGCGAGTTCAATATGCGTACGAGGCACCTGGTTTTTGCCTCGGCCATGAGACCGGTGATACTCGTCATCGACGGCGAGCAGCATTATGTAAGGGGCAACCGCTCATCGGTGGGTGGTGAATCATTTACCGAGAAATTCTTTGACGACCAGGAGTATCATCTCAGGGAGGGGGACATAGTCTATCTCTTCACTGACGGCTACTGCGACCAGTTCGGGGGTGAGGGAGGCAAGAAGATGAAGGTCAGCAGGCTCAAGATGCTGGTGGATGACATCAGGCCTCTGCCGATGCTGGAGCAGGAGAAGCAGGTGAGGGAGTTCTTCTATGAATGGATGGGAGAGAACGAACAGGTAGACGACGTTCTCTTCATGGGGCTGAAAGTATGATAAGCCTGCCCCGGGGAAGGAGTTAGTCTGTTTTCTTTTGGTGGGCCTGAAAGTCTGATAATCCTGTTCCGAAAACAGCTGGCTGCTGGTTATATGACGGAAGCGAATTTCTGATCAATCCTCCCCGCAGGTGCTGCCGGTCTCTCCAAGGTCAATGACACAGGTGGTGGCAGTGTTGCTCAGGTTTCCTCCGCGGTCGCTGATCCAGAAGTCATAGTAGACTGTATCCCTTTCGTTGTAAAGGAAGTAGATCATCGTCACTTCAATGGTGCCCTTGAGTATCTTGTTCTGGCCGCCGGCTTCCAGATAGGGGATGCGGTATTCAGAAGGGTAAAGCGGATCTGAGGGATCGGCAAGCTCAAAGATGTCTCCGTTTTTGCGGTAGAGCTGCATGAACAGGTTGCTGGAGGGCTCAAAAGGCGGGTCGGTAGGATCATCAAGTCCCACATCACCGTCGCCGTCTTCAAAGTAAAAGGCCAGCCTGCCCGCCCTGGAGAAGTTGCCCAGTATGTCAACGGTATCAAACAGGGTGAAGCTCCTGAATTCAATCATCGGCTCAGGCGGCAGCTTCTCAACAGGAGTGCACGACCCTATTGCCAGGAGTACAGCCAGAAACATTATTACCGTTGCTCTTTTCATGCCTTTCAGAATCGTTATTGCCGCAAAAACCACACCAAACTTACATAAAATCCTTTGATATCTGGCAGGCAAATTAAAATCAGGAGCGGAGCCCGGATTTGTCGTGATGACTATTTCATTTTTTCCGGAAATATACCCTGACGGGTGCACCGGTAAGTTTAAAGCTCTCCCTGAGCCTGTTTTCAATATACCGCCGGTATGATTCCTTTACATACTGGGGGAAATTGCAGAAGAATGCGAAAGTAGGATAGGCGGCAGGCAGCTGCGTTACATACTTGATCTTTATGTGCTTGCCCTTGATGGAGGGTGGGGGAGTTTTGGCTATGTGTTCCAGCATCACCTCGTTGAGCTTCGAGGTGGGGATTTTTCTTCTCCTGTTCTCATAGACCTCCATAATCAGCTCCAGCAGTTTGTGTACCCTCTGCCTGGTTATGGCAGAGATGAAGAGCACCGGGTAGTCGGTGAAGGGAGCCGTGCGTGACCTGATCTCTGCCTCGATATCGCGTGCACTGTTGGTCTCTTTTTCTACCAGGTCCCACTTGTTGACCAGGATGATGACACCCTTGTTGTTTTTCAGGATGATGTTGAGAATGTTGAGATCCTGTGATTCAATGCCGCGGGTGGCGTCGATCAGCAGCAGGCAGAGGTCGCTCTCCTCAATAGATCTTACGGACCTGAGGATCGAGTAAAACTCTATATCCTCATCTATTTTGGCTTTCCTGCGCAGGCCTGCGGTATCAACCAGCCAGAACCTGTAATTGAATTTGTTGTAGAGAGTGTCAATGGAGTCACGGGTGGTGCCTGCCACAGGCGTGACAATATTTCTATCTTCACCCAGCAGTGTGTTTGCCAGTGACGACTTGCCCACGTTTGGGCGGCCCACGACGGCAACCCTGGGCAGCTCTTCCTCAGGTACCTCGGGTGTGTCAGGAAACTGTCGCACAACCTCGTCGAGCAGATCTCCGGTGCCGCTGCCGCTTACCGAGCTGACAGCAAACCAGTCGCCCAGTCCCAGTCCGTAAAACTCGGAGGCCTCAAGCAGGCGCTGGTTGTTGTCTACCTTGTTTACCACGGTTATCACCTTCTTCTGCGATTTACGCAACATCTCCGCGACCGACTTGTCAAGCTCGTGGATGCCATCTTCGACGTTGACCATGAAGATGATCACATCGGCCTCACTGATGGCCAGTTTCACCTGCCTGTTGATCTCACTCTCAAACATATCAGCCGAGTTCTCCACGAAACCGCCGGTGTCAATGACCGAGAACTCCACCCCGTTCCATGTGACCTTTCCGTAGTGCCTGTCACGTGTCACTCCGCTCACCTCATTGACTATGGCGTCACGGCTCTCGGTGAGCCGGTTGAAAAGGGTTGATTTGCCCACGTTGGGGCGGCCTACTATTGCTGCTATCTTACTCATTGTCAAATCATGGAACTACATATAACCAAACTTTTTCAGCATGCGGGGGTTGTCGCGCCACTCGGGTGCCACCTTGACATGCATCTCGAGGAAAACCTTCTTGCCCAGGAAATCCTCCATCTCCTTTCTCGCTTCCGTCCCCACGCGCTTGAGCCTGGAGCCCTTATGACCGATGATGATCCCTTTCTGGCTCTCCCGCTCCACATAGATCACTGCCCCAATCCTGTTCAGGGCAGGCTCTTCGGTGTAGCTTTCAATCTCTACCTCCACAGAGTAGGGTATCTCCTTCTGGTATTGTTCGAAGATCTTTCCCCTGATGATTTCCGTCACAAAGAACCGTTCATAGCGGTCGGTGAGCTGGTCTTTCGGGAAGTATGGCGGTCCTGCCGGCAGGCGTACAATGATCTCCCTGAGCAGATTGTCGGTATTGAATCTGTTTGCGGCCGAGACAGGGAAGACAGGCGCTCCCGGTGCGATCGTGTTCCAGGTCGATACAAGTTGCTCGAGCACAGGCTGGGTGGTGATATCTATCTTGTTGATTACTATTATTTTATCAACAGGGGAGGAGACGATGCGGTTCAGATAGGCTTCGTTCTTCGAAATCGTCTCAACCACGTCGGTGACATAGAGTATCAGGTCGGCATCCTCCAGTGCCGATTCCACGGAGCGCATCATGGCCGACTGAAGCCTGTATTTCGGGTTGAGGATGCCGGGGGTGTCGGAGTATACTATCTGGTAATCGTCACCGGAGAATATGCCCATGATCCTGTGCCTTGTGGTCTGTGCCTTCGGTGTGGCGACAGAGAGGCGCTGGCCGACGAGCACGTTCATCAGTGTTGACTTGCCCACGTTGGGGTTGCCAAGTATGTTCACAAATCCTGACCTGTGCTCTATTGTTTTCTCCATCTACTTGTAAATGCCTCTCTTGAGCATGCTGACCTCCTTGACAGTGAGGAATCTCCATTTGCCACGCTGCAGGTTTTTCTTTGTCAGTCCGGCGAAGCTTACACGGTCCAGTTTCCTGACGTTGTAGCCCAGCTTCTCGAATATGCGTCTCACCACCCTGTTCTGTCCGGAGTGTATCTCCAGTCCCACCTGTGTATGATCATCAGGTTCGGGATATGATATTGCGTCGGCGCTCACTTTGCCTTCTTCAAGCTCCACGCCTTCAACGATCTTCTCCATATCATGCCTTGTGACCTCTTTGTCGGCAAAAACATGATATACCTTTCTGACCTCGTATTTCGGGTGTGTCAGTCTGCCTGCCAGGTCTCCGTCATTGGTGAGAAGAAGCACACCTGTCGTTGATTTGTCGAGTCTGCCGACGGGGTAAATCCGTTCTTCTGTGGCATCCCTGACAAGATCGAGTACCGTGTCGGTGGCGTGGGGGTCTTTGACAGTGGTGACGTAGCCTTTGGGTTTGTTGAGCAGGATATAGACCTTTTTTTCAGGGGTTATCTTCTTGCCTTTATATTCCACCTTGTCCGAGGGTTTCACCTTCACCCCCATGTCGGTGACCTTCACGCCGTTTACGGTTATGTATCCGCTTTTGATAAGCTCATCGGCCTCACGCCGGGCGCAGAGGCCGCTGTTGGCAATATATTTGTTGAGCCTCATAGGCTCGGTGGCTGCTCTCCCCGGACGTGTCCC
>WOYX01000018.1:4732-17643 GCA_011620595.1 Bacteroidales bacterium | reverse complement strand
CAATATATTTGTTGAGCCTCATAGGCTCGGTGGCTGCTCTCCCCGGACGTGTCCCGGCGGCTCCTGGCCTGGATGCTCCCGTGGCTCCTGGCCCCGGAGCCCCCGCGGATCTCCTCCCGGCTGATGCCCTTCCGGGAGTCGTTCCCGTCTTGCGCGCGGTCCCCCCCGCGGATCTCTTCTGTGACGGTTTCCCCGACATTTTACTCATGCTCATTATTTTTCAGGGTGCAAATTTACAACTAATTAACGGTTTTCTCCCCGATCTTTTTCGCACCTTTGCAGTCGGATAAACAAACTGAAAATGGCACTGATAAAATCCATCTCCGGCATCAGGGGGACCATTGGCGGCAGGCCAGGCGAGTCGCTCACACCACCGGACATCGTAAAGTTCTCATCAGCATACGGCACCTGGCTGAAGCGACGCGGCAGGGGGGACCTGAAGGTGGTTACCGGCAGGGATGCCAGGATTTCGGGTGAGATGGTGGCGGCGCTGGTGAATGCGTCATTGCGAAGTGTGGGCATTGACGTTGTTGATGCCGGACTGGTGACCACCCCGACGGTTGAGATCGCGGTGACAGGACTCGGTGCCGGAGGCGGGATAATACTCACTGCCAGCCACAATCCCGCACAGTGGAATGCCCTGAAGCTGCTGAATGAAGCGGGGGAGTTTCTCAGCGACGCTGACGGCAGGGAGGTCCTTGCTATCGCAGAAAGGGAGGATTTTGACTATGTGAGCTACGATAATCTGGGCCAACAGAAAGTTGACACGGACTGGACCCAAAGGCATATTGAGGCTGTTCTGGCCATGCCCCTGGTTGACGCTGAGGCCATTGCCGGCGCCGGCTTCATCGTGGCCGTAGATGCGGTAAATTCCGTTGGCGGACTGGCCATGCCAGCCCTCCTTAAGGCGCTGGGGGTAAAGAGGGTCATTGAGCTATATTGCGAGCCGACGGGCCTCTTCCCGCACAATCCTGAGCCTCTGCCGGAACATCTCAGCGAAATATCGCGTGTGGTAAAGGAAGAAGGAGCTCATCTCGGCTTCGTGGTTGACCCGGATGTCGACCGCCTGGCAATTGTTTGCGAAGACGGGTCGATGTTCGGGGAGGAGTATACCCTGGTCTCCGTTGCCGATTATGTGCTGTCACACAGCAAGGGCCCCACCGTATCTAATATGTCCTCGACAAGGGCCTTGCAAGATGTGACCGAGAGTCACGGATGTACTTACAGCTCCGCCCCGGTAGGGGAGGTAAATGTAGTGGCTGAGATGAAACAGACAGGAGCTGTCATCGGTGGCGAAGGCAACGGCGGTGTGATATACCCCGCATTGCACTACGGCAGGGACGCACTTGCCGGCGCTGCGCTCTTCCTGACACACCTGGCGCATGAGAAAATATCATGCAGCGACCTGCGGCGCCGGTACCCCGACTACTATATTGCCAAGAAGAGGATTGACCTTGCGGGAGATGTAGATCTGGCGGAGCTGGGCAGGATGCTTGCCGGAGAATACCCCCGGGCCACTGTCGACACCCGTGACGGCATCAAGCTTGACCTTCCCTCCGGATGGGTGCAGATACGGAAATCGAACACTGAGCCTATATTGCGTGTTTATGCTGAAGAGAGAGACAGGGAGAGAGCAGAAAAGCTGGCAGCCAATGTGACAGCCATTGTTAAAAATCTCTAAATTTTGCCCTTGCAGAGGGGTGGATTTAAATTATTGAACGGTTTTTGCATCTAACCTATACTGTTACGTTAATGAAAGTTAATGTTTACTTAAATTAAACATTGAAGTATTTATTTATAATAATTTCACGCCATTGAAATCTAAAAGAGATATCGTCAGATGAAAAGGACTATTATCATTACCTCGGTCGTTGTTGCAGTTGCAATTGTTGCGATGATCGTGATCAGCAGACTGTCGAGCAAGGAAGACCCGGGCATTTTGTTTGCTGAGGTCCGGCAGGGTGACTTTGAAATCGTTGTCACAACAACCGGGGAGTTGCAGGCTGAGTTTTCAACAGACATAAAGGCCCCGGAAGGACTCAGCAGCCGAAACATGAGGTTCGGGAGCATCAAGATCCAGGATCTTATTCCTGAGGGAACCGAGGTGAAGGCAGGAGATTATGTCGCTACTCTCGACAGGTCGAGTGTAGACAACACACTGAAGGATGAGCTTGACAGGCTGGAGTCGCTGGAAACTGATCTTCTCAAGAAGCAGCTTGACACCACCATCACTCTGGGCAACCTGAGAGATGACCTTGTCAATCTGAAGTTCAATATGGAAGAGGCAGAGATCACCCTGGAGCAGTCGAAATATGAACCACCTACCACCATCAGGCAGGCGCAGATATCTCTTGACAAGGCTCAGCGAGCCTATGAGCAGGCGCTCAGCAACTATGACCTGAAGGTGAGACAGGCCAGGGCGGACATCAGGGATACCGAGATCCAGCTGACCAAGCAACGCAGGAAGGTTCAGGAGATGGAAGATATAATCAAGAAATTTGTGATAAGTGCACCTTCTGACGGAATGGTCATATACAAAAGAGAATGGGGCGGTGCCAAACGCAAAGTGGGTTCAGAGATAAGTCCCTGGGATCCCGTGGTGGCTACCCTTCCGGACCTCTCCTCAATGATCTCGAAGACCTATGTCAACGAGATTGACGTCAGCAAGGTCAAGGTTGGCCAGGAGGTCAGGCTAACCGTTGATGCCTTCCCCGAGAAATCTTACACGGGTGTTGTTACAAGTGTGGCCAACATCGGCGAGCAGTTGCCAAACACTGACGCCAAGGTGTTCGAGGTGATAATCAAGGTTGACGGCTCCGATCCTATTCTGAGGCCATCGATGACGACAGGCAACCAGATAATCACACAGACATTCAGTGATGTCCTCTATGTGCCGCTGGAGACTGTCTTCGCAACCTCGGACAGCATACCGATGGTATATAAGAAGGACGGCACACGTCAGGTGGTTGTGCTTGGTGAATCGAATGAGAATGATGTGATTGTGGAGCAGGGGGTGAAAGCCGGAGAGAGACTCTATCTCTCCATCCCGGAGGGAGCCGACAAGTTCAAGCTTCAGGGGGAAGATCTTATAGCCACGGTGAAGGAGCGCAAGAGGCTGAGGGAGGAAGAGGACAAGTTCCAGCAGCAGAACGGCAGGAAGAGGGTCGGCATACCGGCCAATATGACTCCGGAACAGATGCGGGAGTATATACAGAACCTGACGCCTGAGCAGCGTGAATCGATACGTCAGCAAAGAGGTGCCGCCGGCACAGGTATGGGACAGGGAAGAGCGGGAGCCGCAGCATCGGACACCAGTGCAAGGCAGCAGGTGGTCATCCGCAACCGGTAGGTTATTTCCCGGATTTAAACAGGCACAAAACGGAGGAGAAACATGTTCAAGAGATACGGCCACGATATACGCATTGCTGTTGAGTCTATCCTGTCCAACAAGCTGAAGTCCATTCTGACCGCGCTGGGCATAATCTTTGGCGTGGCTGCGGTCATCAGCATGCTTGCGATAGGCAACGGAGCTCAGCAGGAGATACTCGAGCAGATAAAGATGGTGGGGGTCAACAACATCCTCATCAGTCCCATTGTACAGGATAAGAGTGAGGAGAGCAATGAGGGCGAGGCACAGCTCAACAAATTCTCAAGAGGATTAACCCTGCTTGATGTGGAAGCCATTCAGAGCGCAATCCCTTCTGTCAGAAGGATCAGTCCCGAGATCTCATTCAATTCCAACATAGTGCTCAGCGGCATGAGATACTCAGCCAAGCTCGTTGGTGTTTCCAACGACTACTTTGAGCTGTACAACCTGCCTCTCTCCCGGGGGATGTTCTTCAACGATTACCAGGAAGAACACGGGATACAGGTTTGTATAATAGGCGCAAATATCAGGGCGAAGTTTTTCAGCCAGGTGGATCCGATAGGTCAGTACCTGAAGTTTGACAATGTATGGCTGAAGGTGATAGGGGTGCTGGAGAAGACCAATGTCTCGCTGACAGGCTTCGAAGAGCAGGGTGTCAATGTCTACAATGACAATGTCTATATCCCGATAAAGACCATGCTCATGCGTTACCAGAACAGGGCACTGCTAAACACCAAGCTGGCTACCGAAGCCACTTCGGTACAGATCTTCGGTGGAGGTCACAGGGGCAGGGTGGTTGTCAGCAGCTCCGATGCCTCAACTGCCGAGACCAACTATAACCAGCTTGACAAGATCGTTGTGCAGGTCTGGGAGACCGAACAGCTGACACCCACCACCGAGGTGCTAAGCAGGATGATATTGAGGAGACACTCAGGGGTAAAGGACTTTGAGATCACTGTGCCTGAGCTGCTGCTCAAACAGCAGCAGAGGACAAAAGACATATTCAATATCGTACTTGGTGCCATTGCCAGTATATCGCTGATTGTTGGAGGTATAGGTATCATGAACATCATGTTTGCCTCGGTGATGGAAAGGATCAAGGAGATAGGAACCCGTATGGCTATCGGTGCCAAGAAGATGGACATCGTTGTACAGTTTCTTTCCGAGGCTGTACTGATAAGTGTCACCGGAGGCTTCATCGGAGTCTTCCTGGGCATCATCCTGGCAGTGCTCATACAGGAGATAGCGGGCATCACCACCATCATCTCACTCTTCTCGGTGGTGATTGCCTTTGGTGTATCAGCGGCCGTGGGTGTGATCTTCGGCTATTCACCGGCCAAAAGGGCCTCGGAGCGAGACCCCATCGAATCACTTCGTTATGAATAAATCAGAGCTATGCAAAGAATAAGAATATTATCACTAGCTGTTATAATAGCTTCACTCTTCAGCACCAACCTGATGTCACAGGAGACCAGGCGCCTCACCCTCGATGAGGTGATCAGGCTTGCCGAAGAGCAGTCGCCCTATGCCCTTATTGCCAAGCACCGTTTTCGTGCCAGCTACTGGCAGTACCGCACCTTTGTCGCCGAATACCGGCCTGCGCTGACGCTGACGGGGCAGTTGCCCGACTACAGTACGGCCTACAGCAGGGTATGGAACTCGGTGACAGAGCAGTATGACTATGCATCAACCAATATACTTCAGACATCGGGCTCCATGGCCCTGGCGCAGAACATCGGGCTGACGGGAGGATCGATATCGCTGGTCTCGGACCTCACGTTTGAACGCGATTTTGAGCGCAACGCAAACAAATATATCACTGCCCCGCTGAATGTCAGGATTACGCAGCCGCTCTTCAGGTACAATGAGCTCAAATGGCAGAAGAAGATCGAGCCTCTCAGGTACGAAGAGGCTCGCAAGACCTACCTCAGTGACGTTGAGAACGTTCACATGATGGCCGTGCAGTACTTCTTCAACCTGGCCCTGGCGCAGATCAACATGGAGATTGCCGAGACCAATATGCAGAATGCCGACACCCTGTATCAGATTGCGCGCGGAAGATACAACCTGGGTACTATTGCAGAGGATGAGCTGCTGCAGATGGAGCTCTCATACCTCAATGCCGGGACGGCTATCAATGAGTCTGAGACCAACCTGCGTGACAGGGAGCTGAAACTCAGGTCATTCCTTGGCTTTAACCAGTCGTTGCGCCTCGAGCTCATCATTCCCAGTCAGGTGCCTGACCTGGAGGTTGAAGTCAGCGAGGTGCTGAGACTCGCCGAGGAGAACAATCCTGAACTGATAGCACTGGAACGGCAGCTGGTAGAAGCCCAGAGCTCGGTGGCGCAGGCCAAGGCCGAGAAGGGTCTCAACGCCAACCTGACGGCATCATACGGCCTGCGTGATCAGGACCCGCTTCTTGATATGGCCTATAACAAGCCCAACCAGCAGCAGACAATCAGGGTAGGATTTACACTTCCCATACTCGACTGGGGACTGGGGCGCGGAAGGTACAAGATGGCCCAGTCGAGCGAGGAACTGACCCGCATGCAGGTGGAACAGTCGCGGATCGACTTTGAACAGAACCTCCTGCTTGACGTTCAGCAGTTTAATCTTCAGAGAAACCAGGTGTTTATTGCTGCCAAGTCTGATACCGTGGCGGCAAAGATGTTCGAGGTGACCAAACAGCGGTTCCTGATCGGGAAGATTGATGTTCTGGAACTTAACAATGCCGATACGAAGAAAGACCAGAACAGGCGCAGTTATATCCAGGCACTGAACAACTACTGGACTTATTACTTCAATCTGCGGGCACTGACACTCTATGACTTTGTCAACCGCAAGCCGCTCGAGACCGATTACGAGAGGCTTGTGGAGTAGCTGAAACGGAACTCCTGTAAACTGCCGGCAACCGCCGGCAGTTTTGCTTATTTAATGCCTCTTTCAGAAAATAAAGTTATATATTTGCGCCTCGTAATAACTTAGCGATTCACACACAATCAACAATTTTAAAAGAGGATACAGATGCAGAACAAAGGATTAATTTCAGCTCTGGCTGTCGCCCTGGTCCTGGTTTGCATTTACCAGCTCTCCTTTACGATATCATCGTACAATGTCAAGAAGGACGCGCGGGAATATGCGGCAGGCGATCTGAACAAGGAGGTTAGATACATTGATTCCATAGCCTCATTGCCCAAGTCGGAGTGGGGTTTTCTTGGCAACAGCTTCAAGGAGGTACAGTCGAAGGAGCTAAACCTTGGTCTTGACCTCAAGGGCGGGATGAACGTGGTGCTTGAGATCTCGGTTGAGGATATTGTCAGGGCCCTTTCGGGCTACAGTACTGATAAGGTATTTAATGATGCGATGGTGCTGGCCAGACAGAGACAGGTGGCGGGTGCAAATGAGGATTTCATCACTCTGTTCGTCAGGGCATTTGAAGAGCTGGACCCCAACGCAAGGCTTGCCGGCATCTTTGGTACTGTTGAGTTGAGGGACCGCATCAACTTCAATTCCTCCAATGAAGATGTACGCAAGGTTCTGGAGGAAGAGGCCAACGCAGCCATTGACAATGCCTTCAATGTACTCCGGAACAGGATTGACCGCTTTGGTGTGGTGCAGCCCAATATCTCTCATCTGCAGCCTAGGGGACGCATTCTCGTTGAGCTTCCTGGCGTGAAGGACCCCCAGCGTGTGCGCGACCTGCTGCAGGGAACGGCCAACCTCGAGTTCTGGGAGACCTTTGAAACCTCCGAGGTGATCGGATATCTTATGCAGGCCAATGAGTTCCTCAGATCTATACAGGTTGATGAGACTGTTGCATCAGTGACTGATACCGTTGCCGGTGCCCGGCAGGATACCACCGCTGCCGAAGAAAGGTCGCTGCTTGACATGGTCAGCAGTGACACCGCCGCAGCTGCGGCGGCCTCTACCCTGGAGGAGTTTACACGCCAGAACCCTCTCTTCGGACTCTTGCGGCCCAACGTATCACAGGACGGACAACCGATGCCGGGCAGCCTCGTTGGTTTTGCCGCAGGCAAGGATACTGCAGCGGTGAATGCCTATCTGGCAATGAACCAGGTGAAGTCGATGTTCCCCAGGGAGTTGAGATTCTACTGGAGCCAGAACCCCTACAAGTACGATGAGACCAATACCCTTTATGAGCTGCACGCCATCAAGGTAACGACGCGCGACGGACGTGCTCCTCTTTCCGGTGATGTTGTGACCTCTGCCCGTCCCTCCACAGGAATGACAGGCACGGATATCAAGGTCGAATTCTCCATGAATGCCGAGGGGGCAAAGATATGGCAGCGGATGACCCGTGACAATATAGGACGCTGCATAGCTGTGGTTCTTGACGGATACGTAAGGTCATACCCCAGGGTACAGAATGAGATCGCCGGCGGCAACACCGAGATAACTGGCGACTTCACCCTTGAGGAGGCAGAGGACCTATCCAATATCCTTAAGTCAGGAAAGATGCCGGCTCCGGCACGTATCATTCAGGATACCGTTGTAGGTCCCTCACTGGGTAAGGCAGCAATAGACAGCGGACTGAAATCGTTCATAGTGGCATTCGTCATTGTGCTGCTCTACATGATATTTTTCTACAGCCGCTCGGCAGGAACGGTGGCGGACATGATGCTGCTGCTGAATATCTTCCTGATATTCGGGGTGCTGGCTTCACTGAATGCCGTCCTGACACTGCCCGGTATCGCCGGTATCGTCCTCACCCTCGGTATGGCTGTCGACGCCAACGTTCTTATCTTTGAGAGGATCAAGGAGGAACTCAGGGCAGGAAAGGGTGTGAAACAGGCCATTGCTGACGGCTACAGCAATGCATATTCGGCCATCATTGACGGTAACCTGACAACCATCATTACAGGTGTCATCCTGTATATCTTCGGTACCGGTCCTATCAAAGGTTTTGCCACAACACTGATCATTGGTATCGTCACCTCTCTCTTTACCTCGGTTCTTCTTTCGAGGATGGTTTATGACTGGCTTCTCAAGAGAAACCGCAATATATTGTTTACCTCAAAGATCACTGCCAATTTCCTTAAGGATGTACACATCCGCTTTGTAGACCTGCGCAAGGTCGGCTATGTAATATCATCCATACTCATTTTAGCCAGTGTCATCTCACTTTCAACACGCGGACTAAGCCGAGGTATAGACTTTGTGGGAGGCCGTACCTATGTTATCAGCTTTGATCAGCCGGTGGCAACATCGGATGTAGCCCAGCTTCTTGCTCCGGGTCTGGAATCATCGCCGGTGGTAGTGACCTACGGTTCTGATAACCAGGTTAAGATAAGCACCAAGTACAAGGTGGAAGACCCGGGCGCACAGGATGAGGTCGACAATATTATATATGAAGGCCTCAAGGGATTGGCGGGCAACCCGGATAAGACTACATTCCTCGAGAACAATCTCAAGAGCTCTGAGACAGTGGGTCCGACAATCGCCCGTGATATAACTGTGAAAGCCATATGGGCAGTATTATTTGCACTGGCAGGAATGTTCCTGTACATACTGCTCCGATTCAGGAACTGGCAATATGGCCTTGGTGCCATCGCCGCACTGGTGCATGACGTGCTGATAGTACTCGGGATCTTCTCATTGTTCTACGGTATAATGCCGTTCTCCATGGATATCGACCAGGCATTCATTGCGGCAATACTTACCGTGGTTGGGTACTCCGTCAACGATACGGTTATCATCTTTGACAGGATACGGGAATACCTTCCCATATTCCGCAAAAGGCCGCGCAAGGAGGTTATTGACCTGGCGCTCAACAGCACCCTGGTACGTACCATCAATACCTCAATGACTACCATTATGGTGCTGCTCGCGATCTTCATCTTCGGAGGAGAGGTGATCAGAGGCTTCGTCTTTGCTCTGCTGCTGGGTATTGCCGTTGGAACGTACTCATCGCTGTTCGTTGCCACCCCAATCTATTATGAAACGATGCGCCGCCGGAAGGGAGAGGAGAAGGAGGGCCAGCCCGCTGACGGACAGAAGAAGAAGATAACCGGTTAAGGGCCTCTGGTGTCAGGAGGGGAAACGCTGACCGGTTGACGCACGAGAAGAAGATAACCGGTTAAGGGCCTCTGGTGTCAGGAGGGGAAACGCTGACCGGTTGACGCACGAGAAACCATCCGGTTAATGGCATCTGAAACCGGAGTAAACCAGCCGGTAACCGGCATCCGGAACCAGGGAATGGGTCTGGCCTGTTAAGCCTCTCCGGAGCCGGGAAGGAATAACCGGATACGGCATAAGACACGAGGCTGCCCCATGAAGGCAGCCTCGGTAATGGTGCGCCATGCAGGGACGATAACTATAGGGTGGAAGTCCCGAATGTGCCCTGACATTGGGGGCGGTGATTTAGTTTGCTGTTCCTTACCAGCTTCCTTCTGTAAACCACGGCGGCAGCCCTGATTTTTATTTACCTGTAAAAAATCAACTGTTTTTATGTAAGTTTGCCTGACAAACTTCGGTTGCGAATGGGCATGTTACTCTTCATAAGCGGGCAGGAGATAATCATCATCATGATTGTTATCCTCGTGCTCTTCGGTGCTGACAAGCTGCCGGAGATAGTGCGGACCATGGGCAGGGGAGTGCGTGAGGTGCGTAAGGCCACTGACGACATCAAGCGCGAGTTTGAGGAGAGCACTGAAGATATACGGAAAGATTTCAGTGACATGGCAGACTCGGTTCAGAAAGACTTTACCGAGGTGAAGGAGAGCGTGCAGAAGGATGTTGATGAGGTCAGCAAGAATGTCCGCCACGAGATTGACGATACGGCAAAACCGATTGCCGATGATATCAACGAGATAGCGCAGGATCTCAACAGGGAGATGAATGAGACAGCCGGAGAGATAAACAGGGAGATAAGTAAGAGCGGCAAGAAGGAAAGGGAGACGAGTGTTACTGAGGGGAACAGGAAAAAGAACAGTGCTTCCGCAAGCAAAGAGGAAAACAGTATTACATGATAAAAGTATCCGGAATACTCAAATCCTACGGGGATCTGAAGGTGTTGAAGGGAATCAACCTGGAGGTAAGGGAGAAGGAGGTGGTGGCCATAGTCGGCGCCAGCGGAGCAGGCAAGACCACCCTGCTCCAGATCATAGGCACCCTTGACAGGCCCGACGCGGGGACGATACTTTATAACGGGCAGGATGTGGGGACACTCACACAGAGGAACCTCTCAGCCTTCAGGAACCGCAACATAGGGTTTGTCTTCCAGTTTCATCAGCTGCTGCCGGAGTTCACCGCACTGGAGAATGTAAGCATCCCGGCGCTGATAGCCGGCAAGTCGCGTGCCGAGGCGGCAGAGAAGGCGTCGGAGCTGCTTTCTTTTTTGGGGCTGGGCGACAGGCTTGACCATAAGCCTTCGCAGCTCAGCGGCGGAGAGCAGCAGCGTGTGGCCGTGGCACGGGCTATAGTCAACTCACCTTCACTTATCCTGGCCGACGAGCCGTCAGGCAACCTCGACACTGAGAACAAGAAGGAGCTTCACAATCTCTTCTTCAGGCTGCGCGACACCTTCGGACACACATTCATCATCGTGACACACGATCCTCAGCTGGCCGCAATGTCTGACCGGACCATCAGGATAAAGGACGGACAGATCACTCCATGATTTCAAGTGACGGCGTCGCAAAGCTGAAGAGAGAGGAGCTGAAAGAGTTCCTTGATCAGAGGGTTGACTGCTACAACAGACCCGGTTTCATCGGGTTGGATCCGATAAGCATACCGCACCGCTTCACTGTTAAGGAGGATATTGAGATTGCCGGTTTCCTGGCAGCCACCATCGCCTGGGGCAACCGTGTGGCGATACTGCGCAGCGCGGAGCGGATGATGGAGATAATGGGGAATACACCCTATGATTTTGTGATCAACCACCGTGATGAAGACCTCAGGGGCATAGAGGGGTGTATCCACCGAACCTTCAACGCAGAGGATTTTATCTATTTTATTGAGGCTTTGAAATATATATATCTTGAGAGGGGTGGGATGGAGGCGATCTTTGCCCGGCATCAGACTGACAGTTCCCTTCAGCCTGCCATTCATGAATTCGGAAAGATATTTTTTGGGCTGCCGCACAACCCGCGCACCCGCAGGCACATCCCCGACCCTTTCAAGGGTTCCGCCGCCAAGAGGATAAACATGTTCCTCAGGTGGATGGTACGCAGGGATGACCAGGGTGTTGATTTCGGGATCTGGACATCTGTACCTCCGGCTGTTCTCTCCTGCCCGCTGGATGTGCATTCCGGCAACGTGGCGCGCAGGCTGGGGCTCCTTACCCGCAAACAGAATGATGCAAAGGCTGTTGCCGAACTCGATGCCGCCCTCCGCGCTATGGATCCTGCCGACCCGGTCAGATATGACTTCGCCCTCTTCGGGCTGGGGGTGTTTGAGCATTTCTGAAAAACATTCTGCCATCAGGCATTGTATCTTTGTTGTGGAATAAAACCAGGCAATCGGAGGATCAGGGATGTCTAACAATTATTTCACATTCAAACTGTTTACGGTGAACCAGCAGTATGCAGCGTTTAAAGTTACCACCGACAGCGTGCTGCTGGGTGCATGGGCGGAGCTGGGCATCTGTGGCACGGTACTGGATATCGGCACCGGAACGGGGATACTCGCCCTGATGGCGGCCCAGAGGTCAGCGGCCAAAATCGTTGCCATCGAACCTGACGACAGCTCCTTCATGCAGGCGGGATTAAATTTTGCGGCGAGTCCCTGGCATGAGCGGCTGACTCTTTATCATACCACCCTGCAGGATTATCGGCCTGATGCCGGCCTGCTGTTCGATGCGATCATTATAAATCCGCCTTATTTTGTTGATTCTCTGTTGAATCCCGACGAGGGCAAGGCACGGGCGAGACACAATGTCAGCATGAGCTACGATGATATTGCCAAAGCTGCCCCCAGACTCCTGGCGACTGCCGGCACACTTCACCTTGTGCTGCCGGGGAATGAGGCTGAGCGATTTGCTGTAGCCGCCGCAGCACACGACCTGCACTGCATCAGGAGGCTGCTTGTCAGGCCAACACCGGAACTGCCGCCGGAAAGAGTACTGATGTCCCTGAAGCGGGGAGCAACGGCGGCCTGTGAGGAATCGTCAATGGTGATAGAAGAGGGAGGGAGACATCAATACTCTGATGAGTATGTCTCCCTCACAAAAGATTTTTACCTTAAGTTCTGACGGCCCGGCGGGAATGCCGGGGTTTGCCCGTGATCTGCCCGTGAACGGTCCGGAATCCGGCCTGGCTTCCTTCGCGATCTGCCCGTGGTCTGTACAGTATCTGCCCTGGCTTCCTTCGTGATCTGTCCGTGGTCTGTACAGTATCTGCCCTGGCTTCCTTCGTGATCTGTCCGTACTCAGTTCGGAGTCTGCCCTGATTGCTGCTCCGCTATTTAATCATTTGGTCTGCCGGCAGACCATACTCCTCCTCCATGGTGATGCCGTTACGCTCAAGCTCGTCGAGTATCGGGTTATAGATCTCGGGCAGGACAGGACGGTATACGCCGTGCAGGG
>WOYX01000018.1:0-4632 GCA_011620595.1 Bacteroidales bacterium | reverse complement strand
TCGAGTATCGGGTTATAGATCTCGGGCAGGACAGGACGGTATACGCCGTGCAGGGTTATATTGCCGGTGAGTATCTGCTTCACTGCCATGGCTGCGGGCAGTGCTACAGTGCGTGCTATGGAGGTGTTGGTTGCAGGACTGCCGAAGTCGAGCATCCTCGAGCTGATAACCTCCGTTCTTCCGTCGTGGAAGGAGGCCAGGAAGAGGTGCTGCATCACTATCATGTCGCGCTCATTTTCTCCGAGCCACATTTTCTTTATCATCAGGTCGGAGGTGATCTCAAAGGGAGAGGTCACGGCGTAGCCCATGACGGTGTCGCTGAAGAGGCCCAGCCACTCGAAGGCATCAAGAGCCCTCTCCGTCGCCTCGAGTCCGGGTTTCGCCTTAAGCTCTTCCCTGAGGTTTTTACCAGGGAGACCTGCCCTCCCGGCTACGAACTGCCGGTAGGTTTTACCCGTGTAATCGATGTCGCCGTCATCTATCAGTCCAATAGCCTTCATCAGGTCAAGCGTCTCGCACCATCCCCTGAACCTGAATGTCCCGCGGTACATCGTACTGATACCCTTCAGGCCATAGATGTCAACATAGCTGACCGAGTCGCGGTTCGGGTAGACCTCCAGTTCGCCCACTCCCGGGAAGAAGTGTGAGAACCTGTCCTTGAAAAGGTTGATCGGTTCCACAGTGACAATCTTTCCGTGCTTCAGATAGGAGGCTCCGTTGCGACTGGCAAGTACCACACCCTTCGGGCTCCACGAGAATTTATAGCCAAGCGGGTTGGTGGCGTATTCCGGGGCAGGCAGTGCTCCGCAGAGTGAATAGAACTCCTCGATCTTGCCGCCGCGCTCCCTGACAGTGTCGATGATACGCATGGCTGACATGTGATCTATGCCCGGGTCGAGGCCGACCTCATTGAGCAGTATCACACCGGCTTTCACGGCGTCGTCGTGCAGCTCCTGCATGGCCGGTGACACATAAGAGGTAGTCACAAGCGGCTTCCTGTGCTTCAGACAGAGCTTGGCGACGTCAACATGATACCTGTACGGCAGGAGGCTGACGGTGAGATCACTGTCCCTGACCATCGTATTGAGGGTATCCATGTCGTCTGTCATCCATGCCAGCGATCTCCCGTTCCTGTGACCGCCAAGCAGCTTGTCTGCCTTCTCTTTCGTCCGTGTGGCAATCATTACTTCGAAACCTTCTTCAAGCAGGTACTCGACCATGGGCTTTGACACCAGGCCGGCACCGAGAATAAGTACTTTTTTCATATTATACTGTTTTGTTTACTGTGATTTATTGTGAGTAGCCATCCGGGCAAGTTATTGCTGTTTGCTGCAAAACAAATGTACGGAAACTCTTTGGGAGTATTTATGATAAAAGTTATACTTAAGTTGAAGGAGATTTTTAATTTTGTTTTCGCAAGAGCAGAAGCCACACGCCGCAGATGTCCCAGATGCACAAATACGTTGAAACACCGCTGATGAAGCAGTATTATGCCGTCAAGGCCAAGCACCCTGATGCGATACTCCTCTTCAGGGTGGGTGATTTCTACGAGACCTTTGGGGAGGATGCAATCAGGGCTTCGGAGATACTGGGCATAACCCTCACCAGGCGTGCCAACGGTGCTGCCAGCTCTGTCGAGCTTGCCGGCTTCCCGTATCACGCTCTTGACACTTACCTGCCGCGACTTGTCAGGGCAGGGCAGAGGGTGGCTATCTGTGAGCAGCTGGAGGATCCGAAGCTGACGAAGAAAATCGTCAGGAGGGGTATCACCGAGCTTATAACACCGGGGGTCTCATTCAGCGACAACGTGCTTGATCACAAGGAGAATAACTTCCTGGCTGCACTGCATTTCGACAGGCAGGCGGTGGGGGTGGCGCTGCTTGATGTCTCAACGGGAGAGTTTTACGTCACCGAAGGCGACGCATCACATGTGGAGCAGATACTGAATAACTTCCAGCCCCGTGAGGTGCTCTTTGAGAAGCGCAGGACCGACCTGTTCCGTGAGAAGTTCGGCAGCCGCTTTTACACTTACAAGCTTGACGACTGGATATTCACTCCCGGAACTGCCACCGAGAGACTGCTCAGGCAGTTCGGCACCACCTCGCTGAAGGGCTTTGGCATCCAGGGTCTTGCCAACGGTATCATCGCCGCCGGAGCGATACTCTATTATCTCGACATGACCCGGCATGAGAACCTGAGTCACATAAACCATATCTCGCGCATCGAGGAGGAGAAGTATGTATGGCTCGACCGGTTCACGGTACGGAACCTCGAGCTGTTCCATTCGCCATACGAAGGGGCAAAGACGCTGCTAGACATTGTCGACCGCACCCTCTCGCCCATGGGCGGGCGCATGATGAAGCGATGGATCTCGCTTCCCCTCAAGGACATAGACGTGCTGAATGCCAGGCTCGACATCGTTGAGTTTCTCATGGCCAGCAGCGGCATAGTCGAGACCATTGATGAACTTATCAGGGAGGTAGGCGACCTTGAGCGGCTGCTGAGCAAGGCTGCCGTGGGGAGGGTTACGCCGCGCGAGATGGCGCAGATACGGCGGGCGCTGACAGCCATCGGCGAACTCCGGAGGGTATGCACAGACACCGGATGCCAGCCGCTGGTATCCCTGGCGGCAGGGCTGGATCCCTGCCCCGAGCTTTCCGACCATATCGGGCAGACGCTGACCCCTGACCCTCCGGCAGCCGTGAACAAAGGCAATGTCATCGCCGAGGGGGTGTCGAAGGAGCTCGATGAGCTTCGCGAAATATATTACGGCGGTAAGGATTACCTCAATGAGATGCAGCAGAGAGAGAGCCAGCGCACAGGGATAAGCTCGCTCAAGATCAGCTACAACAATGTTTTCGGCTATTATATCGAGGTGCGCAACACCCATAAGGATAAGGTGCCATCCGACTGGATCCGCAAGCAGACCCTCGTCAGTGCCGAGAGGTATATCACAGAGGAGCTGAAGGAGTATGAGAGCAAGATCCTCGGCGCCGGGGAGAAGATACTCGAACTCGAGACATCGCTGTTCAATGAGCTGATATCTTCACTTACCCCGTTCATCGCATTGATGCAGGCCGACGCTGCTGCTGTGGGCAGGCTCGACTGTCTCCGCTCATTTGCTGCCGTCTCGGCAGAGAACGGATACAACAGACCTCTGCTTGATGACAGTTTTGTCCTCGACATAAAAGAGGGCCGCCATCCCGTGATTGAGAAGCAGCTGCCTCCTGATGAACCCTATGTGCCCAACGACCTGTGGCTTGACAACAACGACCAGCAGGTGATAATACTCACCGGGCCCAACATGTCGGGTAAATCGGCCCTGCTGCGGCAGACGGCACTCATTGTGATCATGGCGCAGGCCGGTTGTTTCGTCCCGGCACGGGAGGCGCGCATAGGGATCATAGACAAGATATTCACCAGGGTGGGCGCCACCGACAACCTGTCGCTGGGCGAGTCGACATTCATGGTTGAGATGAATGAGGCAGCGAGTATACTGAACAACATCTCCGACCGCAGCCTGATACTCCTCGACGAGATCGGCAGGGGGACAAGCACCTATGACGGTATCTCCATAGCCTGGGCCATGGTCGAGTATATCCATGAGAGCCGCCGCAGGGCCAAGACCCTCTTCGCCACGCACTACCATGAGCTTAATGAGATGGAGAACACATTTGCCAGGGTCAGGAACTACAATGTCTCAATCAGGGAGCTCGATAACAGGGTTATATTCCTCAGGAAGCTGAAGCGGGGAGGTAGCGAGCACAGCTTCGGGATCCACGTGGCGCGGATGGCAGGGATGCCTAAGAGCGTCGTGGGACGTGCTGACGAGATACTCAGGATGCTGGAGGAGGGCAGGGGAGGGAAGAGCCTCGGCAAGCCTGTGGAGGAGATAGCGGCGCACCGCGAGGGATACCAGCTGAGCATCTACCAGCTTGATGACCCGGTGCTGAAGCAGATACGCGACGAACTGATGGGACTTGACCTTGACAACCTCACTCCGATGGATGCCCTGAATAAGCTCTATAATATCCGGAAGCTGTTAAAGTAAGTTTTTGGGGCCGCAATATGTTGATCTTCCTATAGCTGCAGTCATTTATACATAAAGGAAATCTGTGGTGCGGAGGTTTTATCTTCACTTCAGATTCGATTTTGTTGTGAAAAAAAAATTATTAATTTTGCAGTCACAATTGCGGGAATAGCTCAGTTGGTAGAGCACGACCTTGCCAAGGTCGGGGTCGCGAGTTCGAGTCTCGTTTCCCGCTCAAAGAAATCAGGAAGCATCAGGCTTCCTTTTTTAGTATGGGCTACTGGGTGTATATGATTAATATCACGTCTCACACTCTCTAAAAGCTTACGTGTCATCTTGCGGTGAGTGGCTTCAGTCTTCTTCTTTTTCTTCGAGTAATCAAGCCAGTCCTTATCCATTGTACGCCTATAGGTTCCGGGCTTGACGCCCTGGCTTCCGGAGTGATGGTATAACTTGTCGATCAGTCCCTCACACTTCTTCCTGCTCTCGTTCAATATCCCGTTATCGGTCGGGTAGGTAATGTATTGGTCGGCTACTGTGGCATCTGCCTGAAGCTTCCCTTTGTTTGACGGTTCATCCGAGCCTTCCTTCTTATGCTTCTT
>WOYX01000047.1:14189-25399 GCA_011620595.1 Bacteroidales bacterium | reverse complement strand
AAGGTCTGAAGGTCTGAGGTCTGAAGGTCTGAGGTCTGAGGTCTGAAGGTCTGAAGGTCTGAGGTCTGAAGGTCTGAGGTCTGAAGGTCTGAAGGTCTGAGGTCTGAAGGTCTGAAGGTCTGAGGTCTGAAGGTCTGAAGGTCTTGTTGGAGCCCCGCTGAGCGGGATAAACTCCGCGGAGATCCCAACCAAAGTATCGGGATAGTTATGAGGTACAATGGTATAAGTATCTGATCTCCAATTCTTAATTCATCACTACAGCCTACTGCCGACTGCCAATCTCGGCTGACATTTGCAACGTCTGAGGGATCATCCGATAATCAGTTCGCTTGTTAATTTACTGGTTTGTTTTTATCTTTGGGAAGCTGCATTTCTAAAATTACCTGTTATGAAAGAAGAGTTCCTCCACTGGCTGTGGAAAAACCGGTTCTTTGACAACGGGAGCCTGTGTGACAGGGAAGCCGGGCCGATAGAGGTGATCAACCCGGGCGAGTATAACCGTGATGCAGGTCCCGATTTCTTCAGCACGCGTCTTATCATCGGCGGCACCGAATGGGCAGGCAATACCGAGATCCATATCAACGCCTCCGACTGGTACCGGCATGGTCACCATACTGACCACGCCTATGACAATGTGATACTGCACCTGGTACATAATGAGGATACCGATGTATATACGGCCTCGGGTCGGCGGCTGATCACCACGCGGCCGGGTTTTGACGCAGCACTCTGGGATAACTATCTTGACTTTGTCAATAATCCGTCGCCTCTGCCCTGCAGCGGGCTGACAGGATTGACTGACATTTTCATTGTGAAGCACTGGCTATGGTCTCTGGGTGTGGAGCGGCTGCAGCGAAAAAGCAGCGAGATCAGGGAGATGCTGGTGAGGACGGGCAATGATTGGGAAGAGACGCTCTACAGGCTTGTCTCGCGTTATTTCGGTTTCCGGGTCAACACTGATCCCTTTGAGATGCTTGCCTCGCGGTTGCCGCTGAAGATCATCAGGAAGCACTCCGACAACCTGCTGCAGGTGGAGGCGCTGCTCTTCGGAACGGCCGGCCTTCTCGATGAGGCACTCTTCAGGGAGGCGGTAAAAGATGATTACTATCTTCTTCTGTCCAGGGAGTACCGGATGCTGCGCTCAAAATATTCCCTGCAGCCGGTTGATGGCTGGCTGTGGAAGTTCCACCGGCTGCGGCCTGCCAACTTCCCCACTGTCAGGCTGTCACAGTTGGCCGCATTGCTTACGCACAGCGAAGGACTCTTCTCGAGGGTGCTCGAATGCCGCGACAATGAGAGTCTCAGGTCACTGCTGAGCGTCACCGCGTCACAATACTGGAACAGTCACTACCAGTTCGGCAAGGAGGTCTCCTCCACGGCAGGCCGCGCCGGAAGACAGTCGGTAGACCTGCTGATCATCAACGCCGTCGCCCCTCTGCTCTTTGTCTGTGGTAAGATAAGACAGCAGCAGGAATTGTGTGACCGGGCCGTAGATATCCTCGACTCACTTCCGCCGGAAGAGAACAGTGTGGTTACAGACTTCGTGAAAGCAGGACTGAAACCGGAGTCGGCCTTCGCCTCCCAGGCACTCCTGGAGTTGAGAAGCCTCAAGTGCCGCAACCACCGGTGCCTCGACTGTGCGATAGGATCGGCACTAATTGCCATGGGCCGGAAAATCAGACGGTCCAGCTCCCTGTTCCTGGAACCCTGACCTGCAGCATAAAGGATGTTGAAAAACCAGTCCAATTGTTGAAATAAAAATTTATATCCCGCGCAACTTTCTCTGCTGATAATACATCTATTATACAGAGACAAACTGAAAAAAATCTGTTCAGGGTGAGTGAGATACTCATTCCGGCGGCAAATACAAAAATTTCTTCAAATTGTTTGAAATATTACAAACAAGAGTTGTATCTTTGCGATCCAAAATTGGAGAATTTATTAACAATCTATTGGATAAGGATATGTATTTGACAACGGAGAAGAAACAGGAATTTTTCAAGACATTCGGATCTTCGGAAATGGACACGGGTAGTGCTGAAGGTCAGATTGCACTTTTCTCCTACAGGATTGCCCACCTCACTGAACATCTGAAGCGTAACAAGAAGGATTTCAGTACTCAGAGGTCGCTGATAAAGCTGGTCGGAAAGAGAAGGCGTTTGCTTGATTACCTGAAGGACAAGGATATCAACAGGTACCGTGAGATAATCAAGGCACTTAACCTGCGCAAATAAACTAGAAAGGCAATTACGGTTGCCTTTTTTAGTTCCCGGAGAGGACTCACCTCTATCATTTATCCCAAAAAAATAATTAGCAGTAAATGTATAAGTTGATTGAAAAAAGCATTGACCTTGGCGATGGCCGGTCAATAGTGCTTGAGACGGGCAAGCTCGCCAAGCAGGCTGACGGTTCGGTGGTTGTAAGGATGGGCAAGACCATGCTTCTGGCTACGGTGGTGGCAGCCAGGGATGCGAAGGAGGACACGGACTTCATGCCTCTTTCGGTTGAGTATAAGGAGAAATATGCCGCCACAGGTCGTTTCCCTGGCGGTTTTCTCAAGCGCGAGGCACGGCCTGGTGACAATGAGATTCTGATCTCCCGCCTGGTTGACAGAGTACTTCGTCCGCTCTTCCCCGATGACTTTCACGCTGAGGTTTTTGTGACCATCAACCTCATATCGGCAGAAAAGGATATCATGCCTGACGCGCTGGCAGGACTGGCCGCATCGGCAGCAATGGCGGTATCGGACATACCGTTCCACGGACCTATATCAGAAGTGAGGGTAGCAAGGGTAAACGGCGAGATGATCATCAATCCCACCTTCACACAGGTTGAGGGCGCCGATCTCGACATCATCGTCGGAGCCACTTATGAGAACATCATGATGGTGGAGGGCGAGATGAAGGAGGTACCGGAGGATGTTATGCTTGAGGCGCTGCGTATTGCCCATGAGGCAATCAAGATACAGTGTGTTGCACAGAAGGAGCTGGCAGAGATGGTTGGTTCAACCGTTAAGAGAGAGTACTGCCATGAGGTCAATGATGAGGATCTGAGGAAGAAGGTGTGGAACGAGACCTACGAGAAGTGCTATGCACTGGCAGCCAGCGGAGCCGACAAGAAGACACGCAGTGAAGGCTTTGATGCCATCAGGGAGGAGTTCCTTGCACAGTTCACGGAAGAGGAGCCTGTCAACGAGATGCTGGTCAAGAGGTACTTCCACGATGTGGAGAAAGAGGCGGCGCGCCGTCTTGTACTCGACGAGCATAAGAGACTCGATGGCCGCAGGCTTGATGAGATACGCCCCATCTGGTGTGAAATAGACCCTCTGCCTGCAGCTCATGGCTCGGCCATCTTCACCAGGGGTGAGACACAGTCTCTCACTACCGTTACGCTGGGCACCAAGCTCGATGAAAAGATGATTGACGAGGTGCTCAAACAGGGTTACGAAAAATTCACTCTGCATTATAACTTCCCGCCCTTTGCCACCGGCGAAGCCAAGCCTGCACGCGGCACCAGCCGCAGGGAGATAGGCCACGGCAACCTGGCCCACAGGGCGCTGAAAAACATGATGCCGCCTGAAGAGACGAATCCATATGCCATAAGAATAGTATCAGATATTCTGGAATCAAACGGCTCCTCATCAATGGCCACTGTCTGTGCCGGCTCACTGGCACTGATGGATGCAGGCATCAGGATTGCCAAACCGGTATCGGGCATCGCCATGGGACTGATCACCGACAAGGACGGGAAGAAATTCGCGATCCTCTCAGACATCCTTGGAGATGAAGACCACCTCGGCGACATGGACTTCAAGGTTACAGGTACCCGTGACGGAATCACTGCAACTCAGATGGACATAAAGGTTGACGGCCTCTCATTCGAGGTGCTGAAGCAGGCTCTCGAACAGGCCCGGAGGGGAAGGCTCCATATCCTTGACATTATGGAACAGACAATAGCTGAGCCGAGGCCGGAACTGAAGCCTCATGCCCCAAGGATTGAGAAGATATATATTCCCAAGGAGATGATTGGCGCTGTTATCGGTCCCGGAGGAAAGATCATCCAGGATATACAGGCGACAACGGGAGCTACAATAGTTATAGAGGAGACCAACGGCCAGGGTATGGTCGATGTCTTTGGCGAGAACTATGATGTTATCAGAGCCGCCCTCGACAGGATCAATGCTATATGTGCAGTTCCGGAGGTGGGCAAGGTCTATACCGGCAAGGTGAAGACCATCACCCAGTTCGGAGCTTTTGTGGAGATCCTTCCCAATAAGGATGGCCTTCTCCATATCTCCGAGATGGACTGGAAGAAGGTGAGCACTGTTGAGGAGTTCTTCAAGGAGGGTGATATGGTTGATGTACAGCTGATAGAGGTTGATCAGAAGACCGGCAAGCTGAGGCTGTCACGCAAACCCCTCATACCAAAGCCCGAAGGTTACGTTGAACCCCCGAAACGCGAACATTCCGAGAGGAGAGATTATCACGGCTCACGCGATGGTGGCAGGGGCGGTCATGACCGCGATCGCGGCGACCGTCGCTCCAATGACCGCAGGAGGGATAACAACAGTTAATTACCTGTACTGATAAACAGGGCAATCCCCGTCACCGGGAATCGCCTTCCATTAACAGGAGAGACACACAATTTGTGCTGCTCTCCTTTTTTTCATTGTTATTGTGGCCGTCAAGTGCTATTTTTGATAATGATTGCAACGGAAAACCAATGGAGGCCATAAGGTACAACTACATCGTCATTGAGGGAAATATAGGTGCCGGGAAGACCACCCTGGCCTCCATGATCGCCAAAGAATACAACGCCAAGCTAATACTGGAGCGTTTTGCCGATAACCCGTTCCTTCCCAAATTCTACAAAAACCCGTCGCGCTACTCCTTCCCCCTGGAACTGTCATTCCTTGCTGACAGGTACCGGCAGTTGAAGGAGGAGCTCGTTGAGCAGGACCTCTTTGTAAACTTTACAGTCTCCGATTACTATTTCATAAAGTCACTCGTCTTCTCGTCAAAAACCCTTGAGAAGGATGAGTTCAACCTCTATAGGCAGATATTTTATATAATATACAGCTCACTGCCAAAGCCTGATCTCTATGTCTACCTGCACGTGCCCACGGACAGGCTCCTGAGAAACATTGCAATGAGAGGAAGAGAATATGAAAAAAGCATCACCGCCGAATATCTCTCGGGCATCCAGGAGAGCTATTTCAACTTCTTCAGGCAGAACCCCGATAACAAATACCTCGTACTGGATATCGCAAACATCGATTTCGTCATCAACAGTGAAGATTATGCCAGAATAACCGAAATGATATTCCATGAGCCTCTGAAACAGGGCATCAATCTGCGCAATTTCTGATTTTTTAATCTCTGAATTGCAGTTAAAGACTAAAAATTATCTTAAATTTGCAACCAAATAAGAAATAATCGTATAATTGTTATTATAATACAGAAACTGATCGCAACTAATAAAAAGCAAATTATGAAAAATTTCACCAGACTTTTTGTCATTCTGATTGCTGCCGTTCTTATGTCAGGCTGCAGCAGTCTTGAGAAGATGAAGAAGAACGCCAATCTTGTCAATTACGAGATTACTCCCAAGGTCCTTGAGACTCACGGAGGTATTGTCGCAGCCCAGGTAAAAGCTACCTATCCTGAGAAATACTTTGACAAGAAAACCACGCTGAAGATCACCCCCGTTCTTACTTATGAAGGCGGTGAGACAGTCTTTGATGAGCTGCTCTATGCTCAGGGTGAGCTTGTTCAGGCTAATAACAAGTCGGTTAGCTGGACTGGCGGTAACATCAGCTGGTCAGGTGACGTTGACTACGTACCCGAGATGAAAGTGTCAGAATTCATGCTTCGCGTTGAGGCTTCCAAAAAAGACAAAACACTGGCCTTTGATCCCATAAAACTGGCTGACGGCGTGATCTCCACATCCACACTGGTTGAAGACCATGCCAGGCCAATCGTGCTGAAAGACAAATATCAGCGTATAGTTCCCGAGCAGAAGATGGCCGACATTCTCTATATTATCAACAGGTCTGACATCAGATCGAGTGAGTTGAAATCAGAGGATATCCAGGCACTGAAAGACTATATTGCTCTTGTGATGCAGAACGAGAGAATGGCAGTGAAGGGCGTTACAGCCAGTTCATATGCTTCTCCCGACGGTCCTCTCACACTCAACGAAAGACTCGCAGAACAGAGGGGCAAAGCCGCTGAAAAATATCTTCAGAAAGAGTACGGCAAAATTCCCGAGCTTGCACAGTTCTTTTCAAGCAAGACAACCCCTGAAGACTGGGACGGTTTCAAGACCCTCGTCCAGGAGTCGTCAATCGCCGACAAGGAGCTTATCCTGAGAGTGCTCTCAATGTACCAGGATCCCGTTGTCCGCGAACAGGAGATCAAGAATATGTCAGCTGCCTACGAAGCTCTGGCTGATGAGATCCTTCCCCAGCTCAGGAGATCAAAGTTTACTGTTGACGTTGATCTGATAGGCCTCAGCGATGAAGAGATACTCGCTGCAATAAATAGTGATGCTTCAGTTCTCAGCCTCGAGCAGCTTCTTTATGCCGCAACACTTACCGAAGATGTGAACGAGATGCTGAAGTATTACAAGATGGCCGCAGAGAAGGAACCCAAGTGCCTGAGGGCATGGAACAACATAGGATGGGCTTACCTGAAAATGGGCAAGGCCGATGAGGCTATGGAAGCTCTTGAAAAGGCCAAGGCTCTCAAGAATGACGATGTTATTAAGAACAACATGGGCTTCGCGGAACTGCTGAAGGGCAACTACACCGCTGCTGCAGAGTATTTCAATTCAATGACAGCCGCCACACCCGAGTCAAGATTCGGACTTGGCACCGTAGCCATCCATGAGGGCAGGTATGACCAGGCGGTCAATTTCCTCGGCGACGAACCCTCCATGAACCTTGCGCTTGCACAGCTTCTCAAGGGAGACGTCAACAAGGCACAGACAACCATGGCATCGGTTCCTCCCTGCAAGTGCGGTGCACCTTCATACCTCAAGGCTGTTATTGCTGCACGCAATGACGATAAGGACGGTGTGATCAACGGACTTCGTGAAGCCATTGGCTACAACAGCGACTGGAAGAACTATGCAATGACCGACCTCGAGTTTGCAAAATACTTCCTCGATGATACATTCATCGCAGTGACAAAGTAACAAAGCACGGACTTAATACAGAGACCCCGCCTGCAGTGACGCAGGCGGGGTTTTTTTTCGCCCCTGGCGGCCGGTGTCAGCCGGCAAGAATGGAGAGTGCTTGATCAGCTGTCGGGGCTGACCCTGCCGGCAAGCTCCCACAGGACAATCCCGGCACTGACAGCCACATTGAACGAATGCTTGGTGCCGAACTGCGGAATCTCTATGCAGCTGTCCGACATCTCAACCACCTCCTCGCTGACACCCTTTATCTCATGCCCGAAAACCAGTGCATACTTCTCCCCCTCTCTGACTTCGAAGGCGTCAAGCGGCACTGCCTTGTCAGCCTGTTCAACGGAAATGATCCTGTACCCGCGCTCTCTCAGCTCCCTGGCTGCTGCGGCAGCACTCTCCCGGTACTGCCACGCCACTGACTCGGTGGCTCCCAGGGCCGTCTTGTGAATCGCACGGTGCGGCGGCGTGGCAGTGATGCCGCACAGCCAGACAGCCTCAACAATAAAGGCGTCTGCTGTCCGGAATATCGAACCTACGTTGTTGAGACTCCTTACATTGTCGAGAACCACGATGAAGGGCGACTTAGATGAAGAGCGGAATTCATTCACACTCTTGCGGTTCAGCTCATCATTTGTCAGCTTCCTCATGTAAGAAAATTTTAGCGAAAATAAATATAAAAATGAGTAAATTACCTTCCTCAATCATATAGCATCTCAAAGAACCGCAATTATCAGATAACTTGTCATGAACATCCACGAATACCAGGGAAAATCAATTCTTCAGTCTCACGGTGTACCGGTGCAGGAAGGGTTTGTAGCTGAAACTGCCGAGCAGACCGCTATTGTGGCAGAAGAGCTAAGGAAGAAATTCGGAACGGAGATCTTCGTCATCAAGGCACAGATTCATGCCGGAGGCCGGGGCAAGGGCGGGGGCGTCAAGATTGCACGCTCACCTGCCGAAGCATCAGAGGTGGCTTCACGGATGCTCGGTATGACCCTGGTGACACCACAGACCGGACCGGCGGGGAAACCGGTGAGAAAGGTGCTGATCGCACAGGATGTCTACTATGAAGGAGAATCAGATATAAGGGAGTTTTATATGTCAATCCTGCTCGATCGCAAGAGGGAATCTTATGTCTTCATGTATTCAACCGAAGGCGGAATGGATATTGAAGAGGTGGCAGAGAAGAAGCCGGAGGCTATCTTCACGGAGCCTGTTGATGCCACCTGCTGCCTCCATGACTTCCAGAAGCGAACCATAGCATTTAACCTGGGGCTGCAGGGCAAGGCCTTCAGGGAGATGACCCGGTTCCTCGGTGGACTGTGGGATGCCTTCATCAGCTCAGACGCCTCGCTGATAGAGATCAATCCTCTCCTCAAGACAAGCGACGACAGGATATTGGCAGTAGACTGCAAGGTGACACTTGATGACAATGCTCTCTTCCGCCATCCTGATCTTGCTTCCATGCGCGACCTCAATGAGGAGGACCCCACGGAGGTGGAGGCTTCGGAGAGCAGCCTCAACTATGTCAAGCTCGACGGTGATGTCGGATGTATGGTCAACGGAGCAGGACTGGCTATGGCGACCATGGACCTGATACAGCTGTCCGGAGGAAGACCGGCCAACTTCCTCGATGTGGGTGGGGGTGCAAATGCCACGACCGTTGAGGCCGGGTTCAGAATCATCCTTAAAGACCCCAACGTCAAGGCCATACTGGTGAACATCTTTGGCGGCATCGTCAGGTGTGACCGGGTGGCTGCAGGAATCATCGAGGCATATAAAACTATCGGTAATATCACCGTGCCTGTAATCGTCAGGCTGCAGGGCACCAACGCCACCGAGGCCAGAGAGCTTTTTGACGGTTCCGGACTGAAGGTCATAGCCGCCTCAACATTCACCGATGCAGCCGAGAAGGTCCGGAGTGCGCTGAGTTGAAAGGAACCGCAATCCTGCCGGTAACCCCTGACCATGCCTTACAACCCGCCAGCGAGGGGCCGGCAAAGGCGATTGCCGCAGTTTACAAGATGACACAGCAATACGCAGATCTTATCATACCCGTTGCCCTTGCCGGCACCTATACTTATATGATCCCGCCGGCGATGAGGGGCAATATACGTCGCGGCAGCCTGGTGACCGTGCCCTTCGGACAGAGCAGGAGTACCACGGGGCTGGTGGTCAGACTGCATGACACTTCGCCGCAGGGATTCACCCCCAGGGAGATAGTTGAGTTGTTTGCTGAGGAGGCCTGCATTCATGAACGACTTACAGACTTTGTCCTTTGGATATCAGATTACTACATGGCATACCCGGGAGAAGTAATGAAGGCTGCCATACCATCCGCGGACGATCTCCCGGGCCGCGGCACGGCTAAAAGGAGAGGCAGCAGGAAGAGTGCATATGAAGGTGAGCTGATCATGCCGGCACCGCTGAGCCCGGTACAGGAGAAGGTTTATGCGCGAATAGCAGAGCTCTTCGGGAAGCATGATGTCGTACTCCTCCATGGCGTCACCTCCAGCGGTAAGACGGAGCTTTACATCCACCTGATACAGGAGCAGCTCGCCCGCGGCCGGCAGGTGCTCTATATGCTTCCCGAGATAGCCCTCACCACCCAGATCATTGAGAGGCTGAAGAGACACTTCGGTGACGCGATAGGGGTGTTCCATTCGCGCCTCACGCCGGCAGCACGCCGTGATGTGTGGAGCAGAGTGCAGTCCGGTGCCCTCAGGGCGGTGCTGGGCGTACGCTCATCGCTCTTCCTGCCGTTCACTGACCTGGGACTGATCATTGTTGACGAGGAGCATGACTCTTCATACAAACAGTATGATCCTGCGCCCCGCTATCATGCCCGCGACTCTGCCATGATGCTCTCAAGAATACACGGGGGGAAGACGCTGCTCGGTTCCGCCACGCCCTCTCTGGAGAGCTACTATAATGCCACGGCCGGCAGGTACGGGCTGGCTGAGCTGATGACCCGCCACGGTGAGGTGCTGATGCCTGAGATGATCATCGCCGATACCCGCTTCCCGGCAGGGAAAGGGAAGTCCCCCTCTCATTTCTCCAGGCGTCTGCTCGATGCCATTACAGAGGCCCTCGGCAACGGTGAACAGGTGATACTGTTCCAGAACCGCAGGGGGTTCTCTCCCTACCTGATGTGTCCCGATTGCGGATGGGTACCGGGATGTACCAACTGTTCCGTAAGCTATACCTACCATAAGAGCCTCGGACGCCTGGTGTGCCACTATTGCGGCAAAAGCGTGAGGCTGCCCGCTCTCTGCCCTGAGTGCGGTTCAGAGACACTGACCACCAAAGGATTCGGTACCGAAAGAATAGAGGAAGAGATAAGGCTGCTCTTCCCGTCAGCCACGGTATCAAGAATGGATCAGGACACCACCAGAAAGCGTGCCGCCTCCGCCTCGATACTCTCTGACTTTGCCGCAGGAAAGACCGACATATTGATCGGTACCCAGATGATCTCCAAGGGACTTGACTTTGAGAGACTAACCGTGGTGGGTATCCTCGATGCCGATAATATGATGCACTTCCCCGACTTCAGGGCCTTTGAACGCAGCTTTCAGCTGATGGAGCAGGTAAGCGGCAGGGCCGGACGCCGTACACGCAGGGGCAGGGTCATCATACAGACCGCAGACCCTAATCACATCATTCTGCGTCAGGTTCTGAAACATGATTACAGAGCGATGTGTGTCACACAGCTCGAAGAACGTTCTTTGTTCGGTTACCCTCCATTCACAAAGATCATCAGGATATTTGTCAGGCACCGCAATCCCGAAGAGCTTGACACCTCATCAGCGCGGCTGGCCGGGGAGCTTCGCCGTCACCTCGGCGGCCATGTGCTGGGTCCTGAATTCCCGGCTGTGAGGCAGGTGCAGAAATGGTATATAAAGACCATTATGGTCAAGATAGGAGACTCTCTCTCTCCTGCACGGGTAAAAGAGGTCATCCGCAAGGCTGTAGAGGATGAACTCAGGATGCCCAGAGCTGGTCTGCTGCGTATTCATGCC
>WOYX01000047.1:0-14089 GCA_011620595.1 Bacteroidales bacterium | reverse complement strand
GATGTGGATCCGCAGTGACGGGAAAGTGGCGGCGTCGTGTTCATGCCGATGTGGATCCGCAGTGACGGGAAAGTGGCGGCGTCGTGTTCATGCCGATGTGGAACCGCAGTGACGGGAGCAGTACATCCGGTTAAAATATTAAATTTACAGGCCAAAGACCAGTCATACTGAACATGCAGGCCATTAATATTATTGAATAACCAGCACCGTATGAAAGCAATAAGCCGGATAGTGATCACTGCTGCATTCGTGGCAGCTGCCACAGCCTGCGGTCCTGCACCCGGAGAAGAAGACATGCTCAGCCCTGCCGACCTTGCATCACCCCTGATGGGCACCGACTCGGAATACCTTCTGTCACACGGTAACACTTACCCTGCGGTGGCACTGCCGTGGGGCATGAACTTCTGGACCCCCCAGACACGAAAGAACGGAGACGGCTGGGCCTATACATATGATGATCACAAAATAGTGGGCATCAAGCAGACACACCAGCCCAGCCCGTGGATCAATGACTACGCAGCCTTCTCCCTGATGCCTGTCACCGGGGGCATCAGGATCACCGAAGAGGAGCGCGCCTCATGGTTCTCGCACAAGGCAGAGGTGTCGCGTCCATACCTTTACAGCGTCTACCTGGCCGACTGGGATGTTACTGCCGAGGTGACCCCCACCGAGAGATCTGCAATTTTCAGGTTCACCTTCCCGGAGAGTGACTCCTCAGCGGTGGTCATTGATGCCTACCCCGGAGGATCAATGGTCAGATTCATCCCGGAGAAGAACAGGGTCATAGGTTACTGCCGCAATAACCACGGAGGCGTGCCCGATAACTTCCACAATTGGTTTGTCATAGACTTTGACCGGGAGTTTGATTTCTTCTCCTCATGGGTTGACGGCACACTGGCAGCCGGCAGCGCCGGAGGTGAGGGCAGTCATGCCATCGCCGTGGCAGGCTTTCGCACGCACAGGGGTGATACCGTGACTGCCAGGGTAGCATCCTCATTCATATCCCCTGAACAGGCGCTCCTCAACCTCGGGCGTGAGACCGGGGGGCGCGACTTCGATGCGGTGTGCAATGCAGCCAGGGAGAGATGGAACAGTGAACTCGGACGCATAAAGGTTGAGGGAGGTGATGATGACTTGACACGTACCTTCTATTCTTGCCTCTATCGCACGCTCCTCTTCCCCAGGATGTTCTACGAATATGACAGCGACAGCACCATTGTGCATTACAGTCCCTACAACGGCCGGGTGTTACCGGGCAGGCTCTTTACCGACAATGGATTCTGGGATACTTTCAGGGCGGCCATGCCCCTGCTGACCCTTCTCTATCCGGAGGTGAGCTCGCACATCATGGAGGGGCTGGTGAATACATATCTCGAGAGCGGCTGGCTGCCTGAATGGGCCAGTCCTGGCCACCGCGACTGCATGATCGGGAGCAACTCCGCTTCCATTATTGCTGACGCATACCTGAAAGGCATAAGAGGTTATGAAATTGATACCCTCTGGCAGGCGATGGTAAAGAACACCAGGGGACATGGCCCGGTGCACTCTGTTGGCAGATACGGGGCTGAATATTACAACAGCCTGGGCTACGTGCCGTATGACGCGGGCATCAATGAGAATGTGGCACGCACCCTCGAGTATGCCTATGCCGACTGGTGCCTGTGGAGGCTGGCGACAGAACTTGGCAGGCCGCAGGATGAGGCTGACCTCTTCCTGAAGCGCTCACAGAACTACCGGAATGTGTTTGACGCAGAGAGAAAACTGATGAGAGGCAGGAACCTCGACGGCACCTTCCAGTTGCCTTTCAGCCCCTACAAGTGGGGCGATGCCTTCACAGAGGGTAACAGCTGGCACTATACATGGAGTGTTTTCCATGATGTGGCAGGGCTGGCAGAACTGATGGGAGGGTCGGAGATGATGGCCCGGATGCTCGACTCTGTCTTCATCGTGCCGCCCCTGTTCGACGACTCGTACTATGGCTTTCCCATACATGAGATACGGGAGATGCAGGTGATGAACATGGGCAATTATGCCCACGGCAACCAGCCGGTGCAGCATATGATCTACCTCTACAACTATACCCCCGAACCCTGGAAGGCACAGTTGAGGGTAAGAGAGGTGATGGACAAGCTCTACAACTACACCCCTGACGGCTACTGTGGCGACGAGGATAACGGCCAGACCTCGGCATGGTACGTATTCAGCGCACTGGGCTTCTATCCTGTGGCTCCGGGAACCGGTGAGTATGTCCTGGGCTCACCGCTCTTCAGCAAGGCAACGGTCACGCTGGATGACGGCAGCAAGCTGGTAATCTCGGCGCCGGGAAACGGCAGGGAGAATGTCTTTGTCGACGAGTTGTACCTGAACCGCAAGAGAGTGGATGTCAACTATGTCACTCATTCACAGCTGAAGGCAGGAGGGACACTTGAGTTCCGGATGAGCTCAGTCCCTGACCGGGAGCGGGGTGCTGCACCCCGCTCCTATCCCTATTCCTTCAGTTCAGGCAAAGAATCACAATAACAAACTGCTTATAATGTCAAGCTTAAACCTGTCCGGCATTTTTCCACCTCTGCCCACATCGTTTGATGAAGAGGAGAACCTCTACCCCGAAAAGATCAGATCAAATATTCAAAGCCTCTGCAGATATGACCTGAGAGGTATACTGATCCTTGGGTCCAACGGTGAGCAGGTCATGCTCTCCGAAGCTGAAAAGCATGAGGCCGTGGCTGCTGCCAGGGAGGCAATGCCTCCGGACAAACTGCTGCTCGCCGGTACCGGAGGGCAGTCGACACGCGAAACCATCAGGCTCACCAGAGATGCAGCCTCGGCAGGTGCTGACGCCGTGCTGGTGATCTGCCCTTCATACTACAGGGGACAGATGAGTGATCAGGCGCTGGTGAGACACTATTATGCCGTGGCTGATGCCTCACCCGTGCCGGTTGTGGTTTACAACATGCCGGCCAACACAGGCATCGACATGACCGCGCAGGCCATCATACAGATGGCGGGCCATCCCAACATCATCGGTTTGAAGGAATCGGGCGGCAACGTCGTCAAGATGGGGGAGGTTCTTCATGCCACGACGGGTGACTTTCAGGTACTGGCCGGCGGGGCAGGCTTTTTGCTTCCGGCACTTGCCACAGGTGCGGCTGGGGGAATCCTTGCCATGGCAAACATCGCACCGGCTCACTGTCTTGAAATCTATAAGTCATTTCTTGCAGGCGATATGGAGCATGCCCGTATGATGCAGCATGCCGCCATCGCTCTTAACGCTGCCGTCACCTCCAGGTGGGGTGTCCCTGCCCTGAAGAGAGCGATGGATCACCTCGGGCTGTACGGTGGGCCGGTGCGCAGGCCCCTGCTGCCCGTGAGCGAGCAGATCGGGAGAGAGATTGTTGAAATGGTAAACGATAAGGGAATAATGGCATTCAAAAACATCTAAATGGTAACGATATGAAAGGAAGAAAACTGTTAATGATACCCGGGCCTATAGAATTTGAACCTGCAGTGATGCAGGCAGTGGGAATGGCTACCACAAGCCATGTGGCTCCCAATTTTATTGAATCCTTCGGCCACTCCCTGGAGATGATGAGGGAGGTATGGATGGCACCGTCAGGACAGCCTTTCATAATGGCCGGTACAGGCACACTGGCCATGGACATGGCAGGGTCCAACCTGGTGGAGCCCGGCGACAGGGCCCTGGTGATCTCAACAGGATATTTCGGGGTGAGATATGCCGAATTGCTGAAGAGATACGGTGCCGGAGTCACACTGCTCACTGCACCTGTGGGAGAGGTTGTGAGCCCGCAGAAGATAGAGGCGGAGCTGCAGCGCGGCCAGTATAAGTTAATGACCTTTACACATGTTGACACCTCCACGGCCGTCATGGTTGACCCGGAACCTTTGGGAAGACTGGGAGAGAAGTACGGTGTGCTGACCATCCTTGACGGTGTCTGCTCCGTTGCCGGGGAGGAGATACGGCAGGAGGAGTGGAAGATCGATGTGGTGCTGACAGCATCACAGAAGGCTGTTGGCGTGCCGCCGGGACTGGCACTGATGGTTGTCTCCGAAAGAGCGATGCAGGCATGGCGGCAGCGCAGTAGTCCGGCAGGGAACTATTACTGCGACTGGACCCACTGGCTGCCGGTCATGAAGGCATACGAGGAACGCCGTCCTGCCTACTTTGGTACTCCGGCAGTAAACCTGGTGTGCGGACTGGAGGTAAGCCTCGGGCTGATACTGAAGGAGGGTATGGAGGCAAGGTTCAGCAGGCACAGACGCCTGGGGGGATCTTTCCGGGAGGCAATGAAGAGCATGGGCATAAGGATGATTCCTGTCAGTGATGAGGTGAGCGCCAACACCCTCTCCGCACCACTTTACCCCGAGGGGGTAAGTGCAGCCGGCTTTATGAAGGAGATAGCCGCATCGGATGTGATACTGGCAGGAGGGTTGCTTCCGGAGATGAAGGATAGATATTTCCGTGTGGGACATATGGGAGCGGTCACTACCGGCGATATTGTCACCACCGTCAACGCCATTGAGACAGCACTGAAAAATTGCGGCTATACCGTCAGCTATGGAGGCAGCCCAGAGGAACTGCCGCAGGACATTGAGCCGCTGAGGCGGTGTTGAGTAACTGCAGCAAAATCTTCAGCTATGGAGGCAGCCCTGAGACATTACTGCTATCCGGTCTTTTGAAAGGTTGCTCCAGGTGTCAGTTACAATCCTTACCTGGCTGCTCACCCTTCTCTTCCTGGTTCCTGTCATACTCCAGCATCCGGAGTATCCTCCTGCGTCTTGCCACCAGGTCGGTCAGCTCAATCAGCATGTCGGCATTGACCTGCCGGGCCATGGGAAAGACATACTTTTCGGTCTGATCAAGATAGTCTGAGATCTTCTGTTCCGACTGGATATCACGGTGCAGATCGGTGAGATTGCTTATCCTGTCGGCACATTTTAACAGGTGTGCATTTGTTGATCCTTTTTCAAGAACACGCTGCAGATACTGCTCCTTGGTCTCATCCTTTCTCTTGGTTACCTCCAGCACCAGGTCGACCACCGCCGTGCCTTCGCCGTCTATCCATCTTATCTCATCAACCTGGGTATCAGGCATGTCCTCAAGCAGGTCGTGAAGCAGCGATGCCTTCAGCAGGACACTGTTGTTGTAGAACTTATAGTCAAGCAGAATACCCAGGGTGGAGAAGCAGTGCCGGAACTGGTTTCCGCCTACTTCTCTCTGTACACCTATCAGTGCGGTGGCTTTCAGGATATAGGGTGCAAGGACAAGATTTTTCAGACTTTCCAGTGACGTCATAGGTGCCAGATTAACACTTTAAAAGTATGGAATCATCATTATTGGGCGGTCTCCGGCAACCTGCTAGTTATAAACACTGTTTCCACAATTTCAACAGTACGACTTCCATCGGCGGAAGTCAGAATTCAAATGTTATTGAATTCTTCTCCACTCCAAGAGCTGCCAGTTGTTTCTTTAAGGCATTCATCATGGGCGGGGGTCCGCACAGGTAAAACTTTGAGTTGAAGTCACCCGCATTGGCCAGTAAAAATTCCTCGCTGATCATTCCGTGGTAGTAATCAGGATGTTCCTCCTCTGAGAGGATATTTATAAAATCCGATCCCAGTAGCTCCCTTAACTCTTTTTCCATGATTATATCGGCTTTTCTTTTGTTGGCGAAGATCAGCCTGTTGCCCCTGATCTGGTTTTTGGTTTTCAGGTCCCGGAAGATTGACACAAAAGGAGTAATGCCCGCCCCGCCCGCTATAAAAGTTCCGGGGCCTTTATATGAAATGGCACCCCACGCATTACTTATGATAAGTTCATCACCTGGTACGAGCTTATCAATTTCGTTCGTTACCTCTTTGTGCGAGGGATATATTTTAATGATAAACTCAAGATAGGGATCATTATTTAACCCCGTAAAAGTAAAGGGTCTCTTTCTATTCTTCTGCTCCGGGGTATTAACTGACACATCTGTAGCCTGCCCTGGTATAAATGAATAACCTGCCGGCTTCTCAACCTGTATTTTTTTTACATCATGAGTCAGGCTTCCCGTGCTGATAATTTTAACTGTGTGTTCCTCCATTTGTATGCTATATCTATCATCAACAAAACGGAGCAGAGAATTGTTTAACATTACGGTGAGTCTAACCGTGAGTGTTTGGTTTATCTTTGCATTCTAATTCAAAGGTACAATTTTAAATGTCTGAAGGGAAATTGAAATCTACCAGTACCGGTCTGAAGGATCTTGGCAAGTTATACAGGTTCCTGAAGCCCTATGTCTGGTTATTTATCCTTGGGATGTTTTGCCTGCTTATGTCCACTGGTGCGAGCCTGATGTTTCCCAAGCTCCTGGGCGATTTGGTTGATCTGGGTACCAAAGGCAGGATGATGGAAGAGATAACCAGGACGGGGCTCATCCTGATGGCTGTCCTTGTCGCCCAGGCTCTGTTTGGATATACCAGAACCAGACTGTTTGTAGTTGTGACAGAGAAAACCCTGGCTTCCATCAGGCAGCATATTTACAATCATCTCATCAAACTGCCAATGTCATTCTTCTCCGCAAGAAGAGTGGGGGAGCTTAACAGCCGGATCTCATCGGACATAGCGCTGCTGCAGGATACACTTACATATACTCTTGCGGATCTTATATCGCAGGTAATTGTCATCATCGGGGGTATAACACTGATGGCCATCAGCTCTTTTCAGCTGACACTATTCACACTGGCCATCGTGCCGGCCATATCACTTCTGGCTTTTTTCTCCGGCAGGGCCATTCGCCGGTATTCGAAAAAAGCCCAGTCTTTTGTCGCGGAGTCAAACACCATAGTGGAGGAGACCCTCCAGGGTATACAGAATGTGAAGGCTTTTACCAACGAGGCTTTTGAGAGTGACCGATACCGGGCGAAGACGGAAGAGATAGCCAGGATGGGCATAAAGGGAGGAAAATACCAGGCTGCCATATCATTTATTGTACTGGGATTTTTCATTTCCATGGCAGCTGTGATATGGCGGGGGGCTGCCATGATTGCCAGCGGACAGATGGAAGCGGGACAGCTCTTTTCATTCGTAATTTATTCGGGTTTCATTGGGGGGAATATTGCAGGCATGGCAGGTGTATACACACGGCTGCAGAAGACACTGGGTGCAGCGGAGAAGCTATTGCTGCTGCTTGATGAGAGTACAGAAGACATTGATGAAGAGTATGTTCCCGACGCTTCCCATGCCCTTCACGGACAGATCACCTTTGACAGGGTGGGATTCAGGTACCCGTCCCGCGACGAGGTGGTGGTGCTGGAAGAGGTAAGCTTCACTATCGATCCCGGCCAACAGGTTGCCCTCGTGGGCCCTAGCGGGGCAGGGAAGTCAACTATTGCATCGCTGATACTGAGGTTTTATGATCCGACTGAAGGGATAATCAGGTTTGACGGCCGCGACAGCCTCAGTTTCCCGGTAACCTCACTCCGGGCACAAACGGCTGTGGTGATGCAGGATGTATTCCTGTTCGGAGGCACGATCCGTGAGAATATAGCATACGGAAGACCCGGAGCCACAGAGGAAGAGATAATGGAAGCTGCAGTACTGGCCAACGCATGGGACTTTATACAATCATTTCCCGATAAGCTGGAAACGGTTGTGGGGGAGAGGGGAGTGCAGCTGTCGGGGGGACAGCGGCAAAGGATTGCCATTGCCCGCGCAGTGCTTAAAAACCCCAGAATATTGATCCTGGATGAGGCTACCTCATCACTCGATTCCGAATCTGAAAGACTGGTGCAGGAGGCGTTGGAGAAGCTTATGGAGGGCCGCACCTCACTGGTTATTGCCCACCGGCTTTCAACGGTTCGCAAGGCAGACAAGATAATAGTACTGAGCGGCGGAAAAATCGTTGAGCAGGGGACTCACACCGAGCTGCTGTCAAACGGCGGCGGACTGTACAAGACCCTCACTGAGCTTCAATTCAGCATCTGAGCCTTCCAGCGCCGGATCAGGCGGCTGACTTCATCTTCTTGACCTTCGGAATAGATAATCATGTGAAAACAGGTACCGCATAGATACGGATATAACATTCCCGGCAGATCTTTCCGGGCAGAATGAAATGGGTTGCCTGTTATTGCGTCTGAGTCAGATGATTTCTTTTGTCTGTTCCGTATCTCAGGGACACTACGGGTACAGAAGCCTTATGGTCCATCCTCCTTCAGGGGCGGTCCTGGTATACTGGAGCCTGTCATGCAGGCGGTGCTCCCTTCCCTGCCAGAACTCAACATAATCCGGAGCAAGATAATATCCGCCCCACTCTTCAGGCCGGGGGACAGGCCTGTCGCGGTATTTCTCTTCTGCCTCGTCGGCCATCCTCTCAAGCATCTCCCTGTTCTCCAGCTCCCTGCTCTGCTGTGACACCAGGGCACTGATCTGGCTCTGCCGGGGTCTGCTTCTGAAATATGCATCCGACTCTTCGGCGGGAAGTCTGAAGACCTTACCTCTGATCCTGACCTGGCGGTAGAGTTCATTCCAGAAGAATGTCATGGCAGCGTGGTTGTTCCGGTCAAGTTCCTCACCCTTCCTGCTGCTGTAGTTAGTAAAGAATGAGAACCCCCTTTCGCTGAAATCTCGCAGCAGCACTATTCGTCCGGACGGTCTGCCTTCGGCATCTGCGGTGGCAAGATGTACTGCATTGGGCTCCCTTACCTTATGCGTAATGGCATCCTCCATCCATCTCTCAAACTGGAGGATCGGGTCTTCTGCAAAATCGCCGGGGTCAATGCCGGCTCCATGGTATTCATTCCGGAGAATGCTGGTCGTTCTTCGCACGCTGTTCATCTAAAGTGATTTATGATGGTACTTCCCTATACTTAACAACTGTTGCGCCAATAAGTTTAGGTGGCAGGAGTCCCGTTTATATGAAAATATTACCTTTATACCTCAAAACAGAGATGATATGACTGTGACACGCATTTTGCCGATGATTGCACTGACGGTTGCCCTGATGGCTCCGTTGAAAATCAGTGCACAGGTGCCTGTTCAGGTATCAAATGAAAGGGTCATCTCCGGCGGCCGGGCATTCTTCATGCATGAGGTGCTGAAGGGTCAGACACTATATTCCATCTCCAGGGCTTACAAGGTGACCGTTGATGCCATAACAAGCGAGAATATGATTCCTGCCAGTGGCATCCAGGCAGGCCAGATGCTGAGGATACCCATATCTGCAACAGCTTCCGGTGCAGCATCGGGAACCTCTTCCGCCGGTCAGCCTGTGCCGATGACCAAGCCGCGACCCGCAGCCGCTACTCCCACAGGAGCGGCATCATCTTCCGGCATCAGGATATCGAGTGAAAAGATTGTATTCAACAATAGGGAATATTTCATGCACCAGGTTCTGAAGGGGCAGACCCTCTATTCCATTGCTAAGGCATACAAGGTAACGATACTCGACATTGACCGCGAAAATGTGATTCCCGCAAGCGGCATCCAGGTGGGACAGGTGTTAAGAATCCCGGTATCTTCGTCGCTGGTGGTGGAGGAGAAGGCTCCTGCCCCACCAGCAGCCACTTCGGGAAGGAATCAGGCCCCTGCAGCTTCAGAGACCCCTGCCAGGGCCGGAGAAAAGCCTCAACCCCTGCCGGTTCAGGAGAAACCCCGGGCTGTTCCTGCCCAGGAGAAGCCCCGGCCCGAATCCCAGCTTCAACATCAGGAGCAGGCTGACGCAGCATCAGGCAAGGTGACGGCGGAGACTCAGCCTTCAAGGACGGAAGAGCCCGGGGCAAAGGAAGAGACCCCCGGACAGCCCGGGAAGGCACAGGCACAGGAACCTGCTCCGAAGAACGAGCCTCAGATAGTCAAGCCGCAACCCGAAAAAAGAAGGGTACACAAGGTCAGAAAGGGTGAGTCGCTGTCCGATATAGCTGATAAATACGGCATCACGGTCCAGGAGTTGAAGAAGGCAAACAAGGGAGTAATATTCGCCATGCCCGACATGCGCCTGGTGATACCCTCACCGGAGGAATCAGGGAAGAAATAGCCCCGGGTAAGAGGGATGGCCTTAAAGGGGTGTGGTTCAATAAGGTGCCAGCCCCTTTTGTTTTTGTGAAACCTGAAGAATATGCGGGCGAAGCCTTACCGGATGATCCTCTCCGAACGAAACAGCTCCTGGGTGCCGGGCCATGTTACAGCACCTTCATCCTCAGCTGTGATAAGTATCCGGTAAGGAACGAAGGGGGTGGTTGTCTCAAGTTTGGCCTTGTTCAGCCTGTCACTGACAAGAATCCCGATATTCTGAAATGAACCGTCTTCCTTCTCCACCCAGACAATATACTGGCTCCTTGGAGGGTTGAGCCGTTCGGCATCTGCCAGGTAATTAACCCTGACCGTGATGTTGTAATTACCGTTTTTATCCTGTTTGATTTTCGTTGACCCTTCAGCTGCCGGAGCAAGCTGTGAGACCGGGAACTTAACGGTAGTAGCACAGGAACTCAGCATTACGGCAACAGCTGCTGCAAGGAAAAAGTCTAAGGTTTTCATGGCATCAGGTTTTAACTAATTTCATTTTGCTGCCATAATTTAGGCAAAAATTATTAAAAAACACACTTGCGGCAACTTAACCAGCTCACTTTTACGAGGCAGATAGATCAAAAAATTGCTTCTTTCCGGGAAATTTATTAATTTACGTTCAATAAAAACCGTCAAACCATAATTACCAATAGAAATGAAAACTATCAAAGCATTAATTTTTATCATGGCTGTACTCAGTCTTACCGGCTGCAAGTACAAGACAATGTCGGAACAGCTCGAGGCTGAAAAACAGGATCTGATCAGTCAGCTTGCAAAGAGCGAATCAACGATGAATGAGTATCTCTCCGTCATGAACGAAGCTGACGCAAAGCTCAGCGCATTGCTCGGACAGGAGGCAGGAGGGCAGGCGGAAGCCGGTGAGCTTCCGGCCAGGTTCGAGAGGGTAATAGCAGATATTACGGCCTCACTGGAGGAGACAGAGCAGAATTACCAGTCGGCAAGAAACCGGTATTACAGTGCCACCTCAAGGGTTAAGGCCCTGGAGGAGGAGGTGGCGGAACTCAGGGTTCTTACAGAACAAAAAGACAGCCTGATCAATGTTCTGAATGAGAAGAGCGCAGCACTTGCGGCTACCATTGAAGAACAGACCGCAAACATTGAGACCCTTACAGGGAAGAACAGTGAGATGGAGGCTACTATCAGTGAGATGACGGGTAACCTTAACACTGCATGGTACGTTGCAGGCACAAAGGATGAGCTTATCAGCCGGAATATCATTACCAAAACCGGCGGTTTCCTCGGTTTCCTGGGAAGGGTGATGGTGTTGTCACCATCGCTGAGCAGCAGCAGCATGGAGAAGATTGACATACGTGAGAAGATCAGCTTCCCGTTCAAAAGTACCGTTGATAAACTGGAGTTTATCTCTCTCCACCCCTCAGGCAGCTATCAGCTGACCACCACCGATGCCGAAACCGTTACCCTGACCGTGACTGACCCTGCAAGGTTCTGGGAGGGATCGAGATATCTGGTTGTGGTCCTGTGACCCACAGGGAAGGAGAGCTTTGACGAGTATGTCTCTGATCCGATGAACCCTGTCCCCTATACAGAGGACGTTCATAACAGGAGGACTCAGGAGTATATGACTGATGACCAGAGGTTTGCGTCACGGCGTCCAGATGTGATGGTCTATCAGACTGATATCCTTGATGAGGATATCACCCTGACCGGTCCGGTGGTGGCAGATCTCTTCGTCTCAACCACCGGCACCGACGCAGACTTTGTTGTCAAGCTGATTGATGTCTTTCCTCCCGATATGAAGGCAGGGGAGGATGAGGAGGTCAAGGTGCCACTGGGTGGGTACCAGATGCTCGTCCGCGGCGAGGTCTTCCGGGGCAGGTACCGAAACAGCTTTGAGCATCCCGAGCCTTTCGTTCCGGGCAGGGTAACAGAGGTGAAGTATTCACTTCCCGATGTGGCCCATACCTTCAGGAAGGGGCACCGTATCATGATACAGGTGCAGAGCTCATGGTTCCCGCTGGTGGACAGGAATCCGCAGAAGTTCATAAACATCTATGAGTGCACCGAGAGTGACTTTCAGAAGGCCACGCACCGGATCTATCATGATGCAAAGCATCCGTCCCACATAACCGTGAGTTTGCTGTAGCAGGTCAATTTAGATGCCATCATAATAAACAGCCGGGGGAAAGAATATTTTCCCCGGCTGTAAATTGCCCTGAACCGGTTTGAAAAAATGCTTATATTTCATGCTTATGAGATCAGCATCAAATCAACTATCCGGCTGGGTGGAGGAATTTACCCGGGAGTTGTTGTCATGGGCATTGCATAAGGTTTCAGATACGGAAACGGCAAAAGACCTTGTTCAGGATACATTCCTGGCGGCTGCTGAGAAAATTAATGATTTCAGAGGTGAAAGCTCCCCGAAAACATGGCTGTTTTCAATCCTGAATTATAAGATAATTGATCACTACAGGAAAAAAGTAAAGCAACCTGTCAGTCTTGATGATGATTCATTTCTCTCTTTTTTCAGTGCTGAGGGCGACTGGAAAAAAGAAAAGAAACCCAGAGACTGGCATGAAGAAGAATCACATCTGCTTGATAATCCCGAATTCATGGAGGTTTTAAGTAAATGTCTTAAAGAACTGCCGGAGAAATGGAATGCCTCTGTCAGACTAAAATATCTTTTGAATAAAACAGGAGAGGAGATCTGTCAGGAACTGGATATGACTCCCACTAATCTATGGCAGATAATTCACCGGGCTAAAGTTAAGCTCAGGGATTGTGTTGAGAGTAAATGGTTTGAAAATTGAGGGAGAGATGAAAAAGTTAATGCATACGTTATTCCTGTCTTGTCTTAAGGCCACTGAGCTGATTGAGAAGAAGCTTCTTTTCAGGCTGTCGCTTTCAGAAAAGATACGCCTGGAAATGCATAAAGCGATGTGCGATGCCTGTTCTATGTATGAAAAGCAAAGCCGCACCCTTGATATGGCATTGTCAAACTCGGAGACAAAAGAGGGGAAAGTTGTGGATCTTCATAAGTTCAAGCAGGAAATCATATCGAAAATTGAAGAGAGAGGATAAAGGTTAGTTGATTTTTGCGATAGTCCCTAACCAGACAATGAAAGAGGTAATTGAAGCAATTTAATCTTTAAATCTGACTGCAGCTGCCTTTTCAAACCAGATGTGATCCTGACGCTGGCTGCAATGAAAACTTAGAGGTCCTCTCCTAAGCTTTATGATCAGGGTCTTACCGGCTCATAACCAGTAATAAAAAATAAATCCTGCTGTCAATGTCAGGATTAGCAGGTTGCTCTACTAATCAATAAACAACATTATAAATTTAAAACCAAATACGATGACAAAAATTGCAATTGTGGTGTTCGCGGACACCAATACTGCTGAGGCAGCGGGAAAGGTTTCCAATGCTTTTATGCTCGCCAGCGAGGCGATTGAAAGCGGTGATCAGCTAAAGATCATTTTTGAGGGTGCCGGAACAAAATGGGTAGGCGAACTTGAAAAGGAGGATAATAAGATGCACGGGCTCTACATGAGTATTAAGGATAATATTACAGGGGTCTGCAGTTACTGCGCACAGGCTTTCGGGGTAAAAAATGAAATAATAAAATCAGGTTTGCCTCTGCTCGATGAGTTTAAGAATCACCCGAGTCTGAGGAGCTTGTTTGCAGAAGGATTTCAGGTAGTAATATTTTAATCAGGGTTAAACAGTTAAAATTCCAAAATTATGAAAAAAGTAAAATCAATTTTCGCGACCATGATACTTGCTCTGCTGGTATCAGGTACTCTGATGGCACAATCGACACCTAAAGTAATAGGAGTGATCAATAAAGCTGACTGGTGTTCGGTGTGTGAAAAGAACGGAGAAAGGGCAATGGCAGCCCTGATGGCCGGCAACGAGGATGGGGCAACAGCATTTGTTGCCAATGATCTGACGGATGATAAAACGAAGAAGGCATCCATAGAGACTTTGAAAAAATATGGCCTCGAGCAGGCTTTGGCCCCTCTTAAAAGCACGGGAGTGGTATATTTTTT
>WOYX01000040.1:79186-88282 GCA_011620595.1 Bacteroidales bacterium | reverse complement strand
CCTTTAACCTTTCTCCTTTAACCTTAATATTGCTTCAACCTTCTCCTCGTCCGGCAACTGGCCGTCAATCCAGTTGATGGTGATGCCGCGGCGCTCCATGCCGCGAAACCAGGTCATCTGACGCTTGGCGAAACGGTGTATCTCCACCTCAAGCCTGCGGGTCATCTCCTCATAGCTCATCTGATCCATAAGATAAAGCGTTACATATTTGTATTCCAGCCCATAGTAGATGAGATCTTCAGGATGCACCCCCGAGGCCAGCAGCCGCTGCACCTCCTCAATCATCCCGCCCCCGAGCCTGGTCTGCAACCGTGAACTGATCCGCTGCCGTCGGGTCTCACGGTCAAAGAAGACAGCCGTAACAAGCGGATTCATAACCGGAAAAGGGGTCTTGTCAACAGGGTGATGTGTGTAGTAATCTGCTATCTCAATCGCCCTGACCGCCCTCTTCAGGGTGTCAACATCCGTCTTGTTATGCAGGCTCTTGTACTGTGAGAGTATCTCCGTCAGCTCCTCAAGCGAACGCCCTGCCAGCAGCGACCGTAACTGCCCGTTCACCGGCACCTGTATCAATCTGTAACCGCTGACGATGCTGTCGACATACATCCCCGAGCCGCCGCAGACCACCGGGAACGCACTGCGAAGTGTCATATCTTCAAAGACCTTCAGGAAATCGCGCTGATACTCATATACATTATACCTGTACCCGGCATCAACGATATCCACCATGTGCACCGGCACCCTACGGCCGTCAACAACATAGTCTGAAAGGTCCTTGCCCGTTCCTATGTCCATCCCCCTGTAGACCTGCCGCGAGTCGGCACTGATCACCTCTCCCCCAAGCCGGTCAGCCACCAGCGCCGCCAGCCTCGTCTTACCCGTCGCCGTAGGCCCGGTAATCACCACAGTATCATGCATCGGCTTGTCCACCAGAAATTAAAGATAGCCATAAAGGGTTCACGGTAATGCTATTTTGCTTATTTTTGCCGGTCGAAACTGAAAAGAGGTTATGGATTTCCCCTTTTTATATCATCGCATGAAGTATTTTATTATCAGTCCCGTAAAGGCATGGGACGCGGTTCACCGTGAGAACAGGCCCATTAAGTTCGTCAGGGGCAACTTCTTCATGCCACTGATCCTCCTCGTAGCAGCAAGTGTCTTCCTCGGTTCGATGTTCTTCATAAACACCACCCTGAAACCGATGTACTCGGTGCTGATGGCACTGAACACATTCCTTATACTTTACCTGGGAGTATACGGATCAGCCCTGCTGGTGAAGGAGATACTGAAAGCTCTTGACCTGGGGAACGACTTCCTGGTCGCGTTCAAGCTGGTGGTCTACTCAATGTCACCGGTTTTTCTTGTATTGATAATCAGCCGGATATTTGAATCAATGCTGTTCATCAACGTACTGGGACTCTACGGTCTCTACCTATTGTGGACAGGCATGGAAGTGATGCTCAATCCCCCTGAGCACAAAAAGATCCCGTTTATGATAGCAACGGTATTTGTGACGGTCATAGTGTTCCTCCTCCTGCACCTCATCCTCTCGAAACTCGCCGAAGCAGCATACTTTTCCATCTTTGCCTGATGCCGCCAATGAAGAGCGATACAAGCAATATCGTCATCAAAAACCGGAGGGCCTCCCACGATTATGAATTCATCGAGAAGCTTATTGCAGGCATCAAGCTGACGGGAACCGAGATCAAGTCGATACGCGCCGGCAAGGCAACACTAACCGACTCTTTCTGCGCCTTCCGCAATGGTGAGCTCTTCGTCACCGGAATGCATATCCCGGAATATTACTGGGGCAATCTCAACAACCATGATCCACTGGGTGAAAGAAAGCTTCTGCTGACACGAAAGGAGCTACGCAGGTGGGAAAGAAAGGTGAATGAAACCGGACTGACGATCATTGTTACCAAAGTGTTCATCAATGAGCGCGGACTGGCCAAGGCAGAGATAGCACTTGCCAGGGGCAAAAAGCAGTATGACAAGCGCCAGACCATTAAGAAGCGCGACCATGATCGTGAGATGGATCACCACACTAAGGAGAGAATCAAGTAAACCGGGTGAAATTAATATACTCCGCCCCGTCAGATAAGGCAGGAAAAATCAGGGGTCGCGGCCTGACAAAAACAACGAAAAATCAGAAGTTCGGGCTGAGCAGGTACCTGGCATAGAACTGGTCTATGTAGGCCACCGCATCCTCTGCAGTGTCAACAATCCGGAAAATATTCATATCCTCGGGGGAGATGTTCTTCTCCTCGTTGAGCATCACATCAACAATCCAGTCGAAGAGTCCCGACCAGAACTTCTCGCCCACCAGCACTATCGGAAAACGTCCTATCTTCTTTGTCTGTATCAGGGTGATAGCTTCAAAGAGCTCATCAAATGTACCGAAGCCGCCTGGCAGCACTATGAACCCCTGTGAATATTTCATGAACATTACCTTACGGACAAAGAAGTGGTCAAAGGTGATCAGCTTATCGCGGTCAATGTAGGGGTTAGCCTTCTGTTCAAACGGCAGGTCAATGTTTATGCCTATCGACTTGCCGTTGCCTTTTTTTGCCCCCTTGTTTGCTGCCTCCATGATACCCGGACCACCGCCGGTGATGACACCGTAGCCCTTGTTTACAAGCTGAAAGGCGATCTCCTCGGCAAGCCTGGCGTACTTATTGTTGAAATGGGTGCGGGCAGAGCCGAAGATAGCCACGCTGGGGCCGATGCGCGCGAGTTTTTCAAAGCCTTCAACCAGTTCGGCAATGATCTTAAAGACCCTCCAGGAGTCCATGGTGTGTATCTCATGCCATGTTTTCGGTTCAAACGCATCCTTAATCAGATCCTTAGCTTTTGCTTCGTCCATGGGTTTTTGTTTAGTCGTTAAATATACTCTTTTCTCTTATTTCAGCAGGGGTGCAAGAAACCTTCCCGTATAATTATCCTTACTCTTTACGATCTTTTCCGGTGTGCCTGAGAATATAATCTCACCGCCTCCGCGGCCTCCCTCCCTTCCCAGGTCAACGATGTAGTCGGCCATCTTGATCACATCCATGTTATGTTCAATGACGATGATGGTGTTGCCCCTGTCAACCAGCCTGTCAAGCACCTCCAGCAGTACCCTGACATCGTCGAAATGAAGTCCTGTTGTCGGTTCGTCGAGGATGTAGAGTGTCCGACCTGTATCTTTTCTCGAGAGCTCCGTCGCCAGTTTGACCCTCTGAGACTCGCCTCCCGACAGGGTAGTCGACGGCTGTCCAAGCCTGACGTAACCCAACCCCACATCCTGCAGTGTCTTTATCTTATGGTATATCGAAGGTATCCCCCTGAAAAACTCCACAGCGTTATCCACGGTCATCTCCAGAACATCATTCACGGATCTCCCCTTGTACTTGACCTCCAGCGTCTCCCTGTTGTAGCGCTTCCCTCCGCAGTCGGGGCACATCACATAGACATCAGGGAGGAAATTCATCTCAATGGTCTTGACACCTGCTCCTTCGCAGCCCTCACATCTTCCTCCCTTGATGTTGAAGGAAAAGCGCCCCGGGCCAAAACCCCTCACTTTGGCATCGGGGGTCATGGCGAAGAGCTTGCGTATATCGGTAAAGACACCTGTATAGGTTGCCGGGTTTGACCTCGGGGTTCGCCCTATTGGTGCCTGGTCAACCTCTATAACCTTGTCGATGTTCTCCAGCCCGGTAATGTCACCGTAAGGCAGGGGCACTCTTCCGGCGCCATGCAGTTTCTTTGCCAGCGCCGGGTGGAGGGTATGGTTAATGAGCGACGATTTGCCGCTTCCCGACACTCCGGTGACACAGGTGAAAGTCCCGAGCGGCACGGTCAGGGTGACCCCTCTCAGGTTGTTCCCTGTGGCGCCGCTGATGGTCAGAACGCTGCCGTTCCCCTTTCTCCTCTCCTTCGGCACGGGTATCTCCCTGCGCCCGCTGAGGTAATCGGCGGTGAGGGTGTCGGCGGCAAGCATCTCTTCCGGCGATCCCTGGGCGACGATGGTGCCGCCGTGCACACCGGCACCGGGACCAATATCTATGATATGATCTGCGCTGAGTATCATATCGCGGTCATGCTCCACAACAATGACAGAGTTACCCTCATCGCGCAGCCTGCGCAACGCCTCTATCAGCCTGCGGTTGTCGCGCTGGTGCAGGCCTATGCTCGGCTCATCAAGGATATAGAGCACGTTGACCAGCTTTGATCCTATCTGTGTCGCCAGCCTGATGCGCTGGCTCTCCCCCCCGGAGAGGGTCCTGGCCCCACGGTTCAGCGAGAGATAATCGAGTCCCACATCAAGCAGGAAACCGAGCCTCGAACGCAGCTCCTTGAGAATCTCGGAGGAGATCTTCAGCTGTCTTTCCGACATCTCTCCCGGCAGGTGATCAATGAAGAGGCTGAGTTCGGCCAGGTCCATGGCCGCCAGCTCACCGATATTTTTACCTGCTATGCGAAACCAAAGGGCCTCTTTCTTCAGGCGGGTGCCGCCGCACTCCGGACAGATGTGATACTGAACATACTGCTCCTTACCCTTTCCGTTGGCCCTGCGCCCGTTGACCGCCTCCTGGTTACCAACATAGTTTACAACACCTTCAAAGGTCATGAAGTAGTTGGAGGTGAGGCCTAGCGGGGTGTTTGAGAGTTTAAGCACCTCATCCGATCCGAAGAAGAGCTTGTTCAAAGCCTCTTCGCTTATTTCCCCTACAGGCGTGTCAACGGTGAAATCGTACTTCTCACCCAGGGCCTCTATCATCCAGAATATCCATAGGTTGCGGTATTTGCCCAGCGGCTCTATCCCGCCCCTGCGAATGCTCAGCGAAGGGTCAGGCATCATCCTCTTTATATCGACCTCGGAGATCTCTCCCAGCCCGTTGCACTTGGGACAGGCGCCCTGCGGGGAGTTGAACGAAAAGGTGTGAGGGGCAGGCTCGTCATACGATATCCCCGTCACCGGGCACATCAGATGGCGACTGAAATAACGGTGACTGCCGTCATCGGCATCAAGCACCATCATCACACCCTCACCGCGGTCAAGAGCCAGAAACACTGCATCGCGAAGCCTCTTCTCCGTGACATGTCCGGTCTGGAATTTATCTATCACCAACTCAATGAAATGCGACTTATACCTGTCGAGTTTCAACCCGGGCTTTATCTCCTGAATCTCCCCGTCGATGCGGGCATAAAGGAATCCCTTTCTCCGCAGCTGCTCGAAGAGCTCCTTGTAATGTCCCTTCCTCCCCCTTATTAACGGTGCCAGGATAAACACCCTCTTCTGATCATAATCTGAAGCTATCAGTTCAATGATCTGATCATCAGAGTATTTAACCATCTTTTCGCCGGACTCATGGGAATAAGCATCTGCCGCCCGTGCGTAGAGCAGCCTCAGGAAGTCATAGATCTCGGTGATGGTACCGACTGTTGAGCGGGGGTTTTTATTGGTGGTCTTCTGCTCAATGGAAATCACCGGACTGAGTCCTGTTATCCGATCTACATCAGGCCTCTCCATGCCTCCCAGGAACTGACGGGCATAGGCAGAGAGGGTCTCCATGTACCGTCTCTGGCCCTCGGCATATATGGTGTCAAAAGCGAGTGACGATTTGCCGCTGCCACTGAGTCCTGTAACCACCACAAGCTGATTGCGGGGTATAGCCAGACTAATGTTGCGGAGGTTATGCACCCTCGCTCCATAGACTCTTATCTCATCCTTCTGCTCCGGCATAGAGCATATTATGAACCGACGGTGATTCTTGCGTCCTTCTCAGGGACTCTTATGATGTATCCCCTGCCGCTGCTGTTGGTAAGGTAAGGCTTGCGGAGCCATGGATTGAGGAACTTGAGAATTTTATAGTTAGTCCCGAAATGACGTGCAAACTGCTCAAAGCTGGTAACGGCACTGTCAACGGCTACCTCCCTGTAAGGGACAGGCGGGTAGAGATCCCGGTCAGTAACATGGAACCCGTATCTTGCCGGATCGGAAATAACAAGCTTCAGTGCCACGATGCGGAAGACATAACGTGCCGTCTCCTCATTCAGCAACAGGTCATAGTAGTTAGTCTCCTTCTGTATCCCTATCTGCTCACTTATTCCGCTGAAGCCATTGTTGTATGATGCGGCTGCCATGGTCCAGCTGCCGTATCTTTCATATGCCTTTTTGAAATAACTGCAGGCAAACCGTGTTGACTTTTCTAAGTTGTACCGGTCGTCAACCTCCTTGTTGATGGTGAGACCGAATTCTCTTCCGGTACTCTCCATAATCTGCCAGAAGCCTGTGGCACCGGCAGGTGAGATTACATTTGCCAGGTCACTCTCGGCACAGGCCAGGTACTTGAAATCATCAGGAATGCCGTTTTCAGCGAGTATCTTTTCAATCTCAGGGAAATATCTGCCTGCCCTCTTTATGGTGAGCAAGGTAGAGCCATGCCTGTAGGCAGTGGCATTCAGTTCCCTGTCGAGGCTCTCACGGGTATCGAAGTTCTGCAGGGGCATCTCCTCGCCGGCAAAGGATACGGTCTCAGGCAGGGCATATGAAGCAGCAGTAAGTGCACTCTCCTCATAATCAGTCGACTCCGTCTGCTGGTCATCCGCTGAAACAAGTAATGTAAAAACAAAGCCTGCGCTGATCAGCATCAGAATGACAAAGGTGGCTTTTCCTGGTGTAAATTTCATTTCCCCGACGTTATTTTTGAAACTGCAAAAGTAGCGAAATTATTGCTTTCAGGGAAGGAAAATCAGGGGCAAAACGGGATAATTCAGCAATTGCCGCGGTGACCTCTGCAGAAGCCCGGGGAGAGGAGAAAGCAGTAAGCCGGATGAGGGAATTCAGAATTTGGATAAGAGACCCGAACTGGCGTCCGGGGTATGTGAGGAAGCAGAACGGATGATCTCAAAACTTAAATAAGAGGCCTGAGCAGGCATCCGGGAGATGTGAGCAGATGGAAAGGGGATATTAGAATTTGAAGAAGAGGCCTGAATATATGCCCAGGGAGTAGGGTTTGTACAGGGCACCGGAAATATCACTGAGCGGTGTCATGTAGTATCGGAGTACCGGCTCAAAGTTGAATGAGATATTTGTGGAGATGCTGTATTCCATTCCGAGGCCGAGTTGGCTGCTGAAATTATAGGGATTGACCCCTTCGGTATGGCCGACACGAATGATATCGGGACCCTGGCCGGTGTAGGCGGTGTTGTCAACCAGCAGGCCGTAGGCCACTCCTCCGGAGAGGTTCAGTCCCATTCTTCCGTCTATCACCTTATAGCGCAACAACAGTGGCAGTTCAAGGTAGCGGAACACCTGCCGTATTTCACTGCCCACCTGGGTCAGGTTGTATTTTGACGGGTCAGCGCCCTGCACCAGTGAGCCTACCCTGTTACCGGCATCAGTAAGGTAAAGGTCGGTGTTGCCGGCACGGATCATGCCGGAGGCAGTCTCAACCGAGTAGAGGTAGTTGCTCTTGACAGCATAAAAATCCGAGAGGCCTGCAAAGACATCGACGTCGCTGATAGTCTGCCCCAGTGAGGCAAGTCCGATACCTGAATGTATCGTCAGTCGGTCGGAGATCCTGTACCCGAATGTCAGTCCTGTGGTATATGAAGTTCTTGCTTTCTCACTATTCATCAGTTCAGCCAGCCTGGCGTCCTGTCGCTGTGGTGAGAGTCCAACGGAGGGAGAGAGTGAGGCTCCGACCATAAAGCGCTGACCCTCCGCCCTGCTGCTGACCGAAGCCAGTTCCGGCATTGCCGTATTGACGGCTCCGGTAAGTGGTGCTGCTGTTATCACCGTTATCTCATCTGACGAAAAGGTGAACGATTCTTCAGACTCCCTGCCCGCATCGGTCATGCCTGCCAGCAGAGGCTGCTGATCATCTGCCACAACCGGCGGACCTGTTGCAATGCCTTCATTAAGATCACGGACAACTGTCACTGCAGCATCGGGAGACGCACTGCGCACAGCAGTTCCTTCCACGGCATCCGTGGGGGAGCTGATGATCCTGACAGCCTGCTGGTCACCACTGGGTATAGTCATCTCCGCCATCCGGGTGCCGGTCTCGTTGCTGCGCAGGTACCATCCTGCAACCAGTGCAAGTGATACCAGGGCGGCAACACCCGCAGCAATGGATGTGACAGTTCTTAAGAGTGAGCGCCTGACAGGCATGGGAGGGATATTGTCCCAGACATCAGACGGAGGAAGAACCTCCATATCTTTTAGTCCGTTACGGAAAACAACGTCAATATTTGGCTCACTGTTAAACATTTACCATTTTCCTTGTGACACCTGTCAGAAGCACTACTTTTTTCTGAAGTATTAATCTGGCCCTCGAGAGATTCGATTTGCTGGTACCTTCCGAAATACCCAGCATCTCCCCGATCTCCTTATGGGAATATCCTTCAATGGCGTAGAGGTTGAAGACCATCCTGTATTTCGGCGGCAGCTCCAAGATCATATTCAGGAGATCATAGGCCTCCAGCCCTGCAAAATCACCAGTGTCGGGTTCGGCTTCCGGCTCCGGCACATCCTCGATGTCATCAACCCTGCTGAGGTAGTACCTGTTGCGGTATCTCTCCAGCGAGGTGTTGATGATGATCCTCCTCATCCATCCTTCAAAAGAACCTTCATGGTTGTAGCGCGAAAGGTTATCAAAGATCTTGATAAAACCTTCCTGCAGGACATCCCTGGCCTCCTCCGTGTTGCCTGCATACTGAAGGCATACGGCATAGAGTTTCGGCGCGTACCTGCGGTAAAGGAGTTCCTGATCGCGTCTGCTTCCTGACAGACAGCCGTCAATTATGTCCTTTTCCTTTTGCAAACCCGCTTTTTTCTCGAGTTATAAAGATAGGAAATAATATCTGACCCTGTCAAGAGATTGATGTTAAAAAGGAGTCAAAGGTTGCGTTGAACACAAAAATCAATATTATTTTCAGGTGTGGATTGCTTCTCACGGGGCCGCCGGTGATGCCTGCATGATTGCTTCCTACCCGTGGATAGCCTCTCCGAGGGGTGCCGTGGCCGTCTCCCTGACTACCCTTATCCGTGGATGGCCACCCCGAGGGGTGCCGTGGCCGTCTCCCTGACTGCTCCTACCCGTGGAT
>WOYX01000040.1:0-79086 GCA_011620595.1 Bacteroidales bacterium | reverse complement strand
AGGGGTGCCGTGGCCGTCTCCCTGACTGCTCCTACCCGTGGATGGCCACCCCGAGTGCCGCCGCTGCCGCCTCCATAATTCCTTCAGACATTGTCGGGTGGGGGTGTATGCTGCGTATCAGGTCTTGAGCCGTGGCTCCCATCCTGCGTGCTGTCACTATCGAGGAGATCATCTCGGTTACGTTCATACCTATCATGTGGCCGCCAATGAGCCTGTCGTCTGCAGCATTGAACACCAGTTTGACGAAACCCTCACGCGCACCCGCGGCTGAGGCTTTGCCGGAGGCCATAAACATGAACTTGCCTGTTTTGGTCTCAATGCCCGCCTCCCTGGCGGTCTCCTCACTCATGCCGCAGGAGGCAACCTCCGGAGTGGTGTATGTGCATCCTGGGATGTTTCCGTAGTCAACAGGCTCGGGGGCATGACCCGCAATCTTCTCAACGCACACTATGGCTTCGGCTGACGCCACATGTGCCAGCGCCGGGCCCGGCACCACGTCACCGATGGCATACACGCCCTCCACGGAGGTACGGTAGAATTCATCAACGACTATCTTTCCGCGGTCAGTCTTCACACCCGACTCCTCCAGGCCAATTCCTTCAATGTTGGGAGTGATGCCCACAGCAGAGAGCACCACATCCGTCTCTACCTGCACCTCGCCCTTCGGGGTCTTAACAGTGACAAGACAACGCTCACCTGATGTGTCAACCTTTTCCACTGAAGATCCGGTCATGATCTTCATCTTTGCCTTCCTGAATGCCCTTTCCAGGGTGCGTGACACCTCCTCATCCTCCAGGGGCAGCAGCCGTGGCATGAACTCCACCAGGGTCACCTCGGTGCCCATCGACCTGTAGAATCCGGCAAACTCGCTGCCGATGGCGCCCGAGCCTACAACCACCATCGAAGCAGGTAGTTCGGGCAGACTCATCGCCTCGCGGTAACCAATGATCTTCCTGCCGTCCTGCTTCAGGTTCGGCAGTTCGCGCGACCGTGCACCCGTGGCTATGATTATATGCTTTGCACTGTAGCTCTCCCTCGTGCCGTCAGTTGCCTCCACCTCAACGGTACCGGCACCCTTCAGTCGGCCGAACCCGTTGATCACAGGTATGTTGTGCTTCTTGAAGAGATACTGTACTCCTTTGCTCATGGCATCGGCCACTCCCCTGCTGCGGGTAATTACCGCGCCGAAATCAGGTGACGGCGCCTCGCCGGCATTGATGCCGTAATCGGACGCGTGTCGCGCATAATCAAGCACCTGGGCACTCTTCAGCAAGGCCTTCGTGGGTATGCAACCCCAGTTCAGGCAGATGCCCCCTGTCTCAGCCTTTTCAATCACCGCGGCCTTCATACCCAGCTGTGAAGCCCTGACAGCAGCAACATAGCCGCCGGGACCGCTTCCAATGATCAGAATATCAAATTCATTCATGTTACTGACTTTTTTATTTTATCGGAACTGCGCCTCCTGCTTAGAGTGCGCACCGCCCGTGCTGTCAACCAGAACAACACCAGTACCGTTACGATTGTTGCGCCTGTCGGCAAATTTATAAACCACGAAACGGCAAACCCGGCACTGATGGCAATAAAGCTGACAACCGTTGAGAGCACTATTATCCGCAGGTATTCCCTTGTAAAGAGCATCACTATATTGGCCGGGATGGTAAGCAGTGCGATTATCATTATCACACCTGCCATCCGTATGTTCAGCACAATGGCCAGTCCTGTCAGACCTACAGATATATACTTGAAGAGATCAACGTGGGTTGTGAAGGTACGTGCATAGCTCTCGTCAAATGATATATAGAGCAAGGTCCTGTAAAATAGTGCCGTATAGGCTATAAGAACCAGCGAGATAATTCCCAGTGCAATGATATCTCCGTAGGTTACGGTCAGGATGCTGCCGAACAGGTAACTCATAAGGTTCGGTGCATAACCGGGTGTCAGGTATATGAATATAATACCTACCGCCATCCCGAGCGCCCAAAGTATACCGATGGCGCTGTCCTCGCGCATCCTGCCCCTGGCTGACATGTACTCCATGCCGAGAGCAGCGCCAAGACCGAAGACGACTGCGCCAAGCACCGGGCTGATACCCAGGAAGTAGCCCAACCCTATCCCCCCGAAGGAGGCATGGGTGATGCCACCGCTGAGAAAGACCAGCCTCTTTGAGACAATGTATGTTCCGGCAATACCTGCGGTGATGCTGGCAAAGAGGGCCCCCAGAAGTGACCTGACGACAAATGAGTACTCAAACAGGTTCTCCATCATTCATGCTTGTGGAGTACAACATGAGGCACATCACCGTGGGTGACAAGCTGAATGGGACAGCCGTACAGCCTGAGATCCTCCTCTGTTATTTTGCTGTGGGGATGGTAGAAGAGCGACCTGTTGACGCAGGCGAACGACTTGACCCATGAGGAGATCATGCCCACATCGTGTGACACCATCATGATGGTCATGCGCTCATTGAGCAGTCTCAGCCTGTCATAAAAGTCAGCCTCAAATGAAGTGTCAACATATGTGGCAGGCTCGTCTAGCAGCAGCAGTCGCGGTGACCCTGAAACCGCCCTGGCCAGGTAGACGCGCTGCAGCTGTCCGCCCGACAGCTCATTGAGGGGCTGGCGTGCAAGAGATGTAAGCCCGAGCTGCTCCATGACCTCTCCGGCGTGCTTCTTATCGTTGCGCCCCATGCTGCCCCGGGCTCCCTTGCCGTGCATCATCCCTGAGAGAACCACATCCTCTACCGTCACCGGAAAGAGAGTGTCGCCCTGCGCCACCTGCGGCATGTAGCCAATCTGATTATATCTGAGATTGCCCGGAGAGAAGTCGACCCTGCCTGAGAAAGGCTTAAGCAATCCCAGGATCACCTTCAGCAGGGTTGTCTTGCCACCCCCGTTGGGACCGATGATGCCGATGAAGTCGTTCTCCTCAACCTGCATGGTGATGTCACGCAGGACAACCTTATCCTCGTAACCGGCTGTCAGGGATTCTATGCTGAAAAGTATGCTCATATCAGTCCTCAGTTTTCGGTCTTCAGTCTTCAGTCCCGACTGCCGACTGCCTGTATTGACTGCCGACTGTGGACTGTGGACTGGATAACGCGTGTGCTACCTCTATAACAGCCTCCGGCCAGTTTCTGTTCATAGGGTTGATGACAATAAGCTCAGCACCGGTCTCCCGTGAGAGCGACTCAGCATTGCGCAGATCATATTCTGCCTGTATGAAGATACTCTTTATTTTCTTTTCGCGGGCTATGTCGATCAGCTCTTTCATGCGCGCGGGCGAAGGGCTCTTACCCTCATCCTCAAAGGAGAGCTGTTCAAATCCGTAATCGCGGGCCATGTATGCAAGCGCGGGATGATAGATCATGACTGTGCGGGTGTTCATAGTTCCGACGGCACTCCTGACCATCTCATCAATAGCTGCAATGGTATCAGCAAGGAGTATGTAGTTCTGTTCGTACTTGCCGGCGGAGCCAGGATTAAGCGCGATAAGGAAATCCCTGATATCTTCAGCCATCACTGCCGCTGCGGCGGGTGACATCCAGAAATGAGGGTCTGCGCCGGAATGGCCGTGCCCTTCGTGATCATCACCGCTCTTAGCTTCACGGTGCCCCTCCGGATCATCACCGGTTTCGTCTTCATGATTTCCTTCGTGATCAATATCTCCTTCAACCTCATGATGCCCTTCATCTCCGATAAGCTCAATGCTGCGGGACAGATCAAGTATCTGCATCTTGCTGTTGACCTGCCGGAAGCGGTTCATCCATGCATGCTCGAACTCGAGCTGACCGTTCATAATAAACGCTTCCGAGCCCGACAGGGAATTGATCTGAGCTGGCAGAGGCTCCCAGATGTGGTGGTCAGCACCGGGAGGAAGCATTACATTGATTGTGAAATCATCGTCGGCAATGGCCTCGACAAACCATGCGAGCGGCGGAATGGTGACGGTGATGGTTTTCTCCTCAACGGCCCGGCTGGTGCGGCTGCCGCAGGAGGCGACCGCAATCGTCAGGGCAATGATAATCAACAGGGGTATCTTCTTCATGACCGTAAGTTTCCGATGCACAAATTTAATTCTTTAGAAATTCCGGACAAAGAAGAGCTCTGTTGTATGCTTCAACCCGACCGGAAATGGCAGGAAATAGTCGCTTCCCGGAATCTGATTTCAATCCTGCCGCCTCCACTGACATACAAAAATTAAGAGGCGTCACGTGCAATGTCTCAACGGGGGTGGTCACAGCTGTCGCACTGCAGGCGCACCAAAATGAGAAGGCGCTGCAATCAGCGCCTCCCCTGATGGTCACGGATAACCTGTAACCCTAAAGCAGAACCAACACAAATCCGGAAACCGAAAATCAGTCAGAGTTCATTGATATGCGCAGGTTGCCCGTTGCGTTTCTGGCTTTAATCCTGAAAATCCATTTGCCGTTCTTCCAGCCGTTACCCTCGCCCGTATCAAAGCTCTTTCTCCAGTTGAGACTGCCATTGGCATCAATCACAACCTCGGAAAGCTGCCTGCCGTCAGGCATGATGATGGCCACTGTCATGGAACCTTCTGCACAGTCGCCTGATACCGAGAGATTAACGTTGGTCTCCTCTCCCGCGCTCATGGTAAACTCGTTAGTGAAGGTTGCCTCCATCACCTGGCGCGAGTAATTCCATGATGAGCCGGGCTTGCCGACCTGGAATTGAGAACCGTAGATGTAAATGCCGCCCTTGTCAGGAGTCACATATTTAAACATCTTATCATCAGGCATGACAACCACGGGATATTTCCTGGATATCTCCTCCCTTGTCCTCATCTGATCCTCAAAATCCCTTGCGATTCTTTCGAAATCCCTGGCCCTGTCTTCTGCCGCAGCCTCTATCTCAGCAATCTTCTTCTGCATCTCCTCCTCGGTGATAAGTCTCTTTTTGAGCTCTATCTCCTGCTGCTGCTTCTTTTGGAGCGCATCTTTCTGTTCCTGTTCCGAGAGCGTCTTCTGCTTCTCCTCTGTCTGCTTCTGCTTCTCTTTCACTGCCTTTGAGGGAGCAGTCTCCTGTGCCGATGCCACATTCATTGATAATATAATGACCAGGGCACAAACCGTAAATAAATAAACTGTTCTTTTCATGACCGCCTGTTTGAATTGTTCATGCTGTAAAATTAAGCCATACATCACTATCCTCAGGTTAACACAAGGTTAATGACCGGTTAATCCTCATGAGCGAACCGGGTCAATGATTAATTTTGAGGAAAATGAAGGCAGATGAAACGGAATCTTCTTCTTGTAGTTTCTCTTGCAGCCCTGGTTCTTTTCCTTGCTGTACAGCTCTATATGATACGCAGTATCTGGCAGCAGAAGGAAGAGATACTTCTCATGCGCTACAGGGACCTGTCACGTGAGGGCCTTTCAGTGTTACTGTCCGGGAAGAAGACTAACGGCTTTGAGAAGGCCATGGAGGTGGCCGACAAGCTGGCAGGCTATCTTGTCACGGAGGAGTTGGGCAAGCTCTCTGATGCATCTGACACGATGGCTCTTAGCAAGATGGCCCTGAAGGAAACCACCGCTGTTCTCTATAAGAATGAGATGCTCACCCCATTTCTGGCTGCCTTTATTGACAATGCCGGATTCGACAAGGACTTCAAGAGCGTTATTACCATAAGCAAATTTGAGATTTTTACTCCGGAGGGCACCCTGCCGATTGTGGATACAGTCTATGCTGCTCCTCCAAAAAATCTTCTTTTCATCAATACCTTCAGAGAAGAGCATAATAACTTTCTGATCGAATATCACTACCTGATTGACCTGACGCATAAAAACTCTATGGTCTTCAAGGAAGCGTTGCTCTCCTTTGCCCTGATCATTGCCAGCACCCTGATAGTGTTCCTGGTCTTCTGGCTGACCTGGCGCAACCTGATGGAGGAGAGGCGTCTTTCGGGACTCAAGAGTGATTTCATAAACAACATGACCCACGAACTCAAGACACCGCTGTCGACCATCACCGTGGCCGGGAAAACCCTGAAAAAGGAACAGATCCTTGATGACCCGGAGAAAGTGCGTGAGACAGCTGATATGATCGGCAAACAGAGCATTCATCTTAACCAGATGATTAATACCATTCTTGAGGTAAGCCTTCTTGAACGAACCGAGTTTCATCTTGACAGACACCCTCATGCAGCAGACGAGCTGATACATGAGATAGTCTCATCATTCCTTACCTCCTGTGACGGGTGTGCCGTGATTGAAGAAGATTACAGAACCGAAGGTGCCGTAATTCATGCCGACACCGTGCATTTCACCACCATGATCAGCAACCTGCTCACCAACGCAGTCAAATACTGCGACGGAGATCCGGTGATAAAGGTGATGACAACCGTTGAATGCGGAAATCTTGAGATAACCATTTCAGACAACGGCATCGGCATCTCGCGTGAGCATCTTGACCATATCTTCGAGAAATTCTACAGGGTGCCTCACGGAAATATCCACAAGATCAAGGGTCTCGGGCTTGGTCTCTACTATGTCAGGCGAATTGCCATGGCTCACGGCGGTGATGTCTCTGCCAGCAGCAAACCTGGCCGGGGGACCACATTCAAAATCAGATTACCGTTAAAAACAAACATATGAAACCTGTATGAGAAAGAGCAAGTACAGGCAGCCTGAAATTCGAATCCATGCAAGTCCCATCAGCAAGGTGAAAAACAAATCCTTATACGAATGAAAATACTGCTAGCAGAAGACGACATCGACTTCGGGAACATCCTGTCACAGTATGTCTCCCTGAGCGGGTATGAAGTGACGCTCGCCCGCAATGGACGGGAGGCATGGAATCGGTTTCATGAGTCACGACCCGACATCTGCATCCTCGATGTCATGATGCCGGAGATGGACGGCTTCACCCTGGCCGAGAAACTGCGGGCCGAGGAACCTGGCATACCATTCATCTTCCTGACTGCCAAGAGCCTCAGGGAAGATATGGTCAGGGGACTGAAGCTGGGTGCCGACGATTACATCACCAAGCCTTTTGACCCCGAGATGCTGGTACTGCGTATCAACAACATACTCCGCAGGGTCTATTCAGTTGTTGAGGATGAGTATACGATCTCCGGGACCACATTAAGATACAATGCTCTCGAGCTGATCACCCCTGAGGGCAAGAACAAGCTGACCCTGAGGGAGGCGCAATTGCTGAGGCATCTGATTATGAACAGGAACAGGTCTCTGGCCCGTGAGCAGATCCTTACCGAGATCTGGGGTCATGACGACTATTTTCTGGGGCGCAGCATGGATGTATTCATCAGCCGCCTGAGAAAGTACCTTGCCGCTGACCATGGCATAGCACTCCGAACCCTGAGAGGACTGGGGTTTGTCCTGGAGGAGGTGAACTAATCAGTTGTCTCTGCCTCGCGGATAAGAAATTCCGTCAGGTTGACGTCATGGCTGAGTTTAAGTTTTGTCCTGAGCCGGTAACGGCCTATCTCTACAGCACGAGTTGAGATATTTGAGAGGTTGGCTATCTCCTTAGTTGTAAAGTTCATCCTAAGATATGAACATAGCCTGAGGTCATTGGGAGTGAGCGACGGATACTTCTTCTTCATCTTGCTGAAGAAGCCTTCCTGCGACATTTTCAGGTTTTTCATCACATTCTGCCACTCTTCGGTCTGGGAATCAAGACCGTGATCAATGATCTTCTCCATCTCCTTTACAAAACGCGCCGGAGGCCTTGATGAAGACTCCCTGACAGACTCCAGCTTGTCACGCAGTTCCCTCAGAGTGTCTGTCTTTCTGATCAGATAACGCATTGTCAGCATCAGTTCATAACTCTTGTAGTCAAGCTCGCTCTCGAGTCTGTTCTTTCCCACCTCATACTCAATCATGCGGCGGTGCCTCTCAAGAGTCATCCTGAATACCCTAATCACTACCGCAATTAGTCCTGCGACGGCAAGAACATATAATACCCATGCCCATCCGGTCAGCAGGAAAGGCCTTCGGATGACAAAACAAGCTTCGACGAGGTCGTTGCCGCCAGACTCCCTGACCTGCAGATGATACTCACCATGCCGCAGGTTGAGAATAGAAAAATTGTCTGCCACCGTTCGGTTCCACTCGTCACCCAGCTCCGTGATCCTGTAGAGGTACTCACGCCCTTCGCGGTCAAAGCCGGAAGGATTGGCTATCTGCACTGTGAGATTGTTTTCCCTGCTTGAGACGGAAAGATTTTCCGTTGTTCCCGGAAAGAGGATAGTGCTTCTTTTGCCCCCGCTGAAGATAAGCCGACTGAAATTAAGAGCAGACCCGGGTCTTGCATCACTGAGTTTCCCGATATCGTAAATACTGAACGCCTGCCTGGTTGGAATGAGAAGCCTGGCAGAGTCAAGTGATATGATCTGCTGTTCCCGCCAGGGAAGGTCGGCATACTCATGAACGAACTCCAGCACCTTTTCTGCCTGAAGATCACGGGAGACATTGAAGAGGGCAATCCTGTTGTCAAGCACAAACCAGTAGCTGTTGCCGCGGTAGCCTATTATCTGAGTTGCGCCTACAAAATCGCCGAGACCCTGCTCCAGTGATGTAACAGGGAAAAAGTCCCTCTTCTCATAATCAAATGCAAAAATATGATCAGATGCCATGAAGACAACCTGGTTATTCAGGCTTGACATAGACAGAATTTTCGAGCTGTCTGCCAGCAGGCTGAAGTATAGTGAGCTGACGATAGAGTCTGCCTGCTCATTGAGCTCCAGACGGTATATCCCTTTTTGCGGATGGACTGCCCAGACGTAGCCCAGGTAATCAATCTCAAGGAACCTGGTTGGCTCCAAATAGCCTTCAATCCTGTTCCGGTAAACCCAATTTCCTGTTTCATCCCTGGCAAAGGAGACGATACCTGTGTAGGTGCCCTCAAGCAGAAGGTCCCCGTAAGGTTTGAATGACCACCCTCCGGTCACGTCAGAAATTTTTTCCGCCCTGCCGCCATCAATAACAAAGGTTCCGTCATTATGGCCGCACAGGATCTGGCCGTCATACTGGACCAGCTTCCAGACCTGGCCCTGGGTATTGGGTATAATCCGAAGGTCCGAGAAACTGTAGTTGCCGTCTACAGGCGAAATATTTGCAGCAAACAAACCGTGGTTGGTCCCAAGGTAAAGATGGTCCTGATCCCTTATTACAGTGTATATGGTTCCGAGGGCACCGCTGGTATTTGCGTAGTAAGTTACGTGAGAAGAGGTCCTGATATAATTTGCACCGTCATCAAGACCTACCCAGATGCCGTCCGAATCATCGAGATAAAGAGATAGTACAGTGTTGTTATTAAGGCCGTTGGAATAATCATAGGTATCCAGTATCCTGCCTGACCTGTCACAGATGGCAACACCCTTCAGAATGGTTCCGAACACTATCATGTTATCATTTGCAGCCAGGCCGGCGTTGCAGATAGCCTCTTTCAGATAAAGTGATATTTCCGTATTAAGAGGGGAGAAATTAATTCCGTCATATTCAAAGATCCCGTCGTTGGCAGTGCATATCCACTGATCGTCCGGGCCAAAATCAATCAGGGCATGGACCTTCATTGATCCGAACGGTTCACTGCCTTCAATGAAAGTAAAGTCAGTGCCGTCAAACCAGTAAAGTCCTTCCCCGAGGGCCTGTGCCATAAACCTCTCTCCCACCCTGAAAAAGAAGAGCATGAAGGAAGGTGTCTCAACCTTGCGGACAACATTGTAGTCATATATATATACGGCTGTAAACGATTGAAAGTAAATGCTATGACCAATCTCATAAATATTCCATATCTCATCATTTTTTGATATGGCTGTCCCCTCCGCCAGGGATGCGTAGGAGAGCCTGCCCGACTTATCCCTGCTCCAGATGCCAAAGTCCTCGAAAGAACCCGTAAAAATCATCCCGTCATTGTTGACAAACACTGACCGTACCCCCTGCCTGCTGGGGACAGTATATATTCTGGCCGTGATGCCGTTGTACTCTATCAGTCCTGCAGAGTTGGCAAAATATATATACCCGCTTAACGGATCACGGCATATTTCCCAGTTCTGACTTAAAACGGGAATAACTCCTGAAATGAACTTATGGATCTCATTCTGACTTCCTCCGCGTTGTCCGGAGGCCAGAGATGAAAAGGATATTATGCAAACCAACAAGAACAGTGATCTGGTGTTACCCCATCCTGCATTTTCTGACATAAGGCCCGGTTATTATATCACTCCCTGTTACCAGAGGTAAATATACAAAAAAGAGAATTCTTTTTACAGGGATGTGTAACGAAACCGTTGAGCCGCTACAACCAGACTTCAACCCTGTTCTCTCCCTTTTCGGGCATCGCCAGGAAAACTGCCTCCTCCAGCACCGCTCCGCCCCGGCGATATGGATTTTCCTCCTCATCCGCCGTGGTCTCCATGCCGTTGATCACTATTCGTTTCGGACCGTAATTGCCTTCCCTGACATTGTATACCAGTGTCACGGTCCTGCCCAATACTTCCATTTTTGCCATGAATCCGTCAAGTGAATATGGCATTACCGGATCAATTATCACATTCCCCCATTCCATTCTCAGTCCGAGTAGACGGGTCACTATGATGCCGATGTATATTCCCGGCCCGCTTGAGTAGACCCGCCACCCCCCCCTGAGGGTTACAGCGCCGGTCTTAATCTCAGAGTAGAGCCTGTCAGCCTCATAACGGTTCCTGAAGATTACATCCGAGCTGCTGTAATAGGTATTTGATTGCCGCACATCACCGCAGGGGACTGCCTCCCTGTAGCCGGCAGGAACTGCCCTGCGCAGGGCTTTGAGGAACGCCTCAGCCTGTCCTGTACGGGCAAGGGCCTCTGCATAACGGATATGCTCATGCACATACATGAGTCCGATCTCGCGTCCGAAAAATGTACTGCTCTCTGCTCTCTGAAAAAGAGTCTGAATGCCACCGTTATACTTGAGCGGACGGTCCATCAGGCGGGCACCGTCAGGACCGGTGAGGTGATCTTCAATGAGTGACTGATGCCTGCGTGCCTGCTCTGCAGTAAAAATCCCGCTCAATATGCCCCTGTTCATGGGCAGGATGCTGTACTTAATACCCGTTTTCTCATCAGCAGGGTGAAGCAGCAGGCTGAAACTCACTCCATCCTCCGCAAGCCCGTATCCCGCAACCACTCCGTCTTTAACCAGGTGAGCGTTGAAATCTGATTTTATTCGCTCACAAAGGAGATTTAACTTCCTTGCTTTAACGGCATCACCCGTCATCAGACATACTTCAGCGTAATCCCTGAAAGCCTGGTAATTCATCTCCACCGTCCAGCTCGATATCATCTTCCTGGCAAGGTTCTTATTGACCGGTTGCAGGGAATCATTCCAGTCACCTCCGCCATATTGCACCAGAGAGGTACCCGGGAAAAATGATTTAATCACTTTTTTAACTAACCGGTCAATGTGTTCACCGAGTGATTTTTTGAGGGTATTCGACGCTTTATTTTTATTGTAAAATGGAAGTGTCTCTTCAAGAAAGTCAAAATCACCCGTCACCCTTATGTAAAAGCACAGTGCAATAAGGCACCAGTACATAATGTCTCCGTGAGCACTGTGTGCCCTTATCTCCCGATAGCTGTCGAACATCCACCACTGAGGCCACCCCCCGTCAGGATTCTGGTTTGAGAAGATAATACGCAGTACCTGCTTCGCCTCGGCATACTTCTGCATTGCCAGGAGGAGTTCAACAGGGCCCTGCGCCACATCGCGCGTTCCCCATGCCGCGCCACTGAACTGTTCCAGACCGTAGGGTGTGAGATAATGGACAAGGGCATTCATGCCGTACCATGGCAGGATCTCCCGGATGGCAGCAATGTCTGCCTGCTCTCCCTGCAGTGCCAACCTCTGGCTGAGGTCAATCCACCGCGCCAGGGCATCATGGGAGTCAGCCGCCCATTGGGTTTCCGGGTCTTCAAATTCAACTGTCTCTTCTTCGCTGCAAACCTCACCGGTTATGCTGATCCGAAAATTTGCCGTCTTCGCTACATCAAGTATAAAAAGATTGCCTCCCTGGTTTTCATTAATGCTGCTGAGTATCTCATCACCGCAAACCCTGTATCCGGCCCCTGTGGTCCGGACCGTCATCCGGAAGCGGGCTCCCGGAAACCTTTTTGCTATCATGCTTTCCGGATCAGGAACCGCAATATGGTCACCTTCCGTTTCTCCCGGAACCACCCTCCAGCCGTTAAGGTCATCAAAATCATGAGTGACCAGCAGCCTTATCTCTTCACCGCTCAGAACCCTGAAGTCCATGTTCACCCGGGGTGATTTCATGGAGGTCCAGGTTCTTACCTGGAAGCACTTGTCGCCATACCTGTAAATCCACCGGCAGCTGTTGAGTCCTGTCTCAAAGGCTGAAGGAACGCCAAGAAGCCTGAATTTGCCGTCGATTTCAATGAATATCCGCTGTCCGGTCTCAGGTGACAGATTGAACTGGCTGTTGCAGACAGAGAGGAGAGTGTTGAAGTTGGTGTTGCCCTGGGTGATATGCGAATTGAATACTCCAAAAGCGAATGCCGTCGTTGACATGATTCTCTCATCAGGTGTAAACCCGGCTGCGGCCTGCATGATGTGGCCATGCGGCCGGTCAACCAGGCCTTCCTTTTCACGCAGCATGATGTGATTGTAATCACTACTGAAAAATGAGATCAGTTTACCCCCGTATGCTTCACCGTGACGTATCTCACTGCCGAAAAATCTCTCAAGCTCAGTCTCATTCAACTCTTCGGCCTGCAGGAATTCAGGATTATTGAACAGGCTGGCCGCCGGTTTTATCCAGCCTCCTTTATCGTAAATCACATGCTGACGGGCAAATTCACGCAAGAGGCCGGGAAGCCTGTCAAGGTCGGACCGGGAGGTGGCGGAGCGATGGTTGCGCATAAACTTTGCCACAAAGGCGCTCCTGTGCCTCGCTCCGGCAGGCAGGTCAAACGCCGCCTCCCGAAGGGCCACAACAGAAGATTCCCCGGCATATTCCCCTCCCAAACTGTCTGATACAACTCCTTCCGGAATACCTTCCTGGCGGTATGTCCGGCCGTAAAACTGCATTCCGTCAGTGCTTGCGGCGACAGCGCCGTTAACACTTGCGATCATAAGCCATGGGTGGCCACCGGCCTCCTTCATGTTCTGACGACAGCATATGACTGAACCGTATATAGGGTCTTCAAGTATCCTACGCTCCAGGTACTGGCTCACATAATATTCATTTACAGGCCCGGAACCGGCAACTTTGAGGCCAACGTCCTGAACATATATCAGATCAAGATTCTGGTCTTCCCCTGAGTTATTAAGGATATCCACGCTCCACTTCCAGCTCAGGCTCTTTTCAGACAGTTGAAGGATGCATTCAAATTCCAGTCCGTCCCAGCTCCCGATGACTCCCAAATAATTTTTCCCGACTCGAAACCTGGTGTCACTTTCCGGACCCATCAGGGGCCGGTACTCAATCCTCTCACCCCTTTTTCTCAGCCAGATATTTGCGGAGGCTCCGGAATGGAGCGAAGTTGTCCGAAGGCTTATCCTTACAGGATCAGCATCAATTGAACTTACCAAACCGGTTTTCAGTAAGTCTGCTGACAGCCCGACGGAGTTACTTATTTTCATCACTGAATCTGATTTTAAGATTCATATCTCTCTTATGCTCATGACTGTATGTCAGCGCAGTACGGTCACCAATCCGGTTAAGTCCGACACGGGCGCCCCCGATATCGGCTGACCTGATATTATTTGCACCGTGACCTTCAAATACCGTTTCGCCCTGAAGATCGCGATCACCGCAGAGGGTAAGGTGCAATTCGCCATCCTTCATTTCGAGGCCGAGTATGTCCGAAGTAGAGTGCAGGATTTTCAGTCCTTTGGAAATTTCCAGGCATACAGGTGTCAGCACGCTGTATAAAGCGGGCCAGGTGATCGCTTTGGCGGACAGTGGCAGGTTTACAGCTTCCCCTGATTTCGGGTGAGTGTAGGTGATCATCCCGCTTCGCTCCTCATTATAATAATTTGCCACAAAAAGCAAGGCCCTGTCTTTACCGGCAAAGCGTTCCCTGACTGTCAGATAATCATTATCTGACGATGCCTGTCTCAGTTTTGCCCCGGATCTTTTCAGGATAGCTTCATAAACCGGTTTGTGCCCCTCTGTGTCGAATCCTATCCAGGTGCCTATGTATGTCACGGTTCCTTTACCCACATTCCCGGTGAATCCGCATGGGGTACCGTTAATGGTCCGTGCAATTATTTCAGCACCGGCCAATGACTCCTCTGTAAAGGTCATGATCGGATTGTTGCATTTGATGTCCCGGAAACCGAGGATATCCATAAGCGGTGAGTCAATTATTTCGGAACCTGACGGTGAAAGGTTCAGCGTATCACGGAGCAATGTGCACTTTTTCCGAGACAGTTCACGGTCAGGCAGATATGGGTATATTACTGCATTCCCGCCGCCTGTGATGTAATCAGCAATTGTCTGTTGCGCCGGGGCATCCATCTCATCGGTAACGAAGGCCCATACCTGTTTGTAGCGGCTTAGTGATTCTGCCGTAGCCCTGTTCAGGTCAGCCATGTCATAGTCAATGTTCAGAACCTGCAACACCCTGAGCAACCCGTCAAAGTAAGCCCGTCTGCGTATGGCAGATGGAACAAACCTGAGGCCGCTGTCGCCGGAAGGCCGCTCAAGTTCAGTGGCATAGGCGGGCGGGTAAAAGAGTACGCATACCTCTGCCCTTCGCTGAGCTTCAACTATTATTTCTTCTGACACTTTCAGTATCCGGCTCATTCTTTCTACAGAAGCGAATGCGCTTGTTCGCTCGCCTTCTGCCGTCAGGGGTGTGAACCAGTAGAACGTTTTTCCTGAATACCCTTTCCTCTCTGCATTGCGTCCCTGTGAGAACATATAATAGTTCCATCCCGTCAGGCCGTTGGCAATGCCTGCCTTATAGAACAGCTCCATCTCGCGTGGGTTTGTCACCACGTGATATTCACGTGATCCGCTCTGGAACTCAGCGGCAAAAAGCGGCCCCCTGCCCTGCATCGCGCCTGTTATGTCATTTACAATCCGGTCATCATGCATATTGCGGTATGAAACGAATTCGGGAATATGATCTACTCCGAAGAAGAGTTCACTCTTATCATTGTAGAGATCCTCATACATGGTGTTATTGACCGGGAACTCGTAACCGTTGCCATAGATCCATCCGGGAAGATTGTGGTAGAAAGGAACGGTAACGCCTCTCTCCCTGGCCATTACGGTCAGTTTTCTCAGGTAGTCACCGTAGTATCTCCTCCAGAACAGGTGCCATTCATTGTCGCGTCCCCTGTCTCCGGCTGAGCTATACGGTGTCAGACCGTCAGGGGGGAGTTCAAGACGGTCAAAGCCGGCGTAGTCTGTCCCCCAGAGTTTATTAAGCTCACTGATGTTTCCGTACCTCTCCTTCAGCCACGAGATGAACCTTTCTCTCACGGCGTTACCATAGTCCGCCTGATGTGCAAGCCATGAGAATACTCCTATCTCATTGCATATCTGCATCATTATTACTGGTCCGCCCGAGGAGGCTTCATTCCGCCGTATCAGAGGCATTATCCTGTCATACCACAACCCCACCTTCTCAATGTACTTTTCATTGAAAAGGCTGACCCCGTCGCTCATGACCCTGCTGCCACTGCGAGTCCTCATCCGGACCTCCTCTCCGTACTTCTCAATGAACCAGTCAGGCAGGCCGGCTCCCCTGAATTCGGCAAGGATAAAGGGACCCGGTTTTACAATGCATGTCAGTCCATGTTCATGGCAACTGCGGAGCCATCCTTCAAGGTCTTTCTCAGGGCATGTTGAGCCGTCAAAGTCGAACAGCCCCTCCTCTTCCTCATGCCAGGCCCAGGGAATATATGTGCTTACTGACGCGAGGCCGGCCTTCACGGCCTCATCAAGGTGCCTGTTCCACAGTCCGCGCCTGATCCTGAAATAATGTATCTCTCCTGAATTGAGAAATACCTTTTTGTCATCCTGAATGAAATTACGTCCCTCAATCCCAAGTACCATATCCGTCAACTTAATTTTGTATAACCTGCTCTCTTCCCGGCTGTCCGGTGCCGTCATTATTTCCCATGTTCCTCTGCCTGAGCAGCTCTTTGATCTCAAATGTCCTTTTTTCAGTCAGCGTATACCGCACAGCAAAGAAGAGGGCCAGGAGACTTAAGAGCAGTGGCAGTCCAATCTCTACGACCCTCATCATCAGCAGGGTATAGGGCGACTGCTTTTTCAGGGGCTCGATGTCCTTTTCAATCGCAGCCAGCTCACTGTAAAGCATATCCGGCGCCGAACCGGGGCTCAGAGCGTTGATCCTGTCATTGATCATGGATATATTCTGAGTCAGCCGGGCCGTATGCTCCCTGCTTTTCTCATGCTGTTTTGTCCTGGCCTGAAGGTGTGCCAGCAGATCGAATGAATAGATTCTCGCCTTCAGCAGTTTCGACTGCATAATGAGAGGAATTGCCGCGCTGATGAGTGAATCAGCATGTGCCGGTGATGCCTGAGCCAGGGCTGCATCCACTGACTCCAGTTTACTGATCATCGACTTTGAGGCAGTGGCAGCGTTCATAAATACATTCCTTCTGCGGGCGTCATTCTCAGCGTACCCGGTTCTTTTCTTCTCCGGCTTTTTTGCCACCTCATTTTCAAGATAAAGCAGGTAGTCTTTGGACTCCTTCAACGCCTCTGATGTCTGCGACCTGGCAGTTCTGATCAATTCCGGGCCTGCACCTGCACCATCATACCCTCTCCAGTCCCGGATCTTGCTCTGCATATCACGCACGCTTCCCTGAAGACTGTCAACTTTTGTTACCTGTGTCTGATCGAAAAGGGTCAGTGTTATCAGGATTCCTGCCACAAAACTGGCAAAGGCGGTACCCAGCTTTATGAACCACCAGTAGATGGAATAATAGCTCCCCTCCGACCTGTGCCCGGTCTTCAGTTCGTCCTCATCACAAATATCTCCTACCATCGATGACCCGAGTGTAAAGAAGAAAAGCATTCCTGCAGACAGCATTATTGTCGGGATAATGATCAGGTACGGATGCTCCGGGTTATAACAGACGATCTTTGAAAGCTGTGCGACGCACATCAGCACCATGGCAACTATGAGTGTATTCCGTTTCCCCAGCTTCGGGCTTATCCAGTTCAACGGAAAGACGGCCAGCACGCCGGTGATTGCCCAGATTGTCCCGTTAATGCCCAGCAGCCTGGCGCCTGCAATTTTATCGCCACCGAAGACATAAAAGATAGGTATGTAAGATCCGAGCAGGTTGACAAAGTTAAAGCCCATAGCCAGTGTAAAAATTGTCATCACCAGGTAGATGAAATTCTTGTTGGTGCCCACTATCTTCATGTCATTCCAGAAATGTGTCTTCTCCTGTTTTGCGACCTTCACAAACCCGGGCTCCCGCAGTTTGGCGGTCCACCAGAAGGAGAGTGGAATAATCACGGCCGCTATGAGAAGGGATACATATCTCATTCCGTCAGCCTCATTTCCTCCGGGCCCCCTGAAGGCCTCGGTATTGGCCAGGGCAAAGAGCCAGGGGGTGCTCATGGCGAAGAGGTTGCCTACAAAACTTTTGCCGCTGAAAAGACGGGTTCGTTCATGAGGATCGGTTGTCATCTCCATGCCCAGGGCACCGTGAGGTATCTCGAAGACGGTGGTGGCAGTGAAGAACAGGAGCAGGCCAAACAGTATGTATACAAGCTGGAACCGCTGAAAACCGGCATCAGTGGGGAACCATGCATGCACCGCCTCTCCCTTGGGGATCCACCACATGACAACAAAGAAAACCGCTACAGCTATGCCGCCTATAAGGAGATAGGGCCTCCTGCGTCCCAGCCGGCTCCGGGTGTTGTCAGAGAGATGGCCTACAATAGGATCGGAGAAGGCATCCCATAGCCTGGGGATAATCATGATGAACCCCAGCCAGAATGCGCTCAGCCCCAGGCTTATATTGCCCATCAGGCCAACCAGCTGACCGGCTATGTTAAACAGGGCAATGGGTATAATGCCTCCCGCGGAATAGGCGGCAAGCTGACCAAAAGAAATATGATTATTGTGCCCGGCGGCCTTCATTGTGCTCTTGTCTCTCCCTTTCATGAAAGCATTTATTTTTCAGCCGTTAATAATATATCACAATATTAGCGGGCACCTCCCTGACCGCAATCTCCCTTTCATTGAAATCCGTTGACTCCTTACCGTTGACTGTAATTGCCAACGGCATTTTTCGCCCGTTGAAATTCCTTATTCTGATACCCCCTTCAGGCAGATCGATATCGCCGGTAATGGAAAAACGGTAACTGTTGCCCTCCTTCTGTATCGAGTAGGATATCTCACCATAATAGGTAGGCAGATTTTCAACCGACATCCCCCCGGGAGCATCGATCCAGTCCTGGTACAGGGCAGAGGCAAGAATAAGTGTATGATCATATTCGTTTTCGTAAACGAACATAGACCTGATGGCATTGATAAAGTCGCTTCCGCACCATGTATGGGGCATGTCTCCTATAAATCCCGGGTGACGGTAATCCTTCCAGACCACCTCGGCCCATTGGTTCCAGCCTGGCGGACGCTGATCATTCAGAAAATACTCAATCAGCTCGTGTGCCATTTCAGGCTGGTCAAGCATGATGAATGATCCTATCAGGCGGTTTTCATAAGGAGTGTAATTGACCCAGTCTCTCCTGCCATCCCTCCTGTCGAGAAAAAAAGCGTAATACTTGTTAAAAGTATTGTAAACCTGCGGAACAGGAAGGTTATGCAGTTCATTGCACGGGGTGAGTGCGATGGTGGTTGATGTAGCATCGAAGTCACCCAGCTCCACACAGCCCGGGATGTAATCAATCTTCCTGACCTTCATGGCCAGATCGAGGGAGTTGTACAGATTTACACGGAAAGTATCCCTGATGCCGGCTATCCTCCGGTAATTTTCACTCTCGCCCAGAATCTTCTGTATTTCAGCTGCATCCTTCAGTCCTTTCATTGTAAAGAAGTCATCCCAGTATGAGTGCATCGGTTTTGCCGAGTAGCCTTCATGACTGATCGACTCGGGCACCAGCCCGTAACAGGCACGGATACTGTCATTCCCATAGCGGAAGTGATCTGTTGATCGTTGCGCAACAAGAGACTCAATATAGTCAACTGCTCTCAGCACGTTTTCGTTTTTTGATCTCAGAAAAACGGTGTCACCGGTGAAATTGAAATACTCACGGATCAGATAGATCAGTTCACCGTGGCTGTCGTGCTCCGGCACCGGGTCAGGACCCCTTGAATCAACCACGCATGGCACCTTGCCGTTCTCAAACTGGTGTGACGCATACCAGTCTGTAAAATCTCTGACCTCTTCAACAATACCCGATTTGAGCAGTGCTGAAGATGTCAGGGCCCCGTCACGTATCCAGCTCCGTTCATATGAGCGTGACCCTGGCTGGATGCCAACATTGTCCCTGTTGATCAGGATGTAGACAAGATTTGATCTCCAGGTATCAATGATCCTGTCAGCTGAATGGGGCAGATTAAACCGTATGTGATCCGTCTTCGTCCTCCAGAAACCGGCCGCACTGTAGAAGGCGCCGGCCATATCTTTTACATCCATATTCCCTTCAATCGACTCTCTGCCATGATACTGGACTGCTGCAAAGAACTCCTCCCCTTCACCGGGCTCCAGGTGCATTGAATATTTCATCACACCGTTTGCCATCCCCGCCCTGTCTGTTGCGGTTTTGAAGGGAGGCATTCTTCCGGCACGCAGCATGTCCACGAGATTGCCCTCATCGAATACGGCTGAACCGAAAGAATCATATGCCCTGGTCAAAAGGATGACCCTGTCATCAACTGCGATCCGGCCCCCGGCCTCCTCACTTATGGTATTAATCTTTCCACTTCCACCTACTGTGTTGAGGAACTGGTACCAGGGATTAACCTGGAACGGGCGTACCAGCAGGTAAAACTCAAAATCAACAGGCCGGTTCGAGAGATTTTCAAATGAATAACCGATGTAGAGCATGGAATTTACATTGGCAGTGCCGCCTGATGAGACTCCCGTGACAAACTTCAGCCCGCCGTGCTGCCATGTCACTGACGGAACAAAGTCAGTCTCACCGGCAGCCCCGGAAAAAACCATCGACTGCCCCGGATGGGTATTGCTCCAGTTTACCAGCGAATCGCCTACTCTCAGCATCGGCTCAATGGAAAAGAGCGATTTGTCAACCTCAACCATCCCCGATTCGTTGATCAGAGCCTCTTTTGTGTCATTATTGACACCCGTTACAGTCCAGTATGATGCCCGTTCCGAGAAGTATTCGGGATAGTTTCCCGGGGGTGAATTCTTTGCACAGTATATCAGGAAATCATTGGGCGTTATTGTGCTGCCCACATCCGGAAATTCGATTTCTGTAATGCTGAATGTGCCGTCAGCTGAGGGTTCTGCCATTTCCAGCCTTAGATACCTTGCCTCTGCTTCGGGAAGTCTCACGAAGCTCACCTCTCCCCTGTTGGAAGAGACAGAGTATGCCTTTTCCCATCTCCTGCCGTCATCGGACAGATAAATCTCAAAGCTCCCGGCCTGATGACCTTCCAGCCACCTGATCTGAACACCTCCGAACTCCCTTTTCACAATAAAGTCAACGGTTATGTTCTCTCTCCCCGCTTTACGGCTTTGCCAGAAGGTTTTGTCGGAGCTGTCACCCATAAGATCAGGTGAATGCCTCCTGGCTGATGATGAAGCTGACAGTGACGGCGCCGGCCATGAATGCCTTTCAGGCGCCAGGGGCTCAAACCTGAGGTCATCTATCCATAGCGTGCCTCTGCCACCGACAAATGATGCGACGGTAAACTCTATCCGGTCAAAACGATCAGGTTCCCGGCCTTCCGCAGGTCCCCAGGCAAACTCAATATGACGTTTCTTTATGCGGATCTTTTTCCACTCCCCGGGAAAGGAATAGTTCCGGTTATTGACCCACCATACATTATTCCCTGTGCTGTCAATAAACTTAATCTCAAAGTTGTTTGAAGGCGACTCGGCCTTCAGCCAGAAGGTAAACTCATAGTTCTCAGGGAGCTCCAACGGAAAAAGCTTCTGAATTCCCCCGTAACCGGACCCTTTTGTGAAATCATAGTCGATTCGGATGGCATTGCCGGCAACTCCCTTTTCAGTGGAGTGGTTCATTGTAACCCCTTCCGAGAGATTGTAAGACCATCCGTTTGCGTTTTCAAACTCATCCAGGATTGTTACCTGGGCGTTGCCGCTGGCAACTGCAAGAACCGGCAACAGGAAGATGGCTGGTATTCTGATGAGGTGGGACTTCATCGTGGTAACGGCATTTGCAGTGTTTTGTCGCGGCTTGCAAAAAAATTACAGATATGAGAATCCCAGCCTGTTGAGGCCTTCCCTGATAACAGGATCCTTCATCACGTTATCCCAAACCAGCCCTGTCCTGAAATTCTCTATCATGATAAGCATCGGACCCTGGTCAATGCCTATGTAATCATCATTGAACCAATTGACGGTAGGGTTAAAGGAGTCGTAATATCCGTATTTGCCCCACAGCCGGTCGCCATATTTTTCATTTATTGATTTTATGGCAGGCAGAACGATCTCCGGGGCAAAGGGCAATGATGACAGTGGCCCGTAAGGAGCGATGGTTCCGTCATCAAAATAGTTATAGTCAGGACCGCTGGTGCCTCTCCCGGCGTAGCCATAGAACTCCCTGCCGTCAAAATTATAGATATCCGTCGGCCCGTCACTGGCTGTTATACCCCAGCAGAGCGAATCATACCCGACCCACCCGTGAGGATTATCAATGGCATACTGCCGCTGGACGTATGTTGCACGGCGTGAATTTTCGAAATAGTCAATCCCCTTCTCCTTCATGTATGAGTCAGCTATACCTCGAAAGTCAATGAATGCCTGTGAGAACTGGTGCCCGAAGAGTGGCGGAAAAGCCACATGAGAAAGGCCATCGTAAGGCGTATGCCATTTATAGGAGCTTAACCATGAGTCATAACTCTCTTCAGCATTCTCCATTCCGCTTCCTGCGGCAAGTATATAGAGAAACAGCGCTTCATTATACCCGCTCCAGCCCATATGGTGAAGCCCCTGCTCAGGATGCCAGCCCATGGAGATCTGCCGGGCATATCTGCCCGTATCAGGCATCATCATGAAATTCCACTCTATGCGGTTCAGAATAGTAGCAGCCTGTGAACGGATCCGGCGTTCAGTATCATTGTCAAGGCTGTAATAGTTACGGGCAAAGATTATTCCCATCATAAGGAGACCCGTATCAACAGAAGACAACTCACATTTCCATTCCCTGGTGCCACTGCTCATGCGCAGGAAATGGTAGTAAAAGCCTTTGTACCCCATTGCTGCAGTATCGGCACTCTGTACTGAGTTGAGGAAGAAGTCAAGAGTGTTCAGGGTTATCATGGCTGCCTCCTCACGGGTAATCCAGTTTCTCTCCGCTCCTACGGCAAAAGACACCAGGCCGAACCCCGTTGAGGCGATGCTGGCTGGTGCCCAGTCTGCCGCACGGTCCTTGACAATGCCCCATTCAGGATGATGCTCATGCAGAAAGAACTGAAAGGTCTTCTGCTGGATTGAGTCAAGCATGGCTGTCTCATCTGGTGAAAGCTGATAATCAACCTTCCCCTTTGAAACGAAGGTGATCTGCGTCTGCCGGCTGCACGAGGCAAGCACAAGAGCCGTCAGGAGGATTAGGTATATCGTTCTCATCTATTCTCAGTATGTAAATCCAAGTTTATCAAGACCGGTCCTAACCTCCGGGGCCGACATGAAGAGATCCCATAAAAGTCCTGTGCGGTAATTCTCGATCATACAGACTATCGGTCCCTGATCTATGGCAAGATAGGATGTGCCCCACCACCCGGCGGTTGCATTGAATGCATCGTAAAAGCCGTATTCGCCCCATAGCCTGTCACCCAGAATATAATAGAAGTGTTTGATGGCATTCATCGACGGCTCAGGAGTATAAGGAAGCGATGAGGCCGCAGCCGTTGGGGTGATCACTCCCAGGTCATTTGTGGGCGAATGTGCACCGTACCCAGCCTGGTTGTCGCTGGCGGTCAGCCCCCAGCAGTCACTGCCGTAGCTCACATAACCGGAGGGATTTATCTCGCAGTGCTTCCAGTTAATAAGTGAATGAGCATTGTTTTGTTCCCAGTAATTCACATAGCTGTCTTCAAGATTGCGGGGATCGAGCCCGAGGAAGGAATAATGGGTGAAGAAGAGCGGCCCTCCGTATGGCCAACCCATGGGCAGGGTAATCCCGTAGTAAGTACTGCCGTTAAGTATGGCGCCGTCATTCATATAACCGTATCTGTAAGTATCCCTGCTAATGGTGTGCGTGGGTGATCCAGCCCCGAGAACATAACAGATCAGGGTTTCATTGTAGCCGCGCAGCATCATGTTCATGTTGAACCCATAGTTGGGCGACCAGTGCCAGTACAGGGCATTCAGTCCCTGCGTGAAGAAGTCGTACTCAACTGCCTGCCAAAGTGCGTTTATACGGTTGATGAGGAGCTGCTCAGCTGTCACTCCCGGGTCAAGATACTGACGGAAGGTGATAAGTCCCTGGATGAGGAATGATGTTTCTACAAGGTCACCCCCGTCATCCTTCTCACTGAAGGGTATCGTCCTGCCTGTCGATCCGTTGAGCCAGTGAGGCCATACGCCGTGATAACGGTCACAGGTCTCCAGAAAATCAAGGATCTTATCCATATGGGCAAGCCCGTCTCCCCTGGTGATGAAACCCCTCTCCATAGCAACGATAAGGGCCATCACCCCAAAGCCTGAGCCACCCGTGGTAACAACGTCGCCCGAGCTGTTGCGCTCACGCGCCAGGCCGCTCAAAGGATGCGCAAAGTCATAGAAATACCTGAATGTCTGCTGCTGTACAAGCTCAAGAAGCTCATCATCAGAAATCAGCGGAAATTTCGGGGTCGGATCCAGGTCCGTAATGAAGGAGTTTGAAAAACCGTCGAAAGTGAAGCCATTCACTCCCTTGAGGCTGCTTGCTACAATAAACGAATATCTCCTGTAATAGTCAAGAGTTGCGGTGGCTGTAACCGTCACTCTCCTGTTTCCGTCGGAGAGAGCATAAGCCGCCGGCACCTGGAAACTGAAGTAAGACTGAAAATCAGAAGGATTAAGGGCTTCGGAAAAAGTGACAATGATTTCTGTCGCTGTTCTGCTGACATTTTTAGGCAGGGCAGGAGGCATAAATGGCTGGCCGTTAATGGTAATGGAACTGATAACCATCCTGCCATTGACGGTTTTGAAGTTATAGATGACACCCGGAAAGGTCTCGCCGTTGACGCCTTTGAGCGATGAGGTGATCTCCAGAGTGTAATCTGCATAGTGCTCCAGGTTCTGGGCTGGGGTGAAAGCCACTGTACGGTTGCCGTCAATAAAGGACCAGGCACCGGTGATCAATGTTATTCCGTTCTTTTTCAGAAGAATGCTTTTCCGGGCCGAAGCCGTATCCAGTACATTGCTGAACTCGATGACAGCATTTTTATCAACAGGAATGTCGACGACGGGGCTCTGAAGGTCAAGATAGACAGTACCTACTTTTGCCCTTATAAGCTGGACAGTACCTGTACTGCCACCATCCGGCTCCTTTTTCTCGCAAGACAGGGCAAGCACCGCAAGGACCACCAGCCACGCTCCCATTAACCTGTTCCACATGTTGACTTAATTAATATAAGAAAAAAAGGAGGGTCCGGGCTCTTGCCGGGACCCTCCGCAAGTTCAAACCAATAAACTAACTGTTACGGTTTCTCCGAGTTGTACATAAGACCGATTTCGGTTTCCGTAAGTGCCTTGTGCCAGAAACGGATGTCATCAAGCTGTCCCTTGAAGTGATTGTTCTCCGGAAGAGCATAATCAGCCCATTCATCACTGATGGTTCTGTTGTTCCTTTCCTGGATGAAGCCGAGTGCCAGGTGGTTGCCTGCAGGAAGACCTGCATACTTCAGCCCGGTAACGCTTCTCTTGGCATCTTCGTCAGGCCACAGGTTGAAGTCGAAACTCTTCATCTTCTGTCCGTTGAAGTACAGGGTTCCAACTTTTGTCGGACCATTGAAGGTGTAAATGACATTAATCCAGGCATCCTTCAGCAGCGCAGTCATCTCGTCAACTGTCAGGCTCTTTGCATAGGTCCAGCCCTGCCAGCCAAGGTCAGCAAGCGCCGGGAACCACATGTCCTCAGCCGCTGTTCCTGTTGCATGCTCGTACTGGAAAGCGAATTTTGATCCGTCATAGCCACCGAACACTTCATACTGGAAGCCGTTCCATCCGGCAAGACCCATGACAAAATGCCCGTTGGTCTTGTCGGTTGAGTTGGTCTTCATCCAGAATGCGACCGTGAAGCTGGTGGTATTCATAATGAGGTCACCGTTGGGGATCTCAATAAGGCTTGTGGTGCCGTTGAAAGTGGCAGCCTTGCCGGCGGCGGCCTTCCTTGATGCTGTGTAGGTTATGTCAATGATATCTGCAGCTGCCGGATCCCACGACCCGATGATATCATTGGGGTTGTCTTCAAAGGTGAAGTGTGCTATTGCACCGGCAGGAGCAAATGTGCCTTCAGTGGTGAAGGTTCTCTGGAACGGGGTGATGGCAAGAGCGTCGAGAGACTTCAGCCCCGCCCCGAAACTGAGCTGGTAGAGAGCACCCGTACCCAGGCTGGCCTGCGGAACGATCGTGATAGTCTTGCCCGAGGTTGTAACTGTCAGGTCAATTGCGGCATCATCATAATCCTGAACCATGGTGATGTTCGTTGTGGTAGCCGTTGCGGGATCCACTTCAACATTAAATGTAGCCACGATAGTGGGGTTCACCGGAACATTATTCGGTGAGGTGGCTCCATTGAGGTCAATCGACCCGGCCATAAGGCTCACAAGGGCCAGTGGCTCCGGATCCTTTTTGCAGCTGGTGAGCATTAGTGAAAATGCCACAACAACAAAAAGCATACTTGAAAAAACATGTTTTCTTTTCATAAAATTTTCGATTTTTAATTTAACATTCATAAGCACTCTTTAATAACTTACCAGTTGGGATTCTGCTCAAGAGATCCCTGGGATATATCAATTTCATTCTGAGGAATCGGGAATAACTCGTGTTTCCCTGTGACAAAGCCAAGAGGACCCAGCACTGTTGCTGCCCTGTCGGTTCTGACAAGGTCCCAGAATCTGTGTCCCTCAAGAGCAAGTTCATGCCTCCGTTCTTCAATGATAATGTCTCTTAGAGGACCCTTGCTTGTCTCTGTAATGTCAGGGAGGATGCTGTTGTTGCCCTGTCTTGCACGTCTTCTTACCTCATTGAGGTAGAGCAGGGCGCCATCAGGGTCATCATTCTCATTCAGCGCTTCTGCCGCCATAAGCAGAACGTCGGCGTAACGGATCAGCCTCCTGTTATGACCCCACTGGGTGGTAGTGTTGTTGCCAGGGTACCATATCTTCTGATTGTAACACTCCACCTCAATTACATTTTGATCACCGTCAAGTGTCTCATCGGGCGTTGTACCGTCGCCCAGGATAAGTATCCCGTCCAGTGTTTCGCCCAGGTCAATTATAGTGGCATCGAGACGTGGGTCACCTGTCTCAAAGGAGTAGCGAAGATCAAGGGAAGGCCTGTTGAATCCCCATCCCCTGTTAGGCGAACCTCTGACGCCCTGCGTGTTGGCATACTGGTTTCCTCCGGCCCCGTCGACTTCCATGGCTCCTACCTCAAATACCGATTCCACTCCGTGCTCACCCAATTTGCCGTTAGCATCGGCAAAAACAGGCTCGAGGTCATACTCATCTGATATAATGACTTCCAGTGCATACTTTTCGGCATTGATAAAATCCTTCCTGAACAGATAAACCTTTGCCAGAAGCGATTTGGCAGCCCCCTTCGTTGCCCGGCCTGCATCATCGGGACCGTAGGCGCTTTTCTCCGGGAGGTTCGTAATTGCATATTCAAGATCAGAAATTATAAGATCATATATTTCCCCTGCCGTTGAGCGTGGAACCTTTGTAGGAGGTGTCGTTATGGTAACTTTGGGCACTCCTCCGAAAGCTCGTACAAGATCAAAATAATAGAGTCCCCTCAGGAAACTGGCCTCAGCAATACAACGGTTCCGAAGATCAGTGCTCATATTAATTGACGGTACCATTTCTATGACCACGTTGGCCCTCTTGATACCTTCGTATAATGAGCTCCACCAGCGGTCTAGCCCATCCTGGGTTGTAGTATGGGTGAATTTATCATACGGGCCGATAGTGGGTAGCTGGTCATTGGGGTTACTGCCCTTGTGGGCATCATCTGACATGATATCCATTATCGGATAACCACCTGAATGATAAGCCCAGTTACGAATGGTTGAATATACGGCATTGGTTGCAAGCAAAGCGTCCGATGCAGTTACAGGGAACGCCTCCTGGGTCAGCTCTCCCTGCGGATCCTTCTGGAGAAAGTCTTCGCATCCCGCCGTGATCAGAAGGAATGCCATCAGGATGATTGATATGGAAATCTTTGTTTTCATCTTTCTTAGAATTGCAGGTTAACACCAACTGAGTAGACGGAAGTGATGGGATAGGCGCCATAGTCTATTCCGTTCGACAGAACATCATAGCTCCCGATTTCCGGCGTATAACCGGTAAACCTGGTAAGAGTGAACAGGTTTGATCCCTTGACATATACCCTGAGCTGTTGCATGAAGGCCTTCTGTGATAAACGGGCCGGCAGTGTGTAACCAAGGGAGACACTTCTCAGCCTTATGAATGAACCGTCCTGGATAAACCTATCTGAAGGTGTGAAATTGTACCCTCCAAAAGAGGGCCGGGGTTCACTGTTGCTTGTGCCCGGACCGGTCCATCGGCTGAAGACATGTTTCTCGAAGTTGTAGGGATCAGGCCTTACCACCTCCTTCCCGTTGAAGATCTTATTCCCTGTCTGACCCTGGAAGTCAAGGGCAAAGTCAATTCCCTTATATTCTATGCTACCGTTGAAACCAAAAATGAATTTTGGAATGGGTGAACCGATATAGGTCCTGTCACGCCCGTCAAGGATACCGTCATGAGTCACATCAACAAACCTGAGATCACCAGGTCCGGCCTGGGCAGAATGGGGATAAGCATCAAGCTCACCTTCATCCTGGAAAATGCCATCTGTCTTGTACCCGTAAAATGCACCGATAGGCAGTCCGACGCGGCTCAACGTTACAGGCCTTCCGTCACCCAGGTAACCACCAATAAGCGTGGAGTCAACACCGCTGGTGCCTCCTATCTCAAGCACCTCATTGTGAATGGTCGAACCCAGGAGGCCTACAGAGTAGGTGAAATCGCCTCTCTTCTCCCTCCAGTTCAGGTTGAACTCAAATCCCCTGTTCAGAACGGATGCCGCATTGTAACGCACCTTCTGACCCTGCCCGTTGCCCAGGTGACCCGGAGTTGAAAGTTCAACCAGTATGTCATTGGTAACGCGATTGTAAAAGTCAAATTCGCCCATGAGCTTGTTTGCTAAAAAGCCAACCTCAACACCTATATCTGTTTGAGTGGTGCTCTCCCATTTCAGGTCCGGGTTGCCGCTCTTGCCGTAAGTTGCAGCAGGAATCGGAGCATCCGGATTGCCCAGCACGGCTATGATAGACGACTGCACCCTCGCATAACGGTCATAGTAACTTATCTTCTCATTGCCAATTATTCCCCAGCTGGCTCTGACCTTGAGCTTTGATACTGCATCAACCGATTTCATGAATTGCTCGTTCCCTATATTCCATCCAAGGGCAAACGACGGAAAGTTTGAAAACCTGTTCTCCTTTGCAAATTTCGAGGAGCCGTCCCGACGAAAAGTGACAGTAGCAATATATTTATTGTCAAGTGAATAATTGGCCCGGAAGATATAAGAGATCATGGAATAGTATAATCCCGCATCAACTCCGTTGGATATCGACTGGATCGTGTTGACATTATTGGCGGGGTCATATATGTAAGAAGGACTGATATACCAGAAATCCTGTCCGTCACGCAGTATATTCTCTCCCGGAATGCCCAGATACTCAGAAGTCGATTCCTGCATGGTATAGCCAGCTACCAGGTCAAGAGAATGAATATCCATGAATGTTTTCCGGTAACTCAGGGTGTTTTCCCAAAGCCAGTTGAGGTTATCAGAGGTACCCTTGTACAAATCGCTGAGGATATTTTGCTGCTGGGAGGCAGTGCCATCAGGGTTATAGACAGTGTAAGCCGGAGAAAAACTGGTCGATTTGTTGTATGAAGCATCTATCCCGAAACTTGTCCTCAGTGTAAAAGAATCTAGAAATGAGGCCTCCGCAAAAATATTACCGACACCTCTTATCCCTTTTCTGAAATCGTTTGAATATGCAAGCTGAGCCAACGGGTTGCCAACATTATAGACCACGGCAAAAGAGCCGTCATCGTAATAGGGCTCAAGCACCGGCTGCGCACGGTATACCGAGTATGTTACATTAGGCGCGTTCTGCTGGGTGTAGGGTGCGATGGTCAGGTTGTTGCCAAGTTTGAGAAATGGCGTTAAATTATACGTATTGTTAAGTTTCAGCGTGATACGGCTGTAGTTCGATTTGTCAATTATACCATCCTGGATGAAGGCCCCGATTCCCACGTAGTATTGCGTCAGCTTCGTGGCTCCCGTGACCGATATCTGGTGATTGTGAATCTGTGCCGTGGTGAACACCAGGTCCTGCCAGTCGGTATTGGGAACAAGATCAACGTTATTGTAGGACCCGGCAACTATCTCGTTGGAAATAATAGCAAACTCCCTGCCGCTGAGAAGATCGATTTTCTTTGCCAGGTGCTGTATTCCGAACTCAGAATTGACGTTGAAACTTGCCTTCTCCTGGCCCATCGTGCCTGTTTTTGTTGTGATGATGATGACGCCGTTGGCTCCCCTTGATCCGTAAATGGCAGTGGCAGAAGCATCTTTCAGCACCTCCATGGATGCAATATCCGAAGAGTTGAGGAAGGAGATATCGTCAAGTATCACCCCGTCAACAACAAATATCGGGGATGAGTTATTGAAGGTGCCTACTCCTCGTACCCTGACTGCCGCTCCTGCTCCGGGAGCACCCGAGGTGCTTATCACCTGAACGCCTGTTACCTTCCCCTGAAGCCCCTGCTCAGGATTCAGTGATGTTACCTTCAGCAGGTCCTCAGTTTTGACTGAGCTCACAGACCCGGTAAGGTCACTCTTTCTTACCGTTCCGTAACCTATTACTACTACCTCATCCATGATTGTAGTCTCAGTTTCCATCTGAATATTAATCACGGTACGGTTCCCTGGCACGATCTCCTGTGTGATCATCCCTACCATCGAAAAAACAAGGGTATCCGTTGGCAACGCACTAAGTGTGTAAGTGCCGTCTGTGTCGGTCATGGTGCCCCTGAATGTGTTCTTTACACGGACTGACACTCCCGGGAGGGGCAGGTTCTGATCATCAACTATTGTCCCTTTCAGGTTAACCTGCGCCAAAAGAGGGTCAAGCCAGATAAGGAACAACAAGAGAAAAAAGATAATTTTTTTCATGTTGGGCAGATATTTTATACAAATTATGAAGTATCTACTGGTTAATGCACACTCATAGTTGATCTTTAAATTTCTCAAGGGTAAAAAAATGGACAATCAACACCTATATATTACTACAACAACGATAAATATGTATTTGTTTATTAATTATTTAATATTGACTGAATACAACGAAACAAGAAACGCTGCCGGCAACGTCTCCTGTCCGATAAGACAAAGGTTGTCAATCAACGGATTAGATGGATTACAAAATTTTAAGTATAATTTACATAATTCCCACATATACTGAGGCACAGACGGACAGGTTGTCCGTCTGTGCCTCAGTATCCGCCTGCGCAATTCAGTGTATCAGCGCAGGATTTAAAAAATCTGTTTTAGTATCCCAGCGTGAACTCCTTTTCCGTTGCCGGAACGCCTTCCTTCATCCAGACCGGCATCGGCTCTCCTTTTAGGTAATGATGGAAGAACTGAGCCATGCGCTTCTGGAAATCGATCCTGTTGGGCAGCTTCTGTGCCCAGTGAGGCTCACCGTTGTAGTTGAGCAGCCATGCAGGCTTGCCGAGACGCCTCATGGCGACGAAGAACTCTATGCCCTGGTACCATGGCACCGCGCCATCCTGGTCATTGGCCATGATCAGTATCGGGGTCTCAATCTTGTCAATGGAGAAGAGCGGTGAGTTCTCCCAGTAAAGATGGGGTGCCTCCCAGATCGTAGCCCCTATGCGACTCTGCTGGTGCTCATACTGCATTGACCGGTTTACTCCCGACTCCCACCGTATGCCACCGTAGGCACTGTACATATTGACCACTGGTGCACCGGACTCAATTGCGGCAAAGAGATTTGTGCGGGTGGCAAGATATGCCACCTGGTAGCCGCCCCAGCTGTGACCCTGGGCACCAATACGCTTCACATCAACAAATCCCTTCTCAATGAGCGACATGATGCCGGGCATTACGCAGTTGTAAGCGCTCTGGCCGGGATAACCGTCAATATAATAGACATCAGGATTGAAGATCAGGTACCCGTGACTTGTATAATAATGATAATCAATGGTAGATCTGCCCGGCTCAGGATTCCTGTGCCTGAACAGCTCTGCCGAGCTCTTCTCGTAAAAGTTTACGATCATCGGGTACTTTTTGTTCGGGTCAAAGCCTTCCGGCTTATACAGAAGCCCCTCCAGCTCCAGCCCATCAAGCGAAGTCCACTTTACCAGCTCGGCTGTACCCCATCTGAAATCCTTCTGTTGAGGGTTGGCATCGGTGAGCCTCTTCTCAGACCTGAAAGAGAGGTCTGACAGCAGGTAATCGGGAAAGAGACCGAAGTTCTCCCTGGTGTACATCAGTGCGTTGCTCTTTTTCGCCTTTACCAGGTTGCCGTAGTTGTAATCGCCGCCGGTAAGCCTGACGGGAAGAGCCTTCTTCTTCATTTCAAGTGAATAGATAGCCTGGCTGCGCGTTGCCTCGTTGACACCCTGCAGGTGCTGTTTCACGGAAGGGTCGATATACTCATTCTCCGTGTCGAAATCGATAAGCCTGTAGCTTATCCTTTCACTGCGGCCGTTGCCGGTAACGTTTACCGGTGCACGTCCGGCAGTCGGGTCCAGGGACCATATGTCATACCTGTCTGATACCAGGAAAGCCGCGTCATCCTTCAGCCAGCCCACCGCAGGGTATGAGCCCGGAAGATCGGGGACATCATGCAGCTCATCCCAGACGGGCAGTTTTTTGGGGTCTGTCAGCCTGTACTCCCTGCCTGCAGCCACATCGTAGGAATACCACGAACTGTCTGCCTCATGATACCAGTAGAGATATTTTCCTGCCGGCGAGAATCGGGCCCTGGCCCTGAGAGCCTGCCTGATCATCTGAGCCTCACCTGTATTGACATCAACAATCCACATGTCATTCTTTGCACGTCCCTCCCACATCGATTCGAGGTCATAGGGCAGCGACGAGAAGGCAGCGACTTTTTGTGCATCACCCTTGTCGGCCAGATGTACGTCAGGCCTCTCTTCAGTGGCCAGTTGCACCGCCTTCTTCAGGTCGGCATGATAAACAGCCGTATAATACTTTTTCATCTCCCTTGATTTCCTGACCACCTGCGCGGTATGGAGGATGCCTTCCTCCCAGTGCCATACATCCACGTTGGCACGCTCCTCGTCAAGAACAGTAGTATCCTTAAGCTTATATTCCGGCGAGGTTCCAAAATAGAGCCTCGGCGTCGTCTCTCCAAAGATCAGGCTGGCATTCTCATTGATTATCCATCCTTCAGGAAGACCCTCTGTGCCCTGAGCGGCAGCCACTGAGGCCAGTCCGCTGCCATCCCAGTAACAGAGTGAGTATGTGTTGCCAACCTTGTCCTTCTCATCGAACGAGATGATAAAGGCAGCCCTCTCTCCCTCCTTGTCAATGGCCAGCTGCTTGTATTTAGCCTTGCCGGAATATAACACGGTGCTCTCACCCTTTTTCAGGTCGACGATCACCACCCCCGGCTCCAGGCCATTGTCATCTCCCGTAGTTGTATACATTAGCTTCTCCGACTCCTCGGCAAACAGGTAATCGGTGACAAACCTTACCGAGTCGGTCTTGCCGGTGTTAAGGTTACGGTAGTAAAGAGTATAACCGTTATCTGCAGATTCGCTTTTGGGTTTCTTCCCGTTCACACCGGCTTCTTTTCCGCTCTCCATGCCGGGCTCGTTGCCGGTTTCCGTTTTGGGGATTTCCTTTCCTGCTTCCTTTCCAACCTCCTGCTTCTTCTCACTGCCATTCCCGGCGCTGTCCTTCGGGGTTGCGGGCTTCGACTTCAGCGGCTCGGTCTGCCATGCGATCCATCCTGCCCATTTTGCGGGAACCTTGTAGGACTTCAGCCTCTCAATGGTGTCGGTCGTACCGGCAGCCACATTGTATATTCCCAGCTTGTCAAGAGGCATATCCTCCTTTTTGGTCTTCTTGAGCTTCAGAGCCCGTACCTCTTCGTAGGGAGGTTTGATGGTGAAGAAGAGATGCCTTGAGTCCGCAGAGATTTTCACGAAGGTGGCACAGTTGAACGTACCCTTCAGCTCAGCATCCCCCCCATAGAGAGTCACAACAGGGTCGCCCTGTGAAGGCTCGGTTTTGAATGCCATCAGCGATCCGTCATCTGATATTACCCTCTCGGTGATGCGGTTCCACTGTACAATATCATCTATCGTCAGAGGCCTCTTCTCCTGTGCAACTGCATAAAGAGCAAAGCCAACCAGAAGGCATAGCAAAAAAAATCTTTTCATCGTTCTGTTCTATTTGGTTAACCGGATAAATGTAATATTTAATCATAATCTAAAAGATGTTCTTCAGCTTTCCCCCGGCCTTCAAACTGAAACAGATTGTCCGGGAATTTTGTTTAATTTGATCCTTAAATCAGAGTCGATGAAGAGAAACCCCTGCATAACGGCACTTTCCCCGGACTGCAGTCCCCGGCCCCACCAGCAGCTGTCAGCCAGTAAATGCAAAACAGAGAAGATCGCAGTTATGAGAATGGCTGCCCGGATCTTTGCAGTAACATTACTTGCAGCAGTTTCAATCGGCGCAGCAGCACAGGGAACAGTCGTCACCGGAGTTATCAGAGATAACCGCGATGTTCCCATAGTGGGCGCCACGGCATGCCAGGTCAATACCTCCAACTGCACAGCAGCCGACATGAACGGAATCTTTCACCTGCTTCTCGAACCGGGCAGGGATATGAGCCTGAAAGTAGAATGCCTGGGATTCAATCCTGTGGAGGTTGTAATTGATGAATCAACAGTCTATCCCCTGGAGATCAACCTTACACCGATATATATACCTGATGAGATGTTCCTCGATGACAGTTACAGCGACCTCAGGAAGAAAGTCATCATGCGGTCATCACTTACAATGGATGCCGTTTTTTCCGATTTTGAAGAGTTTACTCCGGCTCTGGGATCCCACAACACAGACCTGATGAGATACTTTGCCGTGATAGGACCGGAACTCGGGGCCTCATTCTCAGGTGTCTATTTCGGACTGGGGATCGGCATGGGCTACAGCTACCAGGATGACCTCGACACCATCTCCGTTGACCTTAACAATACCCTGTACAAACTCAGCATAGGCTATGACCTTGTCAACTCCCGCAGGGTAAGGATCACTCCTCTCCTCTCGGCACGGTGGCTGAGATACAGGTTGCTTAACTACCCGGGCGACAGGAAGATATCCATGACCCGCTATCTTGATGAGAGAGACATTGACCTGAGGTTCAATCAGACCATAGCGGTGGCAGGACTGAATTTAGAGTATCTTATGTATTCAGGCATGCATGGGCGGAGCGACAGATGGTCGTTCGGAATTGCGGGAGGATACGCAGTTAAGCTGAACCGAACCCCGTGGATTTACTCAAAGGGCAACAGGGTATTGACAGATCATAGCATAGGGCTGAACCCGATTACATTCAGCCTGACCGTTTCCTATTACAATATTGCACGATAACAGATAAATTGCCTGGAAATAAAACAACGGAGAGATATGAACTACAGGAAACTGGGAAAGAGCGGCCTTGAGGTGTCTGTGATATCGTTGGGCACCTGGCAGGTAGGAGGAAAATGGGGATCAAAATTTGACCCGGACCTTGCTGACTCTATTATCCGCGAGGCCATAGACAACGGGGTCAATTTCATTGACACGGCAGACGTCTATTCCGACGGTGAGAGCGAGAAGGCTGTCGGGAGGGCAGTGCGGGCATCGGGCAGAGAGATCGGGATAGCAACCAAGTGCGGGCGACAGATAAACCCCCACGTTAACAAAGGGTACACCCCGGCTGTCCTCAGGGCATATGTCGAGGACTCACTGAAAAGGATCGGCACTGACTGCATTGACCTGATACAGCTGCACTGTCCGCCCATGGAGGTATATTACCGCCCGGAGATTTTCGGTGAGTTTGAGAGGCTCAGGGAGGAGGGCAAGATACGCAACCTGGGCGTCAGCGTTGAAAAGGTGGAGGAGGCTATCAAGGCCATTGAATATGATAATGTCACCACTGTACAGATAATCTATAACATCTTCCGCCAGCGACCCCACGAGAGGTTCTTCTCCATGGCCCGCGAGAAGGAGGTCGGTCTGATTATCAGGGTTCCCCTGGCCAGCGGACTTCTTACGGGTAAATTCTCGCCGGAGAGCAGGTTCGCACCCGGTGACCACCGTTTCTTCAACCGCAACGGCATGATGTTCGACAAGGGCGAGACCTTTGCCGGGGTGCCCTATGACAGGGGACTGCAGGCAGTCGCACGGCTTAGGGAGCTCTTCCCGGCAGAGATGCCCCTGTCACATGTGGCCCTGCGGTGGATACTCATGCGCGATGAGGTGAGCTGCATCATCCCGGGAGCATCATCCACGGAGCAGGTGAGATCTAATATTGAAGCTGCTTCACTTCCCGCGCTTACAGATGAACAGCTCTCAGCAATCAGGCATATCTACGAAGAGGACATAAGACCGCTGGTGCACCACCTCTGGTGATCCGGCGGTCGGCAGTCGGCAGTCGGCAGGCAGTAGTGAAGAATTAAGAATGAAGAATTAAGAATTAAGAATTTGATGATTTGTGGATTGCAACACTGATTACTGAATACTGACATCAGGAACATAATAAAACCTCTCGGATGAGGCGAACGGTTTTTTGAGGGTTAACGCAGGATCAGAAGTTATAGCCAATTGATATTCCGAAACCGGTATTCTTGTATGCAGCTTCATCATCCTCCGCCTCCTCAATCTCCGGATTCATTTTCAGCATACCCATCTGTGCATTCAACTGGAAGAAAAGCCCCATTTCCAGCTCATAGCCTGCAAAAATATTGGCTCCCGCATCAAATGGCCTATAGTATGCATGATCCATATCCGAGTATTCATCCCAGGTTATCCGGTTACTGAACTTAATCTTCTGCTCATAGGAAAAATTCTCATAGTCCAAGGACTGCTTACCGGTAATGTTCTGAAAGTTGGGCCCGGCAACTACACTAAAACTCACCTGGGCCTGGAGTGAAGCAACGGATAACGTTGCTATCGTAACAACTGTAAATATTTTTGTCTTCAGGGTTTATCTATTTGGTTAAAATAAATGAATTCCGGCATTTTTTTGATCTCTGCTGATTACTCTGATAGTTCACAATCACTTATTTTTTGACTTGCATGCTGTATTTCAATCTACTTTCTTAGGACTTAAGGCACTGGCCCGTAAATCAGTACTGTTTCTTCACAGAGTCGCTGTCCGGACTTTCAGTTTTATTTTGAGATAATCGCTTCCTCAGGAGCCGGGGTACATTCCGGCTTCAGGTTCTGCGTAAGTATCTCATCATTTCATTGCCTTCGTCAGGATACCCATTACACCGCGTATGAAGGTGGCAGAGGTAAGCACCTTCACCACCGGATGGGTTGTCCTGCGCCGCGTGGTGGTGGTACGCGGACTGCGACCAGTCACCTTCTCCCTTGCCTTTCTCTCCTGGGCCTCTTTCCTTTTCAGTTCGGCTGAGGATATCTTCTTCTCGAGGATCTCCGCCGCACTCTCGGGGTCAACAACCCGGGAGTACTTCACCACCAGCGGTGATGAACTGTTTATCGAATCTATCTCCTCCTCCGTGAGTATGTCCATCCTGCTCATAGGGGCACGGACAACCATGGCTGCAAGAGGGGTGGGTATCCCCTTCTCATTGAGGGCCGTCACCAGCGCCTCGCCTGTTCCCAGTGAGGTAAGGGCTTCCTCCGTGTTGTACCATGATGAGATCGGAAAGTTCTCTGCTGTAAGCCTGATGTTCTTCCTGTCATTTGCAGTAAAGGCCCTCAGCGCATGCTGTACCTTAAGACCAAGCTGGGCAAGCACAGGAGCAGGCACATCCATCGGATTCTGCGTGATGAAATATACTCCCACGCCCTTGGAACGAATGAGTTTGACAATTGTTTCGATCTGCTCAAGGAGGATTTTGCTGGCCTGGTTAAAGACGAGATGAGCCTCATCAATGAAGATCACAAGCTCCGGTTTCGGCTGATCACCTCTCTCAGGCATGCTATTGTAGACCTCTGCCAGCAGTGACAGCATAAAGGTCGAAAAGAGCTTGGGTTTGTCCTGTATGTCGGTCAGCCGGATGATGTTTATATAACCGTTGCCGTTGCTGTCACGGCGCATCAGATCCTTTATGTCAAATGACTCCTCACCGAAGAAGCGATCCGCCCCCTGCTGCTCCAGCTCAATTATCTTACGCAATATGACGCCGGTCGATGCCGGTGACATGGCCCCGTACTCCTTTTCAAGCTCAGCCTTGCCCTCGCCCTGAAGGTACTGTATCACCTTCCTGATATCCCTGAGGTCAACCAGCCCCAGCTTGTTGTCATCGCAGTATTTGAAGATTATTGACATTATCCCTCCCTGGGTATCGTTCAGGTCGAGTATCCGTGAGAAGAGCACCGGCCCGAATTCCGAGACCGTCGCACGCAGACGCACTCCGTTTTGTTCCGACAGGGTCAGCAGCTCCACCGGAAATCCCATGGTGGACCAGGGCAGATTGATACTTGCATGCCTGTTGGTGATGAACGGGGTCTCCACCCCCGGCCTGGCCAGTCCGCTGAGGTCACCCTTGACATCCATCACCAGCGAGGGTATCCCCTTCAGTGAGAGCTGCTCGGTTATCACCTGCAGGCTCTTGGTCTTGCCCGTACCCGTTGCGCCTGCAATCAGACCGTGCCTGTTAAGCGTCTTCAGAGGTATCCTGATATGTGCATCAGCGACAGCCTCGCCGTCAAGCCTGGCACCGCCAAGGACAATGAAATCACCCTTGCACGCATAGCCCTGCCTCATGTAGTTCAGAAAATCTTCCTTCTTGCTCATTTCCGGTTTATATGATGAAAAAGCCGCTGGAGAACTGCTTCCCCAACGGCTTCCTAAATTAGTCAAAATTCTTAATATTATTTAGAGCCGAGCAGTTCTTTGACCTTTTCTTCAAGCGCCGCTCCCCTGAGGTTATGGCCTACTATCACCCCCTCACCGTCAATAAGGAAGTTGGCCGGTATGCCTGTTACGGCATACAGTTTTGCAGGAGCACAGTCCCAGTATTTGAGGTCAGAGATGTGTGTCCAGGTAAGTTTGTCATCCTCTATCGCCTTGAGCCAGTCCTCCCTGTTGCGGTCAAGTGACACGCCCAGCACGTCGAAACCCTTCTTGTTGTACTCTTTCCACACCTTTACCACGTTGGGGTTCTCCTGGCGGCAGGGAGGGCACCATGCTGCCCAGAAATCGACAAGCAGCAGCTTCGTATCCCCGCCCAGCTTCGAGTAGAGGGATACAGGATTGCCCTCAGTGTCATTCAGCGTGAAATCGGGAGCCTTCTGACCGACTGCAACAGCCTTGAGTTTGACGAGTCTCTCCTTCAGGGTGACAACCGACTGAACCTTGTTGAGTGATGTGTCAAGCTTTCCCAGCAGGCTCTCAAGTTCATCAGCCTCCAGATAGTATGAAATCTCGTTCAGCACGGTGGGAGTAACATATGATGAAGGATTGTTGACAATGAACTCCTTCTTCATCTCGGTCTGCCTGGCATCCAATGCCTCAATCTCCTTTTCGATGGAGCCGGCAAGCTCGTCATCACCGGCCATCTTTGCCTCACGGTAACGGTCATAGATCTTTGACATCTCTTCATTCGACTCATCGAATGCAGCCTTGTAGGTGTCAAACTCGCCCTGGGTCAGGGATCCGGCAACAGATGCCAGCCACAGTGAGTCGGCATGGCCGTGTACGGTAATGTCGGAGTTCTCAATGAAGAAACTGAGGCCTCCCCGCTTATTCTTGATCGCGAGGTTCACCATCTGCGGATACTCGACGGTGCCGGTCATCTCAAAGGAGCCGTTCTCCATGGTTGCAGAGTCAATAATATCATAACCTCCGGGAATACGCTTCTGCAGTATAATTACCTCGCTGCCCGCACCGTCAATGGTACCGGTAATCCGGTATTGCGGTTCCCTGGCACATGATGCCGCAATTGCCATTATTAAAACAAGGAAAGCTGTCTTTTTCATTTTAACCGTTTTAATTATATAACACTCTAATTTTTTGAAGGTTCAAACATACAAAAAAAACTCCATGAGTTCATACAGGCAGATGAAAAACCTGCCTGTTTTCCTCAATAAAGTCCGAAATTTGTGATTACCGGCAGTTGCTTCCGAAATATTTATCGAGCAACATCAGTGCCGGCTTGTATGATGTCATCTCGCCTTCGCGCAGCTGTTTCTCCAGCTTGGGCAGCAGTGCCATCACCTCCGGATGGTTGTAGAATGAATACTTCAGAGAATCTATAATGGTCTCGTGCATTCGTGTGACCGCCTGTTCCCTCCTTCTCTCCCAGAACCAGCCGTTGCCCTTTGTCAGACTGACATAATCGCGTACCGTCTCCCAAACTTCGTTTATCCCCGTCTTCTCGAGCGACGAGCAGGTCATCACCCTGGGGCTCCACTTAGACGGTGCTGGAGGAAAGAGATGCAGTGCATTTTCATACTCTACCCTTGCCATCTCTGCCTTCTGAATATTATTGCCGTCAGCTTTGTTTATGATAATCGTATCAGCCATCTCCATAATTCCGCGCTTGATGCCCTGTAGCTCATCACCGGCTCCGGCAAGCATGAGCACCAGGAAGAAATCGACCATGGAGTGTGCGGCAGTCTCCGACTGTCCCACGCCCACTGTCTCAACAATTATGGTGTCAAAGCCGGCGGCCTCGCAAAGAATTATTGTCTCCCGTGTCTTGCGGGCCACCCCGCCGAGAGTACCTGCTGAGGGTGACGGCCGTATGAAGGCATCAGGGTCTACACTCAGCTGCTCCATCCTCGTCTTGTCACCCATGATGCTTCCCTTGCTCTGCTGGCTGCTTGGGTCAATTGTCAGGACTGCAAGACGCCTGCCGTAATAACGTGTAAGCATAGTGCCAAAGGTCTCAATGAAAGTGCTTTTGCCGGCACCGGGAACACCTGTGATGCCGAGCCTGACAGAGCGGGAGCTGGCAGGCAGGCAACGTTCCACCACCGCCTGGGCAAGATCGTAATGCTCCGGCAGTGAGCTCTCAATGAGCGTTATGGCCTGACTGAGTATGGTACGGTTGCCGCGCAGGATGCCGTCGGCGTAGTCATCGGCAGTTAGCTTTTTTCTCCTGTTCCGCCGGAGACGGTTGGCCATATCGGGGTTTATGCTGGGGGGCTGCACAACTCCTTTCTGAACCGAAAGTACTCCGGCCTGGCCTTTTGCACTGTTCATATCCCTCCTGTCCCCCGGCTGTCCGTTACTTTTCTGCACTCTCCTCCACAAGTACCTGACCCTTGATCATCAGCATAACCTCAGAATTCTTCGGATCATTGGTGTAGATGAAGATGTTCTTGTATATCTGTCCCTTGTAACCGCCGGAATTGAATCTGGCCTTGATGGAACCCTGGGCGCCCGGCTTGATCACATTCTCAGTGGGCATCAGTGCCGTGCATCCGCATCCCGACTTGACATGCCTGATGATGAGATCGCTCTTGCCCTCATTGGTGAACTTGAACTCAACATCGGCAGAAGATTTCTGTTTGATGGTTCCGAAATCAACTGTATTCGACTCCAGCTTCAGAACGGGTGCATTGGCCAGCTCCTGGCTGCTCAGCCCTGAAAAGTCCTCCACCAGGTTGGCTGAGACATAAAGGTAAATGTTCTTCATCTGCTCTCCGTTTACCTTAAGGCGTATCAGGTCATTGACATTGCCCCAGCTGCTGCTGTTGAGCCTGGCGTCATAGCTGCCCTCAATCACCCCCTTCTCTCCGGGCTTGAGAGTGGCCGGATTCATCTTAAGCGACAGGTGGGCAGGGATACCTTCAAACTCAACCGTGGCAGGCTCCTTCGAGGTGTTGATGACAGGCATCACCCTGATCTTCTTCTCGTTCTTCTTCGTAGTGGTGAACGCCAGATGGTTTGACTGGAACCTCACCGGCCCCACGGCAAAAGTATAGAGCTCTTCCACTGTCTTCTCACGCGGAACTACCTGTCCTTCAATGATCAGCACAGTGACCGGCGGTCTGGCGTTGGTGTACACCGAAATGCTCTTGGCAAAGCGACTGCTGTAACCACGGGGATCAAAGACCGCCGTGACAAAACCCTTGCCTCCCGGAGGAACAGGCGCTTTGGTATAGTCAGCTGCCGTGCAGCCACATGATGACTGTACCCTGGTGATGACAAGAACGGAATCGCCGGTGTTGGTGAAGTTGAAAACCGCCTCCTGCTTGCCGGCCTCCTCCTTGATCGTCCCGTAATTGTGACGCGTATCTTCAAATTTAATCCTGGGCTGCGCCCAAATCCCGGTTGCAAGCAATAATAAAACAACTGCTGAAAAAATCCTTTTCATATTTTATCTCATTTTATTACCCGGACAAACTTCAGGTTGATTTCTGGTTGCATTTAACATAACAAAGATCAAGCCAGTTATATTGCATCATAATCAGCTCCAAAAATAATAAAAATCGACAAGTCACTGTTTTTTTATTGGTTATTCCATTAGTTTTGCCATACGGTTGCCTGCCTTTGGAACAGATTTTGCTGAATCCGGAAAGTGCAGATCCGTTTTGCATATGCGCTCGAAAAGTCCCTTCATACTTGCACTGACAACCCTCCTGCTGCTGACTGCCATGCCGGCATCAGGACAGTTCTACAACGGCATGCAGATGACCTTCGGCAAGAACCGGGTACAGCACCGGGACTTCTACTGGACCTATTTCAGGTTTGATGATATAGATTGCTACTACAATGAGTTCGGCCGCGAGGTGGCTGAGTATGCCTCCGTGGTGGCGGAAGAGAAGCTCAACGAGATTGAGGACTATTTTGACTACACCCTTGACAAGCGCCTGATTCTCATAGTCTACAATAAGAAGAACGATTACCGGCAGAGCAACGTCGGTCTGATATCGGCAGAAGAGGACTACAACGTCGGAGGCTACAGCCGGGTCATCAAGAACAAGGTTATGCTCTGGTTCAACGGCGACCACGAAGAATTCAGCAAGCTGATAGCATCGGCAATAGCCGAGGTGGTGGTCTATGAGATGCTCTACAATGCCGATGTCCGTGACAGGACAACCAGCAGCTCCCGGATACAGATACCCGACTGGTACATCAAGGGACTCATTAACTACGTAGCCTTCGGATGGGACAGTGAAACCGACAACCGTGTCAGGGACGGGTTCGAAAACGGCAGATACAGGAACCTTGACAACCTCGAATATGAGGAGGCAGTCTTTGCCGGCCACTCATTCTGGAAATACATAGGCGAGACATATGGCGATGCCATCATTCCCAATATCATATACCTGTCAAAAATCTACAAGAATATTGAGGACGGATTTTTATACGGGCTGGGAAAGAGCATAAAGGATACCTACCGTGACTGGAAGGAATTCTACGCAAATTATTACAGTATCAAACCGGGCGAAGAGTACAGGAAACCACCCGAGATCAGAAAGTCAAAACCCCAGGAGCGGTACACCTCGGTGAAGATCAGTCCCGACGGACGAATGATAGCCTATGTATCCAACGACTGGGGCAAACGCAGAATCTGGATATACGACACCTCCACCGGCAAATCGAAAAAGATTTTTACCGCTGAGCCAAAGTATGAACAGTCGGTTGACCATACCTATCCCGTGATCACCTGGCACCCCGGAGGCCAGATACTGACCTTTGCCAATGAGGAGAAGGGCGGCGTGGAGCTTTACTTCTACCGTACCGACCAGAAGAACATAGAGCAGCGTACCATGCCCTTCTTCGAGAAGGTACTCTCACTCTCCTACTCACCCGACGGCACCCGCCTGCTGGTCTCGGCCATCATCAACGGTATGACCGATATCTATCTCCACACGATAATCAGCGGCACCAACGAACGCCTGACCTATGACGTGGCTGATGATTTTGACCCCTCATTCATCAGAGGAAAGGATGAGACCATAATCTTTTCATCAAACAGGCTTACCGACACACTCTCAAACCGGGGTGACCCACAGGAGGAGACAGGCCTTACCTTCAACCTCTTTACCTATGATCTCAAAGCCCGTGGCAACATTCTCACCAGACTCGATGAAGGCACCCTCAACGATTACCTGGATCCTATGCAGGCCACTGCCCTCTCCACGGGTTATATCAGCAACGGCAACGGTATCCTGAATTACTACGATGCCGCCATTGACAGTTCCATAGCCTTTATTGACACAGCCATTCATTACATGTACTTCATCGACGGTCACCAGGCAACAGATTTCCCCCGCAACCTTGAAGCCTTTGACAGGAACGCAGGGCAGGATGCTGCAGTGATCTTTGACAACGGACGCTACAGGCTTCATGCAGGTGCCACAGGCGACGCGCCCCGGGTCAGCAGCAATGATATACGCACCACTGCATGGAGGGAGGAGGAGATAACCATGCTGAGGGCTGCCGACAGCATCAACCGTATCAGGGACTGGCTCCTGGCGGAGCGGGCACGTATGAACGACACTCTCCAAAAACCACTCTACGAGTACTATGCGGCTGACGAACCCATCGACTTCCGTAACTATGTCTTCGAAAAGGAGAAGGAGAACTTCTACGAGCTGCAGTGGCGGAAGGATTACATGGACATAGACCTTGACACTTCCAGGGTGCCGATGCCCACCGCCCTGGTCTACAGGCCCGCCTTCTACAATAACTACACTGCCACACAGATCGACTTCAACTTCCTGAACAATACCTACCAGGCATACAACGGCGGAGCGCCCTATTTCAATCCCGGCCTCAACATACTCTTTAAGCTGGGTACCATTGACCTTTTTGAGGATTATCGTATTACCGGTGGCTTCCGTTTCTCCGGCAACTTTGACAGCAACGAGTACCTGGTCAGCCTGGAGGCCCTCAGGGGGAAGTTTGACAAGCAGGTGCTGTTTCACAAGCAGTCGTTTGACAGCTATAATGACACTCTCTATTACAAGATAAAGAGCTACACCACCTATGCCTCTCTCAGGAAACCGCTGAGCGCAGTGCTCGCCCTGAAGGGAACCCTCACCTACCGCTATGACAACTACGTCATCCAGTCAACGGACCAGGCCAGCCTCATGGCTCCATCGTCAGACCGCCATTGGGCAGGATTGAAGGGCGAGGTGATATATGACAATACCCGCAAACGGACCATCAATATATACTACGGTACCAGATTTAAGGTGTTTGGAGAATACTACCGGGAGGTCACTGAAAGAAAAAGCGATATGTTCGTCTTCGGTGCCGATTTCAGACATTATCAGAAGATCCACCGCGACCTGATCTGGGCAAACAGGTTTGCGGCAAGCACCTCTTTCGGTCCGTCACGACTGATCTATTACATGGGTGGCGTCGACAACTGGATGGGCTACCTGTTCAATCAGTTACCCATGTTCGACCAGACCGTACCCGTCAACCCCAACGTCAACTACGGATTCCAGGCCCTGGCCACCAATATGCGGGGATTTACCCAGAATATTCGTAACGGAAGCAACTTTGCTCTGATAAACAGTGAGATACGCTGGCCTGTGGTAAGATATTTTGCAGGTCACCCCCTCCGATCCAACCTCCTCAACAGCCTCCAGCTTGTCGGCTTCTATGACATTGGCATGGCGTGGTCAGGATGGGACCCCTGGGGCAATGAAAACTACTGGAATGATAAGGTCATACGCAACGGACCGGTGGTGGTCAGGCTCGATGCCATGCGCAATCCCCTGGTACAGGGTTTCGGCGGGGGCGTAAGGGCACAGCTCTTCGGCTATTTCGTCAGGGGTGACATCGCATGGGGTATCGATAACGGCTACCTCCTCCCGAAAATATTTTACCTTTCCTTCAGCCTCGATTTCTGATCCTGAATACAACATCGTACTTAATACCCGGGACATCAGGGAAAAGCGGCTGCTGCCTCTGATCTGGCTGGCTCCGGCGCAACTGACGGGGAATCAATGGCACCATATTTGATTACCAGGCGGGGAATCAATGGTACCATATTTGATCACCATAGAGGCAAGGGCAAATTTTATCAGAATTTGGTTAGGAACTTCATAAAATAAAAGATAATTTTACGCCCGTAATCTTTAAAAACAAATTCAATAATGGCTTACAAAATTACAGATGACTGCACAGCTTGCGGAACCTGCATAGATGAATGTCCGGTTGAGGCTATCTCTGAGGGAGATATCTACGTAATCGACCCTGATATATGTACCGATTGTGGTGCCTGCGCCGACGTATGCCCTGTAGAGGCAATTCATCCGGATTAAACCGCATTCGCTTTTTAGGGAAACCGGAAGCTGTCTGAAAGGGCAGTTTCTTTTTTTTGCATCAGTTGGGATTATACCTGGCGCCGCTGAGGATAGCCTGGCAATCGGCCATGCTCATCAGTTCCTCCATCGTCACCGAGGGATTGCTGTTCATGAACTTCTCTATTATCCTGAAACCGATCCAGACTATTGCCCTGCCGGGCGACTCCTCCGAAAAATAGGTGGTGAACGGCGCCTCGCCTGTAAACTTGCGTATCAGAAAACCGTCAGTGGAGAAGAGCAGGTCATGCCCGACAAGATACTCCCACATCTCTCTCTCCCCCTGCCTGCAGAACTCAAGCTGGTCAGCCGTAAAACCGTGAAGCAGGGTGTCTGCAACAGATGGCATCATACGTTTTGTGAAATAGACCAGCTTGGCCTCATGCAGCATTGAGTTGAGAAGGTTCCGGATGCCGTACCCGATCTCCCTGTAATCCCACTCGGTCGCAGCCCAGGCATACATGCAGTCGGTGGCTATATGGGCGGGGGTCATCTTACGGGCCTGATAACTATAAATGCCAAGGGAGGGATAGTATTTCGAGTCAGCTCCCAGATAACGGTCAAGACTGACCATCAGCAGTGAGTCATCGACTATTATGCTGTTGTTGAAAACGGAAATGCAAACGATTACCTCAGGTATCACCCTGTCAGGAAAGTAATATTTGTAATGCCTGAAGGCTTCTTCAAGCTCCTTCTCCAGGTTTTTATTGTCGGGAAAAACGCGCTTTACATCATCCCAGAGTTCCAGGTTGCGCAGGTCAGTGGCAAAGAGGATAAAGGCCGAGGACCATCTCTCATCGGAGATATCTCCCAGCCCGATGACACTGCTGTAGATGTTCAGGGCATTGCCATACTCCTGCTTAAGTGACTCAGCCCTGGCGGCAAGCTCATTCGGCGGTGTCTCAAAAATGGCGTTGCCAAGATCCCTGACAGACAGGTCACACTCAATACCTGACAGATCAACCTTGTAGGGATCACGGTGGCATGAGCTGAGAAGAGCAATGGTCAGCAGGGCGGCAAACAACAGGAGCAATGACAGTCGATTGGTCATATCAACGGAATAAGATCTTTTTTCGCAAAATAAGGACTTTTATTTATAATTTTGAGAGGCTAACTACGAGAAGATGTACAAAACAAACAAACTGTCGGTCCTCAGGGCTCTGGCTGTTGCGGCCCTGGTCTCTGCACCCGTGAGCCTTTCGGCCCAGGAACTTCAATTTGCGGTTCATGCTGACCCCGTTATCTCATGGATGGGCTCAAACGAATCCTGCTACAGGGGCGAAGGGGTAAAGGCCGGCTTTGACATCGGACTGAATGTATTTCATTTCTTTGCTGACAATTTTGCCATATCATCAGGACTGAGCTTTCTCTCAGCAGGCGGGAGACAAAGCACGGATGAGGAACATACACTTGTCTTCACCAATTTCCCGCAGCCGCTGGATCCGGGAACTGAGGTACGGTATAACATCCATTACCTGAATATTCCCGCCGGAATCCGGTTCCAGCCCGACCAGGTGGGCTATCTGACCTATTTCACTGACCTGGGATTCGATATCAGGATGCGGATCAAGTCGACCATTGACGTGCCGGCGATCGATATCAGGCATGAAAATGCGAGGAACGAGGTATACGGCCTCAATGCAGGATGGCATATAGGCATAGGAATTGAATATGAGCTGGCTATAGACGCATCTATCGTCGCAGGGCTTGGTTATGCCCAGGATTTCTTTGACATAACCAAAGACCTGGAGGATGCGAACCAGCCCGACGACAGGTCCGGCATCAGGATGGTAAAGATCAGGCTGGGATTGAAATTCTGAACCTCCCGCAATGAGGGTTGCACTTGCACAGCTAAGTTATATCCCGGGTGATATCGCCGGCAACAGGAAGAAGATCATCTCCTCCATCGGTATTGCGAAAAGCGGAGGAGCCGATCTCATAGTCTTCTCCGAGCTCGCCGTCACCGGCTACCCTCCCCTTGACCTGCTGCTCCGGAGTGATATTGTCAATGCCTCCATGGCATCAGTGGAGGAGATCGCCTTACATTGCACGGGAATAGCCGCCATCGTTGGAGGCCCCTCCCCAAATGCCGGTCTCTACGGCAAAAGCCTGCACAACTCCGCCTTCTTCCTGCAGGACGGCAGGGTGAAAGCCGTAACCTCCAAGACCCTCCTGCCTACCTACGACATCTTTGACGAAGACAGGTACTTTCAGCCCGGTAACATCTTCCGGACAGTGGAACTGAACGGAACCAGGATAGCAATAACCATTTGTGAGGACATATGGGACGAGCAGCCTTTCGGCGACAAGGGCCTATGGCGGCTTTACAGCATCGCACCACTCGATGAGATCATGAAGGAGAATCCCTCCCTGATAATAAATATCGCTGCCAACCCATTCTCTCACAACAGGATAAAGATCAGGGATGAGGTTTTCTCAAGAAATGCCCGGGAGTACGGTAAACCTCTCATATCAGTCAACCAGGTAGGCGGCTATACGGAACTGATTTTCGACGGATCGTCAGTACTGATCGGTTCTGACGGGACCGTGCTCGAGAGACTGGCATTCTGTGAGGAAGAGGTAAGGATAGTCGACGTGCCCTCCCCGGGATACAAAAGTGAACAATACTCCTGCCCGCCAGGTTTACCTGAAGATATGACCGCACATGTACACCGTGCACTGGTGACGGGCATAGGGGACTTCTTTGCCAAGAGCGGACTCAAAAAGGCCATAGTGGGGCTATCAGGAGGTATTGACTCGGCCGTGGTCCTTGCCCTGGCTGCGGAAGCCCTGGGGCCTGAGAACACCCTCTCACTGCTGATGCCGTCTGTATGGTCCTCTGATCACTCCGTGGCCGACTCCGTAAAGATGGCCGAAACATTGGGAGCACCCTACCACATCGTTAGTATTGAAGAGGCCCGGCAGGCGGTCGACAAAACCCTGAAACCTTTTTTTGCCGGCAGGGAACCCGACGTGACCGAGGAAAATATCCAGTCGAGACTGCGGGCACTGATGCTAATGGCTTTTGCAAACAAGTTCGGGCTTGTGCTCCTCAACACTTCCAACAAAAGTGAGGCCGCGACGGGTTATGGAACACTCTACGGTGACATGGCCGGTGGACTTTCGGTAATAGGCGATCTTTACAAGACCGAGGTATACCGACTGGCTGGAGAGATAAACTCGCAGAGGGAGATCATCCCCCATGCCATCCTCGTCAAGCCACCTTCAGCAGAACTGAAACCCGACCAGCTTGATATTGACACACTGCCACCATACCACCTGCTCGACCCCGTGCTCTACAGTTATATAGATCTCGGGAAGTCAGCAGACACCATTATCGGTGAAGGATCTGACAGGGAACTGGTTGAGAAGGTGATCAGGCTGGTACGCATCAGCGAATTCAAAAGAAAACAGACTCCTCCTATCCTGCGTGTCTCCGCAAAAGCATTCGGCAGCGGCAGGAGAATACCTATCGTGGCCAGATACCGTTGACTACCCGCAGCCACCTCCAACTACTTGTACTTTAGTGTGTTAAAAAGTGTTAATTTCCACCTGGGCCAATATTTTTAATATCTTTGCATATGTTATTCAACATACGGGGAAATGGTTTATAGTGATCCTTACATGGAACAGTGCCTTGAGGGCCCGTTTTCGCTTTTCAGGGAATTGTCTGACGAAGAGAAGGAGTTTCTGCTTCGTGATCACATCTGTTCATCATTCAAGAAAGGGGATGTTATCTTTACCGAGGGGGCCAGGCCTGCCGGTCTTTATTGTCTCGCCTACGGCAAGGTGAAGGTGTTCAAGGAGGGCATCGGAGGCAGGGAGCAGATCATAAGGATGATCAGGCCTCAGGGACTCATAGGCTTTTCTGCCATCATTGCGGGCACCAGGTATTATGCCTCGGCGGTAGCCATTGAAGAATCTGGTGTCTGCCGGATTGACAGCAATCAGTTCCTGAAGCTCCTGCAGCGCGATTCCGACCTCTCCATCAAGCTCATGCGTATGATGGCACTTGAATTATCCTTTTCCAGTGAAAGAACGGTATCCCTGACCCAGAAGCATATCAGGGGCCGGCTTGCTGAGTCATTGCTGGTACTGCGTGACACCTATGGAGTCGAGAATGACGGTAAGACTATCAGGGCCTATGTCTCCAGGGAGGACCTGGCATGTCTCTCGAACATGACCACCTCTAATGCCATCAGAACCCTCTCGATGTTTGCCACCGAGTCGGTAATTGCCCTGGAAGGTAAAAGAATCAGCATTGTAGATCCTGCAAGACTCGAGAAGATCAGCCACATGGGCTGACGGTCATCGTCTGACTGCTTCCAGGTAACATGAACGGCACAGGGGCTCGTAAATATCCTTTTCACCCAGCACCACCACCTTCTCGTCATCGGTCTTCCGGTGTGAAAAATGGGCAAGGTTGCCGCACCTGACACATATCGCATGTACCTTGGTCACATACTCGGCTATCGCCATCAGTGCAGGCATGGGTCCGAAGGGTTTGCCTGCAAAATCCATGTCGAGCCCTGCCACGATCACCCTTGTGCCCGAATCCGCAAGAGCCGAACAGACCTCCGGAAGAGTGTCGTCAAAGAACTGGGCCTCGTCTATACCCACAACCTCAACGCCGGCAGCCAGAAGCAATATCGACGAGGCATTCTCAACGGGGGTGGAAACGATCGACTTCTCATCGTGTGACACTACCCTGGTCTCCGAGTACCTGGTGTCAAGTGACGGTTTGAATATTTCAACCCTGAGGCCGGCATACATGGCCCTGCGCACCCTTCGGATCAGCTCCTCGGTCTTGCCTGAGAACATCGACCCCGCTATAACCTCTAAAGATCCGCGCTTCCCTGCATTGAAGACTGAATTTTCGAGAAACTCCATACTTAAGCTTTGGGTTAGGCCGTTCAGTAATGTGACACTATTATTAAGGCTGAGAAGATCAGAATTAATTACTTTTGCAAAATAAAGAAAACGATCATAATAAAAAACAAAGAGAGATGGATTTCACAAAAGCAGTAGGCATTATAGGAAGGGATCTGGAGGAGGCAATTGCAATGCTTGACCAGCTCTCGGAAGTACCCGGTTCACACATTGCAGAGACCGAGCTGGCAAAGTCAAGGATCCGTAGCGCATCTGACATGCTGAAGCTCCTCCCCGGGCTGTACGGTGCCGGCGAAGCCCGAACGGCGGGCCATTCAGTTGTGGCCGGCGAGTCGAAGAGCGTTACTGTCGAGACCGCTGAAAAGACGGTGACAACCGGGGAAAGTGTGACCGCCGTGATCGCAGACGAGGCGGTGACAATTGAGAAAAGCGCGACTGCCGTGACCGCAGACGAGGCGGTGACAATTGAGAAAAGCGCGACTGCCGCGACCGTTGAGAAGGAAGTAACAACGGAGAGGAAGGTCACGATTGAGAATAGTGAAGCGGTAGGACAGAGAGGGGTGATTGAGACAGCAGCCCCTCAGGCAAGTGTTGAGCCTGAAAAGGTTGAATCAGAAACCGTGAAGAGCCCTGCCGGGTCAAAAGCCAGGCCACAGGAGAGTGTAAAGGCGATACTGGCCGACAGGTTCGGTGTGACGGGAACCCTTGGCGAAAAGATGTCTGCTTCAAGAAAGGATGAGGTGGTTACCTCCGTGATGCACAGCAAGCCTATAGCTGATATCGCTGCCGCAATCGGCATCAATGACAAGTTCTACTATATACGCGAGCTCTTCAGCGGTGATGCAGCCGCCTACAATGATGCCGTCAGCAGGCTGAATGCGGCCGTCTCCCTCGGTGAGGCCATGAAGATCCTCGATGAGAGCACCGTCATGGGGTCGGACCCTGCAGCACAGTTGTCATTTGTTGATGTGGTAAGAAGAAAATTCAGCCTGAATGTCTAAGCTGATCCTGGTACCTACTCCCATAGGCAACCTGGGTGATATTACAGTGCGTGCCCTCGAGGTTCTGAAATCGGCTGACCTGATACTTGCCGAAGATACCAGGAAGAGCCGCATACTGCTTGACCACTATGGCATCAGGGTTCCTCTCCGTTCGCACCACAAATTCAATGAACACAAGACCATTGAGTCGCTCTGTGACCTGATGGAAAGAGGCACAGTCACGGCGCTCATCACCGATGCCGGTACCCCGGGCATCTCCGATCCGGGATTCCTGCTGGTACGCATGTGCATCGAGCGGGAAATCCCCGTTGAGTCGCTCCCCGGCCCCACGGCATTTGTCCCGGCGCTGGTCAACTCCGGGCTGCCGTCAGACCGCTTCTGCTTCGAGGGATTCCTGCCGCAGAAGAAGGGCAGGCAGAAGAGGATCTCGACCCTGGCCGGCGAGGAGAGAACAATGATATTTTACGAATCGCCCTTCAGGCTGGTAAAGACCCTTGAGGAGCTGGCAGCAGCGCTCGGTGCTGAACGCCGTGCCTCTGTATCAAGGGAACTGACAAAGAAGTTCGAGGAGACGGTACGGGGCAGCCTCTCATCACTGGCAGCACATTTCCGCGAGACAGCCCCGCGGGGCGAGATAGTAATAACCATAGCAGGCTCCCGCGATCAAACCGCAGGTCATGTCACGGCATCAGAATAGCGGTTTGCGGCCGTTGTCGTCCGGAGAGAAGTCGCTGAAGTCTGACGAGAGATCATCATTCATCTTTGACCCAAGGGTATATACTCCTCCCGGCGCCTCGTCGGTGTAGCCGACCTCACTGCCGAAGTCGTCAGGCTCAACAAAGGTGGCACGGTCCTCCTTGAAGTAAAGCAGTATCTCATCAGTAGGACCGTTACGGTTCTTTGCAAGGATAATGTCAGCATGACCCTTGGTCGACTGTCCGTCCTCGAACTGCGACACCCCCATCTTCTCAGGCCTGTGGATAAAGACAACCATGTCGGCGTCCTGTTCAATGGCACCTGACTCACGAAGGTCGGAGAGCATGGGCTTCTTGTTGCCCCCGCGTGTCTCCACCGACCTGTTGAGCTGCGAGAGAGCCAGCACAGGCACCGCCAGCTCCTTGGCGATGCTCTTCAGCGAACGGGAGATGGAGCTCACCTCCTGCTCGCGGCTGCCCGCATCGGGCGGTCCGGTCATCAGCTGAAGGTAGTCGACAACCACCAGGTCAAGCTTACCCTGCGCCTTGAGCCTGCGGCACTTGGCCCTCAGCTCAAAGACTGAGATGGCCGGGGTGTCATCAATATATATCGGGGCCTCGGTGAGTGCTTTGATGCGTGACTCGAGCAATGACCACTCTTCGGCTGAGAGTTTGCCATTGCGGATCTTCTCGCCGGGAATCTCCGTCTCTGAGACAATGAGCCTGTTAACCAGCTGTATGGCTGCCATCTCCAGTGAGAAGATCGCCACCTTCCTGCCGTGCTCTATGGCCATGTTGCGTGCCATGGTCAGGGCAAAGGCAGTCTTGCCCATTGAGGGCCTGGCGGCTATGATCACCAGCTCGGACTTCTGCCACCCGGAGGTCAGCCTGTCAAGCTTCGTAAAGCCCGACGGCACTCCGACAAGAGCATCCTCCTTCTTGCCCAGCTCCTCTATCTCCGACAGTGCCTGCTTGATGACCTCATGGATCGGAGCTACCTCATGCTTGATATTGCCCTCTGCTATCCTGAACAACTCATCCTCACTCTTGTCAAGCAGCTCAGTGACATCAAGAGTGTCCTCATAAACCATATTCTGAATGAGGGTGGCTGCACGTATCAGCTCACGCTGAATATACTTCTGCAGGACAATACGGGCATGATACTCTATGTTGGCGGCGGAGACGATCCTGGATGTCAGCTCTGTAAGATATACTGCACCGCCTACCTCCTCGAGATCATTGACCCTCTTCAGCTCCTGGGTGACCGTCAGAAGGTCTATCGGCTGATCCCGCTTGTTGAGCTCTAAGATAGCGGCAAAAATCTTCTGATGCGCTGTAGAATAGAACACCTCAGGCCTGAGCATGTCGACCACCATCCTGGCAGCCTCTATCTCAAGCATCGCAGCACCGAGAACAGCCTCTTCCATCTCGGGCGACTGAGGCGGCACCCTGCCGCCCTCTGGTATGACAACCACTGAAGACTTCTTATCCTGCCTTCCCCTTGAAGTTACCTGTGACATTAAATATTAAATTGTTAATCAGCTATTTGGAAAATACATCCGGATACTCCCGCCGTCGTCAAATTTAACAATAACAACAGTCAGGGTTTCAAATCTTCTCTTTTTTGTTTCAAACAGCAGATGTTAAAAAGATGTTGAAAACGGATAAAATAGTGAAAAATGATGATATTTGAAAAGGTTCGTATATTTTTGATCTCACAAGAGAGGGGCTGTAATGGTTGTATTTCCGGGTGCCAAGATAAACATAGGACTAAGGATCGTTGAAAAGCGGCCTGACGGGTATCATAATATAGAGACCTTCTTCTACCCTGTCGCGCTGACTGACGCGCTGGAGTTTGTGGTAAGAAAGGACAGCAGGAAGAGTGACACCCTGACAGTCACCGGTGTTATGGAGCAGAATGATCCGGATGAAAACCTTGTCATGAAGGCCGTAAAGCTGATGCGCCGTTCGTTTGATTTCCCCTTTCTCCGTATCCATCTGCACAAGAGCATACCTGTGGGTGCCGGTCTCGGTGGCGGGTCATCCGATGCTGCAGGCATGCTTAAGGCACTGAACCGGTATTTCAACTTCGGCCTCAACGCCGAGGAACTGCGATCCTTCGCCGGCAGGCTCAGCAGTGACGCTCCCTTCTTCATTGACGGAACCCCGTCGTTTGCCGAAGGTGTGGGTAACATACTTTCGGAATTCCCCCTCGATCTCAGCCCCTGGCACATCACACTGCTTTACCCTGACCTGAATGTAAGCACTGCCGAGGCCTATGCGGGAAGCCATCCTGACCCTGAAGGAGAGTCGCTCAGGCAGCTTCTGAGCCTGCCGCTGACCGAATGGAAAGAGAGGGTCGTGAACGATTTTGAGCCGGGCATTATCAGCCGTTACCCCATGATAGGCAGGCTGAAGGATGCACTCTACGAGGCAGGCGCCATCTATGCATCCATGTCGGGCAGCGGATCTTCCGTATATGGCATCTTCAGCAAACCGCCGGAGCTGCCGCGCGAGGTCTCCCGATACCTTCTGAAGACAGCCGTTGAACTGCAATAAACCAGTCTCAGCACGAAATCAGAAGGATAATTGCATTAAATACTTCCGGGCACGAAATCAGAAGGATAATTGCACTAAATACTTCCGGGCACGAAATCAGACGGGGCACTGCGTTAAACCTTTCGCGGCACAAAACATGCCGGGCACCTGTATTGAGCTTCCTCAGCAGCACTCCACCACTGCCAGCACCGCTCCCTTGGAGACCCTGTCCCCCGGTTTTATATTGACGGAAGTCACTTTCCCGGCTATATGGCTCTTAAGCCTGTTTTTCATCTTCATGGCATCGAGGATCAGAATATCATCACCCTCCTCTACCGTGTCACCCACACTGACCATTACCTCCACCACCGTTCCCGGGATGAAACTGCTTATCACTCCCGGGTCGGCAGGCGCATAGGGCTTGCGTGCAGCATGACGCGCACTGATCCTGGTGGTATACCATGTGTGGTCTATGCTAAGCCTGTCGTTAGCTTTCTTTTCCATATCGTTACGTGTCATGAGATGATCAGAAGGGTGGTATGCCATGCTTCTTGAACGGCATCTGAACATGCTTGCCGGATGACACCTCCAGGCCATGCAGCAGCAGCCTGCGTGTCTCCGTCGGCTCAATGACCGAATCCACATAACCGCGCGATGCTGCCACGTAGGGATTGGCAAATTTCTCCTTGTACTCCTCAACCTTCTGGCGGCGCACCTCATCAGGATCGGAGGCAGAGGTTATCTCCTTGCGGAAGATGATGTTGGCAGCTCCCTCCGGACCCATCACGGCTATCTCAGCCGTAGGCCAGGCAAAAACAAAATCGGCACGCAGGTGACGTGAGCCCATGGCTATGTATCCTCCGCCGTAGGCCTTGCGCAATATCACCGTCAGCTTGGGCACCGTGGCCTCACTGTAGGAATAGAGGACCTTGGCACCGTGGCGTATCACCCCGGCATGCTCCTGGTCTATGCCCGGAAGATACCCCGGCAGGTCAACAAAGGTGATGATGGGTATGCTGAAGGCATCACAGTAACGGATGAACCTGGCAGCCTTGTCCGAAGAGTCTACGTCAAGCACGCCCGCCATCTCCAGCGGCTGATTGGCAACAAACCCCACCGTCCTGCCTCCCAGACGCCCGAAGCCTATCACCATGTTGCGGGCATACATCTCCTGTATCTCAAAGAAATCCGAACCGTCAGCAACAGCCCTGATCACCTCTCTGACATCGTACGGCAGCGTGGGATCACCCGGGACGATATTCTCAATATCATAACTGCTGTCGGGCGGCACCGTCTCAACAACCTCCGCCCTGACCTCATTGTTGCGCGGGAGAAATGAGATCAGCTTCTTTATCTGGCCGAAGCACTCATCCTCCGATACTGAAAAGAAGTGAGCATTGCCGGAGGTCTCACAGTGCACACGGGCACCACCCAGCGCCTCCATGGAGATCTCCTCCCCGAGAACGGTCTTGATCACCTCGGGACCGGTGATGAACATCTTGGAGATATTGTCCACCACAAAGACGAAGTCGGTCAGGGCAGGCGAGTATACTGCCCCTCCGGCACAGGGACCCAGTATCACCGAAATCTGCGGTATCACGCCACTGGAAATGGTGTTCCTAAAGAATATCTCACCGTAACCGGCCAGGGAGTTGACCCCCTCCTGTATGCGCGCTCCTCCGGAGTCGTTGATGCCGATAAGCGGTATCCTCATCTTCAGTGCATGATCCATGATCTTGGTGATCTTACGCGAATGCATAAGGCCCAGCGACCCGCCGGCAACTGTGAAATCCTGCGCGTAGATGGCCACCGGGTTGCCGCTGACGGTACCTGTGCCTATCACCACCCCGTCGCTGGGCAGATGTTTCTTGTCCATACCAAAGTCGCGCGCATCATGCTCGACAAACATATCGTACTCACTGAAGGAGCCATCGTCAAGAATGGCAAGAATGCGCTCACGGGCAGTATTCTTACCCATTGCCTTCTGCTTCCTGATAGCCTCCTCACCGCCGCCGAGAAGCATCTTCTCGCGCTTCTCCTTGAGCTCACGTATCTTCTTTTCCAGTGCCATAGCTGTTTCTGTTTAGGTTTTTACCCCCTGTTTACCGTTGAAAAAAAACACGGCAATATAAACAAATTTCCCTCATCCTGCCACGGGGGTCACTTCGGTGCGTAGAGATAGGTCCCCAGGGCGATGAAGGAATAGATAATGTTCGGTATCCACATGGCCAGTGCCGGGTTGAGGTCGCCTTTCAGTGAAAACTGCGACGCAAACTGCATGAAGAGAATATATGAGAATGTCAGTGCCAGGCCCAGCCCTATCTGCATGCCAATGCCACCCTTAATCTTGCGTGAGGAGAGCGAGACGCCGATGAGAGTCAGAACAAAGAAAGCAAAGGGGGAGGCATTGCGCCGGTGCTTCTCATTGAGATAGAGCTTTATCTCATCTGAACCCTGTGACCGGAGTACATCAATGTAGTTGATGAGCTCGCTGTGAGTCATTGTATATACGAACTCCGGGGCACGCGTGAAATCGTCAGGCCCCACATTCAGCACGGTGTCAATGCGCCGCCCTGTGGTGATCCTCTCCCCGAGACTGTCATTCTCCCTTATATAGTACCACCATGCCCCCCACTTGTTGGTTGTGGTATCCCACCTGATCATATTGGCCGTCAGCTTGGACTCCAGCCTCCCCTGCTCGTCGAATTTCTCCATGCTGAAATTGCGCCCGCTCTGTGATATCTTGTTGTATGACTCCATGTAGATGTAGACGTTAGGGTATACCTGGCGATGCACCGAGGAGACGTTTATCTGCCTGAAATCAGACCTCCGATAGTACTTCTCCTCAAAATCAAGCCGGGCAATGTTCGAATGCGGAAGCACGTAGTTCAGCATCATGAAGGCAGCCACAGCAATGAAGGCGGCAGAGACAAAGTATGGCACAAGCAGCCTCGGGAAGCTCATCCCGCTGTTGAGCATGGCTATGATCTCGGTGTTGACAGCCATCCTCGAAGTAAAAAAAATCACCGAAATGAAAACGAACATCGGGGCAAAGAGGGTGGCAAAATATGGGATGAAGTTGAGATAATAATCAAAGATGATAGCCTTCAGAGGTGCCTGCTTCTGGATGAAGTCGTCAATCTTCTCCGAGAAGTCGAAGATCACAGCTATGCCCAGTATGAGCACAAGCGAGAAGAGAAACGTGCCCAGGAACTGCCTTATGATATAGCGGTCCAGTATCGTCGGGGCAAGCTTCCTCAGGCTCTCCCTGAAATTCTTTTTACCGTCTCTTCCTTCCATGGTCCGAATGTTCCTTCGAGTATCTTCTTTCTCGCCTCCCTGACAAGGCTGAGGTAGAATGCCAGGTTATGTATGGTTGCTATCTGTGCTCCGAGCATCTCTCCCGATATCACCAGGTGGCGCAGGTAAGCCTTTGAATAGGTACGGCTGATCTCTGAGTCTGACGTGGCGTCTACCGGTGACAGATCTTCAGCCCAACGTTTGTTCCTTATGTTTATTATGCCGTCACGTGTAAACAACATCCCGTTCCTTCCGTTGCGTGAGGGCATCACGCAGTCAAACATATCCACTCCCCGCGCGATGCTCTCAAGGATGTTGGCCGGAGTGCCCACTCCCATGAGGTAACGCGGTTTTTCTTCAGGCAGTATGCTGTTAACCACCTCCGTCATCTCATACATCACCTCTGTCGGCTCACCCACAGAGAGACCACCGATGGCGTTGCCAGCCATATCCATCGATGCTGCCTTCTCGGCGGAGATACGCCGCAGGTCACCGTATACAGCCCCCTGTACTATCGGGAAGAGCATCTGCTCATAACCGTAGAGAGGCTCTGTCTTCCTGTAATGAGCCACACACCTGTCGAGCCAGCGGTGAGTCAGCTCCATTGACCTCTGGGCATAACCGTGATCACAGGGCCAGGGCGCGCACTCGTCAAACGCCATCATAATGTCCGAACCCAGCAGCCTTTGGATCTCTACAACCCTCTCCGGGGTGAATAGATGCCTTGAGCCGTCAATGTGCGACCTGAAGATGGCCCCCTCCTCCGTCAGCTTCCTGTTGGCAGCCAGCGAAAAAACCTGGTATCCCCCGCTGTCAGTAACCACAGGCCTGTCCCACGACATGAAGCCATGCACCCCCCCTGCACTGTTGATGATACCGGTGCCGGGACGCAGGTAGAGATGGTAGGTGTTGACAAGTATCACCGGGGCATTAATCTCCGTCCGCAGGTCACGGTGCAGCACACCCTTGACGGTGGCAGCGGTGCCGACAGGCATGAACACAGGGGTGGGTATCTCGCCGTGAGCCGTGCGCAGAACCCCTGCCCTGGCTGATGTGGAGTTGTCTTTCTGATCTATCCTGAACATCATCCGTTGTGTGACGGTCACAAAAGTAAGGTTAATCCTGCTGATTTTGAACAGAGAGTTATCAAATTGGGAAAACGACAGCCATATTGTTGAAAAGATTCTTGTAACCGTTTTCCAATTCTTTATAATATTGCTTCGCACACATTGAGCGTTGAATGATCTTATCAACTGATCCTCTCCATATAACTCTGCTGGCACTGCTGCTGTCGGCGGCATTTATCCAGGGATGGTACTGGCTTCGTTATTACCGCGCCGCAGCCCGCGGCCCCAACGGCAGGAAGGATGCCCGGCACGAGTTGCCACCCCTCTCCGTGGTCATCTGTGCCCGCAATGAGGCAGACAACCTGAAGATGTTTTTGCCTTCGGTACTGGAGCAGGAATATCCGCTGTTCGAGGTGGTGGTTGTCAACGACTGCTCTGAAGACGGCACCGCTGATGTTCTGGGGGAGATGCTGAAGCAATACCCGCACCTTAAGGTGAGTATGATTCAGAAGGATCCGGGCTTTACCCATACCAAAAAGCTGGCGATGCTGATAGGTATCAAGGCGGCGAAGAACGACCTGCTGGTCTTCACCGACGCCGACTGCAGGCCCGCTTCCCCGTTCTGGCTGGGAGAAGTGGCCGCGGCTGCCGCCGGAGATGCAGATATCATTATAGGTTACGGGGCCTACATGCCCGGCACCGGGATCCTCAACCGCTACATCCGCTACGAAACCATGTTTACTGCCATGCAGTACTTCGGTATGGCCATGGCAGGGGTACCTTACATGGGCGTAGGAAGAAACCTGGCTTACCGCCGCAGTTTTTTCTTTGATAAAGGTGGCTTCGGCCCGCATAACCATATCATGTCAGGTGATGACGATCTCTTCGTGAACCGCAATGCCACACCTGACAACATCAGCCTGATGCTCTCCCATAATTCGTTCACCCTCTCCGTTGCGGAGAAGAGCATCGCCTCATGGGTCAAGCAGAAGAGAAGACACTTCCTTGCAGCTGCATACTACAAGCAAAAGGATAAGGCAAGACTGTTCCTGGAACCCTTTTCCAGGGTTTTATGGTACGGACTGCTGGTCTCACTGGCGGTGATGACGGCATTCTGGCCCGTGGTGGTTGCGCTAGCCATCGCACGCCTGGTCATGCGCTCCGTCATACTCAAAAGAGCGTCAGCTACATTCAACGAACCAGGCTTATGGTTTAATTCGCTCTTTTTTGATATCTTGGCGCCGTTGATTAACGGAGTCCTTTACCTGACAGCAACCGGAAGGAGCAGGAGGAGGATAAAGACATGGAAGTAGAAACCGGCTTATCGGAAAAAGCACAGTACGACCTGAGAGTCATTCAGCGGGCCCTGAACGGTGAGAGCAGGGCATACACGGAGTTGCTCAACAGGTACCGCGACTCGGTCTATTATGTCATGCTCAGAATGGTCAACAACCCGTCTGATGCCGAGGATCTTACCATTGAGGCGTTTGGAAAAGCCTTCCAAAACCTGGCAAAATATGTTCCTTCACATGCCTTCAGCACATGGCTTTTTCGCATCGCCACCAACAACTGCATAGACTTCATGAGGCGCAAGAGCCAGAGTCCCAGGCCTTTTGACCATGAAGAGGGGGAAGAGTCAGAGGTGGAGGCTACCGTTGCCTCTGACAGCAGGGGCCCTGACGAGCTGATGATAGACAGGGAGACGGCAGCGTCACTCAACAGGATAGTCAAGGCTCTCAAGCCACGCTATCGCCGCCTGATAGAACTGCGCTACTTTGAAGAGTACTCCTATGAGGAGATCGCCTCGGAACTCAGCCTCCCGATTGGAACGGTAAAGGCCCGCCTCTTCAGAGCTAAAGTGCTTATCTACAACACTGTCCAGAACAAAAAGAGCGGGATTTGACCACCGTCGCCCAAAAATACTTCCCGTCGCTCACCGCTGAGCAGCGCCGGCAGTTCTCATTGCTGCCCGCACTCTACAGTGAGTGGAATGAAAAGATAAATGTCATCTCCAGAAAGGATATTAAAAACTTCGCAACCAACCACCTGCTGCACAGCCTGGCCATAGCCCGCCTCATCACTTTCCTTCCCGGCACCTCCGTGGCGGATATAGGTACCGGAGGAGGACTCCCCGGAATACCCCTTGCCATCCTCTTCCCGGATGTCAGGTTTACCCTCGTCGACTCAATCGCCAAAAAGATAAAGGTGGCCCGGGAGATCGCAACAGCTGCGAATGTCGGCAATGTAACGGCCATCGCCGCCAGGTCTGAAGATATCACCGGCAGCTATGATTTTATAGTCGGCAGGGCAGTGACGGAGATGAGCCGGCTCGTGAAGATCACCCGGCACCTGATCTCCCCACGCTCATTCAACAGCCTCAAAAACGGGTGGATCGTCCTTAAAGGCGGCGATCTCACCGGTGAACTGGAACCCTTTGCGGCAGAATGCATGGTTGTTCCGGTAAGCCGCTGGTTTGACGAACCTTACTTTGAGACCAAAAAAATCGTCTACCTGCCGGGGTGAAAGATAAAAAAATATCCCTACCTGTTATTTATTTCAAATTAATGACTAGCTTTGCAGTCTTAAAAAAGGGAAAGTAAACAACATAATTCAAGCAACAGATGAAAAGGACATTTCAGCCGTCAAGAAGGAGGAGGAGCAATACTCACGGATTCAGGGAGAGAATGTCAACACCCGACGGCAGGCGTGTGCTTGCTGCCCGCAGGGCCAAGGGCAGGAGTAAGCTTACCGTCTCCGATGAACCGGGAAAGAAGAACTGAAAGGCTGACTGACAATAAAAAAATGACCGTCTTAATGAACAATTAGGGCGGTTTTTCTTTTCTATTCCGGCATACTGAGGTTAAATTTGTCAACACTGGTGCAATGAATGAGATTCTTCTGAGAAACACCGACTCTGAGCTGAGGGAGATAGCCATGGCCGTCTTCGACGGCAGAAGAGTCACCCCCGAAGAGGCCCTGACTCTTTACAACCGGGCTGACCTCTCCCTGCTTGCCCTTCTCGCTACTGCTGTCAAAAGGGCAAAAAGCGATGATGCAGTCTTCTTTAACCGCAACTTCCACATAGAACCTACCAACGTCTGCATCTACAACTGCCGCTTCTGTTCCTATCACAAGCCCGAGGGTCACCCTGACAGCTGGGAGCTCTCGGAGAGTGATATCCTTGACATCGTAAGGCGCTTTGAGGGGGTGCCGGTGACAGAGGTACATATCACCGGCGGCGTTCATCCGTCGCGTGACATATACTATTACGGAAAGATGCTCTCATCAATACGCGCACTGCGGCCCGACATAAGCATTAAGGCCTTCTCGGCCACAGAGCTGCACTATATGATCAAAAAGGCAGGCATGACCTATGCTGAAGGACTTAAGTACCTGCATGACTGCGGCCTCGACTCCATACCTGGCGGTGGCGCCGAGATATTTGACGCCTCACTGCGCAGGAAGATATGCCGCGAGAAGGCTGACGCTGACACATGGCTGACAATACACGAAACGGCTCACAACCTGGGCATCACCTCCAACGCCACCATGCTCTACGGTCATGCCGAGAGCCCGGCGCAGCGCATAGACCATATGATGAGGCTCAGAGAGCTGCAGGACCGCACCGGGGGTTTCAATGCATTCATACCACTGAAGTTCCGGAGGGAGAACAACCGAATGCATGAGCTGGGAGAGGTACCTGTCACCGAAGATATGCGCAATTATGCTCTCTCGCGCATCTTTCTCGACAACTTCAGCCATATCAAGGCCTACTGGCCAGCCACAGGCAGGGATGCAGCCATGATGAGCCTTGCCTTCGGCACCGATGACCTCGACGGCACCATCGATGACACTACAAGAATATACTCCATGGCCGGCGCCACCGAAGGCGGCACTACACTCTCAACCACCGAGCTGGTGGCTATGATACGATCCGCCGGATTCAGACCTGTGGAGAGGGATACACTATACCACCCGGTAAGGGAGTGGTAACTGACCTCCGATCTCATAATATAATTTTATCTTTGACCCTGCGTTTATAATTTAATACTTCATCACACGATGAGTTTCAAGGAATTTCTGAAAAGCCGGGTCTTTTGGAAGAATGCAGGCCTGGCAATGGTCATCGGCGTTGCCATAGTACTCTTACTCATCATCTTCCTTAACATCTACACCCATCACGGCCAGTCGAGACCAACACCCGAAATGAGGGGACTGACCATCGATGAGGCTAGACGCGTGGCAGAGAAAAACAAAATGCGCTTCCAGATCATCGACTCCGTATATACGGCCTTCGTCCCCCGCGGCTGCGTGGCGGAGCAGATGCCGCTACCCGGACACCGGGTAAAGAAAGGACGGATAATAAAAGTAACCATAAATGCCTTCAATCCTGAAATGGTTGCCGTGCCTGACCTCGTGGGACTGCCAAGGAGGCAGGCGGTATCGGTTATTGAAACAGCAGGACTGCAGGTAGGACAGCTGACCTATGTGCCCGACCTGACAGTCGATTTTGTGCTTAAACAGACTCTTCATGGCCGTGAAGTGGCTCCCGGCGACTCCGTACAGAAGGGAATGGTCATTGACCTTGTCCTGGGAAGGGGTCTGAGCAGCCAGCGTACATCCATTCCCCGTCTTATTGGGTATACCCTTGACCAGGCCAGAAGTGAGATACTGAGTTCATCATTGAACCTCGGAGCATATGTGTTCGATGCCAATGTTACTACCGGTGAAGACTCCCTGAATGCCTTCGTATACAAGCAAAATCCTGAATATCACATTGACGCAACAGTTCAGATGGGATCAGCTGTCTATATCTGGCTGACGACTGACAGCCTGAAGATCATCGCAGACACCACCGCGATAGTCGCTGCAGACAGCGGTAAGATGCTGACCTTACCGGAGAACGGACCTGAATCTCTATGATGAGACACAATTGGCTGATATACCTGCTCTCACTACTGCTGACCGCCTCCGGTGCTTCGGCACAGGAGGTTTTCACCGGGCTGACACGCAACAGGCAGCTTGAAGGCATGATGGTCATGACCCCGGGCGGACAGCCTGAAGGCATGGCAGGCATGACGCGCCTGAAGGCAGCAGCAGCGGAGGAGCCGGTGGCCCTGCCCTTTTTTGACGACTTCTCCCGCGACAGCCTTTATCCTTCCGTCGACCGATGGTCTGACCTGCAGGTCTTTGTGAATAACACCTTCTCTGTCAGCCAGCCCTCCATGGGCGTTGCCACCTTCGACTGCCTTGATGAATACGGCCTGCTCTATGACCAGGCTTCAGACCTTGTCTTTACCGCTGACAGACTGACATCACGAGCCATCGACCTGGCATATCCGGCAGGCGACAGCATCTGGCTCAGCTTCCTCTACGAGGCAGGAGGAGTGGCTGACATGCCTGAGAGCGACGACAGCCTGACGCTTAGCTTCTGGGCTCCGGATGAGGAGAGATGGTACAGTGTCTGGAAGGCAGAAGGCTATACGGTATCAGGATTCCTACAGGCGATGATACCGGTGACTGACAGCCGGTTTCTGAAGAACGGATTCAGGTTCAGGTTCACCGGCCATGCCTCACTTGCCGGCGTGCTCAAAGATCCATCCCGGTCAGGCACAGCCGACCAGTGGAACCTCGACCATGTCTGGCTTGACAGGAACAGGTCACGTAATGACACCGTCATCCACGACGTAGCCATGACTCTGCCCCTCCGTTCACTGGTCAGGGAGTACGAGGCTATGCCGTGGAGACACTTCCGCCAGGCTTTCCTCTCACTCATGGGCCCGGCACTCAGCTTCAGATACCGCAATAACGACACCATAGTTCGCAACGTAACCAGGCATGTCACCATAAAAGATCTCTCCTCCGGGGCTGTGGTGCGAGACTTTGATGCCGGAACTGCCAACGCCTCCCCCCTGTCTGACATCCTGTATGATGCCCCGCTCTTGTATACCTACAACACCGCCGCCACCGATGCAGCTCGCTTTCTTGTAACAGCATCACTTGTCACCGATGATTTTGACCGTAAACTAAATGACACAATCAGGTACCTGCAGCGTTTCTCCGACTATTTTGCCATTGACGACGGTACCGCCGAGGCGGGCTACGGCATCAACGGCCAGGGAGCAAACAACGCCAGGGTGGCACTGCGCTTCAGATCCTTCATCCCCGACTCTGTCATAGGAATAAGCATCTGCTTCAACGATGCCTATGACAACGCCAACCAGAGGGCATTTGACATCATGGTATGGGCAGACGACAACGGACAGCCGGGAGCGGTGCTGGGCTCTGCCCAGGGATCCGTTGCCGCACCGGGCGGGGAGATAAACGGCTTTGTAACTTATCTTTTTGATGTGCCCGTACGGGTGACAGACTACTTCTGGGTAGGCTGGAGCCAGCTCTCCGATAAATTCCTCAATGCCGGCCTTGACCTCAACACCCCGAACGACGGAAGACACTACTTCATGCTCAGCGGCGTCTGGCAGGCCAGCCAGGCACCGGGAACGCTGATGATCAGACCGGTGATGAGGGGAGAAGGATCAGCAACATCATCAGACCACGGCACCCTCATCAATGACCTCTTCACCCTCTACCCCAACCCCACCTCGGGGAAGGTGACACTTCTGCCCTCCGACAGGGCTCCGCACGATTTCCTGGTAGATGTGATCTCCTCCTCAGGAGCCAGGCTATTGACACTTGACAGCAGCGGCAGGTATGACCTCAGCCACCTGGCAGCCGGCACATACATCCTCCTTGTAAAGAGCTACGAAGGTCTGCCGCTCTCACTGCTGCGCATCATAAAACTCAGATGAGACTGTGCAGATGACCGAACCGGAACTGCCTGACAACCAGGAACAGGAGCAGGAGCAGGAGCTCTTCGAACACTATCGGTACGTGGTTGACCCGGGACAGTCAATGCTTCGCATTGACAAGTACCTCTCAGCCCGCATTGAGAATGTATCACGGACGCGCCTACAGGCCGCAGCGCAGGCAGGAAACATCCTGGTCAACGAAACCCCGGTAAAACCCAATTACCGTGTCAAACCACTGGATGTCATCCAGATACTGCTACCCAACCCGCCCCGGGAGATAGAGCTTATACCTCAGGACCTCCCTGTTAATGTCGTCTACGAAGATGATGATGTCATAGTGGTTGACAAGGCGGCGGGCATGGTGGTGCATCCGGCCTACGGCAATTATTCCGGTACGCTCATGAATGCACTTATGTACCACTTCAGGGATCTTCCGCTCTTTCAGACCGGGGAGCTGCGGCCGGGACTGGTGCACCGCATTGACAAGAACACCACGGGACTGCTCGTCGTTGCCAAGAACGAATATGCCCACAACAAGCTGGCAAAACAGTTCTTCAACCGCACCACGGGACGCCGTTACCTGGCACTGGTGTGGGGCACCCCCGATCCTGAGGAGGGAACCGTCACCGGCAATGTTGGCCGCAACATCCGCGACCGCCGCATCATGCAGGTCTTCCACGACGGCAGCCAGGGCAAATATGCCGTCACCCACTACAAAATCATCGAGCCCCTGGGATACGTGTCGCTCATTGAATGCCGCCTCGAGACCGGCCGCACCCACCAGATAAGGGTGCACATGGCCTGGAAGGGCCATCCTCTCTTTAACGATGAGGAGTACGGTGGCGACAGAATACTGAAGGGGACCACCTTTACCAAATACCAGCAGTTCGTACGAAACTGCTTCAAGCTGCTTCCGCGCCAGGCACTCCATGCCCATACGCTCTCATTCGATCACCCGGTCACCGGCCAGCGGCTCTCCTTCGAATCACCCCTGCCCTCCGACATGACCGCCGTGTTGGATAAATGGAGAAAATATACCGCCGGCAGAACCGAAGGGATTTGAGATTTGAGATGTGCGATGTGCAATGTGCAATTTGCGATTTGCGACTTGCGATTTGCGATTTCTGTGGATTTAGGATTTTTGATTGGTCATATTGTGTTTAGCGGTTTTTTTGGCAGCAACAACAATTGATACAATTTCATCCATCTCCGTAATGAAGGCTGAAACCGGCTCTCTAAACCCGCATTCCGGGTCCGGAAGCAGTTCAGGCCAGAAAATGGATTCATCAGCTTCTTCCTCAACTACATTTAGTTTGTTGATGAAATCCGCATATGATTTAGCCCTGCAAACCGCCCGGTAGTTTGCTCCCACAGAACATGATGACCTGATTAACTGGCGACTGATAACCTGATTGGGGACACTTCCTGGCAATCGATCGTAGAGCGATATTATACCCAATGCCAACTTCTTGGTGCGAAGCTGAATTTGATTCTTCATTTCCATAATTATTCCACAAAAGAATGCATATGGAAAAGTTACCGCAAACCTCCAATAAATCAAGATTTTTTTCGAAAATCGAAAATCGCAAATCGCAAATCGCAAATTCTACCAGGAGCCCCCTGCTCCGCCGCCGCCGAAGCTGCCGCCGCCAAAACCGCCGAAACCGCCGCCGCCACCCGAAAAGCCGCCGCTGCCACTGCCGCCGGTGAAGCTGCCCCAGCTGCCGCTGTGCGACCGTCCTCCGCCCAGCATGCTCATGAGGAGCCACAGCGGCAGGTTCTGCGTGCCGCTCCTCCTTATGTGCCGGTTGTTGGAGCTGCCGGAAGATATGGCCACAATGAAGATGATAAGAACGATGAAGAAGACTATGCCCGGCACCATACCTGATGAGGATCCCTCAGCATAACTGTCATAACTGTACTCCCCCGCGGCAAGTGACATCAGCACATCCGTGCCGGCGTCGAGGCCCCCGTAATAGTCGTTGGAACGGAATCGCGGCAGTATCTCCCTGTCTATGATCTCAGCACATGCTATGTCTGGGATGGCGCCCTCGAGGCCGTAGCCGGTGGCAATGAAGATCTGACCGTCTGACCGCTCCGTCTTGGTCTTCACCAGGATCAACACCCCGTTGTTGAAATCGCCCTGACCAACTCCCCAGTCCCTGGCTACCCTGTAGGCAAAGTCCGACCGGTCATATCCCTGGAGGTCATCAACGATCACCACGGCTATCTGGTTCGATGTGGTATCATTGAAAACGACCAGTTTATCTTCCAGCGCCCTCAGCTCTGGTGCGGAGAGCACCCCGGCAAAGTCATTGACGAGCCGCGGCGGATCAGGCTTGGGCAGCAATGTCTGACCGGTCACCGACAGGGGTGCAATCATGAACAATAGAATAGCTGCTATAAAAGTTAACCTTTTCATGATTACAGTCCCGGTTCAGTTATGTCAAAGGAGATTGTGTCAGAGAGCTCATTGATGTCGTTCCCCGAGTAAGGGAAATGTTCCTTCAACTGCTCACCGGCCATGAGTATCCCTTCGGCGAGACCCTCGGCAAACCTCTCCTCGCTGAAACGCAACTTCATATGATCACGTATGTTGTCCCAGAAGCCTATGGGCACCACGCTGTTAATGCCTCTGTCACCGATTATTGCAAAGCTTCGCTCCTTCAGGGCGAGGTAGATCAGCACCCCGTTGCGGTCAGCCGTCTTGTGCATCCCCAGTTTTCTGAAGAGCCAGGCCGCCTCATCAAGGACATCTCCCTTGCAAGAGGTCTCCACATGCACCCGTATCTCACCCGAAGTTGCTTGCTCAGCCTCCTTGATGGCCCTGACAATAGTCTCCTGCTGCTCAGCAGTGAAAAATGATGCAGCCTTCATCCCCGGATTCTCAGAACTGTACCGTTGGAGCCGTCTCCGTTCCCTCCTGTGCCTCAAAATAGGGTCTTGCATCAAACTTTGAGAGAGAGGCGATAAGATTGTTCGGGAACTTCTTAATAAAAGTGTTGTACTCCCTGGCGGCATCGTTGAAGTTGTTCCTGGCAACGGCTATCCTGTTCTCAGTACCCTCGAGTTCAACCTGCAGGTCGCGGAAGTTCTGGGTGGCCTTGATGTCGGGATAGCGCTCCACCACCACCATCAGGCGCTGCAAAGCCGAGCTTACTTCACTCTGTACTGCCTGAAACTGCTGTAACTGTTCCGGCGTGATGTTTGAAGGATCAATGGTCATCTGTGTGGCCCTGGCCCTGGCCTCTATGACTCTTGTCAGTGTCTCCTGTTCAAACTCGGCAGCTCCCCTGACAGTATTTACGAAATTGGGAATAAGGTCCGCCCGGCGCTGATACTGCGTCTCGACATTGCTCCACTCCGTGGATACCTTCTCATTCATCGGAATGATTTTGTTGTAGATACCTACACCCCATGATACAATAAGCAGCAGAACAACAAGTACAATCACAATGGTACCTATCCTGCCTAAAGGTTTCTTTTCCATTTTCCAGTCTGTTTTTGTTTCAGACCCAAACTTACACAAAAACTGTTGATTTTGTAAAGCCGGATAAAAATCAAGACCACCGCCACTGATACCAGAGAAAAATTAAAACAGGTCCCGGCGATTAGGTTATGCGAACTCTCTGTCAAATCCCTTATTGATTATCTTTTTTCGGGCAGCGTTTTCACGCGATACTAAATAATGTAATTTTGGGGCAAAACTGCAGGATAATGAAACTTACATGAGCAGTAACCCGCAAAAGAAAATGATTGTTTTACTACATGTAAGTTCCATTAGACCTATGAAACAATAAATATATTATCTAATGAAAACTATTGCCATCATTGCCGGGGGAAATTCATCCGAATACCCAGTGTCAGTCAGAAGTGCCGAGAGTGTTGCCTCGGCACTGAAAGGGAGATATGAAACCTACATCATAACAGTCAGGGGGATCGACTGGTACTGGGAAGACCCGAAGGGACGGATTTTCAGCATAGACAAGAATGACTTCTCACTGTTGCCCGATGACGGCAGGGTCAGGTTTGATGCCGCCTTCATTGCCATTCACGGGACCCCGGGTGAGGACGGGCTCCTGCAGGGTTACTTTGACATGATTGGGATACCCTATTCCAGTTGCAGCTCCTTCGTGTCGGCACTGACTTTCAACAAGCAGGCCTGCAAACTGTACCTCTTCGAATACGGGATACCCATGACCGGCGGACTGCTGATCAGGAAAGGACAACGGTATGATGCTGAAAGAATAGCTACAGAGATCGGACTGCCCTGTTTCGTCAAGCCCAATGCCAGCGGTTCCAGCTTCGGCGTGACAAAGGTGAAGGAGGTGGGCGAATTTGCTACTGCAATGGAGGCAGCACTGACAGAGGGAGATGAGGTGCTGGTAGAATCATTCATGCCGGGCACCGAGGTGGCTTGCGGCGTCGTTAAGACCAAAAACAAAAAGATAGTGATGCCCGTTACTGAGGTGGTTCCGAAAAAGGAGTTTTTCGACTATGAGGCAAAATATACCGAAGGTTTCTCAGAAGAGATCACCCCGGCACGGCTTCCTGACGAGATGACAAAAAGGATACAGGAGCTCTCCTCAGAGATATGTGACCTGCTGGGCTGCAAGGGTATTGTGAGGGTCGACTTCATAATCACACCCGACGGGCCTCAGTTCCTCGAGATAAATACGATTCCGGGGATGACGCCCGAGAGCATTCTTCCCAAGCAGGCCGCGGTGTATGGCATCTCGCAGACCGAACTCTATTCAATGGTGATAGAAGATCTCTTCTGATATTGTGACCGGCTGCCGGCAACTGCGCTGCAACAAGACACTTCCGGATTAACTGCACTCCTGCTTCTCGCGGGCCTCTATCATCCTTTCCAGGAACCTGGTCACCGACGTTTGCTTGGTGAAGTTGTAGGTGGCCCTTGTCGGCCCCTTCCCCACCTTGATCGTCACAGCACTGTCAGGAAGAGCTGCAAAGAGCTCCTCGTCGGTCTTGTCGTCACCGATGGCCAGAACAAAGTCATTCCTCCCCGATGCCGTCAGCTTCATGGCTGCAGTACCTTTGTTGTAACCGGCCATCTTTACCTCCACAACCTTATGACCGTCAATGATCTGTAGCGGCATGTTCAGTATCATCTCCTCCAGCTCGCTCTTTAGCTCTATGGCTCTGAGAGCCGACAAGTCCTCATCGGCGTTCCGGTAGTGCCATGAGAGTGAAGCCCTCTTCTCCTCGACAAAAGAGCCTTTGCAACGGTTGGTGAACCTGTTCATAATGGGCATAATCCCCTCCTTCCAGGTGGCATCCTGGCCGAGCGACGACTCCCACTCGCCGCCTGCATACCTGATGAAGGCCCCGTGTTCCGCCACCAGGGTCACATTAACCTCCGAGAACCACCTGTCAAGGAAATCCCTGCTCCTGCCGCTGATGATCACCAGTTCGGTGACTGATGCCAGCCTGGCTGTCAGATCAACCAGCTTTGTCTCAGGAACCGCCATCTCAGGCAACTCGCGAATCGGTACCAGTGTGCCGTCATAATCAAGGAACAGCACCGGCGAGGCAGCCTTGCAAAATGATGTAATAATCCTGTCTTCTATATCCTTGTTTATAAGCCTGATACGATAACTCTCCCTGTCAGCCTTCACCTTGACGGTAGTACGGAGTATGTCATCAGCCCATGAGAAGACATCATAATCGCGGATCCTGTTTTTCATCGCTTCGAGGCGCTTATGCTTCTCATCTTTCTTCATCGTAAGTGCTTCATATATGGCATCAGCCATCTGACCTATGTCTGAAGGGTTGACCAGCACGGACTCTCCCATCTCGGCGGCAGCACCGGCAAGCTTGCTCAGGATAAGCATGCCTGCCCGTTCATGCTGGGCAGCTACATACTCCTTGGCCACCAAATTCATCCCGTCGCGGAGAGGGGTCAGCAGGCCGACGTCACTGTGCGAATAGAGAGCCACCAGCTCATTGAACTTCAACGACCTGTACTGGTAGATGATAGGATTCCAGTCCAACGTGCCGTACTTGCCGTTTATGCGTCCCACCGTGGCTTCTATCTCCTTTTTCATCTCCTGGTAACGGACGATGGTGTCACGTGAGGGCACCATCACCATGTTGAAGATCACCCTCCCCCTCATTCCGGGATATCTCTCCAGAAAGAGCTCGAAGGCCGAGAGCCTGTTGAGGAAACCCTTCGTGTAGTCAAGCCTGTCAACGGAGAAGATCAGCAGACGGTCTCTCTTCTGCTTTTGTATCCGTGAAATAAATTTCTCCGTCTCCGGCAACAGAACCGCATCATGGAATTTATTGAAGTCTATGCTGATGGGGAAGGCATCTGCCCTCGAATAGACATCCTCAGCAATGACCGTGTTGAGCGAAATGTCATAGCCGAGGCATCTTCGTACTGACTTCAGAAAATGCTGCGCATAGTCATGGGTGTGAAAACCGATGAGGTCAGCACCCAGCATTCCCTGTAGTATAGCCTTCTGATATCCATCGGGCATAATACGGAAAACCTCATATGACGGGAACGGAATGTGCAGAAAGAAAGCCACTGACGCCTCTGGAAACTCTTCGCGTACCATGCCCGGCAGAAGGAAAAGCTGGTAGTCATGTATCCAGACAAAGTCGCCAGGGCGGATGATCTTTCGCAACTCTTTATAGAACAGCTCATTTGCCTTTTTATAGCTCTCAAAATAGCCCTGTCCGAAGACAGCCATCGACGGAAAATAATGAAACAGCGGCCAGATAAGGTCATTGCAGAACCCCCCGTAGAACTTTTCATTCACACTCTCTGGTATCCTTACTGAGCTGAGCTCAAAAGTCTCCTTAACCTCAGGGAGTGAGTTCAGACGCTCATTGTCGTACTCCCCCTTGCCTACCCATACGGTTTTCTCCATAGTCTCATTCTCGCTTTCCGACTTCATTTTCTGGGTAAGGGAAAGGATAGCGGAGACCAGTCCCCCGGTGTTCTGAACAGCGTTAAGGTTCCCGTTGCGGTGCTTGAGAGTGAAAGGCAGCCTGTAGGCTACTATCACTATCCTGTTGAAATCTGATGGTTTGCTTTTGCTCATCTCCTTTTGTTTTTTATGAAAAAAATGCCGCTTCCAACATGGTTGATCAGGTTCTGTCAAATCTGCCGGATTGACCGGATGGCCGGACTAAGGGGCTTTGATGTCAACATGAAAATCATTCTGCGCGGGTATTACAGGAAGACCGGCCGGTCAAGCCTGGCCGCTATCCGGTATATTGCATTCATCAGTCCTACATGGCTGTAGGTCTGAGGGAAGTTGCCCCACTGGCTGCCGTCGCGTCCGGCGTCTTCGCTGAAGAGACCCAGGTGATTTGAGAACTCCAGCAGCTTCTCAATGGTTCTCATTGCATCATCCACCCTGCCCGTACAGGCCAGCGCCTCAGCGTACCAGAAGGCGCACACCAGAAATGTCGTCTCCGGAGTGCCGAAGTCATCTTCATGAATATACCTGTAGAGCAGTCCCTCTTCAGTCTTCAGGTGTTCTGCCAGAGCGTCAAGATGGTCCCGTGCTCTCACCCCTGCCGGATCCAGGTAGTTCATGGTGATGAGATGGATGGTGGCGGCGTCATAATTCTTGTTTCCGATAGCCTGCATATATGCCTTCAAGTCAGCCTGATAGCACATCTCGATCTTTTCCGATGCCCTGACAGCCAGCTTTTCAGCCCTCCTCTTCATGTCGTTGTCTGCAAAGCTGGCTCCTATCTTCTCCGCTGCCTTGGCACCGGCCCAGTGAAAGAGGAAGGTGTAGCAGTTCTCCTGCATCATGGCACGGAACTCCCAGATGCCGGCATCGGGCCTGTCCATGGTCTCTTCAATACGGCTGAGAAGCCAGTGGATAACCTCCCTGGACTTACTGTAGGACAGGTAGTTCAGCCTTCTGTCAATATAGAGGGGCAAAAGGCTGGCAAGCACCTGTCCGTAGATGTCATGCTGTTCCTGGTTATAGGCGTCATTGCCCAGGTGAACGGGTTTGTTGGAGAGATAACCCTCAAGATCCAGTTCCTTCTCCCTGGGGACAGCAGTGCCAGCGATTGTGTACATCGGCCTTATCTTTTTCTGCTCCGAAAGAATGATATTCTGTATATAGAGGAAGTAACGCTCCAGCTCTTCAAAGTGGCCAAGATTATTGAAGGCATTGAGGGTATAATAGGAGTCCCTCATCCAGCAATAGCGGTAATCCCAGTTCCGGCCTGCCCCGGGGGCCTCAGGCAGGCTCGTGGTCCCTGAGGCTATGATACCGCCCGTGTCCTCATACTGATGAAGCTTCAGCACCAGGGCAGACCTGATGATCTCATCCTGAAAGATATTGGGTATGGAGGTGGTCTTGATCCAGTGAAGCCAGTATTTGGTGGTCTTGTCGAGGAAGTCCTCGGCAGTGGCCTCCAGAGGAGCCTCCAGAGGCACTCCGTATGTGAATGCCAGATAGCAGGTGTCATTCAGCAGGAAGGACTGGTTATTGACAATGTATGTAAGAGGGATATTGGTTGTCAGCCTGACCTGCGACTCGAGATTCAGAAACCTGATATGGTTGCTGCCGGCAACGATCTCGGGCCTGAAAGCACCGTAACTACCTACCGGTTCGCACCTGACATTGATGAACGGGTTGCCCTCTATCGGCGCAATCTTGCGTATTAGCATCAGGGGCCGGTAGTAGCGGTCGTACTGGTAGAACCTTGGGGCAAAGTCCGTAACCCTGAACCTGCCGTCGTCAGTTCTGAACTCTGTGGTCAGGATGTTGGTGTTGCGGATATATTCCTGAAAGGTATAGAATTTATCTCCGGAGGGCCTGATGGAAAATTCCCCTCCCTTTTTGCCATCGAGCAGTGACCCGAAGAGGAAGCTGCTGTCAAAACGGGGCAGGCACATCCATGTTACATCTGCGCTCTTGTTGATATAGGCCAGGAATGAGCAGTTGCCCACGATTCCCATCTCATATTTGTGAATGGCATTCATCTCTTTTCTGAATTCATATAACGATACGGCGGAAATGCACCGCCGTCAGGATGATGTCAAGCCCTGTCAGGGTATTGTCACAATATAGTCAATTATTCCTTACCGAAGCTCAGCGTTTCGAATCTGTACGAATCGATGGGTGCACATGAGCAGACGAGGTTGCGGTCTCCGTAACCGTTGTCAACCCTGCCAACAGAAGGCCAGAATTTATTCTCGGCGATCCATGGCAGCGGATAGGCGGCTTTCCCGCGCTGATAGGAATGACTCCACCCGTCGGAGATTACCGATGCGGCCGTATGGGGTGCATTCTTAAGCACGTTATCCTCCCTGTCTGCCTTGCCTTTCCTTATCTCCTCAATCTCCTGCCATATGCTTCTCATGGCATCAATGAACCTGTCGAGCTCTGCCTTTGGCTCCGACTCTGTCGGTTCAACCATCAGGGTGCCGTGCACAGGGAATGACAGAGTAGGTGCATGAAAACCGTAATCCATGAGCCTCTTGGCTATATCAGACTCATCCACACCGGCATCTTTGAAGCCCCGGCAGTCAAGGATCATCTCGTGCGCACAGCGGTTGTTGGCACCTGTGTAAAGCACCTTATACATGTCCCCCAGTGCGGCTGCCAGGTAGTTGGCGTTGAGGATGGCATATACCGTTGATTTCGTCAATCCTTCAGCGCCAAGCATCATCACATAGGCATGGCTGATGGTCAGTATGTGAGCGCTGCCGAACGGCGCTGCCGCAACCGCGGTAATACCATGACTGCCACCGGTCTTCACCACCGGATGCGATGGAAGAAACTCTGCCAGCCTGCTGTTGCAGAGTATGGGTCCCATGCCCGGTCCGCCACCGCCGTGAGGGATGGCAAAGGTCTTGTGCAGGTTAAGGTGGCAGACGTCGGCTCCTATGTGACCGGGACTTGTAAGTCCTACCTGTGCATTCATGTTGGCGCCGTCCATGTAGACCAGTCCGCCGTTCTCATGGATTATGCCTGTCATCTCCACGATGGCCTCTTCAAACACACCGTGCGTTGAAGGATAGGTGATCATAGCGGCACTGAGGCTGTCACGGTTCTCAACTGCCTTCTTCCTGAGATCTTCAACACTGATATTACCATGTTCATCGCACTCCACCACAACCACCTTATTACCTGCCATGGCCGCGCTTGCCGGGTTGGTGCCGTGAGCCGAGGAGGGTATCAGCACTACATTGCGGTGCCCCTCGTTACGGCTTATGTGATACTGCCTGATGACCATCAGCCCGGTATATTCTCCCGCAGCGCCGGAGTTGGGCTGGAACGAGACCGCATCAAAACCGGTGATCTCCTTAAGCGCCTCACCAAGCTCCTCCATCAGCCTGTGATACCCCTCAGCCTGGCTGGCAGGGACAAACGGATGTATGTTCGCAAACTCCGGCCAGCTCATGGCAAACATGGAGGCCGCAGGGTTTAGCTTCATGGTGCATGATCCCAGCGGTATCATGCCGTTGGCCAGCGAGAAATCCTTGCGCTCCAGCATCTTGATGTAGCGCATCATATCTGTCTCACTGTGATAGCTGTTGAAGGTGCGCTCCTGCAGGTATGGCGAGGTACGCTTGAATTTATCGTCTATGCAAAAGCAGTCACAGAGATCTGTCACCTCCTCTGCCTCTTTGCCAGCCACCTCGGCAAAGACGGAGACAATGTCATTTATCTCTTTCAGCGTCGTGAGTTCATCCGTGCTTATGACTGCGCAGTTGCCGCACTGGTACCAGAGATTTATGCCCTTGCCCAGCGCGATCTTTTCAATCATGTCGGCAGTGACGCCCGGGACAGCCTGGACACGTATTGTATCGAAGAACTGGTCATGCCTTATGGTATATCCCAGCTCGCGCAGTGCCTTCGCAAGTGTACATGCCGTGGAGAAGATATGCATGGCTATGCGTCTGATGCCTTCCGGACCGTGATACTGGGCATACATCCCTGACATGGTTGCCAGCAGTGCCTGGGCGGTACATATGTTGGAGGTGGCACGCTCACGCTTTATATGCTGCTCGCGTGTCTGCAGGGCCATGCGCAGTGCATGGTTGCCGTGCACGTCAACGGAGACGCCTATGATGCGGCCCGGCATGCTGCGCTTCAGCTCATCCCTGGTGGCGAAGAAGCCGGCATGAGGACCGCCGTAACTCATCGGCAGCCCGAAACGCTGGTTGGATCCGTATACTATGTCAGCCCCCCACTCCCCGGGAGGCATCAGCAGGGCGAGACTCATCAGGTCGGCACCCACTGCCACCAGCGCCCCGGCACCATGTGCTTTTTCGACCATCTCACGGTAGTCGCGGATCTCACCGCTGGCAGACGGGTACTGAACCAGCAGCCCGAAAACAGTGTCATCAGCCTCAAAACCTGCATAGTCGGCAAACTCTATCTTTATTCCCATGGGTGCAGCACGGGTGATGAGCACGGCACGCGTCTGCGGAAAGACCGAGTTATCAACCAGGAAACGGTTTGCGCCAGCCTTTACCTTCTCCCTCGACCGGGCGCCGAACATCATTAGCATGGCCTCGCCGGCGGCAGTGGCTTCATCAAGGAGTGACGCATTGGCAATATCCATGGCCGTGAGGCTTGTCACCATGGTCTGGAAGTTGAGCAGTGCCTCCAGCCTGCCCTGCGATATCTCAGCCTGGTAGGGAGTATATGAAGTATACCATGCAGGATTCTCCAGTACGTTGCGCACTATCACCGGCGGCACCGCCACACCGTAATAACCCTGCCCGATAAAAGAGCGGTACTGCTTGTTGAGACTGCCCAGTTTCCTGAGGTGCGAGAGATACTCCTGCTCACTCATCGCCGGAGGCAGGTTAAGAGGCCTGTCAAGCCTTATAGAAGCCGGAACGGTCTGCTCTATCAGCTGCTCCGCTGTATCTACTCCAATGGTTTTGCACATCTCAGCGGCATCGCTCTCGCGCGGCCCGATGTGACGGTCAACAAAGTTATCGGTGGTCATAATATGATTGTTATTAAAGTATTTCAGGGATATAGGGCGAAATTAACAGAAAGCCGGAGAGAAAAAAAAGCATATTCATCATGTTTTATTCGATTATTTCATTATTATTTCATTGGTCGAATGGAACTTACATGTAACAAAATATTCATTCCCATTTGTGAGTTACTTCTCATGTAAGTTTCATCTTAATAAAATTCAGTCAGTCTCACTATTACGAGCCGTCCTTTTTCTGATTATTCAGTGAATAGCCAGTTGCCTCGTGCTGATTCTCGGGCTTCCCGGTCGCCGTTTCCGTGTCAAGGGGTGTTTCAGGCAAAAAACGGATTGCTGCCGATCTCACGTCCGATGGTAGTCTCAGGCCCGTGACCCGAATATACGACGGTTTCAGGAGGCAGGGTAAAAAGCCTGCGCCTGATGCTTTCGATCAACTGCCCGTGGTTGCCTCCCGGGAGGTCAGAACGGCCGATACTGCCTGAAAAGAGGGCATCACCCGTAAATACAACCCCGGCTTTCTCCGAGTAAAAGGCTATCCCGCCGGGCGAATGGCCCGGCACCGCCAGTACTTCAAAGCTCACCCCGGCAGCTGTCACCACCTCGCCGTCGGACAGATATCCCTCAGGCTCGGGGGGCTCCTCCATGGAGAGGCCGAACATGAGGGCATGCTTCGGCGCGTTGAGGTGGTTCTGACTGTCGCCTTCATGATACCATGTGCGCAGTCCGTACCTCTCAAGCATAAAGCGGTTTCCGAAGAGGTGGTCAAGGTGGCAGTGGGTGTTGAGAAGCAGCTTTGGCTTGAGTCCTCTGTCTGTGAGCAGCTGCTCCAGCCTCTGCTCCTCACCCTTGCCGTAGCAGCCGCAGTCGATAACTAT
>WOYX01000026.1:3492-5109 GCA_011620595.1 Bacteroidales bacterium | reverse complement strand
AAGTCTGAAGTCTCCCACCTCCGCCAAGGCTTCGGAGGGCAGAGAAAGTCTGAAGGTCAAAAGTCCCTAAAGTCACGAGTCTGGAAAATAGCTTAAGTCGCGAGTTCTTGAAGCCAAAGGTGCGGGTGGCCGGGCCTGCAGGATTCCGTACTGGACTCGGTTGCTGATCCGGATTTTGATGGCTTGTCAATTCTTCCTGTCAGCCAGTCCTGCTGATCTCTGACAGCCGGCGGTGGTCAAGGATGATTATGTTCTTCTCGGCCAGCCTGACAATCCCTTCTTTCTCAAAGCTTTTCAGGACTTTTACCGCACCTTCGGTAGATATGCCCGCAAAGTCCGCCAGTTCGCGCCGCGAGAGATGTTTTATGATATCCTCCCCTCCGAAGTTTTCCGGTGCAAGCCTGAGCAGCACTGTAGCCATACGCCCGTTGGTCTGCTGGTAAAGCAGGTGGTCGATGGCAGTGTAAAGTCTTGCATTGTGTTCACAGTACCGCCTTATAATGCCGAATCCAAAAGTGCCGTTCTGTTTCACCAGGGATGCAATAGCCTCTTTTTCAATGAGAAAACCTGTTGTTTCGGTTATAGCTATAACTGAGTAGTTGAAGGTGTTTTTGTTGAAGACGGCTGACAAACCCACCATCTCACCCGGAGTGATGATGCGCAGGTTATAGTCGCGGCCGTTGGTGCATTCTATATACTGCCTCGAAAATCCGCTGACTATGAATATGACATAGGAGGCAAATGCACCCTGCTTGGTGATGTTCTCACCGCGACGGAAAAGTATCTGTACACGGCTGTCACGCACCAGCTCCGTCTCCTCTGCTGTCAGCTCTGAGAAACAGGGCAGGGTTATGTCACAGACAAACTCCTTATCCGTTTTACTGATGGTCTTCATCTCTGCATTTGAATGACAAATGTACAAATAAACGTCGTTTCAGCGACAGGTTGTTATCTTGTTACGAATCAGGAGGTTGATGATTTAGAGTTGATCGGGGTCATTTTTTTTATTGTCCTGTTTCAGTTCAGTTAATGATGTTTAAGTCACCGGTGGAAACAGATTCCAGCCTGATCCGGGTTACCTTTGCAGATAATTTTAACGAACCATAAATGAAAAGCAGAGTAGAATCGACCTGGAAAGGCAATATGCAGTTTGAAACGGAAGTAAACGGGCACCACTTCATGATTGACGCCGACGAGAGTGTGGGAGGCGGCAATGCCGGTCCCCGGCCCAAGCCCCTGATGCTGGCAGCCCTGGCAGGATGCACAGGTATGGATGTGGTATCACTACTCAAAAAGATGCGCCAGGAGATTGACTTTTTCAATGTTGTTGTTGAGGGAGACACGACTGACGAACATCCGAAGACCTACTTTAAGATAAAGGTTATATACGAGTTCCGTGGAAAAGACCTTGATATGGATAAGCTGGAAAAAGCCGTAAGTCTTTCGGAGGAGCGTTACTGCGGGGTGTCGGCGGTCTACCGCAAGGCGGGGATAGATCTGACGCACGAAATAAAGATAGTCTGAAAGTCCGTAAGGTCGAAAGTCTGTAAGGTCGAAAGTCCGTAAGGTCGAAAGTCCGTAAGGTCGAAAGTCTGTAAGGTCGAAAGTCCTTAAAGT
>WOYX01000026.1:0-3392 GCA_011620595.1 Bacteroidales bacterium | reverse complement strand
GTAAGGTCGAAAGTCCGTAAGGTCGAAAGTCTGTAAGGTCGAAAGTCCTTAAAGTCGAAAGTCTGTAAGGTCGAAAGTCCTTAAAGTCGGTTATTCTATTAACCTATGTTACTTGTAATCAAATTCTTAATTCTTGATTCTTAATTCCTCTCACTACTGCCTACTGCCTCTTAAAGAGAATTAATTAGTAATCAAACAAACAAACAAACATCAATATGTTATACACGAATTTGAATCATGTCGAGACTGCTGCGCAGCTCGAAAAAATCATCAGTGAGAATGAAAATGTAATGATATGCTGCGGCAGGATGGGGCCTATGTGCATCCCCGTATATGGTATCATGGAAGAGCTCGAGCCGGTTTACACTCATGTTAAGTTCTTTGACATGGAGTTTGATAATCCTGAAGCCCGGGTAATACGCAATGCGCCGCTCACACGCGGGTTCATGGGATTGCCATATACAGTTTACTACAAGAACGGGGAGATGGTTCATGCTACCTCAAGCATCCAGAATATGTCGCAGGTAAAGGGTGTCCTCGACAACCACTTCGGCAATTACAAAGGATGATATGACAGAGGAGACACATTTTGATGTCATTATTTTGGGAGGCGGTCCGGCAGGATTGACAGCAGCGATCTATCTCTCCCGTGCCAGGCTCAGGACGCTGGTGCTGACGGAGGGTACGGCCGGCGGACAGATGACGTTGACCCATATGATCGCCAATTATCCGGGCATCGAGAAGATCAACGGGTATATGCTGGGCACGGTCATGAAGAAGCAGGCAACATCCTTCGGCGCTGTGGTGAAAGGGAACGTTGAGATCAGCTCCTTCGACCTTGAAGATGCAACGAAGAGTGTCACCACCGCTGACCGTCAGGCATACACCTCTGATGCCGTGATACTGGCACCCGGAGGCCGGTCGCGCACCCTCGGTGTCTCCGGTGAGGATACATTCCGGGGCAGGGGCATCTCATACTGTGCCACCTGTGACGGCGACTTCTTTACAGGAAAGGAGATAGTGGTCGTCGGCGGAGGCAACTCGGCACTGGAGGAGGCTGTATCGCTCACCAATTATGCCACCAGAATAACGGTGGTCCATCAGTTTGACCAGTTCCAGGCTTTCGAATATGCAGTGGAGGAGGCAAAGGCCAATCCGAAGATCAGCTTCATCATGTCATCGACCCTTGATTCATTTTATGGCAACGAGAAGCTTGAGGGGGTGAAGATCAGAAACCTGGTGACGGGTGATGTAAGCGACTTCAGGACTGACGGGGTATTCATCTTCATAGGATATGTGCCCAACACAGAGTCTCTGAAGGGCCTCGTTGGCCTCAATGAGAGGGGCGAGATCATTACCGGCCCCGACATGTCAACAAACATTGAGGGTGTCTATGCTGCCGGGGACGCTGCAGTCAAGCGTTACCGGCAGGTGACCACGGCCGTGGCCGACGGTACGGTGGCGGCACTGGCAGCTGCCGATTACCTTCATTCGCTTAAGAGAAAATAATTATAGTCGGAAACCGCATGTTGTGAAAACAGAGATACCCGTAAAATCCATTTCATTTACATGGGGATTCGATCATAAAAGCAAAAACTTACTTATATAATTATGAAAATGAAAGGACTAATAATAGCACTTGTTGTGATAGCCGTACTGGCGATTCTGGTGATGCGTTCATACAATAAGATGAAGAACACACCGGCAGTGGCCGACAGTGAACTGATTGAACACCTTACAGCCCAGAACTTTGCGCACAAGACAAAGAGCGGGGTGGTGCTAGTCGACTTCTGGGCCGACTGGTGCATGCCGTGCAAAATGATGGCCCCGATACTGAATGATGTGGCAGCAGCCACGGAGGATAAGGCTACCGTTTATAAGCTGAATGTTGATGAACATCAGCAGATAGCTTCCAAATACGGTATCAGGAATATCCCTACCATGATTCTCTTCAGGGACGGCAAGGAGGTGGAGCGGATCATAGGCGTGAAGCAGAAGGATTACATCATCTCAAGCATAGAGAAAGCTCAGTAACAGAGGCAACAATCAGCATGCTTCAGTCAGGTATCCGGGAGAACATCGCCAATGGCATTTTACAGGCGGCATCCAGCCATCTGAGAGAACCACGCCAATGGGGCATTTTACAGGTGGCATCCAGCCATCTGAGAGAACCATGCCAATGGCATACAGTGGCTATAAATCATGCAGTTGAAGGCTTTCCGCCTGAGACGATTCGAAAGATCTTGCGTTAATTGGTTTGCAGGGCTGCCGGCAGAATGTTATCTGTCGGCGCCCTTTTTTGCCATCTCATAGTCAGGAGCCTCGAGAAGGTCATTGAATCGTGCCGACAGCCTGACGCGGCCGAAGGAATCGACCCAGGCCTCCATGGTCATGGAGTCCCAGTGGATGGCTCCGTGATAGTATTGTATGTTGTTGAAGATGCTCAGGGTGGCAAAAAGCAGGAAGGCTGTCATGACTGCGACGCTGAAAAATCTCCTGCCGGCTGAAAATGACTGCGAGAGCAACGCGGCAGCTGCGACAGCCATCAGTGCATAGCTGTCGATGAAGGCCCGCTGGCCGAATCCCCCGCCGTACCACCAACACCACCATGAGAAGATGATATAGATGTTCAGCGGGACAAAGGTCGTGATAGCCAGGGCATGGGGCGATCTTCTGATCCAGAGGGCTATGATGCCGGCGAAGGAGAAGATCATAAGTGGAGTGTATATGAATAGTCCCTTTCGCCAGCTGAAAAGCCCCTTCACTATTGCCGGATCACCGAAGAAGAAACGTTCGTCGCTGCCATAGGAGAACCATAGCCAGTGACCTGTCATCTCCTTCCAGTATACCATCTGTGGCAACCAGACGATTACTGCCGTCACGGCCATGAGGAGCAGCAGCCTGTTGACAGTGACGGCCGGGCCGGCATGACCCCGGTACCGTCTGCCACTCCGGAACCTGGTGCCGCTCACAATTTCCTTCTCTCCCTCATGATACTCCTTCAGGAGTGCCGGAATATCTGCGGGATCCAGCTCCAGGTCTGCATCCTGCACAAGTATTGTATCACCCCTGGCTGCATCTACCCCTGCAGCTACCGCCGCTCCCTTTCCGCCAATGATGTTGAGCCTGATCACCCTGATATTCGCTGCTTCAGTGCTGAATCTCTCTGCCAGTATGGCCGAATCATCCGTCGAACAGTCGTCAACGATTATCAACTCAACCTGAAGGACGAAATCCGGCATCACGGTATTGATGACCCTCTCCAGCGTCACGGTGATGGCGCCGGCTTCGTTGTACATCGGAATGATTATGCTCAGGTACAAGATTGAAGGTTAAAGGATAAAGGATAAAGGATAAAGGATAAAGGATAAAGGATAAAGGATAAAGGATAA
>WOYX01000033.1:82557-88383 GCA_011620595.1 Bacteroidales bacterium | reverse complement strand
GGTGCATTCTGCCTTCTACTCTAAGTTCTATCACATTTGATGAAGAGGGAGTATGTAATCACTGCCGTAAATATGAGAATGATTTTAATGAATGGGACCGGATAAGCGAACGTAAGGAGAAGGAGTTCAGGATTATTCTTGAAAAAGCTGTGTCATTGAAAAGGCCTTACGACTGTCTTGTGCCGCTGAGCGGAGGGAAGGACAGCACCTATGCGCTGTATCTTTGCACAAAGGTGTACAAGCTCAGAACACTTGCGGTGACTCTTGACAACGGGTATCTGTCAGGGCCGGCGAAGGAGAACATAAAAAATGCCCTTGCTTCATGCGACGCCGACCATATCTTTTACAGCATTAACATCAGGAATTCCAGAGAGCTTTTCAGGGAGTTCACACTGAAAACCGGGGATTTCTGCAATGCGTGCATGAGAGGCATCAATTACAGTATTGAGCTGGCGGCAAAGAATTTCAGGATACCATTGGTGATCAAGGGTTCGGGCAGAAGGGTACAGTATGTATCGCAGATAAAGGAAGTGTCAAGCCTGAACACGGCGTCTTACTTTGCCAATGTGATAAAAGGCACTGAAGCCGGGAAAAAGTTCTCACATTTTTCCAAAGGCAGAAGAAGTGGCGAACTGAGGAAGATTGCCGGTGCAATCCCGGATATTCTTGGCATAAGCAGAACCAGGTTCATGAGATTTATGACTCAGCACATTGGAATGTATGATTATCTATACAAACCTTTCCCGGAGATTATTGAGATAATTAAGCGTGAGATGAGGTGGAGTGATTATGCCGGGTCAGTGGAGCATCTTGATTGCGAGTTGCATGACATACCGTTTTACAAGGACACTCTGAGAATTCCCGGCATTACACTAGGAACTTTTCATCGCAGCGGACTGATCAGGCAGGGTATTCTGACGCGTGACGAAGCCCTGAGGATGGAGGAGGAAGATCTAAATAAAAAGACTCCGCCTGATGAATTATTTAAATATCTTAAGGATAGCAAAATCACTTCTGATGAGTACTGCAGGGCCGTTTTGACATCGGACAAATCAAAGTATGAACCTAAATATCAAAATGTGGCAAGGAGTTTATACCACCGCTTCAGAAAATACTGAATACAAACTGCTGAAAGTTGCTAAATGAAAAAGGTTGCTCCGATAAAGCAACCTTTTTTATTTCATCTAAGTCATGGAGTTACGTACTAATAGTATGACAAACTTCGTTTTAACGTGGGACTAAACCGTTATATCATGCAATCTAAAGAAATTTATGGCAGGAAAATGAACAGGACAATAAGGCACCTGTTCAGGATAATCTTCCTGACAGGCTTTTTATTGAGCACTTTTAGCCGTGATGCTGTTGCTCAGTGTACGGTATCCGGAGTGTCGGGGTCAGGATTCCTGTTTGCAAATACTTGTGCACCGGCAACGACAATAATCTATTATGAGTTTACATTCTCTACGATGCCTCCTGATCCCATCTACAGGGTACAGTTTATCTGGGGTGACGGCAACACAACCAATACCTTTCCTGCTGTTCAGTCAAGAATTGTGTCGGGAGTAACGGTTTATTATGTGAGAGCTGAACTGTCCCACACTTTCCCGGCAAACGGGCTCTGCGAGTATGAGGTCCTGATGCAGATGATCGATAACGGTTCTGCCTGCCTCGACTCACGCCAGGTCCAGCTGATAGGCAACTGGCACCAGGATGATATTGCCCTGGCAAATGGCCAGATAGATATAACACCGGCAGAGGAAGATGTCTGTGAAGGTTTGCCTTTGCTTGATTTTCAATTTACTGATGCAACTCATTTTTCATGCAATATCCAGGATAATCCAACTGCACAGAAACCTAACCATACCAACAGGCATGAACAGTTCATCTATGGTACAGATCCAATTGCCGGTCGTGGCATCCCGAATCTCTTTATAAAAGTTGGAACCGCACAGACGGTTGTTTACCTTACTGATAATGATGGAAATCCAATTACAGGTCCCTGGAATGTTGATCCTGTCACCGGTGCAACCGTTACACCATACAACACTCAGAGTGGCTATTTTGAAGGGCCGATAGTGGAGATACCTGTTGATCCTGTGACGGGGACTTATTCCTTAAATGATACCTATCCGATATCGTTTGACGGTGTTGGGACGGTGGCTGATGATCAGTTTGAGGTCACCGTCCGCAACTGGAACATATGCAATCCCTGGAACGGAAGCCAGACTGCTCCCAACGATGGTGATGCAAACACTGATGATGCCATCATTCTGATTGTTGACGGTCCGCTCGCCGATGCAGGTCCTGATGAGGCTGTTTGTGCCGGTGATCCGTTTAATACCAATGGTATTCTTGTTGATGGCACTTCCTCCCTGTGGACTACCATGGGAGATGGTACCTTCACCAATGCTTCCAGCGCAGGCAATGCCAACTATAATGCAGGTTCCAATGATCTGGCTACAGGGTATGTTGACCTTGTGCTTCACGCCTATGCAACGGGGATGTGTCCTGAGCACACCGACACTATGAGGTTGACTTTTGACCCAATCCCGGATATCCCCGTTATATCAATCTCTGCCGGAGTAAACGACTTCTGTGATGATAACAGCCAATCAATAACACTTACTTCAACTCCATCACCCAACGGTGTCTATCTTTGGAGGCGTAATGGCGTTTCCACCGGGGTTAACACTCAGACTATAACGTTGAACGATTATACTCAGGCCGGTGACTATACTGTCACAGTGTACGGTACCACCGCGTTAGCCTGTCCGAGAACATCCCTGCCCTTTGAGGTTACCATCGGGCAACCCGCCACGGTAAGTGCAGGGCCTGACCAGACTATATGTTCAAACACCACAGCCTCGGTAAACGGAACAAGAGGAGGTTCGGCAACCTCGGTGACATGGACCACCTCGGGATCAGGTACCTTCGCCAGCCCCACCAGCCTCTCAACAACATACACTCCCAGTGCGGCAGATATTACTGCAGGAACTGTAACACTTACTCTTACAACCAACAATCCTGTCGGCCCATGTCCGGCAGTCTCTGATTTTCTTGTACTGACAATCTTAAGAGCCCCGCAGGTATATGCAGGTGCCGATGCTGCCACATGTCAGGGTACCCCTTACACTGTCACTGATGCCACGGCATCAGATTATCTTACCCTTACCTGGACGGAAAACGGTGCGGGTTCAATTACTGCAGGTCAGGGGACCCTTACCCCGACCTATACACCCGGTGCGGCTGAGGCAAATACAACGGTCACCCTGACGCTGACGGCAACAGGGAATTCACCCTGTGCGAGTACTTCTGACACAAGAATTCTGTGGGTCGACCGGGCACCTGTTGCAACTGTAGGGCCGGTACAGGAAATCTGTAACAATACATCCGCAAACCTTTCAGGAAACTCTCCTGCTTCAGGCACATTTGGCGAATGGACATTCATAAATAACCTGGTGTGGCAGGAGACATTTTCTGAGAGTCCCCAGTATGCCACATCCGGGGCAGAATGGAGCACTTCCGGTATCACTCCCGACGGCGATACCTACTTCAGAGTTGAATCCGGAAGGATGGTAGGAAGAGGTCTTGATGCCGAAGCAGTATGGCAGTCTGATCCCATACCTGTTGCTTCCGTATCACCCGTGAAGGTAAGCGTTTATCTCCAGGAGTCAGGCACCCTGGAAGGCAGTGACTATATAAGGGTATACTACAGCATCAACGGCGGACCGGAGACTCTGTTTACAATCAACGGCAGCAATCATGATGATTTTGGAAGCAGAACAGCATCTGTAACCAATATCTCAGGAAACAATCTCAGGATAATTATCAGATGCAGAAATAATGATCCGGCCGAATATCATTTTTTTGACAATATTGTTGTAAGACAGGTCACGGCTCAGAGTGAGCCCACAATCACAACTATAACGAGTCCGACATCAACTGTGTCAGGGCTGTGGCAGGGTGATAACCTGTTCAGGTGGTCTGTCTTTTCCAGTCATGGCGGTTGTGATTCCGCATCCGCTATATATACAATAAGGAGAGACATTTCACCTGCAGCTGCGGTTGCCGGTCCGGCACAGTCGTTCTGCGAGACAAGCAGCACCGTGATGGCCGCCAATGCCGCCACCGAAGGTGGCACAGGCACCTGGTCACTGATAAGCGGGTCGGGGACAGTCTCTGAACTCAACAACCCGCTGTCGGCGGTAACAGGCCTTGGTTATGGTCCCAATACTTTCAGGTGGACCATCTCCAGCGCGCTGGGTATCTGCCCCAATACCACCAGCAATGTCATCATTACCCGTCATCCCAATCCTCTTGACCTTAGCGGGAATGTCTCCATTGTGACAAATACTGTGTGCTATAATACTCCAGGGCAGTTGCAGATAACAGGTACTGAAGCAGATGTAAAATATTACCTGAGAACCGGGAGCGTTGACGGATCATTCGTTCAGGGTAACGGGGGTATGATCACACTTACAACTCCTAACCTTACCTCTGCCACAACCTACGAGATCCACGCTGTCAAGGATGTAACCGGGTGCGATATAATTTTCGGGTCCTATCTTATAAATGTCAACCCTGAGTTCATTCTTGCCCAGCTCTTCAGTAGTCACAACATTTGTGCCGGGTCAACAACAACAATATCCGTCACTCTGACCGGGGGAACAGGTCCTTATACAATTGTGTGGAATGATGGCGCAGACCATACAATAAACAATTATGTCAGCGGCACTCCCATAACCGTTGGTCCATATCCGGCAGGCAACACCGTCATCACTCTTACCTCCGTTGTGGACCTCCACATGTGTGTTCCGGCCAGCCTGGGTACACCTATAACTATAACTGTCGGATCAACACCTACCAGCGCCACGCTGACAGGAACCGGTGATGCCTGCGACGGAGTTTCAAGTTCGCTGACCTTTACTATAACTGACGGGGTTTCTCCGTATGACATCATTATAAATGGGGTGACCTACCTTGATCGCCTCTCAGGAAGCAGCATTGATCTGGGCGTCTTACCCATAGGTTCATATACATACACATTGACCTCGGTGATTGATGCATGCGGTAACGCGGTACCTGCAGGCGGATTGCCTTCAGCCTACTCATTCAACATTAATGAGATTCCGTCAGCAACCGGGACAATGAATAATTCTCCTGTAATTTGCAATAACGGAACTACAGATATTGCTCTTAATTCAACGGTTGCGGCCTCTACTTATGAATGGACGGTGTCATTTGCGCCTGCCACAACGTGGACTGCTGGCAAGGCACCTGCAGGAGGCACTGGTGGTATGGGAACAGTAATTTCACAGAATCTGGAACATAATAGTGATATTCCTATAACTGTTACTTACACTATTACTCCCACTGGCCCGCCTCCCACGAAGTGTATTGGTCTACCTGTGACCAGACAGGTTATTATTAATCCGGTTGCCAGGATTGCGGACAAGACAGCAGCCATCTGCAGCGGCGGGACATTTACGGTAACGCCATCGAACGGCGGAGGTGATATTGTTCCTTCGGGCACGACCTATACATGGAGTGCACCTGTGATCTCACCGGCAGGATCAATCACCGGGGGCAGTGCACAGTCGATTGGCCAGACGAGCATCAGCCAGACATTGACCAACACCACCAATGCTTCTGCCACAGCTACCTATACAGTCACGCCGCAGTCAGGCACCTGCACCGGTTCGACCTTTACGGTGACAGTTACAGTAAATCCTGTCCCATCCATAGCGAATAAGACAGTAACCATCTGCAGTGGCGGGACATTTACGGTAACGCCATCGAACGGCGGAGGTGATATTGTTCCTTCGG
>WOYX01000033.1:70504-82457 GCA_011620595.1 Bacteroidales bacterium | reverse complement strand
ATCAATCACCGGGGGCAGTGCACAGTCGATTGGCCAGACGAGCATCAGCCAGACACTGACCAACACCACCCCTGCACCTGCCACGGCTACCTATACTGTTACGCCACAGTCAGGCACCTGCTCCGGTCCGACCTTTGCGGTGATAGTTACTATAAATCCCACACCTGCGCTGATCAGCACGCTCACCCCGCCGGATGTATGCAGCAACACTTCGTTTACATATACACCCACTTCACTGACGACTGGCACAACGTTCAGCTGGGAGAGGCTGGATGCTCCGGGCATTACTACCACGGAGCCAACAACCGGGGCAGACGATATCAGCCAGCTTCTCCGCAACTTCACCTCTGCCACCATACCTGTCACCTATGAATATACGCTGACAGCCAACGGCTGCAGCAACGTGCAGAATGTTGTCGTTAACATCAAGCCTGAGCCTGTCATCGCTGACCAGTCGGCGGCAGTATGCTCAGGAGAGACCCTGACACATCACATATTGCTTGATAATTTCACAAACCCGGCCGACAATGTGACTTTTACCTGGCCCGCTCCCGTGCTTTCGGGAGGCCTCACCGGCGGAACGGCACGCAGCGTGCCGTCGTCGGCTGATATGACCGATTTATTTGTGAATACTTCAGGGCTGGCTGAGACTGCAATTTATACCGTCACCCCGGTTTATAACGGATGCGTCGGTGAACCCAGGGATATCGTTGTCACCGTAGGCTCTCAGCCTGTTCTGGGCAACCTTGACATGTTTGCATGCAGTGCGGTGCCGACAGGGCTCATTCTTGCCGTGGCGCCCACCTCCTCGCCGGCTTCCACCTATGATATAGATCTGATAACCGTTCAGGCAGGACTCGTCGCTGCCGCCGGCAACGCCGTTGCCGCCAGCGGTATTATTGACCCGAATTACCTGGCCAATGACCGGTTTACGAATCAGACCGGTGTTAACAGGACTGTCACCTACCGTGTCAGGCCGGTCTTCGGTGCCACATGCATCGGCGACTGGGTTAATGTGGTTGTGACCATCAGGCCACAGCCTGTGATAGCGCCCGGACAGGTGCAGACCGTCTGTTCCAACACGGCAGCCTCACGTGAGATACTGCTGGTGCCGGCCAACACGCCGGCAGGGAGCACCTTCAGCTGGCCGCTGCCGGTGATGTCCGACGGATCGGCGCAGGGAACCGCAGGCACCAGTGTGCCGGCTGATCCTGCAGGAACACCTCACATAACTGATACCTTTGAAAATTACGGTGCCGCACCGATCACGGCCACATACACTGTTACGCCCTACAGCTCATTCAGCTGTGCCGGTACTCCCGTGGATGTTGTGATAACCGTCAATCCCGAGCCTGCCGCGCCGGTGATCACCGGTGACAACATGCTTTGCACCAATGAAACCAACGTAATTTATACGGTGCCGTCTACGCCGGGCTCGTCATATACCTGGACCGTTCCGGCATCTGTCGGAACCAAGATCTTTGACGTCAGTTCCAACGCCATCATAATCACTGCTGCATCATCCGCAGGCAGCGGAGCGATAATAGTCACGGAGACCAACAGCTACGGATGTACCGGTCCTGTCGGTTCATTCAATGTCGATGTGCTGGCTCCCTCACCTGTCTCGACAATTACCGGTGATGATGTTGTATGTGCCCTTGAGACCGCCGGTTATTCCGTCCCGAACAATGCCGGGTCAATATACACATGGACACTGCCGACCGGGGCGGCCCTCATAGGTGATCCCTCGGCTGCATCGATAACGGTTACTTTCGGCACGATCAGCGGCAACATAACAGTCCGCGAGGTGAATGCTGCAGGATGCATTACCAATCACACACCGTTGCCGGTGACCGTCAGGCCTCTGCCCACGGCCATCATCAGCAACAGCGGCACCATCTGTGTCGAAGATACTCATCCCATCAACATTTCGCTTACAGGAACAGCACCGTGGGATGTCGTTTATGCCATCAACGGCGCAGACCAGCCTGTAATCAACATAGCAGCCAGTCCGTATACCCTCAATGCAAACATTGCAGGCAACTACACCATCACCAGTGTCACCGATGCCAACAACTGTACCAACGTTGGTATCGGCAACGCCACGATATCGCACTTCCCGGTGCCTACAGCAACAATAAGCGGCACTACAGAGATGTGTTCCGGCGGATCAGCTGTACTAACAATATCCCTTACCGGGGCTGCACCTTATGATTTCACATACAGTGACGGTGTAACCCCTGTCACTGTTACGGGTCATCCGTCGATGATTTACACGGTGACTGTTTCACCGGTGGCACCCACCACCTATACGGTCACAGCGATGAACGACAATAACGGTTGTCAGGGCACGCTGCTTGGTGCTGCTGTCGTTACTGTCAATCCGACTCCGGTTCTTACGCTTGCCGGCACAAATCTCCTTTGTTTCGGAGACAACAGCGGAGAGATCGATCTCTCTGTTGCTGCCGGAACGGCACCTTTCAGTTTTGCATGGACCGGTCCCGCAGGTTTCACGGCAGGCACCGAGGATATCTCAGGTCTGCAGGCCGGCTATTATGCAGTTACGGTTACTGACAGCAAGGGATGCACCGCTACCGGTAACATCACCCTGACGCAACCGACGGTGCTCACCCTCTCCAAGTCGGGTGACATAGCACTGTTATGCAACGGGGCTGCCGACGGTGCGGGGAGCTTCACCGCCGCGGGAGGAACGCTGCCTTACAACTTCACCGAACTGGTTAACACCTCAGGCGCAACTCTTACCATTGCTTCTCCTTCCGTGGCAGTAACCAACGCTGCGGCAGGCACTGTCACTGTCAGGGTCACTGACGCCAACGGGTGTACGGCAGAGTCAACTATCATTGTCACCGAGCCGCCGGCCCTCAGCCTGAGTGCCACCACTGCCAACATACTCTGTTTCGGAGGCAACAACGGTACGATCATCACATCCGTCAGCGGCGGTATCCCACCTTATATATATGCATGGACCGTCTCCGGCGGCGGCAGCGGACTCACCGCAGGCTCTCCGAACCAGGCAGGGCTGACGGCCGGAACCTATGATCTCACCGTCACCGATGCCAACGGATGCCAGGTCACAGGCAGCTGGACACTGACGCAGCCTGATGTGATGGTTGTCACCGTGACAACTGATGATAATCTCATCGGCACCTGCTCAACCGCACAGCTCAATACAACCGTCACCGGAGGTGTTGAGCCTGCCGGAGGCTATATATACAGCTGGTCACCTGTGGCAGGACTCAGTGCTGCCAACATAGCCAATCCTGTTGCCGCCCCGGCCTCGACAACCACCTATACAGTTACGGTCACTGACGCCAACGGATGCGTAAAGAGCGCTTCGGTGGTTATCAACGTGGCTCCGGTGCTTACGGCGGCAGCCTATGCCGATGACAACCTCATCGGTACCTGTCCGGGCTCCGACACTCAGCTGCATGTCAACGTCAACGGCGGCGAGGCTCCCTACAGCTTCAGCTGGCTGCCCGTTGCCGGACTGACGCCTCCGAACATCCAGGATCCCGTTGCCAGGCCGGTTGCCACTACCGTCTATACCGTCACCGTGACCGATGCCAACGGATGTATTGCCACCGCAAATGTCACTGTCAACGTTGCTCCCGAGCTCGATGTTACTGTCACAGTGGATGATAACCTCATCGGCACCTGTCCGGGCTCCGTGGCACATCTGAGTGCCACAGCCACCGGCGGTGAAGGCGGATACACCTTCCTGTGGGACAATGCGGCAACGCTTGATGACGCCACGAAGTTCAACCCTACTGCCAAACCTGCTGCAACCACCACCTATACTGTAACGGTCACTGACGCCAACGGCTGTACCGACCAGGCCAGCATCGTTGTCAACGTTGCTCCTGACCTGAGTGTCGCTGCCTCGGCTGATGACCTTTTCATCGGCACCTGTTCTTCCTCCGTCTCGCATCTCGATGCGACCGTCAGCGGAGGTGAAGCAGCGTTTACCTATAAATGGAGTCCGACGACAGGACTTGACGACAGCAACATACAGACACCGACGGCCAAGCCTTCAGTTACCACGACCTATACTGTCACTGTCACCGATGCCAACGGCTGTCAGGCCACAGACAACATTACCATCACCGTTCAGCCGGCCCTTACCCTTACGCTGGCTGTTGATGACAGTTCAATCGGCACCTGCCCGGGTTCTGAGGCTCATATCACCTCCACAGTCGGCGGTGGTGAGCCGGGATATACCTATCTCTGGACGCCGGATGCCGGACTGAGCAGCGATATCGATCCCAACCCGACGGCCAAGCCTGTTGCCACCACCACCTATACACTTACGGTGACAGACCAGAACGGCTGTACCGTCTCGAGGGACATCACAATTACCGTTGTCCCGGAACTGACAGTCACTGCTTCGGCCGCTGACCCGCTGATAGGCACCTGTCTGTCATCGAACACCACTCTCAATGCTGTTGCTCTCGGAGGCGAACCGGGTTACACCTACAGCTGGCTGCCAGTGGCAGGACTTGACAACCCGTCGATACAGAAGCCGTTGGCCAAGCCGCTGGTGACCACCACCTATACAGTCACTGTCACCGACAACAACGGCTGTACGGCCACCGCTGATGTCACCGTCACGGTTGCCCCCGATCTTACTGCTGTGGCCACGGCTGATGACCTGACGATAGGCACCTGTCCGACCTCGGTGTCACATCTTGATGTCACCGCCGCCGGCGGAGAGCCCGGATATACATACCTCTGGTCTCCCGTAGCAGGGCTCAGTGACCCGAACAGCAAGACGCCGACAGCCAAGCCGGCCAATACCACCACCTATACTGTCACCGTGACTGACGCCAATGGCTGTACGGCCACTGCCGCCGTTACGATTACGGTAGCCCCGGCGCTTACAGTGACTGCCACGGCCGATGACTACAATATAGGTACATGCCTCTCTTCCGTTGCACAGCTCACTGCTGTCGCAGGAGGAGGCGAGCCGGGTTATACCTATCTCTGGTCGCCTGCTGCAGGGCTCAGCGCAACGGATGTTCCTGATCCTGTTGCCAAGCCTCTTGTCACCACGACCTACACCGTGCTGGTCACTGATGTGAATGGCTGTACGGCCACCACAACGGTCACGATAACCATTGCTCCCGAGCTGACGGCCACGGCCACGGCCAGTGACCCGAACATAGGCACCTGCCTGACCTCCGTCAGCAATCTTGACGTCACGGTCACCGGAGGTGAGACACCGTATATATCATACAGCTGGGCTCCGTCAGGCGGCCTCAGTGATCCGAACATCAAGAACCCTGTTGCCAAGCCGCCGGTGACCACCACCTATACGGTGACCGTCACTGACAACAACGGATGCACCACCACGGCCAATGTAACGGTGAACGTTCTTCCCGATCTTGCAGTCACGGCTTCTGCCGATGACCTCTTCATCGGCACCTGTCCGACCTCAAGGTCGAACCTTGATGCCACCGTCACAGGCGGCGAGGCAGCGTACAGCTACAGCTGGGCGCCCGTTCCCGGGCTCAACAACCCGAATGTGGCCAATCCTGTTGCCAAGCCTTCAGTAACGACAACCTACACTGTCACCGTCACTGATGCCAACGGTTGCCAGGCCACTGATGACATTACCATTACCGTGCAGCCGGATCTGACTGTCTCAGCCGTGGCTGATGACTACATAATCAGCACCTGCATTACCTCGGTGTCCAACATCACGGCCACTGCCATTGGCGGCGAGGAGCTTGCCGGTGGCGGTTACACCTGGAGCTGGGCTCCTTCGGCAGGTCTCAGTGCAACCAATATACCCAATCCTGTTGCCAAGCCGGCATCGACGACCACCTACACTGTCACCGTCACTGACGCCAACGGCTGTACTGCCGTCAACACCGTCACCATAGAGGTGCGTGCGCCGCTGGCAGCGATTGCCACGGCTACCGATTACCTTATCGGCGACTGTCCAGGGCAGTCGACCACCCTTGACGTGGCCGTCACCGGAGGTGAGGAGCTTTACACCTACAGCTGGGCTCCGGCGGCAACACTTAATGATCCGAATATCAAGAGTCCTGTTGCGTCGCCCACGGTGAATACTACCTATACTGTTACCGTTACCGACGCCAACGGCTGCAGCGTCACGGCTGACGTTACAATCAACATTGTTCCGCCGCTCACGGCTACGGCTGCCGTTGATGACGACCCGATAGGCGAATGTCCGCTCTCCGTAGCTCACCTGAGCACCACCGTCAGCGGCGGTGAGGGCGGGTACACCTATCTCTGGGACAATCCGGCGACGCTTGATGACGCCACGAAGGCCAACCCGACAGCCAAGCCTGCCGTCTCAACCCTCTATACTGTTCTTGTTACCGACGCCAACGGTTGCACCACCACCGCACAGGTGCAGGTCAATGTGGCTCCGCCGCTGACGGTGACAGCCAGCGCAGATGACTATATCATTGGCGCATGCCCGTCTTCGGTTGCACATCTTACAGCCATCGGTGCCGGAGGTGAGTTACCTGTCTCAGGAGACTACTTCTACAACTGGTCGCCTGCTGCAGGCCTCAACTACACCAATGTGGCCAGTCCTACAGCCAAGCCTGCAGTGACAACAATCTACACGGTGACCATCACCGACAGGAACGGCTGTACCGCCAGTGACCAGGTGACCATCACGGTCAATCCGCCGATAGTGCTGACCACCACTCCTGTTGTCTATGCCGGCGGGTATAACATTAAATGCAACGGAGGCACTGACGGTGCCATTGACCTGGGTGTCAGCGGCGGCGAGGCTCCTTATGCATTTGCATGGACCGGTCCTGCCGGATACAGTGCCATCACTGAGGATATCAGCGGGCTTGCGGCAGGTACTTACAGTGTCACTGTCACCGATGCCAACAGCTGCACCTCGGTCACAACCGTCGTGCTGCTGGAGCCGGCGTCCCTGACGCTGGGCAAGACACCCGATGTGGTGCTGGCATGCTATGGTGACGCCACTGCCACCGGCTCGTTCACCGTCTCGGGAGGCACGGCGCCATACACCGTGATTGTTGTGAGTGACAATACGGGTGCGAGTGTGACCATCACGGGTACCTCACTTGCCTTCACCGATGCTGCTGCAGGAACCATCACTGCCGGTGTGACCGATGCCAATGGCTGCTATGCCGAGGACTCGATCATCATCACCCAGCCACCGGAACTGATGCCGGGCTCCGTTGACGGAGACCAGGAGGTCTGCTTCCTCGGTGACCCGTTACCGCTCAATGAGGTGACGGCACCTGCCGGCGGCCCGGCCGTGATACTCTTCCAGTGGGAGAGCAGCACTGACGGTGGCTCTACGTGGAACATTGTTCCCGGTGCCACCATGGCTTCATACGATCCTCCTGCAGGCATTATGCAGACGACACATTTCCGTCGCCGCGTCAACTCGGCAGCATGTGATCCGGCATACAGCAACGAGGTCGTTGTGACCGTCAATCCGCTGCCTGTGGCTTCGATTGCAGGAGCAGGATTTGTATGTCCGGGTGATCCCGCCACACTGACCGTCACGGTTACTGTCGGAGTATCGCCATTCACAGTCGTTCTCAGCAACGGCACGACGGTGCCCAACTATCTCAGCGGTGACCCGATCACCGTCAACCCGCTTGTATCGACCACCTATACCATCACCTCGGTTACTGACAGCAAGGGGTGCACGATCTCTGCACCGCATGCTGACCTTACCGGATCTGCCACCATAGATGTGAAGGTTGTGCCGCAGATCCTGCTCCAGCCGGTCAACGCCACTGTTTGTGAGGATGATGTTGCAACCTTCATCACTGACGCAGGCATGACCACCAACCCGCAGTACCAGTGGTTTGTCGACACAGGTTCAGGCATGACGCCGATGGCTGGTGAAAATGCCGCCACGCTGCTGGTTACGGCAACATCAGCCATGAACGGCAACCAGTACCAGGTTGAGATATCCGGTGACTGTCCCGTGGCTGTTCTGTCGGACATCGTGACTCTCACGGTTGATGAGAAGCCCGAGATCACCAGCCAGCCAGCTGATGTCACACTCTGTGCCGGCGAGGATGCCATCTTCACCGTTGATGCCGGTGTCACCACTAACCCGACCTACCAGTGGTATGTTGATACCGGGTCAGGCTGGACCCCGGCTGTCGGGGCCCGTTATCAGGGAGCCAGCACCGCCACGCTGACGGTGGTGAGCACGCTGGAGATGATGTCAGGATATATATATATGGTAAGGGTATCCGGAACCTGTGCACCTTATGCCGAATCTGTTCCCGTCACGCTGACGGTGACCCGCCAGGCTGAGATCACGCAGCACCCGGTCAGCCTCACCCTCTGCGAGGGCGAGACGGCGACTTTCACCGTCGATGCCGGTGTCACCACCAACCCGTCATACGAGTGGGAGGTGAGCAGTGACGGCGGCGCCACATGGTCGCTCATACCCGGTGAAACAAATGCCTCATATATCATTGCTGCTGTAGCCACAGCAGACAATAACACTGCCTACAGGGCTATAGTGCACAGCAGCTGCGGTTCCAGCGTGACCTCGCTGCCCGCCTTCCTGACGATTAACGAGCTGCCCGAGATAGTGGATCAGCCTGATAATCTGACTATCTGCGAGTACGCCATAGCCGACTTCATTGTCGATGCGGGCGTCACCACAGGAGCAACCTACAGGTGGCAGCGCAGCATTGACGGAGGTACTAACTGGAACAATCTCACCGAGACGGCCACCTACTTTGGTGTCTCGACGATGAATCTCAAGGTCAACGGCACGCACCGCACCATGAGCGGAGACATGTTCAGGGTGATAGTAAGCGGCACATGCCTGCCTCCTGACACCTCTGCGGCTGCCCTGCTGACGGTCAATACCGCGCCGGAGATACTTGCACAGCCTGTGGCTTCGACCATATGTGAGAACACCAGCACTGCATTCACCGTCGCGGCACAGGGCACCGGCCTTTCATACCAGTGGTTTGTTGACACGGGCAGCGGCTTCACTGCCATCACTGACGCCGGTGTATACTCCGGTGCCACCACGAATGTGCTTTCGCTGACGGCTGTGCCGCGTACATACGATAACTATCGTTACCGCGCAGAGATTGAGGGCACCTGTCTGCCGAAGGCCATCTCACAGACGGTGCAGCTCGATGTCTCGATTGAGACACTCATTACGCAGCAGCCTGCTGACTCAGCCATATGCGAGTTCATGACTGCCGGCTTCACCGCCCTGGCTGAAGGAGCCAACCTCACCTACCAGTGGCAGTACTTCGACGGTGCGGCATGGACAAACCTGACCAACACCGGGCTCTATCTTGGTGTGCAGACACCGACACTCATGGTGTTCGGTCCTCCGCGCACCATGGACGGCACCACTTACCGTGTGGTCATCGGAGGCGACTGCTCGCCAGATCAGATCTCTGACGAGGCAGTGCTTACCGTCTACACGGCACCGGAGATATCGGATCATCCTGACGAGTTCAGGGGTTGTCCCGGCGGCAGCGCCACCTACAGCGTGGTTGCAGCAGGTACTGCCCTGACATACCAGTGGCAGGTCAACAGCGGGTCGGGCTTTGCCGATGTGACTGATGGCGCCACCTATACAGGCACCAACACACCCGATCTTACCATCAGCAACCTGGATATCTCTATGAACGGTTACCTGGTAAGGGTGGTTGTGTCAGGTACCTGTCTGCCGCCTGTCACCAGCTCGTTTGCACCGCTCAGGGTTTACATGGAGCCTTCCATCATCACCGAGCCGGATGATGCCGAGGTGTGTGACCAGACAGGCACGGTGTTCGTCTCACAGGTGTTCAACACCGGTGCGGGAGAGACGACGGTATGGCAGGTGAACGAAGGTTCGGGATGGACCAGCCTGAGTGACGGGGCTCTCTACCAGGGTACCCAGACACCTCAGCTGGTGATCATGAACGCCGTCAATGCCATGAACGGATGGCTCTACAGACTTGAGATCACAGGTCCGTGCGGTGTATACTACACCCGTGAGGCACTACTGACGGTCAACCCGTGGCCGACGGCAGAGATCGCTCCTGTTGACACCCTGCTCGTCTGCGGTGGCATTCCCACGCAGCTGCACGGCAACCCGGCAGGCGGGTCACTGGTATACACGAACCACAGATGGTTCGGGGATGTCGGACCGCTGAGCCGGTACAATGTGGAGGATCCGGTGTTCAACACCACCATGGCAGGCTATTACAGGCTGGTCTACCAGGTGACGGACAGCAAGGGTTGTGTAGGACTTGACACCCTGGTGATCGAAGTCGAGAAGCCTCTGGCCATGTTCACGGTTGACGCTCCTTCGGGATGCCAGCCGCTGACTGTCAACTTCACCAACGGATCAACAGGGTACACCTCGCTGCTCTGGAACTTTGGCGACACACAGACATCAACGGATGTCAACCCGACTCATATTTATCCGAATACAACGTCATCGCTGGCTTACTACACGGTAAGGCTTGAGGTCACCTCGGCGAACGGGTGTGTCTCTTCGATGGAGAACGACATCACTGTCTTCCCTGAGATACTCTCTGATTTCATCATCAGTGATGACACCATCTGTTCCGGAGAGAGCGTCATGCTCTCGACGCTGCCGGGTGCCTACAAATATGACTGGACCTACGGTGATGGGTTTATGGAGTCAGGTTCCAACGTGATCAGCCATGTATATTTCAATTCAGGTACTGATCCGGTGACTTACAATGTCACCCTGAGGACTGAATCGTTCTTCGGCTGCATCAGTGAGACGACTCTGCCGCTGGTGGTTTACCCGACCCCCGTGCCGGCCTTCACTGCCACTCCTGCGTCGCAGGTCTTCCCGGCTGCCACCGTCGCCTTCACGAACAACACCAATGCCGGCAACTGGAGCTGGCTCTGGGAGTTCGCTGACGGGAACAGCTCGACGGAGACCTCGCCGGTGCATACCTATGCTGCTCCGGGCGACTACGATGTCAGCCTGACGGTCAGCAACGGTATCTGTACCGGGTCGGTATCGCATACGGTGAGGGTACTGCCCGCGCCGCCGATAGCCACCTTTGACTCGATACCGTCAGGCTGTATGCCGTGGAACATAGCTCCTGTCAACAATTCGCTCTACGCAACAGGCTATTACTGGGACTTTGGTGACGGGCACACCTCCAACGCCATGAACCCGATATATACCTATGTGCAGCCGGGCACCTTCCAGATCACTCTCACGGTGACCGGTCCGGGCGGAAATGACACCCATTCGCAGATAGTGCATGTCTATTCCTCGCCCAGGGCCTACTTCGACGTCTCCCCGACGAAGGTCTATGTCAACGACGAGCAGGTAAGGCTCTTCAACCTCACCGAGGGCGGTGACAGCTTCATCTGGGAGTTCGGTGACGGCGACACGTCGCATGTGCGCGATCCGTACCACAGATACACCACCGAGGGTATCTATGACATCACGCTGCATGCATATTCGGCCAACGGCTGCTATGACACCTATACGAAGTCGCCTGCCGTGACTGTCGAGCCCTTCGGCGACCTGGTCTTTGCATCAGTCTTCAAGCCCAGTCCTGACGGTCCGATTGAGATAGACGAGCTGCCCAACAGCGGTGATGCCATGGATATGTTCTTCTTCCCGCCGATCAGGGAGACGGTGCTTGAGTACCATCTGCAGGTCTTCAACAGGTGGGGTACGCTGATATTCGAGACGTTTGACATCAACATACCGTGGAACGGCTACTACAAGGGCCAGCTGTGTCAGCAGGGGGTCTATGTATGGCTTGTGGAGGGCAAGTATGCCAACGGCCGGCCGTTCAAGAAGGCAGGTGACATCACTCTGCTGCACTGATGTGGCGGGTGACATCACTCTGCTGCACTGATGTGGCAGGTGACATGACCCTCCTGCACTGATGTGGCGGGTGACATCACTCTGCTGCACTGATGTGGCAGGTGACAT
>WOYX01000033.1:56926-70404 GCA_011620595.1 Bacteroidales bacterium | reverse complement strand
CTGCACTGATGTGGCAGGTGACATCACTCTGCTGCACTGATGTGGCAGGTGACATGACCCTCCTGCACTGATGTGGCAGGTGACATCACTCTGCTGCACTGATGTGGCAGGTGACATGACCCTCCTGCACTGATAAAGGCAGCATACTGCGGTCAACAGAAACAGAAGAGGCAACCCGGTATGGGCTGCCTCTTCATTAATGCCCCGGCCGGCATTTCCGGTCATAGCCTGTAAGACACCGGGACTTTAAAGAGTGAGCGCCCCTGACGGGCGTCCCGGTGTATTATTTGTGATTGTCTGAACCAGGAGCCTCAGCTGTGACGGGCTGAAACCTGTGCCGGTCAGAATGTAAGATCTAACTGAACGGTTTATCGGAGAAGGGTGAGGCGAAGGGACTGTCGGGCTCGCTCTCGGCACCCATCCGGCGCCGGGGAGGCGGGTTGGGAGGCGCCGAGGTCATCATGACAAGAGAGATGGAATTGTCAAGCTCGATGCGTATCACCCCGGGCCTGACATATTTTCTTCTCTTTCTGATCATGGATTTTTTATATTGCGCATCAAATATAGGCATTTGACAGAAATCCCCCGTAAAACATTTATCAACCTGAAATGTTCGTACTCCCTTTCATTCAATCTCTTGTGAGGACGATCTTTTCCAGGTAACGTTTTCCTCCGGTCATAACCTCAACAATAAGCAGGCCTCCTGCCGATGAGGGGTGGTACTCCCTGAGTTCACCTGAAATGAAACGTTCATCATTGGCTGCAACTATAATCCTGCCGGTGATGTCAAAGATCCTGACCTTACCGCTGATGCCGTCCCATTCGGGCCCCTGCGGGAGCACGCAAACCTTGCCGGAGGCTGAATAGATTTTGAGATCGCTGACCACTGTCTCCGGTTGAACAGGAGGTGCTGCCTTCGCCTCGGGAGGAGTCACCGTCAGGATGAACCTGCCGGAGTCTGTTCCCGCCACAGCGGAGAAGCTGTATTCTGAATATGCAGTGAAGTCAATGCTCCTGCCGGCAAGACGGTCAGTAAGCATGAACCTGTAATTGCCTGTTGCCTGCAGCTGGCTTCTCCTGATCGTAAAGGTTCCTCCCTCCGGTATCACTACCGTCAGCGGGATAGAGATCGTCTTCTCAGGCCAGGGGATGGAGTTGATAGAGTAGTTTTCTCCGCCCATGACCGAGTATATTTTTGGATTCTTTACAACAGGATTAAATATCTTTCCAGCATCGAAGCCGTGGTCAAAGTTCATTGTTGCCGAGGGCTCAAACCTGATTACCATCTCGTCCTGCGACGACGGTGAGGCCATGGTGAGTCTCAGCAGTGGTATCTGCCCGGAGGACTTGAATCTTGGGGTGGCATTGTGTTCACGGGCGCTGGCGGGTATGTTGAGCCAGGTGCCTGTGCCGCGTGTCTTCACGAAGAAGCCCTGCAATGGCGGCAGGTGTGCCGTGCCTCCGTTGGTGCCGACGCCGTTGACGTATGATGCCTCGCCGGTCTCGGTGCGGATGTAATAGGCATCCCTGACGTTGCTGTCGGAGAAGGTGACCGCATCCCAGTTGATGCCGCAGGTGAGGGAGTTACCCAGCAGCGAATAGCCATAGAGAGAGGTGTCGCCGCCCGAGCCGCTGAACGGAAGGTTTATCTGCCCGATGGATGTTACAAGCGATTTAAGGTTGCTGTAGGTCATCATAGCATCTTCGAAGACGAAGACATTGTATCCTTTCCTTACCTCCAGGTTACTGAAAGGTGTTGTGCCGTCGTAGCCGTCGTGCCACTGCCAGCCCTCGGCCACGCTGGTGACGACCTTGCTCTCGTCGTAGCTAAGCAGGTTCTCCGGCTCTATGTCGGTGAAAACGGTCTTGGAGACCGTGGCGGGGGAGGCTATATAGTGCCATCTGTCAATCTCGGGCGGGGCGCTCTTGAGGAAGAGTTCCACATTGAGGTTGCCCGCTGCTCCCGAGTAGCTGTCAGTTATCACCGACGCCATGGCGGTCTCGTCTGCCCGGAGTTCAATGGTTCCGTTGTTTGTCAGTGAGGCAAAGGTCACCCTGGCCCCGGCTTCGACGATCATCTCCAGGCCGGCATTCAGTGTGAAGGAGGGACCGGGAACAGCCACAGGGTAGGTTGCCAGTCCTGCAGGGATGACCACGTTTCTGTTACCGGGAGGGAAGGCTCCCTCCCAGTTCTTGGGATGAGTCCATGAGTTACTGAGCTTGCCGTTCCAGCGGCTGTATATCATCTCATAGGCACCCCTGTCGGGAATATGGATGCGTGATGCCCTGACGATGTCACGATCCGGTATGGTGATGCCAGGGTAGGTTTCAACTCCGCTGTCACGCAAAACAGAGCTATATTCTATGCTGAAGATGCCTGCACCGGGGTTGGTGAAATTAGGTCCGTCAGCGGCACTGTTAACGCTGCTGAGAGTGAGGTTGCCGGCGTATGAGGCTCCCTCTATTGCGTTATATTCAAGCACGGACGACGGAGTACCACTTAGCCCTACATGGTTTGATCCGCCCCAGATAACATTGTTGACAACGATGGCTCCCGGTGAGTCCTCAAGATAGAGTGATGTCCCGTCGCCAACAGGTGAGGAGCTGTTCACAATGGTCGAGTTCACTATTTTGGGTGCTGCGGCGATGGATGCCACAGTTCCTCCCTTGAGGGTCAGGGATGCTGAAGTGTTGCCGTTGAAGAGGGAGTTCTCAATCAGCGGGGCTGAGCCTGCATCGGTATAGATGGCGCCTCCCTGTTTAAGAGCGCTGTTATTCAGAAAGGTACATGCCGAAATGGAGGGTGTGGCGCCGTTGACGACAGCTATGGCTCCGCCTTTTTCAGCAACGCAGTTGCGGAAGGTGGAGTTTGTGACAGTAACTGCTGACGATGCAATTTGCACTCCTCCTCCGATCAGTCCCCACTTGAAAAAATCTTTCCTGCCGTTCTCAACAGTACAGTAGATCAGCTGGCTGGCACCGGAGGAGTTGATGTTGATGTTGCCCCAGTATTCGCCAGACTCACCGTTGATGCCGTCGAGGTCGGTGTCACATGAAAAGAGGATCGGACTCAACTTTGTTCCGACTGCCAGTATCAGGCCGGTGCCGGTTACAAAAATGGATGCCCTGTTCTGGACAGCTATGAGCTTTGCTCCGGCGCTGACCGTAAGAGTCTCATTGTCAACGTAGAGGTTCCCGTTGAAGTACTTCGTGCCGGAGATGGTGAGATTACCCGACAGGAAACCGCTGTACGGATTTGCCATGGAACCGTCGCCCAGCAGCTGGCCCGACAACGGCAATACTGACAATAATGACATACAGGCGAACAGAAAGCTCACCTTAATGCCAAGCCTTTGGTGTTGTGCTATATTCATCCCTAAATAGATAGCCCTTTATTTACCTTGTTTAACTGACAGAAGCCGTAATTGTTTCAAAAGTAAGAAAAGTCATGGTACCCCAATCATGAAAGTTGTGTTAATAACTTGTCAGATATTAACGATGCAGGAAGATACCTGCCATCATCATCCGGAAAAATTGGCAGCGGCGGGTGAGAGTCGGGTGTTTTTGTGTAAGTTTGTGAATATCACTGACAAGATGGTACAGCAGCGGAAGATCATATCACGGGCACTCGGTTTGCTGATGAAAAGCTCGGGGAAGGAGACGGCAGTGAGTCTTATGATATTGACGGTGAGATCATTTCTTCCGCTGGTGGGGGTTTTGCTGATCAGGTATTATGTAGACAGAATTACCGGTGTGACTGACGGGAGCGATTTGCCGGTACTCAATGCAGTGACAGGACTGATAGCTGCCATGGCGGCGACCCTTCTTGCCGATGACCTTCTCGCCTCTGCCGGGTCGTGGTTCGCCAGGAAGCAGTCGGTCCGTGTTGAGGGGCATATCTCATCCCTGATTCACCGTCATGCCACAGGCATGGGACTGAGGTTCTTCGAGGACCCGGCGTTCCATGACGGTATGTCGCGTGCTGCCAGGGACATCTCCTGGAGGCCGGCGGCGATGGTGGCGGACATGGTTATGCTTGTACGCGGAGTGATATCATTCATTGCCATGGGTTATGTTCTCAGGACCTTTGGCATCATTCCGCTGGCGGTGCTTGCACTGCTCTTTCTGCCTCTCCTGTGGATCAGGTACAGGAACTCTTCACGCCTGTACAAGGCTCGTAAGGATGTCACTCCGCTGACGAGGCAGGCGGCATATTTCAGCTGGCTGCTGACAGGTGAGAAGCCTGCCCGTGAGGTGAAGCTATTCGGGCTGGGCGATTACTTTGAGAGGCTGTTCCGCAATAACTTCGAAGGTTCAAAGGGACCGGAGCTGGAGGCTGTCAGGAAGAACACCCTATTTGAGAGTGCTGCTTCCCTGGTGAAGGTCGCTGCCTTTACAGGCATACTGGTATATGCCAGTGGTGCTTTCGTGCGGTCAGAGATCACTGCCGGCGAGCTGGCGATGTACATGGTGGCCTTCAGGCAGGCGCTGGTATATCTCCGTGATGCGGTATCGGGATATGCAGGGCTGGCGGAGAACAGGCTCTTCCTGCACGATCTCTTCAGCTTCCTTGACATGAAGGGCGATATGGGTGGCGAGGCGATGCCGCCGGAATCATCAGACTTCGGCGAAATCGTGGCAGAGAATGTCACCTTCACCTATCCCGGTGCGAAGGAGCCGGCGGTGGCAGGAGTTAACCTGAAGATCAGCAGGGGCGAGAAGATTGCCGTAGTAGGACCCAACGGGTCGGGCAAGACCACCCTGGTGAAGCTGCTCTGCAGGCTCTATGACCCTGACAGTGGAAGTATACAGCTCAACGGAATTGACATAACTACAATGGATCCGGCCGGTTACCGGAGGCTCTTCTCAGTTGTATTTCAGAATTTCATGCTCTATTTTCTCAGCGCCGGAGAGAACATACGCCTCTCGTCCGATGAGAGGCGCAGCGATGAAGGCCTCAGGAGTGCCGATAGGCGAGGGGATGATCGCATCAGGGATGAAAGCCTGAGTGATGATCAGAGGGTGAGGGAAGCAGCTGCCAGGGCCGGCATAGCCTCTCTGCTTGAGAGCATGCCGGAGGGTTATGAAACCATGCTGGGCCATCATACCGAGGGAGGACGAGAGATGAGCTGGGGCGAGTGGCAGAAGATAGCCATAGCGCGGGCGCTGTACCGCCAGGCCCCGGTGCTGATACTCGATGAGCCCTCCTCTTCGCTCGATGCCGACTCAGAGTATGAGATCTTCTCTGACCTGGGCCGTATCACTGACGGCAGAAGCTGCATCTTCATCAGCCACCGGCTTTCCAACGTAAGGGAGGCTGACCGCATCATCGTGCTCGACCGCGGCCGCATTGCTGAGAGCGGCACGCACGATGAGCTGATGGCTGCCCGCGGCAGGTATCATGAGATGTACAGCCGGCAGAAATCGATGTACCGATGACCACCCCGGCTGCAGACAAGGACAGGGTAATATCCCTGCTGCTCCTGCTCTGCAGGAGTAGCTTCACTGACGATGAGCGGCAGCGTGCCGCGGCGGAGGCAGGCTCGTTGCAGGAGTGGAACCGTTTTACCGATCTGGCGGTGAGGCACGGGGTGGCAGCCCTCGTCTGGCAGAGCCTCAGCGACCTGTCGCTGGCGGCACTGGTGCCGGAGACGGAACGTACCATTCTGGAAGGGTCAAGGCTCACCTCTGTTGCCCGGGTGGCATACATCACATCCGTTGCCGCGGAGGTTGCACAGACCCTGGAGAAGGAGGGTATCAGGGTCGTGCTGCTCAAGGGGCTGGCACTGGAACACCAGGTTTACGGTGCCAGGGGCCTGAGGCAGATGAGTGACGCCGACCTGCTGGTATCTCCCCGCGATGCGCTGAGAGCCAGGGATATACTCATCAGGGCAGGCTTCGTTTCAAATTCACTGAAGTCGCGACTCTACAGGCATATAATACTCGATATCGGCAACCATCTTCCGGAGCTGCACCGCGGAGGCATATCCGTGGATCTGCACTACAGGCTCTTTGGCAGGGAGGGGACGGAGCTGGTGGCCAGGGCCATGGAAAATGCAGAGGTGATAGATGCCGGAGGGCAGTCGCTGTTCGTCCTTCCCCCGCTGACAGCCTTCCTGGGGCTGGTAAGCCATATCGGCAAACATGAGATCAAGGGCGAGTTTCAGCTGAGGCTCTATATAGACATATACCTGCTTCTCAGAAAGTACCGTAGCGAGATCATCTGTGAGAGGCTGCCGGCTGCTGCCGCGGAGGCAGGAATAGAAAACGAGACCAGGGATGTGCTGACCCTCATGGAGAAGGTATGGGGCCTGACAGTACCCCTGGAGAGCGTTACGGTTACAGATGCGGGAGCTGCTTCAACCTTCCGGGAGAGTGTAAGGATCCCTACAGTACCCGCAGAGTCCGGTATGGCGGCGAAAACAGGAGATGTGCCGACCTCCGCGGCTTTGTCCCCGGGGGCGCCGGCGACTGCCGGAATATACCATGAGCAGGAAGAGAGGCTGGTCAAAGGCTTCCTGGAAAAGGTAAGAAAACCCTGGTCAGTGCCATCGCTCAGCCAGCGTGAGTTCTTCCTGAGGAACCTGCAGTCGTTTGACAGTCGGTGGAAGAGAATTATCTTCATTGCGGGAGATCTGTTCCCCTCTCTTGAGTTTATGAAGCGCAGGTACGGATGCCGCACAGCACTGAAGACCCTCATGTTTTACCCCCACAGGCTCGGCAAGCTGTTATGGATTTTAGGTCTGAAACGGGGTGGTTATCAGGACGACTGACACAAAAACAAAAATTTTACTAAATAATGTGAATTTTTCTTGACAAATATGAAAATTAATTTTTATTTTTACTTTAGTCAAATTTTGAATTTTAGTCAGTGTCTTATTGGGGCTTTTATTTTAGTTGAGGATCAAAACGCGGCAAAATGGAAACTACTCGTCTGAAGTCATCTTTGGCATAACGGTTAATCAGGCAAAACGGCGCTTCATGGCAAGTCTCGCTGCATGATCCGTCGCTTCTGACGAGAGACGCTGCACTCCTCGTCGCGAGCCTGCCCCGGGCCCTATCGCCCGGGGCAGTTTTATGGCACCCCTTTTTCGGCGCCGTTACTTCAAAAGCATTACTTTTGCATAAAGAGCCGATCTGATGAAACTTGCATGAGCAGCAAATCATATAGGAGAGTGATTGTTTTTCTTCATGTAAGTTCCATTAGGCCAATAAAATAATAATCAAGTAATCTGATGAAAAGTGCACTTTATCTATACAACACCCTTACGCGCAGGAAAGAGCTGTTTGAGCCGCTGGCCCCTCCCTTTGCGGGTATGTATGTCTGCGGTCCCACCGTTTACAGTGAGGCTCATCTCGGACATGCACGCCCGGCGGTGACATTCGACATCCTTTACCGGTACCTGATGCACCTGGGCTACAGGGTGCGTTATGTGCGCAACATCACTGACGTGGGTCATCTCGAGAACGAGGAGGATGACAGCGGCGAAGACAAGATAATGCGGAAGGCGCGGCAGGAGAACCTCGAGCCGATGGAGGTGGTTCAGAAGTATATGAACAGCTTCCACAGGGCCATGGAGAGACTCAACACCCTGCCTCCCTCTATTGAACCAAGGGCTACCGGCCACATCATAGAGCAGCAGCAGATGGTAGAGAGGCTTCTGGAGAAGGGATACGCCTATGAGGTGAACGGCTCAGTCTATTTTGACGTTGAGAAGTATGCCCGTGAGCATAACTACGGTATCCTGTCCGGCAGGGTGCTGGAGGAGATGCGTGCCAACAGCCGGGTGCTGGAGGGGCAGGATGAGAAGCGGGGGCCGTTCGACTTCGCACTGTGGAAGAAAGCCTCTCCGGGGCATATCATGAAGTGGCCCTCACCCTGGAGCGAAGGGTTTCCTGGATGGCACCTGGAATGCTCGGTGATGAGCACCAGGTACCTGGGTGAGACCTTTGACATACACGGCGGTGGCATGGACCTGATCTTCCCGCATCATGAGTGCGAGATAGCACAGAGTACGGTGGCGCTGGGTCATCCCCCGGTACGGTACTGGGTGCATAACAACATGGTCACCATCAACGGCCAGAAGATGGCAAGGTCGCTGGGCAACTTCATCACCCTTGAGGAGCTCTTCACCGGAAGCCATAAGCTGCTGGTACAGGCTTACTCGCCCATGACCATCCGTTTCTTCATGCTGCAGGCACAGTACCGGAGCACGCTCGACTTCAGCAATGAGGCGCTGCTGGCAGCATCACTGGGCTTGCAGAAGCTGATGAACGCAGAGAGGACGCTGGCGGGTCTGGTGCCCTCTGAGAGATCAACTGTTGATATCAGCAGCACGGAGAAGGGATGCTACGAGGCGATGAATGACGACCTGAATACGCCTGTGGCCCTGGCACACCTGTTTGATGCCGTGAGGATCATCAACATTGTCAGCGACGGGAAGGAGAAGCTGACGGCAGATGACATCAATGTCCTGAAGGGAGTGTTCAGCACTTTCACCCATGACATCTTCGGGCTGAAGGCGGAGGAGAGTGCCGGGAACGAAAAGCTGGCAGGGGTGCTCACGCTGTTGCTCGACATGAGGCAGGAGGCCAAGGCAAGGAAGGAGTGGGAGGTGTCAGACCGGATACGCAACAGGCTGAGTGAGCTGGGCATCACGGTGAAGGACCGGAAGGACGGGTACGACTGGGAGATAACCGCATGACAGTGGTTCCATACAGATCAGAGGTTATAAAGATAGGCAGCCTTGCCATGGGGGGAGACCTTCCCGTGCGGGTGCAGAGCATGACCGGCACCGACACACTTGACACCGCTGCCAGCGTCAGGCAGTGCATCCGCATCATTGAGGCGGGAGGTGAGCTTGTGAGGCTGACCGCCCAGGGTGTCAGGGAGGCTGAGAACCTTGCCAATATAAGGAGTGAGCTGCGCAAGGCCGGATTTGACACCCCCCTCTGTGCCGACATACATTTCAATCCTGCCGCTGCCGAGGTGGCGGCACGCCTCGTTGAGAAGGTACGCATCAATCCCGGCAACTATGCAGATAAGAGAGCCTCATTCACCAGGCAGGAGCTCACTGAAAGCGAATGGATGGCAGAGCTCTGCCGCACCAGGGAGCGGCTGTTGCCGCTGATCAGGATCTGTATGGATAATGGCACTGCAATAAGGATCGGGGTAAATCACGGCTCCCTCTCTGACCGCATCATGACCCGTTACGGTAACACCCCGATGGGAATGGTTGTCTCGGCCATTGAATTCCTGAAGATATTCAGGGGAGAAGGGTTTAACCGGATAGTTGTTTCAATGAAGTCGTCCGACACTCTGACGATGGTGACTGCCAACCGTCTTCTGGTCAGGATGATGGCGGAGGAGGGGATGTTTTTCCCGATTCACCTCGGCATCACGGAGGCTGGTGAGGGTGAGGACGGCAGGATCATCTCCGCTGCCGGCACCGGCACTCTTCTTGCCGAGGGGATCGGCGACACGATCAGGGTCTCTCTCACCGAGCCGCCCGAGGCAGAGATACCTGTGGCACGTGTCCTCATCAGGGCTGTTGCCGGCGAGGCAGGAAGGGTTGTGAAGCCCGTTGCCCCGCTGGAGAGAAGACCCTCGGGTGATCCGTGGCTGCCGCAGGTTTATGTTGCCGGTACAGGAGGCATCAGGGGTGATCAGGCGCAGACCTCTGAAGGGTCACGAGGGTTCCCTGACGAGTCCGGAGATATATCCGTGGATGCGGAGAGTGTCATAGATGAGTCCGGTGGTATCTCCGGCGATCCGGTTCGTTTCACAGGCGGGTCCGCTGAAATTGCCAGTGAATCAATGCGTTTCACGGATGAGTCCGGATCTCTTTTTGAGGGTGAAGCACTGACTGTCGCTGCTGATCAGCTGATGGCCGTGACGGGCAGAGAGGCATATGACAGGCTGCTAAATCCTCACTTCCACTGTGATGATCCGGAGCAGCTGGCCATTGAGTCTGCCGCGCTGCTGGGGCGCTTCTTCATTGCACGGCATCCGGCGGGACTCTGCATCACAAACAGCGGCGCAGTGCAGGGCGAGCCACTAAGGAGGCTGGCTTTTTCCATACTGCAGGCCACGGAGGCACGTATCACCCGCACGAGGTATATATCATGCCCCACCTGCGGACGTACAAAATTCAACCTTCAGGAGGCGGTGCGCCGTGTCAGGGCGGCGACATCGCACCTCACAGGCATGAAGATAGCAGTCATGGGATGCGTCGTCAACGGCCCGGGTGAGATGGCCGGCGCCGACTATGGATACGTGGGGGCTGCAGAGGGTAAAGTACACATATACAGGGGCACCGAGGCTGTATTCAGGAATGTCCCGGAGGACAAGGCGCTGGAGAAGCTGCTGGAGGTCATAGAGAGCGATCAGGCCAGCCTGTAATCGAGCTGCCTCTTCTTCAGGTCGGCTTTTGCAACCTCAACACTGATCTTGTCACCGAGCATATAGACCATGCCGGAGTGCCTGCCTCTGATGCAGTAGTTCTCCTCGTCATATTCAAAATAGTCGTCCTGCAGCTCACGGATGGCAATCATCCCCTCGCACTGGTTCTCGATGATCTCGACATAGATACCCCATTCGGTCACGCCGGAGATGACACCCTCGAACACCTTCCCGATCTTGTCGCTCATGAACTCCACCTGCTTGTACTTGACCGATGCCCTCTCGGCATCGGTGGCCAGCCGCTCCATCTTCGACGAGTACTCGCACATCTTTTGATACTTGTCCTTGTCGCGCGCAGGCTGTCCTTCGAGGTATTTCGTCAGGAGGCGGTGCACCATCATGTCAGGGTAGCGCCGTATGGGAGAGGTGAAGTGGGTATAGTGGCTGAAGGCGAGACTGTAGTGGCCTATATTTTCTGTCGAGTATACCGCTTTGGCCAGGGAGCGCAGGGCAAGGGTCTCGATGATGTTCTGCTCTTTCTTGCCGGATACATCATCCATAAGCTTGTTCATGGCGGCGGGGAGGCCCTTTATATTTTCGGTGTCAAGCTGATATCCAAACCTCTTGATGAAATATCCAAATGAGCTCAGTTTTTCAGGATTGGGTTTGTCGTGGATGCGGTAGACAAAGGTCTTCCCCCTGAGTTTTTTGCCTACATATTCCGCCACCCTTCTATTTGCCAGCAGCATGAACTCCTCGATGAGCTGGTTGGCGGTGCCGAACTCGCGGAAAAGGATGCCGAGGGGCACTCCCTTTTCGCTCAGCCTGAACTTGACCTCAAGCCGTTCAAAGGCGAATGAGCCTGAGGCGAAGCGTTTGCTGCGCAGTGTCTGCGCGAGGTTATTGAGGGTCAGGAGTTGTTCCTTCATTTCGCCGTCGCCGGTGTCAATGACTTTCTGGGCGTCGGAGTAGGAAAAGCGTTTGTCAGACCTGATGATCGTCCGACCGAACCACTCTTTGACCACGTTGGCCTTGCCGTCTAGCTCGAAGACGGCTGAGTATGTCAGCTTATCCTCGAAGGGGTTGAGTGAGCATATGTGGTTCGAGATTCTCTCGGGCAGCATCGGTATGGTGCGGTCGACCAGGTAGACCGAGGTTGCCCTCTCCTGTGCCACCTTCTCAATAACCGACCCCGGTCTGATATAGTGGGTTACATCTGCAATGTGCACTCCCACCTCCACATTGCCGTCAGGCAGCTTCCTGAGTGAAAGAGCATCGTCAAAGTCCCTGGCGTCTTCAGGGTCGATAGTAAAGGTTGGTATATCGCGGAAGTCGCGCCGTGCGGCAATCTCCCCGGGGGTGATCTCTGCCTGTATCTTCTCTGCAGCAGCCTCAATCTGAGGCTCGAACCTGTTGGGGAGGCCGAACTCGGCGAGGATGGCATGCATCTCGGTGTCATTCTCACCGGGATTGCCGAGCACCTCTACTATCTCGCCTATGGGGTTGCGTGACCGCTGGTCCCACTCCACCATTCGTGCCACTGCTTTTTGCCCCTGCTTTGCCCCGTTGAGTTTGGCAAGGGGGATGAAGAGGTCGAAGGGCATGTTCTTGTTGTCAGGGATGAGGAAGGCAAACTGTTTTGTAAGTTCTATTGTTCCAACGAAGGTGGCACGTGAGCGACTGATGATCTCCGTCACCTCGCCCTCGGGCCTCTTGCCCTTGTGCCGGGCATAGAGCAGCACCTTCACCTGGTCGCCGTGCAACGCGGTGTTGAGGTTACGTGCTGCAATAAAGACATCATCCTCCATCTCTTCAGATATCACGAAGCCATAACCGAACTTGGTTAGGTCAACGGTGCCGGTAATATAGCCACCGACAGCCCTGAGTATATATTTGCCGTGGTTTCTCTCTTCCGACAACCCATCCTTCTTCATTTTCAGGAGAGCCTCCGAGAGAGCTTGCTTCTCTTCCTTCTCAGAAAAATGCAGCCGGGCAGCAATCTGTTTGTAGTTGAGGGGTTGTTTCGGGTTCTTTGCCATTACCCTGGTGATCATCTCTATCAGTTTCTTCTGATCGATGCCGGTTTTTTCCCCCTGTTTTTTTCTTGCCATTTAAAGATTGATTTTGCTTTTCCAAAGATAGGTTGAATTAAGCTATCTTTCCTCTGATTATCGGGGTAACTGCCCTGTTATGCAATTACCTGTCTATAATCAGACGTTTTTATGTAAGTTTGAGTTGATAATATGTTTTATGATATCACTCTCGTCAATACCGTCGCATTCACCTGCAGTGGTTTTCCGGAGGATCAACGACGAATTTCTGCTGATTCCCATTACAGACAACATTGCCGACATGGATTCGCTTTACAGGCTGACCGAGACCGGGGCTTTCATCTGGGAGCTGATTGACGGAGAGCTGTCAGTCGGTGATATAACGTCAAAGATGGTAGAAGAGTTCGATGTTGAGAGGGAAATTGCTGAAAAAGATGTGCTGGATTTTTTCAGGGAGGTGCAGGAATTCCTTCATTTCAGGGAGCTGTGACAGTTGATCTTTTGATAGCCGGAAGGAGGATACGCCTGCGGTCAGCGGGTGGAGTCACTCTGAAACCTGATGAGCGGTTCAGCGCCTTTGCGGTGCCCTCTGATGTCCGGCCTTTTATGTTTATCGACACTACTCCGGGCATCTGTGCCGATGCTGTTCCCGGGATTCTGGACGCGGTCATTCCCTTCATGCCTGCTGAGACTGAGCCTGATCTGGTTGTGGATGTTGAACCCGGTGAGGGGGAGATACCTGCCGGGGCGGTAAAAGTATTTGATGCGCAGTTGATGGAGGAGGTTCCCGGGGGAGTGAGGAACTCGGGTGAGCCCTTCTGGGAGGTATTCAGGGATGATGAGGCTGTCCGTGCGAGAGTGTTTCTGAAAGATGCGGAGAGGAGCCCTGTCCTGGAGATGCCTCACGGCAAAATGCGATGGAGGATCTTTGCAGGTATCCTTCCCGCCACGCCGGATTCAGGATTGCGGTCGGATCAGGTACCCCGGGATTCCCATAATGGCAAGTCAGGGGCTAAGTCCCATAC
>WOYX01000033.1:0-56826 GCA_011620595.1 Bacteroidales bacterium | reverse complement strand
CGGATCAGGTACCCCGGGATTCCCATAATGGCAAGTCAGGGGCTAAGTCCCATACTGGCCCTGTCCACGACAAGCATGGCTCTGATCTTTCGGCTGAATATAGGAGTACCGGCATTTCTGATCTTACTGTTGATCCTCTTCCCTGGCCTCTTGACGGTCTGCTACTTTATTTTCTTTTCTCACGGGCGGGTGATATCATGATCCATGGCTCAGGGGTTGTTACCGGCGGCAGGGGCTGGCTCTTCACGGGGCGCTCCGGCAGTGGCAAGACCACCCTGGCACGCATCTTTGACAGTGCGGGCGACAGGGTCATCCATGACGACAGGCTGGTGCTGCGTCATGAGGGCAGAAAGTGGGTGATGCACAGCACCCCCGTTTACCGCAATGATGAGCCGCGCAGTGCTCCTGTCGGTCATCTGTGGGTTATTGCCCACGGGAGAGCCAATGTCTCAACGCCGGTGTCAGGTGCCGGTGCCGTGGGGATGGTCATGGCTAACTGCATCCAGCAGAACTGGGACGGGGAGGCGGCATCACGACTGGCGGCAGCGGCGGAGAACCTGGTCTTGTCAGTGAAGATCAGCAGGTTGTCGTTTGTGCCTGACAGCAGCATACGCGATTACCTGTTGCGGAGAAAAGCGGAGGATAAGACTCTAACTGCGGATGCAGCTTCTGTGATGCTCGGTGAGCAGAGACCTGTCACTTTAACTGCCGGCGGTTACAGCATGTGGCCCGCCATCAGGCCGGGTGATACGGTGGTGATTGAGCCCGGCGGCGCCAGGCTGCCGGTGCCGGGAGAGATTGTGGCGCTGCGGCGCGACGGAGGATATGTGATACACAGGGTAACCGAAGTGACTTCCGGGGAGGAGGTGTCCCTCATTCACACACAGGGCGACGCCGTCATCCTGGAGGATGAGCCCTCCGAGGCTGCCATGGTAGCGGGAGTGGTGAAAAAAGTAATCAGGTCGGGAAGAGTGATACATCAGCTTCGTCGTCGCCTGCCCAGGCAGATCAACCGGTTGACAGCACTCATAGCCTCAGCCCTCTGCGGGCGGTCACGTTAACTTCGAATCCTGCTGCAAATCCATACTCACCTAGGCAAATATCTCTCTCAATTCCTTATTGCTTAGCTTGCCAATCCAGTTTTCTCCGGTGGCAACGGTCATCTCGGCCAGGTGTTTCTTGCTGCTGATCATTTCATCAATACGTTCTTCAAAGGTGTTTTTGGTGATGAAACGGTGTACCATAACATTTTTCTTTTGCCCGATGCGGTAAGCTCTGTCGGTTGCCTGGTTCTCGACTGCCGGGTTCCACCATAAATCGTAATGGATGACGTGCGTGGCGGCGGTAAGGTTCAGTCCTGTTCCGGCGGCTTTGAGTGAGAGAACAAAGATCCTGTCGGCACGGTTATGCTGGAAGCGGTCTATCATCTCCTGACGCTGCCTGACGTTGCAGCCACCGTGATAGAACAGAGGCCGGTCGCCGAAACGCTGGGAGATAAATCGTTCCAGCAGATCGCCCATCTCCCTGAACTGGGTAAAGATGAGCACCTTTTCCCCTGCTTCAATAATGCTGTCGAGTAGTTCGAAGAGCAATTCCGTTTTGCCTGACAGTGACGGGTCATAGTTACCGTTTTTCAGAAAGTTGGTCGGGTGATTGCATATCTGCTTTAACGCCAGTATCATCTGCAGCACCAGTCCCTGTCTTTTAAACAATGACTGGCTGTCCGGCCCGGTCACTCCTTCAATCTCATCCATCGCCATCTGCATAGTTTTTTCATAGAGTGCAGCCTGTTGCCCCGTCAGCAGTGCATACTGATTTTGTTCTACCTTGTCGGGCAGATCCGAGATAATGGACTTGTCCGTTTTCATGCGGCGCATCATGAACGGAGAGGTTATCTTGCGGAATCTTGCCACTGCCTGTTCATCATTGAATACCTGAATAGGTTCGGCGAATTCAGATCTGAAAGTTTTCTCATTGCCGAGGTAGCCCTTATTTGTGAAATCCATTATAGACCAGAATTCTGTCAGTCGGTTTTCAACCGGTGTTCCGCTCATGGCAATGCGAATATTGGCAGGGATGCTTTTCGTCGCTTTGGTCTGTGCCGTATCATGGTTTTTGATGTTTTGCGCTTCATCAATGATCATTACCTGCCATTTCTGTTTCTTCAGAAGCTCGGCATCACTGCGAAGCACACCGTAGGTGGTAAGCATTATATCGGCATCAAACTGTTTTATGTCGCGCACGCCTCCATGATAAATGTGGGAGGAGAGGGAGGGGGCGAATTTACGGATTTCCGACTGCCAGTTTGTGAGCAATCCCGTGGGAACAACCACTAGCGCTTTATATTTATCGTTCAAGGCATTTTCTTCCTTTAATTTCATCAGGATGGAGATAACCTGCACTGTCTTGCCCAGACCCATATCGTCGGCGATGATACTGCCGAACCCGATGCGGCTGTTCCGGTACATCCACGAGTAACCCCGTTTCTGGTATGGCCGGAGTGTGGCATTCAGTCCTGCCGGCAACATAATATCTTCAGCTGAAGTGAGTTCCCTTATCAGTTCTCGTACTTCGCCGGTAAGCAGAACCGGGGCTCCTTCATATTCCTCCGACAGGGCTGTTTGGAGTAACTGATAGGAGTTCAGGCTTTTATCGGCGCTGAAAAACTTATACAGTTTTTCCATTTCCGGTTCGCTGACATAGATATAGTTCTCTTTGAAACGGAAGAGACCCGAAGCGTTGGTAAGCAGTTTCCTGAACTCATCGGGCGAGACAATGGTATCACCCAGCGCGACTTGCCAGTCGAACGAGAGCAGATCATCCAGGCGCACGTAGCCCTGCTGTTCGGCATTTCGCCTGAGCTTCACCGTCGCTTTGGGATGAATCAGCTCCTGCAACGATTTCGGGAGCATGATCTTTATGCCCAACAGCCGAACGGCAGGCAACATATCCATCAGGAACGGGGCAAACTCACTGATGTCAAATATTATGGGTTGATTGCCGCCCGAGTTGATATGTGTGTCGAGTCCTTTTATAAACGGTGACAGCAGGGAAAGTGACTGCAGTATCCTGAACCGTTGCTTTTCATATTGTTTGTCCTGCAGTATTTTTGTAACGGGAACCGGCAGATTTTCTGCATCCGATTCATCCTCAATACTTACCTGCACGTCAAACTGTTCATTGCCGAGCTCTGAGACAGTTATTACGGGCTTGTAGTTTTCGGTGCTAAGGTGAAACCGGTCAAGCCAAACCTTCACGCCGCCACTCAGCGCGTTTTCTCCCACGCCGGTGAAAGTGTAAGCCTTGTTTTTAAAGAAGAAATCTTCGAACAGATCGCCGTTTGATGGCGGCGAAAGACGGGCAACCAGTTCAGTGACAACTATGGAAAGCAATTCATTCGTCTGGTTTTCAAGAGGCAAAAGCTGCCTCGTGCCCCGCACTGTTTTGGGCGACAGGAGCAACCCCGGCGGCAGGATTTTGTCCATTTTCCCTGTCATAAGACGTACCTCGCTGTCAATCAAAGCCGGAAGCCAGCGGATGATAAAATGCTTGTTACCAAGCTGCACTATTTGCGGAACTATATTCCCGTTGGCAATCAAATGCAATGATGCGAGAATAATTTTGTGAAGAGCAGCTATCGAAGGCTGATAGTCTGGCAGATGGTCGGTATTAAGCCGGTAAACTGCAGGAATGAGTTGAGTCAGCTTTTTCAGCGAATGGTGTTCCCCCAGGATCTGAACGTCATGATCGCTGTCAATAGAAAGTGAGACAGTTGAATGATGGTTGACCTCGGGATGATTGGTCTCTGCAGGGAAGAGGGCATCAAAATCGAGTTTTCTGCTTAAAACACGTCTGGCTGATTTGGCATTGCGCAGAAACTGCAGTGAGAATTTCTCGCGGAAATTACCTCCCGGGTAGAATGGCGGGGCCTCCGGCAGCAGGTGCACCAAAGCTTCGGAGATATCGTTTAGTGTGGAGAAATCGACACGGTCGTAAACTTTTTCTTCATCGTAGCCACTCCTCAGGCTCTTTCTTGTTTTCAGGAGATCAGAGAGTTTTAAAATCTCAGTCTTTTTAGGGTTAGCCACAAAAATTCCCCGCTTCTTCAACTCTTCAAGGAGATTAACCTTATGGATTGCGAAGACGAGAAAGGGATTGTTGTCAATCTCACGGCTCACCATGTAAATAACTGAGGCCAGGTGCTTACATGGCACCGCCCAGTCAGGGCATGTGCATTGCATCTTAAAATCAGTCCATTGTTTTGGAAATACCTTCAGTCCTGCTCCTTCGGCTATAGGCAGCAATTCGGGATCGAGCTCACGGTTCAGCAACCTGGAGATCAGGGCCGGGCGTTTGATTATCTCCTGCATGAGTATTTCGATCTCCTCCTCGAAAAAAGGGGGGACGATCAGGGTCACACTGTAGGGCGTGGGGCGACTGCCGGCCACTCTGGCTTTAATTATATTTTCCCTGATCTTTATCTCCTTCACATATCCGTTACGGGCATAGGAGGCGCCCCGAGGCAGGCGGTTGTCATAGTCCACGTTTGCCAGGGACCGCAGCCATTGCTCGCCCCACCATGTTTTTCCAAATTGCATAACCATAATTTGCCAGCTATTTTAAACGGAGGTAAGATGTAAATCTAATGCATTGAAAATTATTTTTACCCATTGTTTTTTATTTTTTTATGCAGCCTCACTGGCGTTGTCCATTCAGGAAATCAATCTGATTTTCATTTATCACTGCTTTAAGGTAGTTTTGCGGAACTAAAAACCGTCAGACATTGAAAAGATCTGTCAGAGAGGTATTGGCTGAGAGGGTTCTGGTCCTCGATGGGGCCATGGGCACCATGATACAGCGTCACCGGCTTACCGAGGAGCAGTACCGCGGTCAGCAGTTTGTGTCGCACCCTAAGCCGCTGAAGGGCAATAACGACCTGCTCAGCATCACCCAGCCTGACATCATACGCAACATTCATCTCGGATACCTGGAGGCCGGTGCTGACATTATCAGTACCAATACATTCAACGCCAGCAGGATATCACAGGCCGACTATGGCATTGGGGATTGTGTTCAGGCCATAAACGTTGCTGCCGCCACAGTGGCGAGTGAGGCTGCAGAGCAGTATACCGGCCGGACAGGCAGGGAGGTGTGGGTGGCAGGGTCAGTGGGGCCAACCAACCGTACTGCCTCAATGTCGCCCGACGTTAACGATCCCGGCGTCCGCACCGTCACCTTCGCTGACCTGGCGGAAGCATACGGGGAGCAGGTGAGAGGGCTCATTGACGGAGGTGTGGATATCATCCTGGTGGAAACGGTGTTTGACGGGCTGAATGCCAAGGCGGCACTGTTTGCAATCAGCGGCGTCCTGGAGGAGAAGGGGGTTGAGATTCCCGTCATGGTCTCCGGCACCATCACCGATGCCAGCGGCCGCACGCTGACGGGACAGACCCTCGAGGCGTTTCTCATTACCATGTCTCACTACCCGCTGCTGAGCATAGGTCTCAACTGTGCCCTGGGAGCCGGGCAGCTCAGGCCCTTTGTGGAGGAGATGTCGGCAAAGGCACCCTTCTTTGTCTCGGCACATCCCAACGCCGGGCTGCCAAACCAGTTTGCGGAGTACGACCAGTCGCCTGATTATATGGGCAACATCATCAAGAGTTATCTGCAGAACGGCTGGGTGAACATCATCGGCGGCTGCTGCGGCACCACTCCTGACCATATACGCGAGATAGCCTCGCTGGCCGCAGGGCAGAAGCCGCGGGCAGTGCCGGAGAGGAGGCACATAACGGCGCTGGCGGGACTGGAGCCGCTGGTGATCCGCCCCGATACCAACTTCATCAACATAGGTGAACGTACCAATGTTGCCGGCTCCATAAAATTTGCAAGGCTGATACGCGAGGGTAACTTCCAGGCTGCGCTTGATGTGGCGCGCGACCAGGTGGAGGGCGGAGCGCAGATCATTGACATATGCATGGACGACGCCATGATCGACGGTGTAGCGGCAATGACCCGCTTCATCAACCTGGTCATGAGTGAGCCTGACATAGCGAAGTTGCCAATCATGGTAGACTCCTCGAAGTGGGAGGTGATAGAGGCCGGGCTGCAGTGCATACAGGGCAAACCGGTGGTCAACTCCATCAGCATGAAGGAGGGCGAAGAGGATTTCCTGAAGAAGGCACGGTTGGTGCGGCGCTACGGTGCTGCTGCCGTGGTCATGCTCTTCGACGAGCGTGGACAGGCAGACACCTTTGAGAGAAGAAAAGAGGTGGCCGTCAGGTCATACCGGCTGCTGACGGAGGAGATCGGCTTCCCGCCGGAAGATATCTTCATAGATCCAAACATACTGGCCATCGCCACGGGCATTGAAGAGCACAACAACTACGCCGTCGATTACATAAGGTGTACGGAATATATCAAGGCCAATCTGCCTTATGCCAGGGTGAGCGGTGGTGTGAGCAACCTATCCTTCTCCTTCCGGGGTAATAACCCGGTGAGGGAGGCAATGCACTCCGTATTCCTCTATCATGCCATCAAAGCAGGGATGGACATGGGGATCGTAAACCCCGGCCTGCTGCAGGTATATACCTCCATAGAGCCTAACCTGTTGCAACTGACGGAGGATGTGGTGCTAAACCGCAGGAAGGACGCCACAGAGAGGCTGCTGCAGTATGCCTCGGGAATGAAGGAGAAGAAACAGGAGGAGAGCACGAAACGACTCGAGTGGAGGGAAGCTGATGTGGTGAGCCGCATAAAGTATGCGCTGGTAAACGGCATTGACACTTTCATCGAGGATGATATTGAGGAGGCGCGCCCGCAGTACGAGAGGGCGCTGAGGGTGATAGAGGGTCCGCTGATGGACGGCATGAACGAGGTGGGTGACCTGTTCGGGTCGGGGCGCATGTTCCTGCCGCAGGTGGTCAAGAGCGCCAGGGTGATGAAGAAGGCCGTGGCACGGCTGACGCCCTACATAGAGGCGGAGACGAAGAGCGGCGAGGCATCATCGGCCGGCAAGGTGCTGCTGGCAACGGTCAGGGGCGACGTGCATGACATAGGAAAGAACATTGTGGGAGTGATACTCTCGTGCAATAACTACGAGGTGATAGACCTCGGGGTGATGGTGCCGGCGGAGAAGATACTGGAGACGGCTGAAAAAGAGAAGGTCGACTTTATCGGGCTTTCGGGATTGATAACCCCGTCACTCGAAGAGATGGTGCATGTCGCATCGCTGATGGAGGAGAGAGGCATGAAGACGCCCCTGCTGATCGGTGGAGCAACAACCTCGGAGATACATACTGCAGTCAGGATAGCACCGGTCTATTCATACAGTGCTGTTTACGTGAAGGATGCATCGAGGGCTGTGCCCGTGATGTCGGGACTGGCTGCGGCGGACGGCTCACTGGGGGTGTCGTTGAAGGAGAAGTACGAGAAACTGCGCAGGGACCATGAGGCATCACGCAGGGAGAAGAGGCTGGTATCGCTGAGGACAGCAAGAGAGAACGGGTTGCGCACTGTGACTCCCATGCCTGCCCCGGCTAAACCGGGAGTGATCAACTCCGGGCCGGTGAGCCTGAGGACTCTTGCTGAGTATATCGACTGGACATTCTTCTTCTTTGCGTGGAAGATCAACGGCAAGTATCCGGATATATTCCATGACCCTGTCAAGGGCGCCGAGGCTAAAAAGTTGTATGATGATGCCCTGACGATGATTGAGAGGATCATTAACGGGGAGCTGATGGTTGCCGAGGCCCTGTCGGGCATCTTCCCGGCGGAGCGTCACGGCGACGATGTCAGGCTGATCACCGGTGAACCCGGCGGCGGCGCAATATCCGGCAAATCGCGCGGCGGCAACGTGTCAGGCGGTGGATCCGGCAGCGGCGAATCTGGATCCGGCAGCGGCACCGGCGAAGCGTGGCTTCGCTTTTTGCGCAACCAGGAGGAGAAGGAGGCGGGACAGCATAACCTCTGCCTTGCCGATTTCGTGGCCGAAAAAGGAGATCATGCGGGGGTGTTTGTGGTGACGGTCAAACCTGTGGCACAGTTGCCTGAGGGAATAGCCGGTGACGATTATAACACTATTATGTTCCGGATCCTTGCCGACCGTTTTGCCGAGGCTGCCGCCGAGTGGCTGCACCGCGAGATACGAGTGAACCACTGGGGTTATGCTGCCGGAGAGACGCTTACGGCGGCGGAGATGTTCAAGGTGAAATACCAGGGCATCAGGCCTGCGCCAGGCTATCCCGCATGCCCTGACCATACGGGTAAACAGGTGATCTTTGACCTTCTCAGGGCGCCGGAGACGATTGGCGTCACCCTTACGGAGAGTTACGTGATGGTGCCCGTCTCTTCGGTTTGCGGTTACATTTTTGCATCACCGGAATCGTCATATTTCAACGTGGGCACAATAGGAAGGGACCAGCTTGAGGATTATGCGGCACGGTGCGGGATGACCGTTGAGGAGGCTGCAAGATGGCTGGCGCCGAATCTTTAAAAATGTCATAAAAAACCCACCTTATTGACACATATCATAAAAAATGGATCCAATCAGGTTTCAATCATGTGCGGTTGCATCTGACCTTATAAATCAATTATTTCACAGATGAACGGGGCTACTGTTATTGATCTTATTAACGGCTCGAAGAGGCCGCTTTTCACTTTTGAGCTGTTGCCGCCGCTTAAGGGTCACAGCATTGAGCGTATCTATCACACCATAGAAGGGCTGCTTGAATATTCACCGGCATATATCAACTTCACCTCCCACCGCAACGAGGTGGTGCTGACGGAGAGGCCCGACGGGCTGCTCGAGAAGCGCACGACGCGCAAGCGGCCCGGCACCATCGCCCTTGCCGCCGCGGTGAAGTACAAGTACAATGTGAACGTGGTGCCGCACATCCTCTGCGGCGGCTTCTCAAAGGAGGAGACCGAGAATGCACTGATAGAGATGAACTTTCTGGGTATCAACGATGTGCTGGCCCTTCGCGGAGATCCTCCCAGGGGCAGCCGTGTCTTTATCCCGGACCCCGGAGGACACAGGAACACCAATGAGCTGGTACAGCAGATCACTGACATGAACCGCGGACACTATCTTGACCCGGAGCTGAAGAACACTGCTGCAACATCATTCTGCATCGGCGTGGCCGGCTATCCAGAGAAGCATTTCGAGGCACCGAACATGAAGAGCGATATGATCAACCTGAAGCGCAAGGTTGATGCGGGGGCAAGTTATATTGTCACCCAGATGTTTTTTGATAACGCCAAATTCTATGCCTTCCGTGACGCTCTCCGTGCCATGGGGGTGACGGTGCCCCTGATACCCGGTATAAAGCCGGTCACGGCAATGACGGATGTGAACCTGCTGCCGCAGACGTTTCACATTGACATGCCCGAGGAGCTGGTGCATGAGCTCTCAAAATGCCGCACCGATGAGGAGGCGAGGGAGGTAGGGATAGAGTGGGCGGCGGAGCAGAGCCGCGACCTCCTTAAAAACGAAGTGCCGGGGATACATTACTATACCCTCGGCAGATCGGATAACGTTGCCCGTATTGTCAAGGCCTCATTCTAGAGACTGGCATCCAGCGTGTTGCATATAATCAAAACATCATCTCAGAGACTGGTGACCAGCCCGGTGCGGGTTGTTGATATCTTGAATCAGAGGCTGGTGACCAGCCCGGTGCGGGTTGTTGATATCTCCAACTAAAGGCCGAAAGCCTTTTTTATGGCGACCACCCTGTTGAGCTCCTCCCACTTGAAGAGGGTGACCTTCAGGGTCTTGTCAGGCTTCTCGTTGAATGACCTGAAGGTCTTCTCCACGGTGACGGGTGTGCGGCCCATATGACCGTAGGCAGCTGTCTCAAGGTATATGGGCTTGCGGAGACCGTACTCCTTCTCTATCATTGCAGGGCGAAGATCGAACATCTTACCTATCATTTCGGCAATCTCACCGTCGCTCTGTTTCACCTTCGAGGTGCCGAAGGTGTTAACATATATTCCTACCGGCTGTGCCACGCCAATGGCGTATGATACCTGCACCAGCATCTCGCGTGCGACTCCGGCGGCGACCATGTTCTTGGCTATGTGTCTGGCGGCGTATGCTGCTGAGCGGTCTACCTTCGAGGGGTCCTTGCCCGAGAAGGCGCCGCCGCCGTGGGCACCGCGGCCGCCGTAGGTGTCGACGATGATCTTGCGCCCCGTCAGTCCGCTGTCGCCGTGAGGCCCGCCGATGACAAACTTGCCCGTCGGGTTGACATGGTAAATAATCTTCGAATCAAAAAGCTTTTGTAAATCCTTGCCCAGTTGTGACTTCACCCGGGGAACGAGGATGTTGATCACATCCTTTTTAATCGTCTCCAGCATTTTCTTCTCATCCCTGTCGAAGTCGTCATGCTGTGTTGAAACCACAATGGTATGCACTCTCTTCGGTGTGCCGTCATCATTGTATTCAATGGTTACCTGCGACTTGGAGTCGGGCCTGAGGTATTTCATCACCTTTCCCTCACGGCGTATCCCGGCGAGCTGGTAGACAAGCTCGTGGGCTATGTCGAGTGAGAGGGGGAGGTAGTTGTCGGTCTCATTAACTGCGTAACCGAACATCATCCCCTGGTCGCCTGCGCCCTGGTCCTCCTTCTTCTGGCGGACGACGCCCTGGTTGATGTCGGGCGACTGTTCATGGATGGCAGAGAAGACGCCGCACGAGTTGCCGTCGAACATGTATTCGGCCTTCGTGTAGCCGATTTTGTTGATGACCTCGCGGATTATTGTCTGCACGTCGATATAGGTTTTTGTCCTGACCTCGCCTGCCACCACCACCTGTCCGGTGGTGACGAGGGTTTCGCATGCCACCTTTGATTCGGGGTCCCATGCCAGAAAGTTGTCAAGAAGTGCGTCCGAGATCTGGTCGGCTACCTTGTCAGGGTGGCCTTCAGAAACGGATTCAGAAGTAAATAGATAGCTCATTTGTTAATTTTTTAAGTTTAACAAAGGCAGGGACGGATTGTTGAAAAGCAGCGGTTGGATACCGTTTTAGCATTTTTTTCCGTGGTTGCAATCAGCGCAAATCTGTCCACCGTCGATAACGGCACAAAGATAATAAAATTTGCGATTTGCGGTTTGCGATTTGCGGTTTGCGTCTTCTGTGTATTGTCCGGAGTTCCAATCAGCATGGACAGGCAATTGAAAGAAAGCTGTGATCATCGGTGACAACAGTCAACCAAAATGTTGAATTTAATCAGCGGGCAAAGATGCTGAAGGCAGGATTATTTCCCGGTAAGCTGGCGGAAGGTCTCCTCGAGGCGGGCGCCGGCGAGGGAAGATATTTCTTCAATGGGTCCGTCGGCAACGATGCGGCCGTGGTCAATAATGATGACGCGGTTGCAGATGGCCTCCACCTCCTGCATGATATGGGTTGAGAGCATAACGGTCTTCTTCCTCCCGGCTTCGGAGATGAGGCTGCGGATCTCCACTATCTGGTTGGGGTCGAGGCCGGTGGTGGCCTCGTCGAGGATCAGCACCTGCGGGTCGTGTATCAGCGCCTGCGCCAGTCCCACCCGCTGCCGGTAGCCCCTGGAGAGGGCCCCGATCTTCTTCCCCTGCTCCGGGGTCAGTCCCGTGCGTTCAATTACCGAGTCGACGGCACTCCTCGCCCTGCCGCCGAGCCGGTAAATGTCAGCAACATACCCGAGGTATTCCCTGACGTACATGTCGAGGTAGAGAGGATTGTTCTCAGGCAGGTAGCCTATGAGCTTCTTCATCTCCGTGGCCTCCGGCCCTGCCGGTAGTCCGCATACAGTCACACTTCCCGCATCGGCACGAAAAAACCCGGTGATGATCTTCATCATGGTTGACTTGCCGGCACCGTTGGGGCCTATAAAACCGACTATCTCACCTGCGGGGATGGCAAAGGAGACGTCATCAAGGGCTTTCTGGGAGCCGTAGTGTTTCGTGATGTTACTGACAACGATGGACATTGAGAATTGTCGATTTGCGAATTGCGATTTGCGAATTGCGAATTGAATTGTCGAATTGCGATTTCCGAATTGAATTGTCGAATTGCGATTTCCGAATTGCGAATGGTACAGTTAATCAGATAATTGATCCCTGAATCGCAAATCGCAAATCGCAAATCGCAAATCAAAAATCCTACCCGTACATGAACTGCCCGAGGTTGGCGAAGGCTGATGTCGGGTTCACGCAGCAGACAGGTATTTTAGAGCTGTTGGCAATGATCTCCTGCTCCTTCGCACCTATGACGTAATCTGCAAAGGTGATATCCTTGGTGGTCATTATCAGGATCAGGTCAGCCTTCATCTCGTTGGCGGCCTCCAGGGTCCTTTCGGCCAGCTTGTCAGAGGGCACCTCCTTGATATCATATTCTATATTATTCTGAATGAGCATCCTCACTGCATAGTTGAGGTTCAGGTTGGCTTTCTTGGCCAGCGACTCATCCTTGCGGGTGGTTTTCAGGATGTGGATCTTCGAGTCAAAGTATTTTCCCATGAAGATAGCCATGGAGAGCTTCTCCTTCTCCTCTGCCCTCCAGTCGATGGGGCATACGATATTGTGATACCGCTCCTGGTCGTCAGGCGGTGCCTGTACCACTATGTAGGGAACCTTAGACTTGGCTATTACTTTCAGCGCCCAGCTGCCGGTGATCTTCTGCATGCCGCTCATGCCGTGTGTTCCCATCACCACCAGCGAAGCTCCGCGGTCGTTGGCAAATTCAGGGATCTGTTTGAAGATGGTGCCACGCTGGACGTGCGTTTTCACCTTGACACCGTACTGACGCTCCACCTCGTTGCCCTTGATATTCATGGCAGCCTGTTTAGCCTTGATACCCCCCTCGGTGGTTATCTTTTCCACAATGTGCAGAAGGCAGATATCATTGTGTGTCATACGTGATATCTTGATGGCATGCTGCAATGCATAATCCGTCACCGGAGTGAAATCCCATGGCACTACAATTATCTTGCTGTCGACTTCCATAATGTTAGCATTTACCGTTATCAGAAGTAAAATTACCTCTTTTACATGATTAATCAAATAGCAGTATATCCGTAGAAAAACGGACGTGGATGGTGAAAAATTGCTTTTGTGCACAAAAACAGTGCCATTTGTCAACTCTTCATTCTGCAAAGATCAACAAAATGCTATTTTTGTGAGTGTATAGGATAATGGTATTCATGAAGAGGGAAAGAGTAAAGGAGTTGCTTGCCGGCCATGCTACCGGTGAGAAGGTGCTTGTCAAGGGTTGGGTCAGGACCAAGCGAGAGATCAAGAATGTGGCGTTTGTGGCGCTGAATGATGGTTCAACCATCAACAACATACAGATTGTCATTGACATAAATGCATTTCCCGCCGACCTGCTCAGGGATATCACCACCGGGGCAAGTCTGGCTGTCACCGGTACACTTGTCTCTTCACAGGGCAAGGGTCAGAGCGTGGAGATCACCGCCTCGGAGGTCACCCTGCATGGCAAGTGTGATCCGGAGACATACCCGCTTCAGAAGAAGGGCCATTCAATGGAGTTCCTGCGCGAGATAGCGCACCTGCGATTTCGCACCAACACTTTCGGGGCAGTGATACGCATACGGCACGCCATGTCATTTGCCGTCCACAAGTACTTCAACGACAGGGGCTTTTACTACCTCCACACTCCGATTATCACCGGCAGTGACGCCGAAGGGGCAGGCGAGATGTTCCATGTCACCACCCTCGACCTGGAGAACATACCCCGTACCAGGGAGGGGGAGGTGGATTATGAGAGGGACTTTTTCGGCAAACCCACCAACCTGACTGTATCCGGCCAGCTTGAGGGTGAGCTGGGAGCCCTGGCCCTGGGAGAGATATATACCTTCGGTCCCACCTTCCGTGCCGAGAATTCCAACACTCCGCGCCACCTGGCCGAATTCTGGATGATAGAGCCGGAGATGGCCTTCTGGGATATCACTGACAACATGGACCTGGGGGAAGATTTTACCAAATACCTTATAAGGTACGCACTTGACAACTGCAGGGAGGATCTCGAATTCCTCAACAAGATGATAGACAACGCCCTGATAGAGAGGCTGGAGTTCGTGCTGGCCAACAGCTACATGAGACTGACCTACACCGAGGCGGTAGAGATACTTGAGAAGGCCAGTCGCAAATGGGAGTACCCGGTTGGCTGGGGTCGTGACCTACAGGCTGAACATGAGCGTTACCTTGTTGAGACTCACTTCAAAAGGCCGGTGATACTCACTGACTACCCGATGAGCATCAAGGCGTTTTATATGAAACAGAATGATGACGGCAAGACGGTGAGAGCGATGGATGTGCTCTTCCCCGGCATTGGCGAGATCATAGGCGGTTCGCAGAGAGAGGAGGATCTGGACAAGCTTACCGGGAGGATTGAAGAGCTTGGACTGCCGCTGAAGGATCTGTGGTGGTATCTTGACACCAGGAAGTTTGGCACGGCGCCACACTCAGGATTCGGCCTGGGCTTCGAGCGCCTGATACTCTTCATGACCGGTATGTCTAATATCCGCGATGTGATACCTTTCCCGCGTACTCCCCGTAATGCCGGGTTCTAAAGTTTTTAAGTGAAGTAGCAATGCTCGACCAGAAATTACAACAGAAGCTGCTCCAGAAGCTTTCCCCGCAGCAGATACAGATGATCAAGCTGCTGGAGGTGCCTGCCATGCAGCTGGAGCAGCGTATCAAGAAGGAGCTGGAGGAGAACCCGGCACTGGAGGAGGGGCCTGATGAGGAGGATGTCAGTGCTGAGCAGGAGGAGGATGTTGATGATGAGATGGAACAGAGGGAGGAGGATGAGTTTGGCCTCGACGATTACCTCAATGATGAGGACATCCCCGATTACCGGCTGCAGGTAAACAATGCCTCGAAGGATGATGACCGAAGGGATCAGATACCCTATGCATCGGGCTCAACCTTCCACGAGAGTCTTATCTCGCAGTTCAACCTCAGGACTGACACTGAGCGGGAAGAGATTCTCGGGGAATACATTATAGGAAACATTGATGACGACGGTTACCTCCGCCGTGAGGTTGAGAATATGGTTGATGACCTCGCCTTCCTGCAGAATATTACCACCGATGAGGAGGAGCTCAATGCCATCCTGAAGATCATACAGGATCTTGAGCCTGCAGGTGTCGGTGCCCGTGACCTGCAGGAGTGCCTGCTGCTGCAGATAGAGCGGAAGGACCAGTCAGTGCCAGCCGTGGCTCTCACCCGTACGGTGCTCACTGATTACTTCGAGGAGTTCTCCAGGAGGCACTATGAAAAGATAATGGCGAAGCTGATGATCAGCGAGGAGGAGATGAAGAGTGTCATTGACGAGGTGCTGAAGCTCAATCCCAAACCCGGGGGAGTTGTCGCCGACGCCTTTAACAGGTCAGCGCAGCAGATCATTCCTGATTTCATCCTTGAACAGACTGACGAGGGACTGGAGCTGAGCCTGAACAACCGCAACATCCCGGAGCTGAGGATCAGCAGGGGGTACAGTGAAATGCTCGAATCCTACTCGCGTGACAAGGCATCGGGGAAACAGAACCGTGATGCCATCATGTTTGTCAAGCAGAAGCTGGATGCGGCGAAGTGGTTCATCGATGCCATGAGGCAGAGGCAGAACACTCTGCTTCTCACCATGAATGCCATTCTGGAGTACCAGAAGGAGTATTTTGAGGAGGGCGACGACACCAAACTGAAGCCCATGATACTCAAGGATGTGGCTGAGATGACAGGGCTTGACATCTCTACCATATCGCGTGTGGCCAACAGCAAATACATACAGACTCACTTTGGCATCTATCCGCTCAAATTCTTCTTTTCCGAGGGAATGCAGACCGATGCAGGCGACGAGGTCTCAACACGCGAGATAAAGCGGATCCTCCAGGAGTGTCTCAGCAATGAGGACAAGCGCAGACCGCTTACCGACGAGAAGCTGACGAAGATACTGCAGGAGAAGGGATACCAGATTGCAAGGCGTACGGTGGCTAAATACCGTGAGCAGCTGAACATACCTGTCGCCAGGATGAGAAAGGAGATTACCGGATAAGGAGGGAGTCGGCAGGAACAGGAAGGAGATAACAGGAAGGAGATAACAGGATGAGGAAGGAATTGGAGGATGAGGAGGCAGGCACTATGAATACCGTCAGGAAGCGGCGGCTGGCGTTGGCGGCAGAGGTGCTGTCGGTGGCTTTTCATCCTATATTCATGCCGCTGTACGGACTGCTGATAATCTACAGTTCCCCAACACTGCTCTCGTTTATCCCGCCGGTACAGAAGCGTATGATCTTCATCATGGCAGTGACAAACAACGTGATGCTGCCGCTGGCATTGGCTGTCGTGCTCTGGACCAGGGGAGCAATCAAGACATTCAATGCCCGGGATCGCAATGAGAGAGTGCTGCTTCTCACCTTTGCACTGCTGATGTACACCCTGTCGGCGGGGCTGCTGATGAAGATGCAGGTGCCGCTGCTGTTCAGGGCCTATTTTATCTCCCTTGCCGTTGTAACCCTCATTACCCTGATTATTACCTCGTTCTACATGATATCACTGCATGCAGCCGGCATAGGTGGGCTGATTGTACTGATTGTCTTCATGATACTTCTCTATGACATACGCACGGTATGGCAGCTGGTTACGGTGATCGTGACCGGGGGTGCGGTTATGTCATCAAGGCTCTGGCTAAATGGCCACACCCCCACCGAGGTGTGGACCGGTCTCTTCGCGGGAGCGGCGACAATGGCGCTCTCACTCCTTCTTCTTCTCAGGTAGCATATCCAGTGCCTTCTCCAGCGCCTTCTCCAGCAGAGGGGCAGCATCGGGCAGTTCTTCCCGTGCATATTCCGTGTTGCGGTCCGGGAATGCACCTCCTGGCGGTTCCACACTGTTGTCATCCGGGTTGGAATTAATAAGGAGATCAGCCGGACTGCCGTAAATTCCTGTCAGTGTACCGGCCGGGCTGATGTACCGCAGGAGTTCACTCGGCCTGATATCTTCCTGGCTGACGGTCACAAACCCCAGGCGCCTGTTGAGGTATCTGCCCAGATACTCCTGTTCCGTCTGACCGGGAGTGGGTATGAGGATCGCGCCCCTGCGCAGTGACATCAGCTCCATAATTGTTGTGTATCCTGCCCTGGCTATTATCCTCGAGGCTTCAACAAGATATCTTTTCATTGTCGCGGTGTCAGGATTGGTTACGACGGTTATCTCCTGATTTACTGTCAATTTCGGATGCAGTGGGGTGGCACTCAGAATGACCAGCGGCATCTCTGTGACTGCGGCGGTCACCTTCTCAAGGAGTATCGTCCTCTGGGGTTCGGGCCCCGAGAGAATGAGGCAGCAATAGGGTTGGACGGGAGGATACTTACCGGCGGCGGGGGAGGTAGCTGGGTTGGCAGAAGTCCGGGTGGTGGCGGCGGAGGTAGCAGGGTTGGCTGAAGTCCGGGTGGTGGCGGCGGAGCTGGCGTGGAAAGAGGGGCTGGCGAAGGGGCTGGGGGTGGCAGATGCAGTGTCAGAGCCGGGAACGGTATCAGCAGCGGAGGAGACGCAGGTGTTCTGACTGGCGGTGGTAATGGCTCCGGAGGAGGGACCGGCAGAGTCGGAGGCTGCGCAGGAACCGGAGGCAGAAGCAGGCAAGCCACCTTTGAGCGAAATGACTGTTCCGAATCTTGAGAGCGGCCCGCAATAGCAAATGTTCTCCGGCAGCGGCAGGTCATGCGAGAGCCTGCCGGAGAGGTTTACAGGACCGGGGTAATCGGGTACCAGGCAGAGGTCGAAACTGCTGATTATCATCCGGTGAATCCGTTCCCCCAGAGGTTCCATCAGCCTTAGCCACTTCGGAAAGGCGATGCGGAGCTGGTGGGTGACATAGACTGAACAGATCTTTCGATGCCGGAATCCGAACCTGCTGTCGGAGATGATCAGGTCAGGCTGCAGGCGTGAGGCCAGTCGCCTGAGGTGGTAATATTCGCTGACAGACGACGCTATGATGCGGGGCAGCTGCAGGAATATGCATAGGTATTGAGGCAGGTGGCGCGAGTATCTTATACGTACTCCCCTTATCTCCGTAATGCTGATTTCGGGGAGTTCGCTGCTGACCAGCGGAATAAGGCTTTTATCGACCCCGAGGATCACCTGATGGCCTCTCCTCTTCAGCTCCGCGGCCAGGGGGATCATCCGGCCGGCATGTCCGAAACCCCAGTTCAGGGGGCTGATTAATATTCTTCTGCCGCCCATGCCTTTTAACCGGAGACTGATGCCGGTATCCCGAGTGCCTCCACCCTCTCCGCTATTGCATGCAGCTCGCCGGCCGGCACTTTCATGAGCTCATTGCCGTCAGGAGTATCGCGGTCAATGGTATATATCATCACCGACTGAGGCTTCAGCCGGGAGATAACCTCCAGCCATGCGGCGACCTCCTCAGGGGTGGCATTGTCAATGACCTCACCGTCGCAACGGCCTCTCACGAAGAGGGTCTGTATGATGAATTCTCCCCTGAAATCGCCAAGGTAAGTCTCATATCGTGACAGGTCAAAGGGATGGCGGGGCCGGTTCATTTTCCTGACAGTTTCAGGAAAGACGGAGTCGAGCTTGAGGATATTCATATCGACTTTCTTCAGGGCGTTGCGAACGCTTTTCCTATGTATCATTGAGCCGTTGGAGAGTACGGAGACCTTTGTCTCCGGGAAAAACTCATTGCGGAGGGCAACAGAGTCATCTATGATGCCGGCAAAATCAGGATGCAGTGTTGGCTCTCCGTTACCTGCGTATGTAATTACATCAGGCGCTGCTCCCTTCTCCCTCATCTCCGAAAGTTTTTCCCGCAGCGCCTCCCGTACTGCTTTGCGGGAGGGAAGGGCCTCACTGTTGCCGTCACCGGCGTGTGTCCAGCCGCATTCACAGTAGATGCAGTTATACGAGCATACCTTGCGGTTGAGAGGAAGCAGGTTGATGCCCAGCGAGACGCCGAGGCGGCGACTGCGCACCGGTCCGAATACTATGCTGTCAAAGAGGAAAGTCGGCATGGTAGCTGTAAGTTCAGGTTTCAAATTTACAATAATCCGGATAGCTTTTTCCGGGCAGCAGTTGCAGAAGGAGCGGGGCATGCCAATAACAGCCTGCCTGCCATGGCCTCGGACGGCAGCCTGAAATGAGGCAGTTTCGGGTTACAGTAATCTCCGAACCCTGGTTTCCGGAAGCAGCCGCAGCCGGTGCAGGTCGACCGGCTCCAGCAGCAGCAGTCCCGGCCTCTTGCCGGGCTCCAGTGATCCGAGGGTCTCTTCCATCCCCAAAGCCCTGGCTCCATTGAGGGTGCCCCACCGGATGATCTCCCCGAGGGGCAGCTCCGGAGCGGCATCGTGCAGCAGCCTCAGCTCGGTGATAATGCTGAGGCTGTTGTTTGAGGCCAGGCTGTCAGTCCCGGTTACGATCCGGCCGGTGAGCTCCCTGAGGAGATGCACCGGTGGAAGAGTGCCTGTTATTTGCAGGTTGGAGGAGGGGCATAGGCAGAACCAGGTGTTGTCTGCTGCTGCCAGCAGCTCCGCCTCGGGCCGGGTGATAACCGTATTATGTACCAGTATCAGCCGCCGGCATCGGGCCGCCAATGCCAGGGCCCGGTTGGCATGGTCGTCTGTCATCGTGCGCTCCTCATCCGACTCCAGGAGGTGGAGCGAGAGGATTGATTCGGGAGTAATATGGGACAGGATAAGTGAGAACAGCTCTTTTGATGAGGAATACAGGGAGTGCGGGGTGATGTGATGTTTCAGTCGTGCAGACTCCGCGGCGGCGGAGACGGCGAGGGCCTCGCTGATCCTCGTAGCGGCGAGGAGAGGGTCTGATCCGAACACCTCAATGAAGGTGATCCATTCTATGGAGCTTCTGCCCTTGATTTCAAATGAGGCGGTGCCGTTGCTGATGTCTCCGCAGGCCACCGTTCCTTCCGACACCATCATCTGCCCGGCCTTCTCCGCCGCCGCGGCTATCTCACGGGGCTGTGCGGCGCGCTGCCCGCGCACGGCGGCAATGAACTGCTGCAGTCCGCCACCGGCAGGAATCTGTCCGCCGAGGTGCGACAGCTCAAGATGATTGTGGCAGTTGATCAGTCCCGGAATAATGATGCCGTTATAGAACTCCGTGCCGGCGCTCTCTTTCAGATTGCCTGCGCTATCTTCAACGGAGACTACGGTGCCGTCATCGGCGGCGGTGATCACTCCCCGTTTCAGGGGTTCTCCGGCTGAGGTAAAGAGATATTGTGCCGAGATCTTCCTCATGATCACTCCGGGGTGGCAAACTCATTGACCCTCAGGCTTATGTTGGCTATGCGCGCATGTTTCTCCCAGGTGCCTGGCTGGTTGTCATGGTTGAGGAGCCATCCCCTTACCCGCACTCCTGTGACGGAGTCGAGCGACTTGCGTGTTACGACATTTACGAACTCACCTGACTTCATAAGCCGTACTTCACGCCAATAGTCGCGCCTCTCATTCCCGGTGCTGTCGGTATAGCTGAAGAAGACCGTCACCCTGGGGTTCAGGCTCCTGTCATCCTCAAAGAGCTTGATATCTGCACTCAGCACATATTCGCCGGGGATTTCCGCTGGTATGTCGAACCAGACCGGATCACGGGTGAAGTTCTCAGGGAAGAGGTAGCTGGCGTTGCCGGGCCAGAGGTTCCCGGAGACAGTCGGTTCAGCCGGGGCCTCTGCGGCCATCACCTCAGTCTCCAGTCTCAGGAGGTTGGCGGTGACCCTGTCATAGAGCCTTGAGAGTCGCTTCGGCTTTTCGGTGAAATAGTATCTGAGTGTCGCATCAAACTGCTCCAGGGTGTGACCGTGGCTTTTGATGACGTCGATATAATTGAGGATGGAGTCTCGCTGTGCCCAGGTCTCTCTCATAATGCTTATATCAAGCATACCGGCGGTGAGATAGGTGTCGGTGAGTATCTCCACCATATCATTCTCCGAAATAAGCATCCTGGCCGGCGGCTTGTTACCGTCCCTGTTGCCACAAGCTGTCAGCATCAGGATGGCGGCAGCAACCGCGATTATATTCTTCCGTGGGCTCATCTGTTTTACTTGTTTGTCTCTCTGAGGTATCTGCGCGAAAGGTAGTGTACCGGGTACCAGGCAGCGGCGTACCCGATTGCCAGCACTGTGGCTGCCACGGTGAAAAAGTCGGCCAGCTGCATCTTTACCGGGTAGGCATCAATAAGCAGTGAGTCTCCGGCGAGCTTAACTATCCCGAAGTGTTGCTGGGCTTCACAGAGTATGAATCCGGTCAGCAGGCCGATGACCGTTCCTATGATGGATATCATCCATCCCTCGTAGATGAAGATTCGCTTTATGAGCCGGTTGTCGGCCCCGAGGCTCTTCAGTATGCTTATGTCCCTCTCCTTCTCTATGATCAGCATCGTCAGTGACCCTATGATATTGAATGATGCAATGATCAGTATGAAGGAGAGGATGACGAAGATGGCCAGCCGCTCGGCCTTCATCACCTTGTAGAACATCTCCTGCTGTTCATACCTGTTCTGTACCAGGAAATCATTGCCCATGAGCTCCCTGATGGCCTCCTGTGTCTTCTTCTGATCGGCCCCGGGCTTCATCCTGACCTCGATGGAGCTTACTTCGGCAGTATAATCGAGCAGTTCGCGGGCGAAGTCGATCGGCAGGAACAGGTACTTTGAATCAAACTCCTGTTCCACGGCAAAGATGCCTGAGAGGAAGATATACCTTCTTGTAAACTCATTCTCAGGGCTGGCGCTCAGGCGTGCCTTCCGGTCGGGTATGTAGATGGCCAGCGGCGAGACGAAGTTAAGCCTCATTCCCAGGTAGTTGGCCACTCCCAATCCTGCCACGGCGTAGGGTCTTCCGTTTTCGGCTCTGAGGATGAACTCGCCGTCCCACATGGCGGTGTCGAGGTCAGTGACCTCGGTGTAGTTCAGAGAGACTCCCTTTATGGTGGCTATATATTGCTGTTCGTCATAGCGGAGCAGGGCATTCTCCTCCACTGTCTCCGCGAAGACCTCAACGCCGTCAATGGAGGCTAGCTTTGTCAGCATAAGGGTGTCAGGGGTGAAAACCTTGCCGCGGACAGGGGTGATACGTATCTCCGGGTCAGAGGTGCTGAAGATGCTCTTCACCATCTCCTCCAGTCCGTTGAATACCGAGAGTATGGTTATCAGAGCCATGGTTCCCACGGCCACGCCGGCGACCGATATGGCGGAGATCACGTTGATGGCGTTCCGTGATTTTTTCGCGAAGAGATATCTTCTTGCTATGTATAGCGAAAGCTTCATCGGCTTTTCCGTGCGATAACCAGCAATCCCGTGCCCTCCTTATGTCTCATGCAGAGGTCAGCTGTGTTGAGCAGCAGTACAAACGGCATCACGGCAAGATAATAGAAAGGGAGGAGAATAAAGAAGAGTTTTGATGTCGAGAGCATCGTTACCGGGTATTTCATGGAGAGTCGCCAGGCTATGCTGCCCGGCGTGCCATAGGTATATTCCACGGATACGCTGTCAAAGCCTGCGTCGGTGAGCTTCTCCGTTATCTCTTCACGTCCGTATCCGTTGCGCACATGTTCCCCGATGAATGAGCTGTCGGCTGCCGAGTGAACGTCAGAGCCGCCTCTGTCGGAGGGCGTGGAGATGACAAGGTATCCTCCCGGGTTCATCATGGTAAAGAACGATGCGAAGACTGTGCGGTCCTCTTCGATGTGCTCCATCACATCAACGCAGAGGATGAGGTCATAACTCCCGCTGCTCTTCCAGGTAACCAGGTCTGCTTCAATGGCCTGTACTCTCTCCGCGACACCTGCGGCAGCGAAAAACCGGTTGCAGTCAGCTACCTGTTCACTCTTGATATCGGCGGCGGTGATCCCGGATCGCTTAAATTTTCTTGCCATCCACCAGGAGTACTGGCCGAAGCCCATGCCTGCGTCAAGGATTGATGCCGGTGATGGCAGGCGCGGAGCCAGTCGTTTCAGGGCCTTCCGCACATGCCATGAGCGAAGGAGAAGAATATTGAGAAGCAGGTAAAAGAGCCTGCGCAGCAGCTTATGGCGGTTGAACAGCCGTCCGAGGGGCTCTTTCACGGGGTCGTAGTCCATCAGCCCTATTCCTTGAGAAGGTTGGTAATGTTGTCGATGTAGTCGTTACTGTCGTCAAGGAAGAATGCTATCTCCGGTACGATGCGCAGCTGGTTGCGAACCTTGCGGCCGAGCTCGTACCTGATCTTCGGTACACCGGCATGCAGCACTGCCATGGTCTCCTCAGCCTTATCAGAGGGGAAGATGCTGACCCAGGTTTTTGCCAGGGCGAGATCAGGACTGACACGCACGGTGGTTACGGAGATCATCTTTCCGGGAGCCAGCTCTGCGGCATGATGCAGGATAATCTCCGCCAGCTCCTTCTGTATCAGTCGTGCAACCTTCTTCTGCCTTGTTGATTCCATTTCAGTTGATTTACCCGGCAAAAATACAAAAATAGTTGCAGTGGCGGGGAAAACAGGATATGTTCGCTCCGGGCCGGCGAAGGCAGCCGGCAGAAACCATGGCGGTGCTCTCAGATGCGGAAGGTGACATGCCGGGGCCACGGCTGCCACGGGCAGCAGGGCGGGGCATGTATGCCGGGAGGCGGCAGCCTCTTTGTAGTCTGAGGGGGGAGCAGATTCGTTATTTATCCCTATTTTTGTGATGCAAAAAACGAATTTTTGATGGATACGGTAGTAAGCGGCATCAGGCCGACGGGTAACCTGCACCTTGGAAACTATTTCGGGGCACTGAAGAATTTTCTCAGGATGCAGGATGAGAATTCCTGTTTTTTCTTCGTGGCAGATTATCATTCGCTCACCACGCACCCTCATCCTGACGATATCCATGGTAACATACGGCAGGTGCTGGCCGAGTACCTTGCTGCCGGCATTGACCCGGAGAAGGCTACGGTTTATGTACAGAGTGATGTGCCGGAGGTGGCCGAGCTCTATCTTCTGCTGAACATGAATGCCTATGTGGGTGAGCTGGAGCGCACCACATCGTTCAAGGAAAAGATACGGCAGCATCCTGACAACATCAACGCCGGGCTGCTGACCTATCCCGTGCTTATGGCTGCCGACATCATTATTCACAGGGCGCACAAGGTGCCGGTTGGTAAGGACCAGGAGCAGCACCTGGAGATGACCCGACGTTTTGCCCGGAGGTTCAACACCATGTACGGTGTTGACTTTTTCCCTGAGCCCGATGCATACAATTTCGGGAAGCAGCTGATCAAGATACCGGGACTCGACGGTACGGGCAAGATGGGCAAGAGCGAAGGCAACGGCATCTTCCTTGCAGACACCCCCGCGGAGATACGTAAGAAGGTGATGAGGGCCGTGACTGATACAGGGCCTGAGAAACCGGGCTCGGAGCCATCAGAGCCGGTGAGAAACCTGTTCACCATCATGGAGGTGGTCTCCGATCCCTCAACGGTGGAATATTTTCGCGAGAAGCATGCCTCATGCGAGATAAGGTACGGTGACATGAAGAAGCAGCTGGCCGAGGATGTGATCAGGGTCACCGAGCCCATCAGGGTACGCATCAATGAGATACTCAATGACCCGGACTATCTGAGGAAGGTGGTGGCTGCCGGAGCAGAAAAGGCCAGGGCCAGCGCGCGCGCTACCATCAGTGCGGTGAGGGAGATAATAGGCTACAGGCCCTTCTGACAGTCATGGCAGGGAAGGTCTGATCACAGACAACATATTCTCTGATTGCCGCAGTTTACCGGTTGATCACCGGCTGCCTGTTCTCATGACAGCTGCCGGCGTTCAGACGTTCACCACCGGGGCCCTCTCAAAGGGAGCATTCCTGTCAAAGAGATAGCGGTAGGTGATGTGTGTCTTGATCACCGTGGCCCCTATCTGGTCAGCGAGATGCATCATTGACGGGTTAAAGTCGCCGATCCAGTTCAGTTCCAGTTCCCTGTACGGAAAACCTTTGGACATTGCCAGCCTGGCAAATGACATGATGAGAGCTCCCTCCACGCCCTTGCGCTGATGTTCGGGGACGATTCCGAATATCAACCCGAAAGCTTTATCAAGCTCCTTCCGGATGTAACGATACCACAGGAATTTCAGCCTGCCAATATGGTTAAGCTTGCCGTTGAGATGCCTTACTATCTGGTTTATCTCGGGGAGCATCAGGAAGAAGCAGACGGGCTCGTCGCGGTAGAACCCGAACCAGAGCAGCTTTTCATCGAGCACTGGTTTTATACTCTTGAGCATCAGCCTGGCATGGCCTTCACTGATGGTCTTGACCCCGGGGAAGCAGGCCCATCCCTTGTTGTGGACGATCATGAAGTTACGGGCTATATCACGCATCTCGCCACGGGTCATATACCTGAAGGTGTAGTCAGGATTGCTGAATATCCTTTCGGCCTTCTCCCTGATGACGTTGCTGAGGCGGCTGTCATCTATAGGTATATGATAGGTGTATTGCTCAAAGTAGTTTCTGAAACCGTATGATTCGAAGAGCTCCCGGTAGTACGGCGGGTTGTAGGGCATGCAGTAGTTTGGCGGCAGAAAGCCGTCGACCAGCAGTCCCCACCAGCGATCGCGCTCACCGAAGTTCTCAGGACCCTCCATGACCGTCATACCGTTCCCGGCCAGCCAGTCGCGGCAGGCATCGAACAGCATGTGGGCCGCCTCCCTGTCGTTGATGCATTCAAAGAAGCCCATCCCTCCAACAAGATCCTCATCCTTGTGGCCTATCTTTTTACTGTAAAAAGCCGCCACCCTGCCGACAGCTTTCCCTGAGGCATCCTTCAGCAGCCACCTGATGGCGTCACCGTGCCGGAAGAGTTTGTTTGAGGAGGGGTTGAAAACCTGTTCTATGTCTTTCACCAGCGGCCTGATCCAGTTACTGTCACCACTGTTGATGCCTGCAGGCAGATCATGGAATTCCCTGATATCCTTTTTACTTTTTACTTCAACAAGCTGCAGTGAGCTTACCATTACCCCATAAGTTTCGAACAGGGCAGAAATTTAGTCAAACATATTGTAAAAGCAAAATCCGGGCTGATTCCGGGCCTCGCCGTCAGAACTTCACCCTGGCTGAGAAGATGAAGTTTCTTCCTGCTGCAGCGATGCCGGATGAATATGGCCTGTACCTTAGATCAAGGAGGTTTTCCACCCCGGCAGTCAGGTCAACCCTGTTGCTGAAGTTGTAGGAGCTCTTGAGGTTCAGGGTGAACCAACCCGGTGAGCAGGGGTTGCCATTCCCGTCGGTGGCATAGAGATACGCCTTGTCCTTCTCGCTGGGTGCAAGTCTGTCGTATGTCACCCTGCCGTTCCAGGCGGCATAGAAGTCCGCCTTGAAATAAGATCTCTCCAAAATTAAATGGGTTGTGCCGAACATGGGCGGCACATGGCGAAGGGGCTCATCCTCGTTATCATGTCCGCCGGTAAGGGTCAGGGCTGTCTTTATTCTGATGAAGTTTGCAGGTTTCAGTTCTGCCTTAATCTGTGTGCCGTAGACAATGGCATATCCTGCGTTGACCATGGCCTGAACCCGGCTCTCCTCGCCCATATATTCAACGGTCGGCTGACCGTTGAAGAGGAAGTCGCGTCTTACCATGGCGTTATCAAGCCATGAGAGGAAGAACGACGCATCTGCCCGCAGCATTTTCCCGATCTCCCTGGAGGCGCCGAGGTCTATGTTGTAAAGATACTCCGGCCTGAGGTCAGGGTTGGGTACCACCAGTACACCGGGGGCTGATTCGAATACCTTCCCAAGGTCATCAAGGTTCGGTGCCCGGAAGCCGGTGGAGAGGTTTGCGGTCAGCTCGGTGCGGCTGTCAGGCCTGTATACTGCCCCTGCAGCACCGGTGACTGCATTGTTGGCAGTCTCGATGGAGGTGAAGGGCAGATTGTAGAAGGAGTTGTCGGCGATCTCCGAACTGAGTGAGACAAAATTGTACCTGGCACCGGTATTGACGGTGAACTTGCTGCTCAGGTTGAACTTGTAGCCGAGGTAGAGGGAGAAACTGTTATAGATATTCCGGCCGTTCGGATAACGTGATCCGGCAGGCTCTGTCACACCGGTAATGATATCTTTTACATCAGCGGTGCTCTTTATATTGTTTCTGACATACTCTGCTCCGTAATAGAGCAGGTTGTTGTTCTCTTCGTTGAGCTTGTCAAAATCGATGTTTGCTGACCAGATGCCTACCTTCTCAAACTGCTCGTTCAGGCTAGTGCCGTTGATCTTTCGGTCGTGGCGGCTCTCCCGGTAATCCTGTCTTGCCACAGTTACCTTGGCCTGATCAAAGAGTGCCGACGGTTTCTTGTAGCTGACCGTCGAGCTGGTCATCATCCATATCTGCGGTCCGTAGTACCAGTCGCCATACCTCAGGGTATTATCCCTGATCTGTATCAGCCTGTCATAGCGTGGCACATCGGATATGCGGGAATAGTGATTTGCAAGGATCACATCGAAGTTCTTTCCCGCCTTGAAGCGTAGTTTGTTGGTGGTATTGAGCTGTGTGTAGCCTGATGCGGTCTGCCGGCGGGGTTCGTCATTCACAATCACGGTATCGCCGGTGGCAGTGCGTTCCTGGTACATATTACGCAGGTATTCAGGATGTTTCCGGGAACCCATCATCAGGTCGCCGAAGTCAGACCACGAAGCTGAAGTGAAGAAGGCCACCCTCCGTCCGCCCACGTTAAGGTCGGCATGGTATGTCTGTTCCCGGGTGGCAGTGGAGTAACGGGCCATGGCTTCCGCCCTGTGAAGGACCGAGTCGCCGGTGGAGAAGAGTGCCCTCTTGGTGTGAAAGTCCATCACTCCCCCCAGGGCATCACTGCCGTACATGGTTGCTCCCGGGCCGAATATCACCTCGGTGCGTTCTATTACGTTGGGGTCAAGAGAGATCACGTTCTGGATGTTGCCCTCCCTGTAGATGGCGTTGTTCATCCTTACGCCGTCGATGTTAATGAGCACCCTGTTGGTGGCGAAGCCTCTCAGCATCGGGCTGCCGCCGCCGAGCTGGCTCTTCTGTACGAAGACATCGCCGCTGAGGGTGAGCAGGTCCGCGGTGGTCTGCGGGTTGTGTATCCTGACGGTGGGTAAGGGTATGGTGCTGATGTGGTTCGGCACCTCATCGGATCTCTGTTCCCACCGGTTGGCGGAGACTATAAACTCTTCGACCTCAAAGGTCTTTACCTCAAGACGGATTACCCAACCGGCCTGTCTGATCTCTTCCGGGGTGAAGGAGACCCTTTCATACGAGAAATGCTGGAAGAAGACCGGTTTCCCGGCAGGGAATCCTTTCAGGCTTACTTTCCCCGCATGATTGGTATAGCCGAACTGTGATTTTGATTCGTTGTAGACTGCGACATCAGCCACCGGCTTGCCGTCATCAGCGTCAAGCACAGTCACCGTCTGAGCGACAAGGTTCACAAAGGGCAATAGAAAAAGAAGGAGGAACAGATATTTCTTCATTGCGAGAAATTTAAAAAGCGATAGATGATGCACAAAAAGTATTCCATAAAATGTCAGTCAGGCTATGTTTCTCAGCATACCCTGCGGCAGGTGCGGGAATACGCCGTGGCATAACCTGCCGGCACACGGTGCCGGCTGCCCCTCGTCAAACTGCCCTGCCTGCCGGCACACGGTGCCGGCTGCCCCGTCCGCCACCTTGCTCTGCCCCTCCGCGACCTTGCTCTGTCCCCGGCATGCGGCACACTGCTGCCCCCTTCGCGACCTTGCTCTGTCCCCGGCATGCGGCACACTGCTGCCCCGTCCGCCACCTTGCTCTGCCCCCGGCATGCGGCACACTGCTGCCTCTCCGCCACCTTGCTCTGCCTCTCCGCCACATGGTCCGGGATAGCCCCTGCCACATCGCTACGGCAATATATGCAATAGCAAAGTAATATTTTATATTTTTGAGTTCAGATAATTACCTGAGAAATAATGCGCAGGAGAACAGGGATAGTACTGGTTGTTCTTTTTGCCGCAGCGCTGGCTGTGGCGGCTTACTTTATTCGGCGTGACAAGCAGGTGGTTGTTGTTGATCCCTGGGTGGCGGTACCCTCTGACGCATTCATGGTGCTGGAGACTGGTGACTTCCCGGAGCTTCTCACCGGGATCACCGATCCGGCAGGAATGATAACCAGGCTTTCCGGGCTCTCATGGGCGGCTTCACTGCTGGATGCCGCTTCCGCTATTGACAGTATCACCGGCGGGCGTGAGGTGCGTGAGGTGCTCAGCAACAAGAGAGTGATCATCTCGTTTCATGCAGGAGAGAGGGGCACTGTCATGCCCCTGGCGGTGGCAGGTACGGGCACGGCTGTCACTCCGCGACGTCTCAGCAGCCTGCTCAGCGCCTCGGGTGCTTCTGTCACCGATGCCAGGGACCTGGGGGGCACAAGAAGGTACAGTGTCACCTATGGCAGGGGCAGCAGTGTGAAGGAGATACATCTGGCCCTCACCTCCGGCATTGTGATCGCAACGCCTTCTCCCGCACTGCTCTCAGCAGCTCTCGACAACAAGGGTGCCGGCACCGACATAAGGCAACAGCAGGGGGTGTCTCCGGTGGTACAGGCCTCAGGCAAGGATGCCGACCACATATTCATTCTGTTCAGGAACCTGCCCGCCTTTCTCCGCTCGTTCATCCCTCCCGATAATATCACCAGGGTGACCACGGCAGCCATTGCCGCAGGGGGTGATATCAGCGCCACCGAGGAGGGTCTCTTTATCAGCGGCTTTCTTACTACCTCCGCCACTGGCACCGGGGCAGACATGGTCAGGGAGGTGCCTCCCGCCGGCAGCGGGGTGCATGAGCTGCTGCCTGCAAAAACAGAGCGTTACACCACCGTTATGAGACGGGCTTCACTTCAGGGTGAGACTGCCTCCGATGCTGCATCGGTAAATGCCAGTGACCTGGCCCTGATACTGAGTCCGTATACCGGTTCCGAGGTTACCAATGCCACGGTGCCTGCAGGAAGAAGCAGCGAGAAGGTGAAGATCTTCAGGATGACCGACAGGCAGTCGGCAGAGCAGGTACTGCGAAATAGACTCACCGGGAAATACCGCGCCATGGGACTGATGGAGAGTCATTTCATAGCCGCGACAGATGATGCCGACGGCGAAGAGAGGGTCCTGTATAAAATGCCCTTCTCCGGCGTGGCTTCCATACTTTCGGGAGAAAGCGGCAGGGGAGGCGATGACATATGGGTGACTTTTGACAGGTCATACATGATCTTCTCAGCTTCTCCGGAAGCACTCACAAACATCCTCAGGGAATCGGGCAGGGAAAACACCATGATCAATGACCCGGAGTTCAGGCAGATGGAAAGAACCATGCCTACTAAAAGCTCGTGGATCTTCTATTCTTCAGGTGAGGGACTCAGGGACCTGATCAGCAGTTACCTGACACCGGAGGCCGCGGCAGAAATCGGTGAAAACTCGCTGGCAGGCATCGCAGGTGTCGGGCTGAGTCTCACACCCAGCAACAAGATGATCTATGCAGCCCTCTCAGTAAGGTACCGTGACAGCCGTGACCAGCGCCGGCAGCCTGCTCCGGACAGGGTGGCAACCGATGCAGCAGGGGCTGACAGTGAAGCCGCCTCCGGCCGGCAGCTGCTCTGGAGGGTGAAACTTGATGCAGCGGCAGCCGTAAAACCCTTCCTCTTCACCAATCACAATACAGGAGCAACAGAGATATTTATCCAGGATGAAAGGAACAATATCTACCTGATAAGCGCATCGGGCAAGATACTGTGGAAAGCACCCGTCAGGGAGAGGATCACCGGGGATATTTTCATGATTGACTACTACAGGAACGGTAAGAACCAGTTACTCTTTTCCGGCAAGGATTACCTGCACCTCATTGACCGCAACGGCAATTATGTGGACAAATACCCGGTTAAGATGCGTTCCCCGGCCTCCAATACGCTTGCCGTCTTTGATTATGAAAGCAACAAGGATTACCGTCTCTGCATAGCCGGTGAGGACAGGAAGATCTATATCTATGACCGTGCAGGATCACCGGTCAGGGGATGGAACATCTTCACCACCCGCGGCAGGGTTACCGATCCTGTGAGGTTCTTCCGGGTCAGGGGCAAGGATTACCTGATTGCCGCCGACGATCAGGATATATATGTACTTGACCGTACCGGCAACATCCGCGTTGCCCACCAGGAACCGCTCAGGAAGGCCGGAGGGTCAGCCATAAGACTTGCCGGCGGCGATGACAATGCCCTGATCTTCACGGCGCCGGGCGGCACTGTGGTACGACTCTCGTTTGACGGAACGGTAAGCCGGCAGAGCACTGGCACCCTCTCACCATCGCACAGTGCCGATTTCACAGATCTCAACGGCGACGGCACGGCTGACATCATAATTCTCGACGGCGGCAGCCTGAGGATTTTCGGCAGCGACGGCAGCGAAATCAGCTCACATGATCTCGGATCAGGGAGTTTCAGGGGCCCCGTCATCTTCTCCACCGGCAGCAGCGACAGGAGGATCGGGGTTTATGACGCCGAAGGAGAGATGCTCCATCTCTTCAGCAGGACCGGCAGCATTGTCAGCGGTTTTCCGCTGAAGGCGGGAGAATATTACAATATCGGGAGGGTGGTGAACAAAAGCACCTGGAGCCTGCTGACTACTGACGGTGACTCGTATCTTTATAATTACGAACTCCACGCAGGGCCGGGATGAACCAAAACCCTTCCCTCATGAAACCTGAATGGGCACAGACAAGCAATGTCCTATACTTCATGAACCTGCCGCAGAGAACAAGCCTTAATCCTGCCTTCCAGTCCTCGGGCAGAACTTATGTCGGTTTGCCGGGGATATCTGATATATCGTTCCGGCTCGACAATAACTTCCTGAGTTTCTCAGACCTCTTCTCCGGAGGGGTGATATCCGACTCAACCTTTACCATCCTTCAGCCGGGCGAGGATCTTGACAGCTTCCTGGCGGGGCTGGGGGACAAGAACTCCCTGGAGCCGCAGGCAGCGGTGCAGCTCTTCGGCCTGGCGGTCAGCGGGCGGACTCCTTCAGCTGTTTGGCCAGGGCATTGGCAAAGACGAACTCATTGAGCAGTTTGCAGTCGGACTGCAGTATCTGGCTCTTGTTGCCCTCCCAGCATTTCTCGCCCTCCTCGATGAAGATTATCTTTTCACCGTTCTCCATCACGGAGTTCATATCGTGAGTATTGACTATCGTTGTCATGTTCAGCTCCAGGGTAATCTCCCTGATCAGCTCGTCGATCACTATTGATGTTTTAGGGTCAAGTCCCGAGTTGGGTTCATCGCAGAAGAGATAGCGCGGTTTCATGGCTATCGCCCTGGCTATTGCCACGCGTTTCTTCATTCCCCCTGACAGTTCTGAGGGCAGCAGGCGGTTTGAGTCCGTAATGTTCACCCGTTCCAGGCAGAAGTTCACTCTCTCAAGCTTCTCGTCGTAGCTCATGGTGGTGAACATGTCGAGGGGGAACCTCACATTCTCCTCCACGGTCATCGAGTCAAAAAGCGCGCTTCCCTGGAAGAGCATTCCCATCTCCTTTCTGATCTCCTTGCGGGCGCGGAAGTCGAGCTTATTGAAGAGCACGTCACCGTACCAGATGGCTCCGCTGTCTATTTCTAAGAGGCCGACAATGCATTTGAGGAACACCGTCTTGCCGGAGCCGCTCTTGCCGATGATAAGGTTGGTTTTTCCGGGCTCGAAGACGGCGGAGACATCCTTCAGTACCTCGCGTCCGCCCAGCGACAAGGAAATATTTTCGACCCTGATCATGAGAGCAGCAATTGTGTCAGGATGACGTTGACGAGGAGGATGAAGACGCTGCTGTATACCACCGCTTTGGTGCTGGCGCGTCCGACCTCCAGTGAGCCGCCCTCGACAATGTATCCATGGTATGATGATACGGTGGTTATTATGAATGCGAAGAAGAGAGTCTTGATCAGGGCGTAGGTGATGTAATATGGTATGAAGGCATATTGTATGCCGTATATATAATCCGACGAGGTTATTACGCCTGCCGTTGTCCCTACTATCCATCCTCCCGCGATGCCGGTAATGATGCTGATCAGGGTGAGGAACGGGTTGAAGATCAGCGTGGCAACAACCTTGGGGAGTATGATGTATGATGCCGAGTTGACGCCCATGAGCTCGAGTGCGTCGATCTGTTCAGTGATCCTCATGGTTCCTATCTCGGAGGCGATGTTGGAGCCCACCTTGCCCGCAAGGATCAGCGCTACGATGGTGGATGAGAACTCGAGTATGATAGAGTCCCTGGCCCCCAGCCCTATCAGATAGGTGGGATAGATCGGGTTCTCAGTGTTGTAAGCCGTCTGAAGGGTGATGACCGCTCCCATGAAAAAGGATATGATGATCACAATACCTATGGACCTCAGTCCGAGGCTGACAAGCTCTTTCATTGTCTGCCTGTAGTAGATGACCGGTTTCTCAGGCCTGGAAAAGACTTTTCCAAGCAGCATCCAGTAGGCACCGAAACCTGATAAAAATCTGAATGTCATAAAAAATATTTTGTCAAATTTAACAATAATTCACTGCAGATGAAACCCGGCAGGTTTCTGACGGCAGGAATTCTTATATTTGTAATAATACCCAATTGCTTATGAAGGATAAAAACCGCTATCTGCTGATCATGGCCGGTGGTATCGGAAGCCGGTTCTGGCCACTGAGCAGGAAGGAGAAGGCAAAACAGTTTCTTGATATCCTGGGCACCGGAGAGACCCTGATACAGATGACCTACCGTCGGTTCAGCAAGATTTGTCCTGCTGAGAACATCTATGTTGTGACCAATGAGGAGAGCAGTGAGACGGTCGTCAGCCAGCTTGGCATAGCCAGTGACCACGTACTTGCCGAGCCTTTGAGGCGCAATACTGCTCCCTGCATTGCTTACAGCGTCTTCAGGATTATGGCGGAGGACCCTGATGCAGTTATAGCCGTCACCCCTGCGGATCACCTGATAAAGAAGGAGGATGAGTTAAGGAAGGTGATGGATGAGGCTTTCAGGTTTGCCTCGGGTGATGAGGTTCTGCTGACACTTGGCATAAAGCCTGACAGGCCGGAGACAGGTTACGGGTACATACAGGCCAACCTCGATCAGCCTGTCGCGGGGTACACCTCTCTTCACAAGGTGAAGGCCTTCACCGAGAAGCCTGAGCTGGCCATGGCAAAGCTTTTTATTGAGAGCGGCGACTTTTACTGGAACAGCGGCATCTTTATCTGGAAGGCCAGTGCCATACTCGAGGCTTTCAACAAGCATCTTCCCGATATCTATCACAGTTTTTACGACGGGAAGGAGCTCTTCAACACCTCCTCTGAGAAGAAGTTCATCAAGAGGGCCTATGCCCAGTGCAGCAGCATATCCGTGGATTACGGCATCATGGAGAAGGCTGACAATGTCTACGTCATCTGCACTGATCTCGGCTGGAGCGACCTTGGCACCTGGGGTTCACTCTACATGCATACGGAGCACGACAGGAACGATAATGCAATTCTGAACTCCCAGGCCCTGACCTATAATTCTGAGGGAAACATCATCAGCCTGCCCAAGGGCAAGCTGGCGGTGGTGCAGGGGCTTGATGACTACATCATCATTGACAGCGGAGATGTGTTGCTGATTGTTTCGCGCGAAGAGGAGCAGAATCTCAGGCGCTATCTCGAGGATGTCGGCCGGACGGCGGGTGAGGAATATCTCTAGTCGGCCACCTGCGCCAGGGCTACCGTGGCCGGAAGCAGCCTTCAGTCGGCAGTCGGCAGTTTGAGTCTTCGACGCAGGAGGAGACTCAATCCCGCACACGCCTCTGTGCCGATGAAGTCGGGAGTGTCGGGACGGCAGTCCCGGGGCAGGAAATAAAAAGGGTGTCTCATCTTATGGTTTGAGACACCCTTTCCGTTTATACTCGCTCACCTCCTAGTATTCCCAGAGATCCTGTTCAAAGTTAAAGATCTCGTTCTTGATACGTTCGGCTTCGAAGATCTGGGCAGGACCCATCTTATACTGGTTTATGTACCTGTCGTCGTATACGTTTGATTCGGCAACGATATAACCATTGAACCTGCGCTGCAGCAGAAGGTCCTCAAAGGATATCCTCTGCGCATCGTTGAAGCTGTTGAAGGCCTCGTGTGTTGCCAGCGCCTGCCTGACATCCTCATACCTGATCCAGAAAAGGCGTCTCTTCACCAGCCGTGATGTGATCTGGTCATATCCCATATATATCGGGCATATGCCAATGATCCGTACATCAAGGCGCGAATGTTTTTTGTCAAAGAACCACTCCTCGAGCAGCATCAGCTGTTTGATGTCGGCCGGATTCTCCATGTTGGTAACGGTGGAGTCACGCTCATTGCCGAAGGCATCAACGATAGCGATGGTCATGGTATCGCGGTTCATCTTGGCTGCAATATCGTTATAGGTGGTGGGTATGGTCATGGCGTCACCGTCGGTGGCCTGCACCCTGCCCGAAAGGATCTCATTGAGGAGGATACCCGAAAAATTCATCCTGCCGTCAGACATCTCCGAGGTGAAACGATTATTTTCAGCGTCATACCTGAGTGACGGATAGTAGAGATTCAGGTTCATCTTCTCCCTCAGGTCAACTATACGGTACAGTCTCTTGGACCATATCACGTCGGACTCGCCTAGGTATGTGTAGCTGATCTTCTCGTTCTGGGGAATCTGCTTCTCATAGATGTCGCCGAACGACTGTGCCATTGAGGCCGTGCAGAACAGGAGGCCTGCGAGGCCTGCCAGAATGCTCTTTTTCATGGTTTGTATCTTCATCTTTTAGTTAATCTTAAGAATTATAGGGTTTAGATCCCTGGTTCTGCCGTCGGGCCCGACTGCCTTTATCTTCTCTATGATAAGCTTCTGGCCGGCGCGGAGGTTGCCAATAAGTTCCTTCTGCTTGTTGGTGAGCCTGTTGCTGTTTGACTCTGCCGTGATCTCAAAGCCCTTGTCATTCACTGATACTGTAAAACCGGTGACCGTATAGGTAAGGTCGAATTCAAAGTTCTCAAGTACGGCGGTGACCACCTGCTGGGCTGCAGCGACACTCCTGAGGACATTGCCCTCCTTCATGTTGGCGAACCTTGCCTCGGGGTCGGGAAGTCTTCTCACCCTGAATTCGACAGGGGGGAACGACTGCACCTTGCCGTCAATATTGGCTGACACGATGATCTGTGCGTTTTGTCCCACGGTACGGGGCTGGGCCACATATTCACCGCGGTAGTCCTTGTATTTGCCCCTCCTGATATCGCCGTTGGTCATGCGTACGGTCAGCTTGTCTGATCCGACACCCGGGACAGATATGTCAAGCGGGTTCTGGATGCCCTGGTAGAGCACATTCATAGCAGTGGGGGAGACAACCACGTTGGGCATGCCCACGGAGTATTTCTGATCAAATTTGTATGTGCGGATGCTGCCGTCAGGAGCCTTCATCCTGATTACACCGCCCCACGACTTCTCACCCACGGAGCCTGCCCTAACCCTGTAGATACCCCTGCCTGATTCATCAATGGGTAGCTTGGTGGACTGGCTTGAGGGCTCATATGTGAGAGATCCGTCAGCATTGGTTGTGGTGGTGTAGGGACCAACGAAGATCTCGAGATCCTGGGTGGTATCGGTTGCAGCTACGAATACTTTTGCCTCGTATTCATTACCCTGCATCACGTATGAGGTGTTGGTAGTGACCGTAGGTATGATGTAATTGAACTTGAAAGAGCCGGCGTCGATCTGTGTGTAGAGAAAGTTAAGGACATCGGTCTCGGCGTTTCTTACGTCGACCTGCATTTTGGAAAGGATGGTTATGACGGCCACCAGCGGCAATGTCTGGAACTGAGCTGTCACCCAGTTTTCGGTGCCGGTGCCCTCAAGGTTGACGGGGTCATCTGTATTGAGAATATCAAGGATGGACTGTTCTGCTCCTATATCCTTGCCTTCAAGGGTCTCAACGAGGAACTGCCTGTAATCTTCAATCAGTGCCTTGAGGTCATTGCCCTTGCCATCCTGGTTTGCTCCTACCAGAACTTCTGAAGGGATGTTGTTTTCATCAATCTTCTTGACCTTGGTGATATCAATCCGGTTGTCGGGGAGAAGAGCCTCTGATTCGGGACCTTCAGCCTTGGTGATGATCTCAATCTTCAGATCATGGATATAGTTAAAGAGTTCATCGGCACGTGCCTTAACGTCATAGGCCTTTGTTTTCCACGGTCCGGCCTTCTCCGGGTTCTCAGCCGCGGCAGCATCAAAAGTGGCATAGGTGATGTCATTCTTCTTGATATAGTTGGCCGTTGTTTTCGTCAGACTCAGGTCTACCTTCTTGAAAGCTTCAACGGCCTCTTTTGAAACGTTAAGAGCAAGCATGGCAGTAAGGATGAGGTACATCATACCTATCATCTTTTGCCGCGGTGTCTCTTTTCCCTTAGACATTGGTAAATAATTTAGATGTTATCTGAAATATTGTTGAGACCGTCATTGTTACTTCACGTTCATGGCTGCAAGCATGTTGCCGTAGACATTGTTGAGTGAGCTGAGGTTTTCATTGAGTTTGGCGACCTGATCACGGTATTTCTTTGTGTCATCGGCTGAGCCGGAGAGGTCCTGCATCAGGCTTTCAATACCCTTGTAGATAACCTCTGTGCTTTTGACGTGGTCATTGGCGCTGCGCAGCTGCAATTCATAGGCAGCGTTGAGAGCCGAGAGGTTCTTGTTCAGGGACTCCAGCTTTTCATTGTAGGCTTTGCCTCCGTTCTCTATGGTTTTCGATGATTCACCTATAGCCTGGTAGACATTGCCTGATTCAGCCATTGACCTGGCAGTCTGTGTTGCGGAATCAGAGAGGTTCTTCAGCGACTCGTTTGCTTTCCTGATGGTGCTGGCGTACTCATTGGTGGTAACAGCCAGGTCACCCATGGAGTTGAGGTTGTTTGTTGTGTCGTTGAGCTTCTTAAGCCCCTGACTCAGCCTGTCAAACACCTCGGGGGTGATGCCGGCATTGGAAAGCATCTTGTCAAACTGTGACAGTCCTGCTCCGCCGCCGTAACCGCCGCCACCGCCGCCGACAGCAGCGAAACCGATCTCTTCGCCTGAGTAGTTCGGATCAAGCTGGGGATATACCAGTTTCCAGTCAGGCTCCTCCTTGAGAGGCTCAAAGGCCGAGAAGAAGAAGATGATTGCCTCTGTTATCAGACCTAAAGAGAGGAATAATCCTGCCATAGGATAGTGCTGTATCTTGAAAAGAGCGCCGATTATTACGACTGAGGCTCCCCAGCCATAAAGTTTGGCCATGAATGATTTCCACTTACTTGTGTGAACAATTTCTGAAAGGCCCATTATAGTAGTAATTAAGGTTAAACAGTATTAACAGTATTAATTGTTGACTCCAATATATGTTCTTACGTTACGGAACCCGACAAATGACTTGGTTGAGTCCTGGTATTCATAATCCCTGGTAGATGTCTGCATGAAGTATGCGATATCCTTCCATGAGCCGCCCCTGATGACTTTGCGCTTCAGCACCGGGGGATCCTCGGGACGTGCATTGTATTCATAATCAGGGTTAAGGTCGTGGGTGAAGACGTATGACGAGGGGTGGTATGCGCACGAGGTCCACTCGGCTACGTTGCCCGACATGTCAAACAGTCCGTACTCATTTGGTTCAAACGATGCCACCTTTATTGTATATACGGCACCGTCGTCAATATAGTTACCGCGCAGTGGCTTGAAGTTGGCCAGGAAGCAGCCCTCATAGTTGCGGGTATAGGGTCCGCCCCACGGGTACATCGAGAGGTCAAGACCGCCGCGTGCTGCATATTCCCATTCGGTCTCAAGCGGGAGACGGTAGTTATGGACGTCGGCAATGCCCTGCTTGCGCAGATGATCATTCATGAAGTTGGTACGCCAGACGCTGAACGCGCGTGCCTGCACCCACGATACTCCCACTACGGGGTAGTCGTCATAACCGGGGTGCCAGAAGTAAAGTGTGGCCCACGGCTCATTGAATGAGTAGGTGAAATCACGTATCCATGCCAGCGTATCAGGGTAGATATTTACATTATGGTGCATGATGAACGACGAGCGGTTAACCACATCGGTGGTATTGCCCTCAAGGTCGGTGACCTGCCCTTCGTATTTCTGATCCTTGTAGTTGTACTTCGCCCTGGCTGCCTGCCTGTAGTCGACCCAGAAGTATGAGTAGTTCAGCAACCGTGTGTCTATCTGCTTGTTGGCGTTGAAACGTTCTTCAGGAGGATAGTACATGGTCTCGAGTACCGCAAGTACATTCTCATCATCATAGTCTATCTTCTCTTCCCAGTTAAGGACATAGGGTTCAAGGATATTGCCATCATCATCGGTGCGGAAGAACTCATAGCCCTCGATGCCTTCCTCGCCCAGCCTGGTTCTCAGGATGGAGTCACGCACCCAGTAGGTAAACTGCCGGTACTTGTTGTTGGTGATCTCGGTCTGGTCCATCCAGAAGGCCTCAACGGTAACAGTCTTGGAGAGGCTGTTCATGGCGCGAAGCGGATCCTGATCACTTGGGCCCTGTGTGAAGGAACCGGCAGGGATGAAGGCCATCTCAAACGGTTCCGGCTCGTAGAATTTCTTCCTTCCCTGGACGCCTGTCAGCTCACCAGACTCGTAGGAGGAACACCCGGTAACAACAAATATTGATGCCAGAGCTAAAAGGGTTACCTTTTTCATGTGTGAAGAGTTTATTTTTTTAAGGTCACATGGAACTCTCATGTCCGGATTACCAGCTTCATTTCCTTTTATGTCTCTATAACATGAGGGTCTCATATACTTACTTTTTAATTTAAAACGCAAATGAATTGAATCTATTCTGTCAGTTACAAAAATCTTATGCTTTTATACCTGGTGACGCTTTTTCCCAGGCCGATGTCAAAACTGTACGAGACAACGAATTCGTGCGATCCGCTGGTGCCTTTTCTGATCTCCGATATCGGAAAGTCATATCCATATCCGATTTTAAGGCCGTTGTACAATTCTATACCTGCAAAACCTGTGACTGCGTCACTTATCCTGTATGAAACGCCACCCCATATCTTTTTATTGTATCTGAACATATTTGTTGCAATATATTGTGTTGTTGCACCATCATTGACGATGAAAACTGACGGAATGAGTTCGAAGGCAGGGTTGGGGAGCTGGAAGTAGTATCCTGCGGTCAGGTAGTACTGCCGGCTAATATAAGTGGCTGTTTCGGAGTATTTTATTTTAGGTTGGTTAATATGTGTAACTGAAATCCCGGCATAATAATTTAGCCCCTCGTAATAGACCCCTACCGAGAGATCGAGTGCAATAAAACTTTCATCATTTTCCGGTATGAGGGGGTCTCCGGAGGGAGGTGTATGGGTTGTGCCTGAGGGTATGAACCATTCGGGGGCGAGGGTTTTGTTGAGCATGCCGAGGCTGAAGCCTGCCCCCAGGTTGCCTGTGCCTATAGGGAAGAGGTATGAGTAGGAGAGGCTCAGGTTGATGTCATTGCTGAAACCATACTGGTCGGCCTCTACTAAAAGGCCTGCTCCGCTGCGCAGCCCGAACAGGCTGAAGGGGGTGTTGACATTGAAGATCGTGGTGGAGGGGGCACCTGTGAATCCAACCCACTGCTGGCGTGTGAGTGCGGTGGCGGTGACCATACCGCTCATGCCTGAGTAGCCCGGGTTGTAGGTCTGTGTGTTGAACATATAATAGCTCAGCACAGGATCCTGTTGCCCAAAGACCATGCTTACAGTAATAAAAAAGGCTGAAATGGCTGTAGTGACTTTCTTCATCTTCAGGGAGCTCCTCTGCACCTCAATAGTAACGAGTAAAATAAATAAAAAATATGCAAGCAGCCAAATCAGGTTATTTTTTACTGGCTGAACCTGAGCATGGCTCTTGTCCACCTGTCGGGCACCTGGTCCCTGTTGGCCATGAGGTAGTCTTCGTAGGAGCATGCAAGGAAGTGTGGGTCGCCCCTGGTGTCGCGTATCTCTATCCACCACCGTTCGGTGATGTTGCTCCTGATGAAGATCGCCTCACTGTCGAGGTCACTGAGGGCCACATGGTAGCGTGTGAAACGGCTGTTCATCTGATCGCCGAGGTATGATATCTCATACTGCTTCTGTGAGAAGCCTTCCAGGAAGAACCAGAGCATCTGGGCGGCGAGGTGGGATGTCTGTGACCTGTTGTCGAGGGTGGGGTTTACCTCTGTGATGGCCAGTATCTTCAGGTTATCGGAGAGGCCTGCATAGCGGGCCTGGAGGCAGATCTCCTCGCCGTAGAAGCCGTTGGCTGAGGGCAGCCAGATGCCCGGAGCGTCTGACTGCCGTACGGCGCCAAGGTCAAAGAGTGCCGCCGTGGCATCACGGAATAGCGGTTCCGTCTCATTAATGGCAGCCCGCACTTCACCTATGCGCATCATGTCATAGTGCCTGCGGTTAAATCTGTTCACCACCTGCTGGTCGGTGAGATAGGTCTGGTACCCGAGGGCTGAGAGGTGGGAGAGATAACTGCTGCTGCGGTATATGAGGTCATTCATCCAATTGAGTGAGTCGGGTGGCCGCTTCTCTGCTGTGAAGTCGAGCCTGGAGTCTACGGACACCAGTGACCAGCTCTTCTTCTGCGATGACAGGCAACGGTCAATGGCAGGCATGAGGGCACTGGTGCCTCCCAGGATCACCGGCACCACACTGGCATCAAGCAGATGTATCAGCACGTCGCGCAGTCCGGCAAGGGTGTCGTCAAAAGAGCTGCCGGGACGGAGGTTACCCAGGTCTGTGACCTTCATCTTTCCCGGCAGGCGGGAGAATGAGTAGAGGCATTTCCTGATCGCATCAGGGGCATGGGCAGCACCCGCATTTACCGAGGAGCGGTCATCGGGTACACCCACGATGGCTACGGCAAAACCGTCAAGGTCACCGATGGGTGCGTTGCCGGTGTTGACAGCGACGCCGTGCGAAAAGGCGGCCGCTCCCTTCAGGGGCTCTGCCTCAGGCCTGTCAAGACAAACAGGATCGAAATAGTGGTTCAGGTCGATCATATAATATATAAGGTCACTTCTTCTTTCCTTTCCTGGCGCTCTTGGTCCTGCCGCCCTTCTCTATGATGGCAAGGCACTCCTCCCTGGTAAGCTTGTGAGGGTCGGTGCCCTTCGGGATGCGATAGTTGTCGCCGTCATACACCAGGTAGGGACCGTATCTGCCGTTGAGCACCCTGATGTCACCAAATTCGCTGATGATCTTCTGAGCGTCACCCTCCCTCTTCTCCTTAATAAGTTCCATGCCTCTCTCACCGGTGATGGTGTAGGGGTCATCGACATCCTTCTTCAGGGAGTAGAATTTACCGGCATGCTTTACGTAGGGGCCGAACTTACCTATGCCCACCGTCATATCCTCACCCTCAAAGGTGCCGATGACACGTGGCAGGGCAAAGAGCGCCAGGGCCTCCTCAAGAGTGATGGTCTCCAGAAGCTGGTCGCGCCGCAGGTTTGCAAAGCGCGGCTTGCTGTCGGGAGAGGCCTCACCCAGCTGCACCACCGGGCCGTACCTGCTCATCTTCACTGAGACCGGCAGGCCCGTCTCCGGGTCAGTACCCAGTTCACGCGCTCCGGTGCTGCGTGCCCTGGTGGAGAGGGACTCATCAACCGACTTGTGGAAGGGTCTGTAAAACCGGGATATCATCTTATCCCATTCCAGCTCGCCGGAGGCTATCTCATCAAACTCCTTTTCCACACCTGCGGTAAAGTTGTAATCAATGATGTCAGGGAAGTTGGCCATCAGGAAGTCGTTGACAATCATGCCTATATCCTTGGGAAACAGCTTTGACTTCTCCTTGCCTGCCATCTCGCTTTTCTCACTTCTCGTGATCTTTCCTTTGGACAGGGTGAACTGTATTACCGTCCGCCTTTCCCCGGGCCGGTCTTCTCGTGCAACGTATCCGCGCGTCTGTATCGTTGAGATAATGGGAGCGTAGGTTGAGGGTCTTCCTATGCCAAGCTCCTCGAGCTTCTTCACCAGGCTGGCTTCGGTATAGCGCGGCGGCGGGGTGGTGAAACGCTGCAGGGCGGTGATGGTGGCAGGGACAAGGGCCATCCCCTTGTCAACGCGAGGGAGAATCGTTTTCTCATCCTCGGCAGAGTTGATGTCAAATGACTCGGTATAGACCCTGAGGAAACCGTCAAAGAGTATCACCTCTCCGGTAGCGGTGAAGGTGACGGGTGATGATGACATGCCTATGGTTACCGTGGTCTTTTCTATCTCGGCATCAGCCATCTGTGATGCTATGGCCCTCCGCCAGATAAGCTCGTAGAGTTTTTTCTCGTTATTGCTCCCCGAGGCTTCCCTTTTGTGAAAGTATGTTGGTCTGATGGCTTCATGAGCCTCCTGGGCACCCCTGGAGTGGGTCTTAAACTGCCGTGTACGGGAGTACTTTGCACCGAACTCGCCGGTAATAACCTCCCTCGCTGTGTTGAGAGCCAGAGACGATAGGTTGGTTGAGTCAGTCCTCATATATGTTATCTTCCCTGCCTCGTACAGCCTCTGTGCCACCGACATTGTCTGTGCCACCGAGAAACCCAGCTTGCGCCATGCCTCCTGCTGCAGCGTGGAGGTGGTGAAGGGTGGCGCCGGTGAGCGGGTGCCGGGCTTAACAACTATATTCTCAACGGCGAAGGTGGAGTTGCTGCACTGTTGCAGGAAACTCCCGGCTTCAGCTTCGGTGCCGAATTTTTTGGGACACTCAGCCTTCAGGTTTACCTGAGCACCCTCCCTGTTTGTTCCCTCAAAGGTGCCTGTCACCCTGAATGCCGAGTCAGGAACGAAGCTGATGATCTCGCGCTCACGGTCAACCAGCAGCCGTACGGCCACCGACTGCACTCTTCCGGCAGAGAGAGAGGGCTGCACCTTCTTCCACAGTACGGGAGAGATCTCAAAACCCACCAGCCTGTCGAGTATGCGGCGCGCCTGCTGGGCATTGACGAGGTTCATGTCTACCTGGCGGGGTGACTCCACCGCCCGGGTGATGGCATCCTTGGTTATCTCATGGAACACTATGCGGCGGGTGGATGAGGGATCAAGACCCAGAACCGAGATGAGATGCCAGGCTATGGCCTCCCCCTCACGGTCCTCGTCAGAGGCTATCCATACCTTCCCGGCCTGACCGGCAAGCTTGCGCAGCTCACTGACAACCTTCTTCTTGTCGTCAGGAACCTCGTATACAGGGTTGAACCCCTTCTCCACCTCTACTCCCAGGTTGTTCTTTGGGAGATCACGTATGTGCCCGAAACTGGAGACTACTGTAAAGTCCTTTCCGAGGAATTTTTCTATGGTTTTGGCTTTGGCAGGGGATTCAACTATTACCAGATTTTCTGTCATCAGAGATTTTTTAAAAACAGGGCAAAGTAAATGATTATGGGTACTAACTTCAAAATTATTGGATAAGATTCTGTATTAATCATTAATTTAGCGGCCATATCATCAAGGTACAATGAGGGATAAGAAATTCCGGAAAGGCGTTATCTGGTTCTGGGTGATAATATCCATACCGGCAGTATTGCTGTTGACACTCTTTTTTCTTATAGGGGCAGGCAAGCTGGGTCCGCTTCCTTCCTTTGAGGAGCTGGAGAACCCTGACAACAGTCTTGCTGCCGAGGTCTATTCTGAAGATAATGTTCTGCTGGGCAAGTTTTACATTCAGAACCGCACATGGACGGACTACGAAAATATTTCACCCTATGTTGTTGATGCGCTGATAGCCACCGAAGACATCAGGTTTTACAGGCACTCCGGTATTGATTTCAGGGGGCTGGCCAGGGTGCTTGTCAAGACAATAATTTTAGGTCAGAACACAGGAGGGGGCAGCACCATCACCCAGCAGCTGGCCAAGAACCTGTTTCTTCCAAGGGATCTCTCAAATGACCCGGCCATTGTCAGGAGTGCCAGACTGGCCGTTGCCAAGTTCAAGGAGTGGCATACGGCGGTGAGGCTTGAGAGGAGCTACACCAAGGAGGAGATTATCACAATGTACCTGAATGTTTTTGATTTTATCTACAATGCTGTCGGCATCAATTCTGCCGCGCGTATCTATTTCAATACGACGCCTGATTCACTCAATATTGAGCAATCGGCCATGCTGGTGGGTATGCTGAAGAACTCCGTGGCCTACAACCCGTTGCGCAACGAGGAGAGTGCCCTCCGCAGGCGCAATGTGGTCATCAGCCAGATGGAGCGTTACGGATACATCACTCCTGATGTGGCTGACTCTGTCATGATGTTGCCCCTGGGTCTTGACCTGCGTGAAGACAGCCACAACACCGGGCTGGCAACATACTTCAGGGAGTATATACGCACCACCATGATCAGGTACGAGCCTGAGCGCGACATGTTCTACTCCGACGATCAGTATGAGGACGCACTCTGGCGCTGGGAGAATGACCCACTGTACGGGTGGTGCAGGAAAAACAAGAAGCCTGACGGCACCAACTACAACCTCTACCGTGACGGGCTGAGGATCTATACAACCCTCAACTCGAGGATGCAGGGCTATGCCGAGGAGGCACTCAGAGAGCATCTCTCGCAGGATCTTCAGCCGGCGTTCAACCAGAGGGCAAAGGGCTACAGGAACCCTCCCTATTCCAATGACCTCAACTTATCACAGATAAAACAGCTGATCAGCAGATCGGTCAGGCAGAGCGACAGGTACCAGAACATGAGGCGTGCCGGCATACCGGAAGACTCTATCACGCTGTCGTTCAATACACCAATACCCATGAAGCTCTTCTCGTGGGATGGCGAGAGGGATACCGTAATGACACCCCTGGATTCCATCTGGTATTATAAGTTCTTTGTCAGGTCGTCATTCATGGCTATGGATCCTCACACGGGTCATGTGAAGGCCTACGTCGGTGGGCCTGACTTCCGATACTTCAAATATGATGCTGTCACCCAGCAGAAGAAGCAGGTAGGCTCAACCATCAAGCCTTTTCTCTACACTCTGGCGATGCAGGACGGATACTCTCCCTGCTTTGAGGTTGAGAACATAGCCCGCTCGTTTGATGTCAACGACTCCGTCTGGATTCCCCGCAGCTCCGGACCTGTTGAATATCATGGCAGGATGGTCACTCTCAAATGGGGGCTGGCGCAGTCAGAGAACTATATTTCAGCCTGGCTGATGAAGCAGTTCTCGCCCCAGGCTGTTGTTGACCTCATGCACCGTATGGGTGTCAGGAGCTTCATTGACCCAGTCTACTCAATCTTCCTCGGCACCTCTGACCTGTCGCTCGAGGAGATGGTGGGAGCGTACGGCACCTTTGCCAACAAGGGGGTCTACACCAGGCCCCTGTATGTTACACGCATAGAAGACAGGAACGGCAATGTGATCTCCACATTCTCTCCCTTCATTGATGAGGTGATAAGCGAGGAGGATGCCTATCTGATGACTTCTCTCCTGCAGGGGGTGGTAAATTCGGGAACGGCAGTCAGGCTGCGTCTTACCTATAAGTTGCACAACCAGATGGGTGGCAAGACGGGAACTACACAGAATCACTCCAACGGATGGTACATGGGGGTCATGCCTGACCTGGTGGCGGGTGTCTGGACCGGATGGGAGGACCAGGCTATTCACTTCGAGGATCTCTCACTGGGGCAGGGTGCCAATATGGCACTGCCTGTGGTGGGACTATTCCTTCAGCGGCTCTTGGCCGATGAAGCCTTTGCTCCCTATGGGGAGTCTGTTTTTGAGGCTCCTTCCAATTTCAATGTTGAACTCGACTGCGACCTTGTCAGGGAGCAGCAGCAGGGCAGCTCCCTGCGGCAACGCGAATTCTGATATCCGGGATCAGCAGGGTGTTTCCGGTCAGGTGACCGCAGCGACTTGCAGCCCATGGCCATGTGTGAACAGTGATATCAGGAGAAGAGCAGCCTGACGAGTCCTTCCACCTTGTATACCTTTGATATATGCAATCCGGGCTGTTCCCTGATGCTTTTATGATATCCTGATATCACTATCTGTTCAAAGCCCATGCGTGAGGCTTCATGGATGCGCTGTTCTATCCGTGCCACCGGTCGTATCTCACCTGAGAGACCAACCTCTCCTGCGAAGGCCGTCTGCTGCCCGACGGGTGTATCGAGGTTGGAGGAGAGCACCGAGCTCACCACAGCCAGGTCTATGGCGGGGTCGCTGACCTTCAGTCCTCCGGCTATATTGAGGAAGACATCCTTGACTGCGAGCCGGAATCCGGCTCTTTTCTCGAGCACGGCCAGCAGCATGTTCAGCCTTCGTGTGTCAAAGCCGGTGGTACTTCTCTGCGGGGTGCCGTAGACGGCGCTGCTCACCAGCGCCTGTGTCTCTATCATGAATGGTCTGAGGCCGTCGACGGTGGCGGCGATAGAGACGCCGCTGGCGGGATCGCGGTCGCGGCGTATGAATAGTTCCGAGGGGTTGGTCACCTCGCGCAGGCCCCCGGAGCCCATCTCGAAGATGCCTATCTCTGCCGTGGAGCCGAAGCGGTTCTTGACGGGCCTGAGTATACGGTAAAGGTAGTTGCCGTCACCCTCGAATTGCAGTACCACGTCTACGATATGCTCAAGCACCCTGGGCCCTGCCAGGGAGCCATCCTTGGTGATGTGTCCTATGAGTATCACCGGCACTCCTGATTCCTTGGCATAGCGCAGCAGCATGGCGGCACACTCTCTCACCTGTGATACTGACCCTGCTGATGACTCAAGCATGGAGGAGCTGAGGGTCTGTATCGAGTCTATTATCAGCAGTTCGGGCCTGATGGCTTCTGCCTGTGTTATCACGCTCTCCAGTTCCGTCTCGTTGTAGATGAAGCAGGCATCATTGCTGCCTTCCAGTCTCTGCGCACGAAGCTTGACCTGTCCTTCGCTCTCCTCTCCCGAGACGTACAGTACTCTTCGGCCCCCGGTGGCCAGTGCTATCTGCAGTGCGAGGGTTGACTTGCCTATGCCGGGTTCGCCTCCCATGAGTATCAGTGATCCCTTGACCATACCCCCGCCCAGAATGCGGTCTGTCTCACCTATGCCCGAGCTTATGCGGTCACTCTCATTAACCTCTATGCCCGACAGCAGCCCGGGCTTGCGCCGCGGGGCATCCCTGGAGATGCCCGGGCCGGGAGAGAGGGTGATCAGCTCCTCACGGTAGGTGTTCCACTCCTGGCATGCGGGGCAGTGACCTATCCATTTGGGTGACTCGGCGCCACAGTTCTGGCACACATAGACAGTCTTGCTTTTGGCCATCGGGGAAAGGATTATGCAACAGACAAATGTACTAAAAGCTTCGTATCAGCTTGCCTTGTCAATGATTGTTGAGGGCAAAATCTTTCCTCTTTTCCTTCCGAAGAGGGCAAAGAAGGAGATTGCACCCAGGAGGGCGATGAAGATGAGCTGCGACTCATGTGATAGAGTGGCAAAGGCGAGTCCCTCCTGCAGCGGTATATCGTAGGCAACGAGAAGGCCGCGGGAGACTATCCAGTGAAAAGCCCCCAGACCGCTTTGCACCGGAGCTGCCATGCCGAAGCTGCCGATGACCAGTATGAAGAGGCTTCCATCGAGCCCCAGGACCGCGGTGGAGTCAAGGCACAGGAGGGGAAAGTAAGTCATCAGCAGGTAAACGACCCAGAGGAGAACGGTGTAAAGAATGAATTCCCACCTCCTCCTGAGTCTGGCTATCGACTTGAGGCCGTCTATGATGCCGTCAGTAAACCGATACAGCTTCCTGAAAACGGGTTTGTCAGAGAGTTTTTTCCTCATGGCGAAGTAGAGAACCGCCGTCACTATCACAAGGGCAAGGAGCACAATGACAATCAGTGATATGGATAGGGCAGAGGATGACAGTTTTGCGCCCAGAGGTGCAATGACGTTCTCGGAGAGAAAGCTGCCCGTGGTGGTTTTCCCGGCTATCAGTGTGAGCCCGAACAGGGCCACCACTGTCAGCACATCGACGGTTCTCTCAACCAGCATTGTTCCGACCAGCTTGTCAAAGGGGATCTTCTCGCGCTCACTCACGGCGGCGCATTTTGTCACCTCGCCCAGTCGCGGGAAGATCAGGTTTGCCAGGTAACCGGTGGCGACGGCATGGTATACGTTGATCAGCCGGCCCTTGCGGCCCAGGGGTTCAATGAGCAGGTTCCACCGGTGTGCCCTGATAAAGAAGGATAGCACGGTCATCACGGCAGCAGGCAGCAGCCAGAGGTAGTCAGCCCTGCGCAGAGTGGCCCAGAGGTCCCGGAATCCGATGTCACGGAATGAGAGCCACAGAAGCAGCAGAGCCATGGCAAGAAAGAGAATGGCCCGCACTGTTTGCTTAAGCCCTTTCTTCAACTTCAGACAAGTTTGTTGGTGGAGGTATCGGGAATAATGATGTGAGGCCTGAAGGTTCTGGCTTCTTCAAAGTCAATCATGGCATATGACATGATTATGATCACGTCACCCACTGAAACCTTGCGTGCTGCCGGTCCGTTGAGACAGATCTGCCCCGTGCCTCGCTCTCCCGTTATGATATAGGTATCGAGCCTCTCACCGTTATTTCTGTTAAGCACCGTGACCTTTTCGTTCTCAAGCAGGTTTGCAGCATCCATCAGATCTTCATCGATGGTGATACTGCCCACATAATTGAGATCAGCATCGGTGACGGTTACGTTATGTATTTTCGATTTAAGAACTTCTATCATCATTGTTGTCAGGAATCTGTTGTTTCCGAGCTGCAAAGATACACAACCTTATCTTTCAGTGCAAACTGATCTCAATATTGTCAATGAGTCTCACCTCTCCTACCCACACGGCAATGCAGCCGTAGTAGCTCTTTTCGGGAGACAACTCCCAGACTGACGTTACCGGTTTAAGTGTTGTATCCTCCACGATTTCAAAGTATTCAAGCCTGAAGTCCGGGATCATGTTTATCCTGTCAGCCACGAAATCCTTTATCTCTGACGGTTCAAAATCGGAAGCCATTGCTGCTGCGGCGATGAGTGTTCTGTATATCTCACCGGCTCTCTCGCGGTGGTGGGGCAGCAACTGCCTGTTGCGGCTGCTCATGGCGAGACCGTCGCTCTCCCTCACAATAGGGCAGGCGATAATCTCAATTTTGGGGTAGTGACGGCGTGCCAGCTCCCTGATAATTGTAAGCTGCTGATAATCCTTCTGTCCAAAGAATGCTGCTGATGGCCTGACGATGTCAAACAGTCGTGAGACCACCTGTGCCACACCGTTGAAATGGCCGGGCCGGTGGGCACCTTCCATCACCTCCCCGATAGCTCCGAAGTCGAATTGTCTGGTGTCAGGCTCCGGGTATATCTCCTCCACTGACGGAGTAAATACAAAATCATTTTCTCTGAGTATCCCGGAGAGCAGCTGCAGGTCAGCCTCGGGCGTACGCGGGTATTTTACCAGGTCTTCAGGGTCATTGAACTGCGTGGGGTTGACGAAGATGCTTACGGCAACCATGCGGCAGCGCTCCGTGGCAGTCGAGACAAGTGACAGATGACCCTCATGCAGGGCACCCATGGTGGGCACGAACCCGGGCTGCCTCAGTTCATGTATCCGGTAATGTTCCCTTATCTCCTTGCCTGTTGCAAAAACCTTCATTGCATCAAGTTATTGGTCGGAGTCCTGTTCCAGCATAGGATAAGGACCGTCATTTCAATACAAAATAACATCATTTTCCCGGTAACATGTTGAATTTAAGCTTGGAATTTAATTCTATTTTTTTTTATTATCTTTGCACTTTGATCAAATCAAGGTATATCGGGAGGTTTTAATGCAAAGCAGAAGGGTATTGTTTGTGTCACAGGAGATCATGCCTTATCTTGGTGAGACAAAACTTTCAAGGATCAGCCGTGACCTGCCGCAGGGCATACAGGAAAGGGGGAAGGAAATCAGGACGTTCATGCCGCGGTATGGATTGATTAACGAGCGGAGGAACCAGCTGCATGAGGTGATACGTCTTTCGGGAATGAATCTTATCATTGACGACACAGACCATCCTCTTATAATTAAGGTAGCTTCTATCCAGTCTGCACGCATGCAGGTCTATTTCATTGACAATGAAGATTACTTTCACCGCAAGCATACAGTGGCTGATGCCTCCGGCAAGGAGTATGATGACAATGATGAGAGAGCTATTTTCTTTGCCCGCGGCGTCATTGAAACGGTACGAAAACTGCGCTGGAGTCCTGACATAGTGCACTGCCACGGGTGGCTCACATCGCTTGTCCCGCTCTATCTGCGCAAGCTATATTCAGATGACCCTGTATTCAGCAAGCTCAAAAGCATCTACTCCGTATACAACAACGGTTTCAGGACACCCCTGAGACCCGCCCTGACCGCTAAACTTGAAGCTGACGGCATCGAGAGCAGCGCCCTGGATGCAATCAGAGAGAGTGCTGATTACCTCAATCTGACAAGGCTGGCGGCTGAGAATTCAGACGCGATAATCATGGGATGTGACAAGATAGATGAGCAGGTCAGGAAAGAGATGGTCTCTCTTGGCAAACCGCTGCTTGAGTACCAGGGGGAGGAGAATTATATTGATGCTTACAATGAGTTTTATGACAGACTATTGCTCGACACCACAAAACAGTAGAAATAGCGGCGCAGTAACCGGATTTCTGAGAAAAATATTACCGCTTCCTGTAATTCCCTTTATGATCTTTTCGTCATGTGCGGAAGATCCGACGAGGATCGGGATTGATCTTCTGCCGGAGGACGACTTCATTGAAGTATACTCCACCGACACCATAGGGGTGAGAGCCTATACAATGTACAATGAGCTGTCACTCTCCTCTGACAGTACCAAGATGATTGCCGGAGGGTTATACGACGAATATTTCGGTTCCACATACTGTGATTTCGTTACGCAGCTCAGGCTGATGGACTCACTGCGCAAGTCAGCCATCAACATTGACTCGGTCTTTCTTACCTTCTACACGGCAAAGGTTTCGGGCGATACCGCAGCAGTGCATTACCTGAGGCTCTATGAGACAGGCACGGAACTTACCGATCCTGATGTCTATTATACAGGTCAGGATCCTGACACCATCACCTTCCTGGGTGAGTACCCCATGCCGGTGCTTAAGGCTGACTCCCTCTATTCGGTCAGACTTGACAATTCGGTGGCAGAATACCTGTTGAGGGATACCGCCCAGTTTCGTCCTGCCACCAATTTTTACAAGGAGTTCTTCAAGGGACTCTGGTTTGGGATACGGAGTGAAACCAACCCGGTCCTGATAACCCTCAACGCGGCCGACAACGCTCTTGCCATCTCGGTATATTATCATGATGATGAAGATGTCAAACGCTCATACTTCTTTGTTGCCACCGAGAGGGCGGTGAATTACAACAGGTTCACCCATGACCGCACTACCGCCGACCCTGAGAAGGAGGTGAAGCATGTCAACGACCTTGTACTGGATACTGCCGTATACCTGCAGACCTATTACGGGGTTTATACCCGTCTTGACCTGCCGTCGCTTGCCTCATTCAGGGACACTGAACGGATTGCCGTCAACAAGGCGAGAATCTATGCACCGGTATATATTGACGGAGAGACCTACACCGAGGAGGAGATGCCCGGCCAGATTTATCTGAGGTACCGCGACAACGAGGGCAAGGAGCGCCTGGTGCCTGACCTGCTGCACGACATCAGTTTTATGGACGGCCGGTATGATACTGTAGGCGATTACTACAAATTCAATATAACAACCTTTGTCCAGCAGTACCTGGAAGGAACGGTGGAGAACCCCTCAGTTGAGCTCTTCTTCCCCCTCTCTGCTGAAAAAAACGTGATCTTCAGGGCGAACGAAAACAGCCCTGCCATCAGATTTGAGTTTGCGTACACAATATTCTGATTAACTATAAGTTAAAATAACCGTTAACTTATCCGGAAATCATTCTATGTGCGGTATCGTAGGTTATATAGGCTCACGTCCTGCCCGTGACATTGTCATCAATGGGCTCAAGCGTTTGGAATACAGGGGTTATGACTCGGCGGGCATTGCCATAAGTGACGGGGAGAGGACGGAGATCTTCAAGTGTGCCGGCAGGGTCCGCGATCTTGAGGAGATGGTTGTGGGCACGGATTTCGACGGCTCCGTTGCCATGGGTCACACACGATGGGCCACCCACGGAGAACCCAATGAGATCAATGCTCATCCGCAGGTCTCATACCGGGGACACTTCATCGTTGTCCATAACGGTATAATCGAGAACTATTCACGTATCAAGAAGCATCTTGAGAGCCGTGATGTCAGGTTCACCAGCCAGACTGACACCGAGGTGCTTGCCAATCTTATGGAGCATCTCTATCTTGAGGGGGACCTCTCTGCCGAGCAGGCTGTCATCATGGCGCTAAACAAGGTGGAAGGGACTTACGGGATAGCCGTCTACTGCCGCGATGAGCCCGGCAAGCTCTTTGCCGCCAGGCTCGGCTCGCCGCTGGTGATAGGTGTTGGGGACGGAGAGAACTTTATTGCCTCCGATGCCACACCCATCGTTGAGCATACCCAGAGGGTAATATACCTCAATGATGATGACCTTGCCGTCATCAGGAAGGATGAGATGGTGCTCAAGGCCATCCGGAACAAGCATGTGGAGCCCGACATCAAGGAGGTGGATCTGAAGCTCGGCGAGATTGACAAGGAGGGTTATCCCCACTTCATGCTAAAGGAGATATTTGAACAGCCGCGGGCCATACATGATACCTTCAGGGGCAGGATACTGCCCAACCAGGCAGGGCTTATGCTTGGCGGGCTGCACAATGTGTTTGACACCATGGCTTCGGCCGAAAGGATCCTTATCGTGGCCTGCGGTACGTCGTGGCACGCAGGTCTCGTAGGAGAATACATCATCGAGGAGTACTGCCGCATACCAGTAGAAGTGGAATATGCCTCTGAATTCAGGTACCGTGACCCGGTGATAAAGAAGGGCGACATCGTGCTGGCCATCAGCCAGAGCGGTGAGACGGCCGATACCCTGGCAGCAATAAGGCTTGCCAAAGAGCGGGGGGCAATGGTACTTGGGATTTGCAATGTCGTAGGATCATCTATATCACGCGAGACCAATGCCGGAGTATTTACTCATGCCGGCCCGGAGATCGGGGTGGCCTCAACCAAGGCCTTCACCACGCAGGTGGTGACCCTGGCGATGATCTCCTTTGAGATGGGGTACCGCAAGGGACTTATAGACGAGGCGCGTTACCGCGGGCTGATAGGCGATCTGATCTCTCTCCCCGATAAGGTTGAAAAGGCACTTCAGGTGAATGACAAGGCGCTGGAGCTGGCGAAGATATACAAGGACTCCACCAACGCCCTCTACCTGGGCAGGGGCCTGCTCTATCCCGTCGCACTTGAGGGAGCCCTGAAACTGAAGGAGATATCATACATTCACGCTGAGGGTTACCCGGCAGCTGAGATGAAACACGGACCTATAGCCCTGATTGATGAGCATATGCCTGTTGTGGTTGTGGCCACCAAGGAGAATTCCTATGACAAGATAGTAAGCAACATACAGGAGGTAAAGGCCAGAAAGGGCAAGGTAATCGCCGTCGTCACCGAGGGTGACGAGGTGATAAGCCGTATGGCCGATTATGTGCTGGAGGTGCCCGAAGTGGCTGGCGTTTTCGCACCTGTGCTGGCGGTGGTGCCGCTACAGCTGCTTTCATATCATATTGCTGTTCTTCGTGGCTGTGACGTTGACCAGCCCCGGAACCTGGCTAAATCTGTCACTGTAGAGTAAAACAAAGAAAGGATATCATGGCTGACGGATACAGAAGTCTCAGCATCGGTGAGATACGGGGCCTTGAAGCCTCGGGATGCAGAAGCAACTCATGGGAGAGCGTCTTTGTCAAGGAGCCTTTCAATGCCGAGAGGATACAGAATGTCACCTTCAGCGGTACGGTCAGGCTGGGTCACTTCAACGGCACGGCACGCGAGAGATGCGGGCTGCCACTGCTGCATGGCATAAAGAATGCGCACATACACAACTGTACTATAGGTGACAATGTCACCATAACCGACATCACCGGCTTCATCGCCAACTATGATATCGGTGAGGGTGTTGTGATCAGAAACTGCGGCCACATCTCAACCGAAGGCCGCACCTCGTTCGGCAACGGCACCCGCGTGGCAGTACTCAACGAGACAGGAGGGAGGGAGGTCCCTATCTGGGACCGGCTGACCTCACATATGGCTTATATTATCACACTCTACCGGCACAGACCTGCAGCCATAGAGGTGATAGAAAAGCTGATCAGCGACTACACGGAGCAGGTTAAGTCTGACCGCGGCGAGATAGGAGCAGGGTCATATATTGCAGGATGCGGCACCATCAAGAACGTAAGGGTGGGCAACGGTGCGGTGATAGAGGATGTATCACGGCTGGCAGAAGGGTCAGTGAACAGCACCTTCAAAGACCCCGTATATATCGGCAACGACGTGATCATGGATCACTTTATAATCTGTTCCGGTTCAAAGGTCAATGATGCCGCCGTGATAGACAAATGCTTCATAGGGCAGGGATGCATACTCTCAAAACAATATTCGGCTGAAAACTCACTATTCTTTGCCAACTGCGGCGGCTACCACGGTGAAGCCTGCTCCATATTCGCGGGGCCCTTTACTGTCACCCACCATAAGTCGACACTGCTGATTGCCGGTATCTTTTCATTCATGAATGCCGGCAGCGGGTCAAACCAGAGCAACCACATGTACAAGCTCGGCCCCATACACCAGGGTATCATGGAGAGAGGGTCGAAGACAACATCTGACTCATACGTGCTGTGGCCCTCGCGTATAGGTCCCTTCACCCTTGTGGTGGGCCGTCATTACCATAACGTAGACACGACTCAGTTCCCCTTTTCGTACCTCACTGAGGTTAGTTATGAGTCACAGCTGATACCGGGGATAAACCTGCGCTCCGTGGGTACCATCCGTGACGCCCAGAAATGGCCGAAGCGTGATGCCAGAAAAGACCAGAAAAAGCTTGACCAGATAAACTATAACCTCCTCAGTCCCTTTACCGTGGGCAAGATGATGAAGGGGAGAGAGTTACTGCGCATGCTGCTCAGCGACCATCCCGGTGAGCAGTTTATCTACTTCGACAGGATGAGGATGAAAACCTCTGCTGCAGAACGAGGTATCACCCTGTACCAGATGGGTATAGACAAGTTCATCGGCAACTCGGTGATAAAAAGGCTGGAAGGGGCAGAATTCAGATCAGACGATGAGATACGCGCCAGGATGAAGCCCGAGGGCAATGAGGGCACGGGCGACTGGATAGACATGTCAGGACTGATCACACCGCTGAGCGCCATTGAGGCGTTGCTCTCATCGATAGAGAAGCGGGAGATGAATAACGCCGATGCCATCAACAGGAGTTTCGAGTCAATCCATAAACGCTATTATGAGCTGGAGTGGGTCTGGGTCTATGACCGTCTGCCGGAGGAGACGGGCAAGCCCAATGAGGAGCTTACGGCTGCTGATATCATTGAGATAGTGGAGAGGTGGAAGAAGAGCGTGGTTGACCTTGACAGGATGCTGTACGAGGATGCACGCAAGGAGTTCGCACTCTCATCCATGACGGGATTCGGCATCGACGGTGACGACGAGGTTAAGAAGCGCGATTTCGAGCAGGTGAGGGGCGACTTCGAGAAGAACAGCGTGGTGCTCGCCATCCTTGATCATATCAGGGACAAGACGGCACTGGGTGATGAGCTGATACGACGTCTGAAGGTCTGAAGGTCTGAGGTCTGAGGTCTGAAGGTCTGAAGGTCTGAGGTCTGAAGGTCTGAGGTCTGAAGGTCTGA
>WOYX01000044.1:40708-89194 GCA_011620595.1 Bacteroidales bacterium | reverse complement strand
AACTGCTGTCCGTTTTCAGCAAGAACTGCTGTCCGTTTTCAGCAAGAATATGCATGATTTGAACACATCAGTGATGATTTGTTCCACCTCTTTTCTTTTGCTTATTGGGAATACCAGTGAATCATGCCGTGTAAAACAATTTATACCCTGTTTTTTTGCCTCTTTCCAAATATTGTCGATGAAGACCTCTGCTTCTACTCGTTGCAGACCTATCGCAAACTGATTATAGCCATTTTTTTCTTTGAAATCATTTATGATGCTGATAACAGTCGGATATAAATGTCTGAACTGGCGAACCAGTTCATTTTCTGGTTTGGGTTTTGAAAAAACTGTGCGAAAAGCAATGCCTTTGCCGTGTGCCCGTTGTGGCAGGTTTAATTCACTTTTTATAATGGAATAAAAGTCATGCAACAGGGCATCACACAAAAACTGGTAAACATCATTTGTAATATAATCATTTATGATTGGACTGGTGGTGTTCAGACCCTCTTCAGGGAGTTCACCTTTATGATTGTCCAATACCCTCACCAGACCCGTGATAAAAGATTTTGCTTGTTTCTTTTTAAATTTTGCAATTAATTCAACACCAGAATGGTTCAGATAGTAGTTTATCAGGTTGGCAAATAAAGCAAACTGACTGCACTTCAAATCTGCTTGTTGAATATAATGTCCGTTAATGCGTAAAAACGGTAGCAAAGTCGTTGGTAGTGATGATAATTTGCTGTAAACTCTTAAAGTATTACGATTCCTGCTGAAGTTGAAACTATCAGGATGAAAACTCTTCACCTGCCACTTATAATGAGTTGATAGATTCTGGACAGCAATGCGGTTGAACTGCTCTTCATCAGCAATCACAAACTTGTCTTTGTAGTAAAGCAACTTCTTACCCTGCTCATCAGCAATTTTCTGTGCTGCTTCAACACTCATGTGACTTGTAACAAATCCATCGTTATCACGGTAAATTCTAATCATGACAGGCAGGGACTTTGGTATGCCTTCAATATAATCATTGTTCAGATAGCCATTTACAACATCAGCAATATTGGTTTCAACCCATTCCAGTGCTTTACCCTTTTGCATCCGTATCAGTTCTGGCTTTATTCCGAGTTTGGTGATTGCATCCCTGCCAGTTGCGGTTGAATCCAACATATCTGCCGACAGGCTCTTGGATTTTGTTCCAGCGTATCTAATAACCGTGCATTCATCATAAAGATACTCAGGGTTGACTCTATATCCCATGACACGAGAGGAATTGCCAAACTCATCAATATAAGTAACCCAGTCTTTCTGAATCACCTGCTCTTTTAACAGTGTGTCAACGTACTGTGAGTAATGTGAACCAATTGTTGTTCGCCAATATTCACGGGATAACGGGGAGTAGTGAAGATATGAAGCATCATCAGACATTTGATGCTTATAAATCAAACCAACTACCAACAGATAGTTATCATGTGTTCTAAACTCTCTATCATTAACAGTAATCTTCCTGATAACATTTACTACCCTCTTAGGCAGATATTCAGAATAGAAATTTATCTTACTCATAAATCAACAATTAATCAATAGATGATAGGATGTCCATGTTTATAGCCAAAACTCATGATTTCTGTGACCAAAACATATTACAATTACCAGTTATTCAGCATTATACAAGCAATCAATTTGGTTGAGTACAAAGATATGAATTTTGAGTCTTGGTCACACTGATACTAAAAAGGTGGTCAGAAAACATTTATGCAAAAGTAATTAGTTAAATATTTATAATAAGGTATTTAGATTACTCTATCTAAAGTATCACTTTAAGTCAATATGACCATTGTTCATGTTTAAGCACAGAACGATTTAATTCGTCTTTATAACTTCGCCATTGTGGCATGAATTTGTCCATGAACCCAACAAATCTATCTGTATGGTTTCGTTCCAGCAAATGAACCATTTCATGCACTATAATATACTCCAAGCACTTTTCGGATTTTTTTGCAAGTTCAAGATTCAGCCATATTCGTCTTGCATCCCTGTTACAAGTGCCCCATTTCGTTTTCATAATTTTTACTTCCCACTCCGCTACCTCAACACCGATAATTTTTTGCCACTTTTCGATAAGTGCTGGGATTTGTTCTTTCAGGGTTTTCCTGTACCAGTTATTCATAACTTTCTCACGTTGTTGTTCCGTGAGGTCTTTCTGGACGTACAAATCAATGTATTGTTTATTCCTGATAACTACTTTTGAATAACCACCATGATGAATCACATTCAATCGATAACGTTGACCTTTAAAATAATGAGTTTCACCGCTTATAAATTTCCGTTCTGTCTGCCTTTCCTGATTGACAAACTTCACCTGATTCTTTTTAATCCATGATAATTTTGAAATTGCAAATAACCTCACTGCATCATCATCCACTTTTAATGGTGCTGCAATCCGTACCCTGCCATTTGGTGGATAAACAGCAAGGTGCAGATTCTTAATGTCTTTTCGAATAACATCAATAACGATATCATTTACAGTTATTTGATGCATATTAATAATCAGGTTGGTTCTTTACTATTTCAAAGATGCGTTCAAGTTCATCTGAATCTTTAATATGCTTTTTTATGGCATATTTCACTTCTCTCTCTTTTATCACAGTTCCACGCCAGTCATCTTTCTTTGACATGACTATCTCAAAATCCACTTTTAATGTTAGTTCCTCATCCTGATTAAGATTGTCATATAAAGCACGCTTTGCACGTGTGTCAAGTGTTTTAGGGTATCTTGTCTCGTTCGGTTTTGATACCTGCCTTGTAAGTTCCACAATTAACGCCAGATATCTCTCATAGGCTATTGCTTCCGCTTTACGTTGCTCAATTATCTCATCAAGCAACTTGGACATATTTTCATAATATTTTGGATTTATCGGTTTCTCATCATTTATTACTTTCCGAATGTTGTTTTCAACTGTTTCAGCAACCGCTTTCCTGTTCTTACGGATGTCGCTTGGTAGATAGTCTATGGCTGATTCTCCACGTTCAACGATTAATTCAACAAGTGACATATCATCAAATGATGAAATAACTTTGCTTTCTTCAGCATTTATATATGTATCTATCAGATGGCGCATGGCTGGCTCATATGCTTTTAAATCTATGTAATCAGCACTTGCCAGTTTTATTTCCCCTCTCACTTTTTCATAATGGTCAACCTCTCTTTTGATGCTTTCGGCTTCATTAATGCTATACCCTGCTTCAATCATTTCATTTGCCAAAGCAGCATAGGCTCGAACCAGATGAGAAACCTGTTTATATAATGCAATTCGTTTAGGCTCGTTTTTCTTAACCTCACCTTTATCTTCTGTGCTTTTTCCACAGAAGTATCTTATATATTCAAATGTATCTTTGGGTGGTTTTACAGGTTCACAAAGTATTCTTACGCTTTCTAACGCTTCATCAAGGTCTTTTTTTGCCTCTGCTAATCTGTCGCTTAGCAAACCTGCAATATCAGTATCATCATACCCTTCAAAAGCACCTGAAGTATAATCTTTTACGGAACTTTCCAGACTCCTGAATAGGTCTTTATAGTCAATTACATATCCGTAATCCTTATCATCACCATCCAGTCTGTTGACTCTACATATCGCTTGAAACAAACCGTGGTCTTGCATGGTCTTATCTATATAGAGATATGTGGCAGCAGGGGCATCAAATCCAGTAAGTAGTTTGTCAACCACTATTAGAAGTTTCATCTGAGCAGGTTCGTGTATGAATCTTCGCTTTACCTCATCTTCAAATGCTTCTGTGCTTTTACCATTAAGCATTTGGGTGTATACCTCAAACTTTTTCAGTTTCTCAGTAGTACTTTCTTCATCAACACTTTCACCTGTTATTTTTCTTGTAGATGGTTCATATGATGTCACAATAGAACACTTTTTCAATCCTCTATGCTGGAACAGTTCATAATATTTACATGCTTCGTAGATACTCCCAGCAACCAACATTGCGTTTCCACGTCCACTTACAAGACGGTCTTTTATACCCATGTCAAAAAGAATATCAGCAACAATTTTCTCAAGTCGGGATTGTGAACTTAAAACGGATTGCAATGTGCCCCATCTCTGTTTCAGTTGCATCTTGGCATATTCTGTCAATCCTTTCGTTTGTGCTTCAAACCATTTATCTATCTTATCCTGAGAGGTAATGTATTGGTTTACATCCCTTGCTTCATAACGTAAATCAAGTATGACGTTATCTCTTACTGCTTCATCAAATTTGTATGTATGGATATAACTGCCAAATACTTCGATGCTCTTCTGCTTATCTGCTTTTAAAAGTGGTGTGCCAGTGAACCCGATAAACATTGCATTAGGAAGAATTCTTTTCATTGCCTTATGCAACTCACCCGATTGCGTTCTGTGGCATTCATCCACATAAACATAGATATCGCCTTTAGCAGAAAAATTACTTGGCAAAAACCGATAGATTTCTTTAATGTAACCCTCATAATCTGGGTCAATTTTGTTGGCGAATTTGTGTATCAATGAGCATATTAACCAAGGTGATGTCAGGTTAAGACAATCAACCAAATCCTTTCCACTTCTTGTACGATGTATTTGTTCATCAACACCTTTAAAAATGGTCTCAATCTGTTTATCAAGTTCATCTCGGTCTGTAATAATCAGCACCCGTGAATTTGTTATATTCTCCCTTATCCACTTGGCTAACCAAACCATAATCATACTCTTACCGCTACCCTGAGTATGCCAGATAATTCCCCCCTCACGTTCTTTAACCCTCTTCTGTGCAGCCTTTACGGCAAAAAATTGATTGTGTCGACAGATTTTCTTTATTCCAGCATCAAATACAATAAAGTCATGGATAACTTCCAGAAAACGTTCCTTCTGGCATAATTTCAAAATGTGCTTATCCAACGGATTAACTACATCACTTTCTTCCTTCCATTTCAAGTAATATTTTTCTGGCGTTAATATGACACCATAACGTAGACCTTCAGTATCATTACCTGCCATTATCAGTTGGACAGTGGCAAAAAATGGCATAATAAACATGCTTTTCTGGTTGCCAATATTTTGACGGATACCTTCTGTAACAGATACTGTGCTTCGCTTTAATTCCAACACACCCAGAGCGATACCATTGACATATACTACGATATCTGGTCTTTTTTGGTTCTCACCCTTAATTGATACTTCTTCAGCAATTGCAAAATGGTTGTTTAATGGATTTATCCAGTCAATCAGACGTATCGTTTGAGTATTTTCACCCACATCCTCTTTAACTTTTGCACCATAACGAAGAATGGTATATACGTCCTTGTTTATGTCATACAACCCTTTGTTCTGAACTCCAGCAATTTTTCTTAATTCGGCAATGGCTTTGTTGATAAGTGTATCATTATATCCATTTTCTACAAGATATTTTCGAAGATATTCTTCTTCTATATTGATGTTGTTTATCCTGTCATGCCAGTTGCCAAGGTAATCGTACCCAAGTTTTGATTTATCTACAAATAGTGAGATAATGCGGTCTTGAGTTATGCGTTCAATTTGACCTACGGGTGTCATGGTGATTCTTGTATAATTTAAAACTTACCTGATATCGATAGAATTCAATATTATTAGTCACCGATAATGCACGTTTAATTCGCAAATCATCTCCCAAAGCAATAATTACCCCACGGACATGCTGGTTAGGTTCAGCCAGTTCCTCTTTTACATAACCCATATATCGTTGAATTTGACCAACTACATTATCGCTTACTCTACCTTTCTTGAGTTCAACAACCAATAATATTTTTTTGTCTTTGCTTATTGCTAAAGTATCAATCTGACCAGTATCAGTAGGGTATTGCTGCCCCACAAGTTCTCCATCTTCTTCATAAATGTCGTAATGCTTGCCTAACTCGGTTTGTGCCCAGTTTTGAACCAGAAACTCTTCCAGATGTTTTTCAAGAGCAAAAACTGACGGGTCTTCGACCGTTTCATCAGTGCTTATCAGTTCTGGTGGTTTATTACCACCAATAAGTGATTCAATTTCTGGGGCATATTTCGTAATATCACAGTATGTTCCGATTGTACCTGTTGAGTGTTTGAGTGCATCACTCATCGATGAGCGTTCAATCAGTACTGGATACCACTTTACAGGTCTTCGATGTGGGAGTATCTGACCTTCCTGATATGAATAATCCCCAGTGATTTCCCCAACCATATAACTACCAGTTCCATTGGGACAAATGACAATATCTCCCGATTTAATGTAGTATGATACAACCCAAACAGTAGCACATGCTAATCCTGCTGCAACCTTTTTCTTTTCGGGACGATTTTTACGATATATGGGGATAAACTCTTTATTAAATTCACGCCATGTTTCAGGGAATCGACCAGTTAAATCCATCCTGATTCCAAAATCAACGCCTATGAAGTTACCCTCACTACACTCTTTGGCGTATTTGCTTTTTGCACCAAGCATTATCCTGTAATAACTTTTCATACCAGACGAATTTTACCAGTTAGTAATGACTGCATCATGCCCTGTTTAATCATTTGATATTTTAATAGTTTTTGCTCCAATGCGGCAATTTCTTTATCCATATCGTATACTATATTGGCAATCGCTGTTTGTTCATCCACTTCAGGTAAATTCAACTTTAATTGCAAAAAATTGGTTTTTGATAGATTATATCTTGTTGCACCTTGTGCTAATGAAAAAATCAATTTTCTGCCTTGAAAACTCCTGAAATAATAAGAAAGAAACAGACCATTTATTTCTTCTTGATTAAATAACCTAAATCCAAAACAGAAACTATTAAGAAATAATTCTGGAATATCATCCATTAATACTGAACACATGCCGACTTCTTCAGGTGTTTCAGATGAACCGTTGAAAAACAAATCACCTTTATGTGCTTTATTTTGTTTTTCATTTGGTCGTATTTTAACGTAATCAAAATAACTGCAATTAATTATTGGATTATTCAATATGTTCAAGAATGGAATATATGGGTTCTCCCCCTCTTCAAAGTCAAGTTTAGATTTACCTGATAAACCACCATATGTTTTCCCTATTTCTCCCAATTTTGTTTCTTTCCATTCCGAATTAAAGCCATTTAATCTTATTCTACCTGAAAGCAATTCCTGAACTACCCCTTGTTTAATATATCGCCTTTTCTGAATGAGTTTTTCAAGATTTTCAATTAGTTCATCGGCATTTGTTAGGGCAGTGGAAATTGCGACTTGTTCGCAATCAGTTAGTGGAATATATATTGGTAATTCTTTGACCTGTTTTGAACTAACCGAATCAAATGTTGACCTTGATGAATATTTGCCCCATGAATCTTCAATATGAACTAAATAATGAAATAAATAATCTGTTTTCGCTTTAATAGCGCACACTCCTCGTCCTAAACAACAATCGAACATCGCTTTTGCTACCTCACCCACAGGTGCTCTGACGGACATTATTACATCACCTTTATGTCCTTTCTTTGTAATAAATGAAGTATAGTTGCGAATTATAGTTTTTCTATTTTCAATATCAGCATTCCCCTGAATTAACGGCAATCCTTTCCCTGATGTATTATAAAACTCAGATTTTGGTGATTGTCCCATTATCACTTCTGCTACATCTTTAAGACTTACTAAATCCCAATTATCAGAATTTTTCTGAGTATTGTGATACTCATTATCATCAATCAACTTTGACACTTCTACCATTTAAATCCCATATTTTTAATGTGTCCATCTACTCTGGTATCCAATTCAATCACATAATTTGTTAGTTGAGGAAGGGTGATTTCATATCTTTCTGCTAACAATTGTATACGTTGCGATAAACGTTGGCTGATGCGTTCAATTTCTGTATGTATGCTTTCCCCAATTGCTTTCATCCATTTTTCATGTGCAACAAGGTTTTTAATATCATCAATTGTTAGTTCAGTGTATTTTATTGCGACTTTTTTATCCAAATTACTATACGCATCCTTTATCTTCTTTCCTATATTTGATTCAATTTCAATCAATGCTAAATACTTTTCTAATATCTCCTGCTCATCGTAAAATTCATCTTCTCCTTTTATATCTTTTAGACGTTTCTGAATACTGGCTTTGGTAAATTTATCTTTATCATTTATTACCCCAAGAAGAAGACCCTCTTCACCACCATGTTCATCTTCAAGTTCAATGATTTGTTGTTTAATGCTTTCTTTTTCTGCTTCAAGATTTTCAATCTTCTGTTTCTCGCCCTGAAAATATTTGTCAATTAAAATTTGTTTTGGCAATAAATCGCAGTCGAATGTCTTCTTCTTAACATCATATGCGTAATCCACTTTCCAACCATCATCCGCAATTAGGTAAACATCATCTTGCATGGTTTCATTCCAATAATCCATAAAAAGTTGATAAATGTCGTAATTATCAATTAATTCCAATTCTGCATATTTCTGAAGGATATCTTCAGACAAATCAAATTTTACTTGTTTTGGTTTCACACCAATATCCATATTCTTTAAGTATGATAAATGTTGATTCTGCCATGACATGAAAATATCAATTACGGAATTTGTGAATGACATGAAATTGGAATGGTTTTGTATGGTACTATTGACCCCATTTGGTTCAATCTTTAAATCATAAAAACCCTTTCGGTGGTTCTCTTTAAATAAAACATCTCTAAGTTCTGGCAGTGTTTCCCAGAACACTCTTAAATCTTCAATATCTTTCTTTGGAATACCGCCTAATAAGTGCGCTTCTATGTTTTGAATGTCTTCCTCTTCTTGACTATCTATGTATCTTGTAATATTTAAATTGTAATTATTTTTCGAGTTGCTGATTTCACTGTGCAATACCATTCTACTATACTTTTCGACTTCCAGTTGCTTATTATAGACATCAACCATTTTATGAATATCCTGCTCCCTCAGTCGGTTTTTATTTCCGTCTTTAATAAACCCTTTACTTGCATCAATCATAAAAATCCCAGTTCTACTATGTGAATTCTCCTTGTCAATCACAATGATGCATGCTGGAATACCAGTACCATAAAAAAGATTCTGTGGAAGTCCGATAATACCTTTGATATACCCCTTTCTAATTATATTCTTACGTATCTCCGCCTCTGCATTTCCCCTGAAAAGAACACCATGGGGTAATATTATTGCACCCTTGCCATTGCTCTTTAAAGAGCGAATGAAATGCATCAGATATGCAAAATCGCCATTTTTCTTTGGTGGTATTCCATCTTCAAACCTTTTGTATTCATCATTGGATGGGTCAAATCCATTTGTCCATGCTTTATCTGAAAATGGTGGATTGGCTACGCAAAAATCAAATGTTTTTAAACTGCTATCGGGATTCTTATAATATGGATTTGCTAATGTATTATCCTGCCAGATTGTTGCAGTTGGGTTATCATGGAGTATCATATTCATCTTTGCCAAAGCAGCAGTAGCATTGTCCTTTTCCTGTCCATAAATTGTAACCCCTCGTTCACTTTCATCTGCTGCTTTCAGTAATAGAGACCCGCTTCCACACGTCATATCATAAATGCTCTGTTCCTGACTTTTGGCTTCGCTAATACCAATCACTTTTGCCATTACCCTTGAAACTTCGGCAGGAGTATAAAACTGACCCTTGCTCTTACCTGATTGAGTAGCAAAATTTCTCATCAGGTATTCGTAAGCATCCCCCAAAATATCATCCCCTTCTGCTCTGTTTCTGCTGAAATTAAGACTTGGATGTTCAAATATGCTAATCAATTTTGATAATTTGTCTTGCTTTTCTTTACCCTTACCCAATTTATCATCCGCATCGAAATCTGCAACATCAATCACTCCTTTCAGGTCATTTGGTTCAGCCAGTTTTGCTATAATTGTATTAATGCCTTCACCAATATCCTTCGACCCTTTTAAAGCAATCATATCCTTAAAACTACCCCCTTCGGGCACTTCTATAAGTGTATCTTCTTGCCCCTCATACTTATCCGTAACATATTTGACGAACAATAATACCAACACGTAATCTTTGTATTGAGAAGCATCCATACTGCCTCTTAACTCATCGCAACTCTTCCATAGTGAAGAATACAACTCACTTTTCTTAATAGCCATTAAAATCGGATTGAATCAGTTAAACAAATCATCTACAAAAGAATATGTCCATTTAATTTGGATATTCAATTGACGCAGCAAGTTAACAAATTTCAGGGATAAAACTTACATTCACAGCCATCAATCGGGGTTCTCTAAAAAATTGTATATTAGTATGTTAAAAAGGAATAGTATACTTCTCACTTTTAATCTGTTACTATGATACTACATAATCAGAATTTGGTGAATGCACTTAGAAGTGCTTTGGATACTGCCAGTAAAAGGATATGGATTGCTGTCCCGTTTATTGGTCATTGGAAGTCAGTTGAACACATTCTGGGACGTAACTGGATGATGCAAAAGGATATTGACATCCGTCTTATCACAGACATTGATAACGGCTCTTTCAGTGAAGATACATTTTTTGTTTTTAAGCAATATGCAAAAATGAAGTCGCTATCTGGTTTACATGCCAAACTTTTTATTGTAGATAACTTCATTCTTTTAACCTCAGCAAATCTAACTGGCACTGCTTTTTCCAAACGATACGAAATTGGCGTAACACTAACCGATGAAAAAAATATTGTGAAAATTTTTAATGAATGGTGGAAAATTGCGAATAAAATCAAAGAGGATTGGACACCAATAAAGTTACCAAAAGGTGGCATTCAAGAACCAGAAGACCAGAACTCTGGTGATTTACCTCACCGTTGGGATTTGCCAAGAATTTCAAAACAACGAAGCGGCTTCACAGAATATGTTTCAATTGTGAGTGCTTATAACAAATTCGTTAAACTATATGAAAAACACAATACTCGTTTAATTCCGAAACTATCAGTATATCAAGAGGTAGATGGTTTCTTTAACTATCTATTCCATGAACACTCACAAAAACCATCATATGATTATATGGAGAAGAAACCATATCGACCGTTATCTGAAGCGAATCGTATTAAAGAGATTAAAATGTATGGAAGACAATACGAAAAATGGTTATTGGATAATCCAACCTTTGAAAACTATCGATTTAAATGCATACGCACAATTAAAAAGCATCTTTCTAAATCACATATCGATATTCTGAGCGAGTCTGATGTAAAAGATGTTGTGAATTGTCTACATTGTATGAATAGTTTTGATTTAAATAAATATAGATTCACAAATCCAGTAAATAATAAAATTGAAGTAATTAGAACAGAATGGAATAACTTGTTGCATAACAATTCGATTGAACTTAACGAACGGATGGCTACCTGTGATAGAAAACTTAGGTTCTTCGGCAAATCTGCAATAAGAGAACTAATTGGTTGGTATTTCCCAGAAAAATATCCAATAATTAATCGCAATTCAAATAGTGGGATGAGATTTTTTGGATACGATATTAAAACTTATTGAAATTGAAAGAAATAGGCAAACAATACCCAGCAGATAGCAAATCAGACCCATCTGGCTTTCTAAGTCGTAAACGATTGCATCAATCCATCTTCAGGGCGGAAGTATTAAATCTTCCATATGAAACTTACGGAAACTACCTGACAAAAGAAGATGGTGAAAAGGGATACAATTTTTATAATGATTTTGGGATATTTCAAGCGGTAAAACGATATCGAAAGTATAATGTGCCATTGTATTCCAATATGTTAAGGAGTGAGCACATTCCTTTCAACTTTTTCATCCCGTTGAACATAAATAAACGTTTTTGTAGAGATATTTTAAGTGAATTCTTTAATCCCAATATAAAGACAATTGACAGAATTGAAATCGAATATGCACCACAGCAAAAAGAAAGATATCTGAATGACAGAACTTCTTTTGACGTATATATAGAATATACTTCATCGTATTCTACAAGGGGAATCATTGGCATTGAAGTTAAATACACCGAACGTGAATACAAACTCCAAAAGAAATCGAAACAAGAGGAAGATATTCTTTCCAAAACTTCCAGATATTACGTTGTTTCCGACAAATGTAAACTGTATAAATCTGAAGCAATCGATATTTTACCATCTGATAGATTCAGACAAATATGGAGAAACCACTTACTTGGTGAAAGTATACTGATTGCTGATAGTAACAAATTTCGACACTTTACATCTTTAACTCTGTTTCCATGCGGTAATACACACTTCGTTGAAACAAGTAAAGAATATTTATGTCTCTTAGCAAAAAATGAAAATAACTTTCTTCCAATAACATATGAGGAATTCTTTGCACCATGTTATAAACATTGCCCTGATGGGAAATATAGAAATTGGCTTAATTATTTGGAGCAGAGATACATTGTAAAAGGTTGATGGGTTTGGTTATTTTTTGTATCTTTAAATGAAATGCAGAGGACATTCAGAATATTTTTCTACCACATTTTCTACTACAAAGAAAAATGCCGTTGTAATTGATTGATATACAACGGCATTCATTTAATCTCAGTCGGGGTGAGAAGACTCGAACTTCCGGCCCCTACGTCCCGAACGTAGTACGCTACCAACTGCGCTACACCCCGATTCAGTCTTCGCATCAGCCAGAGGCCTTCGTCAGGACTACGGTCTCCAAAGGCTGGCGGCGAAGAAAGCTTGGTCCTGACGTTAATCAGGTGCGCAAAATTAATAATTTTTTTATCCCGACGGAACTTTTTTCCTGTTAAAGAGCCAGCTCGGCTATCTTCCGGTGCAGATCGTTGCTGCTGACCGGCTTGGGCAGATAATCAGTACAGCCGGCCTCGAGGGCGCGGCGCCGGTCATCGGGGAATGCATATGCCGTAACCGCCACTATCGGCAGCTTCGCAAAAGCCTCCTCACTGCGGAGACGACGGGTGAGCGACAGACCGTCCTCATCGCCTTTCAGTGAAATGTCCATAAGCACAAAACCGAAACTCTTGCTGTGCAGCAGATCCCAGGCCTCCCTGGCCGAGGCTGCCACATGGGTGTCATACATGCCTGAGAGCAGCTTCGTGAAGTAAAGCTGACTGTGCGCGTCGTCTTCCACGATCAGGATGGCCATTCGTTGCGACGGTGATGGTTCTTTCATATCCGTATCAGTTTATATGACAAAGATCCGGCATTTATCTTCTCAGCATGAACGAGAGCAGTATTCCAGTCGGTGTTGCCGTGTGCCATCCGGAACTTGTCAGCCCCGCTCAGATCATCTCCTGTCTCTTTGTCCCACAAATGCCGTGCCGCAGGTGCAGCCATTACCATATCTGCACATGCCCTGTCAAGTGCAACTGGGTCTGTTGAAGCAGCGATGCCTATGTCATCAATCAGCGGCCGGTCGTTGTGACCCCAGCAGTCACAGTCGGGCGAGACGTCCATAATAAAACTGATATGCATGGACGGTTTGCTTTTGATGACTGCCAGCGCATATTCTGCAATCTTTTTGCTCAATATGTCGCCCTCTGAACCCCAGACCACCCTGGCAGCATCATACTGGCATACAGCCACGCACTGACCGCAACCAGTGCACTTGTCGTTGTCAATGTGAGCCTTTTTGTCAGCCCCGAGATGGACGGCGTCATGGGCACAGTTGATGACGCATATGTTGCATCCTGTGCAGTTCTTTTCATAGATGACAGGCGGATTGCCGGAGTGGAGGAACAGTTTTCCTCCCACGGAGGCACAGCCCATGCCCAGGTTCTTCAGCGCCCCACCGAAGCCAGTCTGCTCATGTCCCTTGAAGTGATTCATGGATATGATTATGTCAGCATCAGCAATGGCGGTGCCTATCATGGCACTACGGGTATATTCGAGGTTGACCTCTACCTCACGGTAATCGGTGCCCTTGATGCCGTCGCCAATAATGACGTGACACCCCGTAGAGAGAGGGTTATAGCCGTTGAGATATGCAGCCTCGATATGGTCGGGGGCATTGGTACGCTCACCGTGGTACAGTGTGTTGCAGTCGGTGAGGAATGGCTTGCCCCCCCTGGCTTTTACCATCCTTGCTATGGCAGCAGCGAAGTTGGGTCTGAGGTATGCCAGGTTGCCCGGCTCACCGAAATGGATCTTGATGGCGGTCATCTTGCGGTTGAAGTCGATCTCATCAATCCCCGCCGCCTTCACCAGCTTCTCCAGCTTCTTCAGCAGGTTGAGCGAAGGCGTACTTCGCATATCTGTAAAGTACACCCGTGATGGTTGCATCTGTCTGCTGCCGGTCACTGATCAGACGTTAAGTATGTCGATTATATCTACAAGATGCTGCTTCAGTCCCTTGTGCTGTTTGACCGCTTTCCTGAACGGGATAAGCACTATCTCATCGCTCTGCAGTCCTACCATCACGCTCTGTTGCCCGTCGAGCAGCGCCTCCACGGCAGCATTGCCCAGCCTGCTGGCATTGACACGGTCAAGGGCTGAGGGCGACCCACCCCTCTGCAGGTGACCCAGGATGACAACTCTCACCTCATAACCTTCGAGTTCAGGCTTGAGTCTCTCGGCGATAGCCAGGGCGCCTCCCTCTTCGTCGCCTTCGGCCACAATTATGATGTTGCTTGATTTCTTCCTCTTGTTGCCTGTCTCGATCATCCTGGCGATGTTACGGGCCTCGCCCTTGATCTCAGGCATGATGATGGCCTCCGCTCCGCTGGCAATACCGCTGTAGAGTGCAATATGGCCGGCCTCGGCCCCCATAACCTCTACAAAGAACATGCGGTTCATGGAGCTGGCGGTATCACGTATTTTGTCAACGGCCTCAACAACGGTGTTAAGGGCTGTATCATATCCTATCGTATAGTCGGTACCGAAGATATCATTGTCAATGGTGCCGGGGACACCTACAAAAGGTATGTTGTACTCTTCATTGAAGAGGCTTGCTCCCTTGAATGAGCCGTCACCGCCGATAACTACCACTCCATCGATCTCTGCCGCCCTGAGGTTCTCATAGGCCTTCTGCCTTCCCTCCGGCGTCCTGAATGCCTCGCAGCGGGCAGTCTTGAGTATGGTGCCTCCGCGCTGGATGGTGTCCGACACCGTATGTGCATAAAGCTGCTTGAAATTGGCATTCACCATGCCCAGGTAACCGTGCCTTATGCCTATCACCTCCAGGTCGTTATAGATGGCAGTGCGGGTGACAGCCCGTATGGCTGCATTCATGCCTGGAGAGTCACCACCCGATGTGAGAACACCGATTTTCTTAATTTTCCCCATTGAACAAATGATTTAACAGACTACGAAATTACTATTATTTTGTGCATTGACAATTTAGAGTTCCAACATTGTCACATCTTCTTAACAATTCCGGCTACATCCCGGATAAGCCATTCAGGCGTTGATGTGGCACCACATATCCCCACGCTTTTTGCATCCCTGAGCCACCCGGGATCAAACTCCTCGGGTGAGGAGACGAAAAATGAGTTTTCGTTCTCACTTTTGCACACATCGTAAAGCATACGTCCGTTTGAGCTCTTCCTGCCGCTGACGAACAGAATCACATCATGCTTCCGGGAAAACTCCCTGAGGCGCGGCTCACGGTCAGAGACCTGCCTGCAGATGGTGTTGTGAACCTTAAGGTTGTTGCCCGGATGATTCTCCCTCTCCTGTTCCAGCTTCAGACGTATTATCTCTGCCACCACCTCATACTCGGTTTTGCTGCGCGTTGTCTGGGCGAAGAGCCATACGGGTCTGGTAAAGTCAATCTTCACGATGTCATGCCTTCCGGTGACGAGGATGCCCTTCTCCCCTGCGGCTCCCAGCAGGCCAATCACTTCGGCATGATCCTCCTTGCCGAATATCACAATCTGCCCGTCCTCATCCTTTAATACTTTCTGCACCCTTTTTATCTTTTCCTGCATCGAGTGCACAATGGGGCAGGTGGCATCTATGATGGTGATGTTGTTCTCACGTGCCTTCTCATAGGTAGAGGGGGGCTCACCGTGCGCCCTGACCAGCACCTTGCAGTCGCGCAGCTTCTCAAACTGTTCGTAGGTGATGGTTACCAGCCCGAGTTTTTTGAGGCGGTCAACTTCGATGTCGTTGTGTACTATCTCACCGAGGCAGTACACATCATCGCCTGCCTCCAGTGCCTCCTCAGCAATCTTAACGGCATTCTCCACGCCAAAGCAAAATCCTGACCCCGGTTCTATGTCAACTTCCATTGAGTGTCTGTTTAAAGAGTCTTTTGAACCAGACCATCTGTTCTGCGGGTGTCATATCACTGTTATCAAGCACCACGGCGTCATCTGCCTTGCGCAGCGGACTAACCTCACGCGATGAGTCGATCCGGTCGCGTTCATTTATGTTTTTCTCAACAGCAGCATAATCTGCCGGCAGCCCTTTTCCCAGCAGTTCCAGGTAGCGGCGCCGGGCCCTCACCTCGGGGGTGGCGGTCATGAAGATCTTCAGCTCGGCCCCGGGGAAGACCACGGTACCTATGTCGCGTCCGTCCATGACGATGCCTCCGCCGTTCCCGATCTCACGCTGCAGCTCCACCAGCTTTGTCCTTACCTCGGGGATGGTACTGACGGCGCTGACATTGTCTGACACGGCCCTGTCGCGTATCTCCCTTTCTACATTCTCGCCGTTCAGCACGGTCTCGTTAAAGCCTGTCGTTTTGTTGAGAACGAACGTGATGTTTATCTCCGGGAGGAGTCTGACGACGCTGGCGGCATCTGCCACACCTCCGGATACATGCCCGCGTCGCAGGCAGTAGAGGGTCACGGCACGGTACATGGCGCCGGAGTCGATATAGAGGTAATCCAGTTCAGATGCTATGGCCTTTGCGAAGGTGCTCTTGCCGCACGACGAATATCCGTCAACGGTTATTGTGATTTTTTTCTTTTTTTTCATCCGGGCAGCAAAGTTATAACGAAAGAGGGTCATTCAGGTTCACCGGTATCACTTTTTAAGGATCATCTCAGGCCTAAGGGTCACAGTCAGGTGGTTGGTGCCTCCGGCAGGGTGAAAAGCCTCACGGCCATAAGCCAGGTCAAAACTCCCGGTTCTGAACCCGAATCCTGCCGAAAAGCCTGACATTCCCGTTCTCTGTTCCAGGCGCATCTCCGCCCTGCGGCCGTAGTTCAGGCCGAAGCCCATCCAGAAGGAGTCGGCAGGGAGTATCTCCACGCCCAGGATAGCGTGCTTTAGCAGGTTCTCACCGAAGCCGCCGGCCGGGTTGTCATCCTCAGGGTTATAGTCATAGGTAAGGTCCGGTTTCTCCAGGTGCCTGAGTGTCAGCGAGAAGCTGAAGGGGGCGTGTGCCAGCCTCTTGGTCACGCCTGCAATGATCTCAAAAGGCAGGGGCTCCCCGCCCCGGCCGGTGTGACTTTTGATCTGAAAGCCGGCGTTCCTGATCACCACACCTGCGTCAAGCAGCAGCTTCCTGTTGCTCCACGTGGCCCCGATGTCCGTGCACACTCCTGCGGAGAAATAGCGCTCAAGATGCGAGAATACCGGCTTGAGGGCAATACCAACAGTGAATGAGGAGTCTAACTGTAATGACCAGGCCACGTTGAAAGCATATTCGGCAGCGGTAAAGGTGCCTGTAATATTCCCTGCAATATCGGCCTCTGTGAAACGTCCGTAGCTGATGAAGCTCACCCCCGCGGCAAAGGTCCCCTGCCTCTCCGTATCCATAGCCCATGCTGCATGCCCGTAGGTAATACCAGCAAACCAGGTGGAGAAGCTGAGCGAGATGTCATTGTCCATCGACCCGCGGAGCAGGGCCGGGTTCCAGTAGGGGAGGCTCAGGTCATCACGGTCACGGGAGACGGTAATGCCTCCTGTGGCTGTGGCAAAGGCTGAGTGACTGAGATTCAGGAACTCATATGTGTTGTCACCCCCGGTCTGTCCGCTGAGCGGCAGGAGAGTGAAAAGCAGAATGAGTGATAGAGCCTGTAGCCTCATGTCGTGGCAGATTGCAAACAAAGATAATACTATCGGTAAAACGGGGTACGGAGGTTGCTAATTCGGGTTGCTTTATGCGCTCCTTCCGGCAAGATCGACTTCTGTGGCGGAGCTCTTCCTCCTTTGAGCCTGTGAAAGGAACAGCCCAGCAATGACTATCATCATACCCACACCGTTTCTGAGCGTCAGCCTGTCGCCGATGATAAGGAACGCAAACAGGGCAGTAAATACGGGGATGAGGTTGCTGAATACATTGGCGCGGGATATGCCCAGGTGCCTGACGGAGTATGCGAAGAGCACGAATGCACCGCTGGAGGCAAATATGGCCAGCAGGACAATGGAACCAAAGCTCTCGGCAACAATACCTGTGGAAAGTAACTTTCTGAGATCAAATATCAGGAAGAGAGGCAGGAACAGTATGATGCCTATGGTATTCTGGATATTGACAATACTGACCGGATTGTACTGCGTTGCCAGCCTGTGGAGGATCATATTGTATCCTACCGCGGCAATGACAGCCAGAAGCAGCAGGGCCAGCCCTTTCATACTCATTGCTACACCTCCTCCGCTGCTGGTGATGAAGATCATCACTCCGGCAAAAGAGATCAGCACACCCAGATAATTGACGGGTCTGAGCTTCTCCCGGTATATTATCCAGGCAAAGATGACAGCAAATATCGGGATTGTGGATATTATCACCGAACCCACCGTTGATGAGACATAGGTAAGCCCGAAACTCTCACCCAGGAAATAGAGGAAAGGCTCGAAGAATGCCAGCAACAGGAAGTACTTGCGGTCGGCCTTCCTGACACCTGTAAACCCATGTGTGATCCAGAGGTAACCGGAGAGTAAGAGTGATGCTATGCATAACCTTATAAAGACAATGGTTATCGGGTCATAATGCCTGTTGGCTATCTTGAACCAGACAAACGAGAATGACCAGAAGATCATTGACAATACCAGGGCTGCGTAGGGTCTGCCTTTCATTTTGAAGGAAACACGGATAACTTGTCCGGCGGGCGAAGTTAATTCAATATTTCAAATCATGTCCAAAGAAAATAATATCCTATAACATCAGGTGGCACTCTCGGTGGTGCAAGTTCGACCATAGCCGGAATGAGCGCATGATGAACACTATAATACACATCAGGTTAGGCATATAACGGACTGATCTCTTTCGACCGTTCTCCCAAAAACTGCAATCTGTCTATTGCAGGCATGGTTTTATTGTTATATTTGCCACTTCAACAGTGAGGCGAGATATGAAAGGAATCAAGATCGTTGTCCTGGCCAAGCAGGTACCTGACACGCGCAATGTGGGGCCTGACGCCATGAAAGCCGACGGCACCGTCAACAGGAGTGCCCTGCCGGCCATCTTCAACCCTGAGGATCTGAACGCGCTGGAGCAGGCGCTTCGCATCAAAGAGCAATATGAGGGCACCACGGTGACGGTTCTTACCATGGGGCCGGGCCGTGCTGCCGAGATCATCCGCGAGGGTTTATACCGCGGTGCCGATGACGGGGTGCTGCTGACCGACAGGGCTTTTGCAGGTTCTGACACGCTGGCCACATCCTATGCCCTGACGCTGGCCATCCGCAGGCTGGAGCCTGACCTGGTTCTCGGGGGTCGTCAGGCTATCGACGGTGACACCGCACAGGTAGGTCCGCAGGTAGCGGAGAAGCTGGGATGGCCGCAGGTGACTTATGCCGAGGAGATGCACTTTGAGAATGACAAACTGGTAGTACGCAGAAGGCTTGAGCGCGGCGTTGAGACCGTCTCCGCCCCGCTGCCGCTGGTGGTGACCGTCAACGGTACAGCCCCCGCATGCCGTTACCGCCACGCCCGCCTGGTGATGAAGTACAAATATGCCCGTACCGACACTGAACTGCAGGCTGAGAATGCCGACTACATCGCCACCAGCAGGCCCCTGATGCCTATTACCGAGTGGGGAACAGAGGCTGTCGGTGCTGACCCGGAACAGCTGGGGCTGTCGGGCTCACCCACCAAGGTGAAGAAGATAGACAATGTCATCCTTCAGTCGAAACAGGCAAAACAGCTCACCTCATCCGACAGGGACATTGAAGCGCTCGTAAAGGAGCTGTTTGAGAGTCATACAATTGGTTGATCAACAGAAAACATATCCGCAAAGTGAACAGTCTATTCGTATTTTGTGAGCTTGATGAGGGCAAACCTGTCGATGTTAGTCTCGAACTGCTGACCAAAGGCCGGTCGCTGGCCAACGCCCTTGGCTGCAGGCTCGAGGCAGTGGTGCTTGGCAGTGGCATTGAGGGCATTGAAAAGGAGCTTTTCCCTTACGGCACCGATGTGGTGCACCTGGCAGATGACCCGGTGTTGGAGCATTACCGTACCATGCCCTATACCTCGGTCATCACCGGCCTCTTCCGGCAGGAGCAGCCACAGATAGCCCTTATGGGAGCCACCACCACCGGGCGCGATCTGGGCCCGAGGGTCTCCTCGGCACTGCACAGCGGGCTGACGGCTGACTGCACGGCCCTCGAGATAGGTGATCACTATGACAGGAAGACAGACACCACATACAAAAACCTTCTATACCAGATAAGACCTGCCTTCGGTGGCAACATCATTGCCACAATCATCAATCCTGATCACCGTCCCCAGATGGCCACCGTCCGCGAGGGGGTGATGAAGAAGGAGATCGTGAACAGGAACTATCGCGGTGAACTGAAAAAGATTAATGTCTCTGACTTCATAAAGCCCGAGGATCTCACCGTGGAGATCATCGAACGGCATATGGAGGCCCGGAGGGTTGACATCAAGTCGGCGCAGATAATCGTGTCCGGCGGTTACGGCATGGGCTCAAGGGAGAATTTCAACATGCTGTACGATCTGGCTTCCGTCCTTGGAGGCGAGGTGGCTGCCTCCCGGGCGGCCGTGGATGCAGGCTTTGCAGGACACGAGCGGCAGGTGGGACAGACAGGGGTGACTGTCAGGCCGAAGCTCTATATCGCCTGCGGTATATCGGGACAGATACAGCATACGGCAGGTATGAGCCAGAGCGGAAAGATCATTGCCATCAACAATGATGCGATGGCACCCATCAACAGCCTGGCCGACTATGTTATCAACGGTGATGTGGCAGATATCATACCGAAGCTCATAAAACACTATAAGGCAAACGCCAGGTAAAAGACTCTTATGACAGTAACAAAGGGATAATCCGATGGCAAATTTCTATACAGACAACAAAGACCTGCGGTTCCACCTCAACCATCCGGTGATGCGAAAGGTCGTAAGGCTTAAGGAGATGGATTACCGTGACAGGAATCAGTACGACTGGGCGCCTCACGATTACGAGGATGCGATGGACAACTATGACAGGGTGCTGGAGATCATAGGCTCCATATGTGCTGATGTCATCGCACCCAATGCCGAAGATGTTGACCATGAAGGTCCTGAGGTTGTTGACGGGAGGGTGCGTTATGCCCACGGAACGCAGGAGAACCATGAGGCTCTGACAAAAGCAGGGGTCATAGGGATGAACTTTCCGCGCAGGTATGACGGACTGAACTTCCCGATGGTGCCCTATGTCATGGCTGCAGAGCTGGTATCGAGGGCTGATGCAGGGTTTGCAAACATATGGGGGTTGCAGGACTGCGGGGAGACCATCCTCGAGTTTGCCTCAGAAGAGCTGAAGGAGGAGTTCCTGCCGCGCTTCAACAGGGGGGCGACGGCAGCCATGGCACTGACGGAGCCTGATGCAGGGTCTGACCTGCAGGCGGTACAGCTTAAAGCCCACTATGATGAGACAAGGAGCACCTGGATGCTCAACGGCGTCAAGAGATTCATCACCAACGGCGACGCAGAGATATCACTGGTGCTGGCCCGCTCTGAAGAGGGGACCACTGACGGGCGCGGACTGTCGCTGTTTGTGTACGACAAGGCTGAGGGTGCCGTGACAGTGCGGCGCATAGAAAACAAGATGGGGATCAAGAGTTCGCCTACATGCGAACTGGTGTTCCGCAATGCTCCGGCAAGGCTGATAGGTGAGAGGCGCATGGGGCTGATAAAGTATGTCATGTCACTGATGAATGACGCACGCCTGGGTGTGGGGGCACAGGCGGTAGGTATAGCACAGGCGGCATATGAGGAGGCAAGGAAATATGCCTCGGAGAGAAAACAGTTCGGCAAAACCATAGACCAGTTCCCAGCCGTGTACGAGATGCTAACCAGGATGAGGGTGCGAATAGAGGCGATGCGATCACTGCTCTATGAGACAGCACGGTTTGTTGATATCTACAAGGCATGGTCGTTCATCAGCGAAGAACGCAAACTGGAGAAGGAGGAGCGTAATGACCTTAAGACCAACACCCGTCTGGCCGATATCTATACCCCGATGGTCAAGCTCATCAGCAGCGAATGGTGCAACAGTATTGCCTATGATGCCGTTCAGATACACGGCGGTGCGGGTTTCATAAAGGACTTCCCCGTGGAACGGCTCTACCGCGATGCCCGTATAACATCCATCTATGAGGGCACATCCCAGCTGCAGGTAGTCGCAGCCATCAGAGGCGTGACCACCGGTGTATATCTTGCACAGATGAGGGAGTATGAGAAAACGGAACTGAGGCCTGAGCTGGAACACCTGCGCAAGATGCTCATTACGCTGACGGACGACTATGAGAAGAGAGTTGCGGAAGTGGTTGCTGCCGGCAACAGCGAGCTGACCGATTTCCATGCTCGGCGCATGGTGGAGATGGCTGCCAACATCATCATGGGACACCTGCTGCTGCATGATGCCCAGCGGGATACCGTCCGTGCCGCTTCGGCAGAACTCTTTGTTTCCATGGCCGTCTCTGAAAACAGCACCAGGTCAGGCTATATTGCCGGATTTGAAGAGAAAGAGCTCGGTCTTTTCAAGGTAAACTGATCTCCCCATAGTTTTCACCCTGACAAGCCGGGCCGAAGGATAATATTTAGCAGGCCGGCCGGTGATAAATGTCAACTGACCAGTTGACAAGAAACAGCTATATATCAGACAAATATATCATAGTCGCCCATAAAGAGACCCCTTATTACGATATATTTGCGACTGGAATAACAATATCAGAAAGATGGAGCGTAGAACGAGGATTATAAAATTATTGCTGCCAGCAATGCTGATGACCTGCCTGGTGGTCCTGTCTTCATGTGAGAAGTATGCATGGGCAAAGCCGGAGGTACCGCAGGATCTTGTTGTCAGCTACTCGGGGAACATCTTTCCGTTCTGCCAGGGCTGTCACGGAGCCTGGAGTGTGGACCGGACATACGACAAGCTGTTTGCAAATGTCGATACCGTCACCCCGGCCTCCAGCAGGGTTCTGTCGATTCATTCATCGATAACTGCGTTCGGGTCACAGATGCTGCAGGTCGACACCCTGTTATTGCCGGCGCCTGATGTTATAAAAATCTGGGCATCCCGGGGAGCCGAGAAGGACTAACCTTAAGAACCTAAACCAAGATAAACATGAGAAAGATATTATCATCAGTAATTCTCGTCCTGTTTTTTCTGCCTCTCTTCAGCCAGGAGAGCAAAGATTACCCGGTAAGGCTATTCGAAACAAGCATATTAATAGATAACCAGACGGTCACAACTCCATTCAAGGGGATGCTCGAGTTTGAGATACATCACAGGTTCGGGACGGTAAACAATGCCCTTGATGATCTTTTTGGCCTGTGGGCTCCGGCCAACATAAGACTCGGACTCAATTACGCCATTACCGACAGGCTGGTTATAGGTGCCGGTACTGCCAAAAACTACAAGGCCCAGGACATTGCAGTGAAGTATGCCCTGTTGCAGCAGACCAGCTCGGGGTCGGTTCCGGTGTCTCTGGCATTTTACGGGAATATTGGATTGAACCTGCTGAATCAGAATACTTTTGGTCCGGCACACGACTGGAGGGAGATTCACCGTCTTTCCTACTTCAGCCAGATATTGGTTGCCCGTCAGTTCGGAGAAAAGTTTTCGCTTCAGCTGGCGCCGACATTCATTTGGTTCAATTCCGTTGAGATCGGGTATAAAAATGCACACTACGGAATCTCGGCAGGAGCAAGGTATAATGTAGCCGGCTCACACAGTATCGTAGCCGAGTACGATCAGCTGTTCAACAAGCAGGAGAACGAGGATTTCAATCCGAAACCTCAGCTTGCTCTCGGATGGGAGATCGGTACACCCACCCATGCATTCCAGATATTCTTTGCCAACTATAAGGATATACTTGGACAGTATAATTTTGTTTACAATCAGAACAGCATCAGTGACGGTAACTTCCTGATCGGTCTTAACGTCACCGTAAGGTTCTGATCCAACCAGGCCAAAAATGATCTTAAGTAGATATTTGGTTTGTCTGACAGTCGTATTATTTGTCTTCTCGCAGCAGGCAATTGCCCGGGTGGAATATCAGGACAGCCTGTCTGTGACCAGGGGAGCCGAGCTTAGCCTCTATGCTGAGGATAACGAGACCAATTGCCTGGTATGTCACGGGAAGCTTATTTACACCCTTACTGATACAGTGATGGGGATGACACGGAAGCAGCTGATGTCCGGGCAAAACCTGATCATGCCGGGCATGTTCTATAACTCAGTTCACTGGAGTTTCAGTTGTCTCGACTGTCATTCGGAGGAGTTCAGGATTTTTCCTCATTCGATTGAGGCCCGGTTTGAAACATCGTGGGGATGTATTGATTGTCACGGTTATGATCCAAACTATGAGCAGTATGGGTTTGAGGAGATAGATGCTGAGTATCAGAAGAGTGTTCACTACACTGCAACTGACGGCCTGATTACATGCTGGAAGTGTCATGACCCGCATTATTACACACCTCTTGCCCGGCAGACACAGGGAGGCAGGGAATACATACTCCGGTCAAATGAAATGTGTCTCCGCTGTCACAGCAATGCCAATGTCATGGGCCTGATCACCGATGAAAATGTTGATATTGTACTTCCGAAGCATGAGTGGCTGCCTGATGTTGACCGTCACCTGGAGGCAGTGAGGTGCATTGATTGCCATACCCGCATGAACGACAGTGTGCTGGTGGCTCATGAGGTCATGCCCGCAGACAGTGCTGTCAGGGGATGTGCTGACTGCCACAGCCAGAACTCGATACTGATGGGGACCCTGTACAAGTATGCTGCAATGGAGAGTCGTGATGAGAAGGGATTTGTCAATGGAGTGATCCTCAGGAATGATTCATACGTGATTGGTGCAAACCGCAGTAAACTGATATCCTTTGCAGGACTGCTGATTATTGGCATGACTCTTGCATTTGCACTGGTGCACACCATTTTCAGGATAGTTATTAAACCCAGGGAGCACGTTCATGAGTAAGAATTTTTATCACTATCCCGTCTGGGTCAGGTTGTGGCACCTTATCAATGCAGTTCTGTGCCTGTTCCTGATTGTGACGGGGTTCAGCATGCTCTATTCAGACCCGGATAACGCACTTGTCGTTAAGTTCCAGAGGGCTGTCTCAATACATAATGTGTGCGGGGTGCTACTTACGATAAGCTATACGCTTTTTCTCTTTGGAAATCTGTTCACCTCCAACGGCAAACATTACCTGTTGACCATGAAGGGACTTGGGAAGCGGCTCTGGAAGCAGGGACGCTATTACGCATACGGCTACTTCAAAGGCGAAGAGGCACCATTCCCTGTCAGCAGCGAACGCAAATTCAACCCACTGCAGCAGGTATCTTACGTCGGGGTGATGTATTTAGCCCTCCCAATGCTTTTCATCACCGGTTGGGCACTGATGTTTCCCGAGTTCATCCTGAAGAAATTCCTGGGATTCAGCGGGATTTTTCTCACAGACCAGTTCCATGTCATTCTTGGATTCCTGATAGTTATATTCCTGTTCATTCATCTTTATGTCATTACAATGGGTAAGACCCCCCTGAGTAATTTCAGGAGTATTATTACCGGCTGGCAGGAGAGTCACTAATAGAGTTTAATTAAAATATAGTTTTATGAAACCCACATTATTGACCACAATCACAAACACGAATAAATATAATTTACAATCATGTGTGGTTCTCCCGATAAATCGGGACAGGCTATCATACCTTTAAAATCAAAATTATATTATGATGAAAAGATCAATTAAAGTTATTTCAGTAATGTTTCTGGCAGCTTCGTTTGGATTCATGTCAGTCACTGCCAATGCCCAGCAGAAAAAGGGAGAACCCTGGGAAATCCCTGCAGAATACAAGAAGATGGCTAATCCTGTTGCCGCAGACACTGCTTCCATCAAGGCCGGCCAGATGGCATATTCCAGGAACTGTGCTTCCTGTCATGGAAAGACAGGCCTAGGCAACGGACCCAAGGGCAGAATGTGCAAAACATTCCCGGGTGATTTCTCTGATGCCGCTTTCCAGGGCTATAGCGATGGCGAAATTTTCTACCAGACCAAATTCGGAAGAGGCGAGATGCCTGCTTACGACAAAAAGATTCCTGATACTGATATCTGGAATATGGTCAACTACATAAGATCGCTGAAGAAATAGCTCCTATCCCCAAAAAAAGCTGCCCCGAAAGAGGCAGCTTTTTTTGGTGGGGTGCTTAATAAGTTATCATTCTTCAGGAGCAGGGTATCCGATGGCTGTCATGGCGGCAATCGAGTTGTCAAGCAGAACCCTTGTATATTCAGGGTTGTGGATTCCGTTGCTTCGGTCTTCCTTGATGGTGTTGTAATTCAGGTAGGCCAGTACCGCATTTGCCTTGAATGTTCCCTTATTGGCAAGTTCGGTCGTGGTATTGTAAATACCTGCGGCGACGAGCTGAGCTTCCAGGTCTTCAAGCTTCTCCTTGATTTCGCTCTGGAATTCTGAAATCTTGTTGTTGAATGCCGTATAGGGGCTGCTTCCAATATCATGGCATGATGTGCAGCCTGTCAATAGCCTGGTCTCGGTGCCGTGTGAATCATATTTCATTGCCATATTGTGACCTCCTGCCTGGTAACCGTATGGTGCTGACATATGGCAGGTAACGCATCCGCTGGCCGTAGAATGTGGATTGTTTGCCGGAACCTGAGCTCCTGGCAGTTCAAACGGTGTCTTACCCAGTATCAGGTTGGCGTTGGGGCCGTGATGAGGGCCCATACGGTTGTTGGCTATTTCAAAATCGGCACCGTTAACTGAAGGAGCAGGAGAGACATTGCGCGACTGATGGCAGAAGACGCACTGGTTGCTTGTACCCTTGTTCCAGACGACATCGGCACCTGCATACCTGACCTCCAGAGTCTCTGCCCCGGGCTTTGTAAGAGCCCAGTCGTCAGAAGAGAACGTCTCATGAATATTGTGGCAGGTAAAGCAGTTGATCTGCATTGGATTTTGAGGCACGGAGATGTCTGCTACTGATCCTTCGGCTACATACTCGAGGAAGCCCTGGCTTGTGTGACACTGCACGCATCCTTCTCTGTTGGCGTAGGCAGCATTCCCTCCTGTGGCATGAGTCGATTCTTCCCACTGGGCAGAGAAAGCTGTCATCTGACTGTTGCTGTTATGGCAATCGGCACAGGCAAGCGTCGTTCCCGGTTCGCCCTGGTCACCCTTTTCTCCCTCCTCACCGATCGGACCCATGGGACCCTCACAGGAAGACATTACAAGGACTGAAGTAATCAGGATCGCGATAAGGTTATAGTTTCTTTTCATTGGCGGTTAATTTTATTTGCATGTATGACGGTATACCCCTGTTTTTTCTGCTTCTATATTATTTGCATTATTCAATACGCCGGTCTTTCAGGTCTTTTCTCTGCATTTTTTTCTGAACGGAAAGGTAGCAAGACCTTCGATCTGTAATCACTCTTTGCCATTGATGTTTCAATGACAACAGATTGATAAGTAAGAGGCAATGCATTGACATAAGTCAAGAAAGAATATGATATTTATTATATTTATGGTTCAATATTGATGTCGTGCTTAGCTTTGCTCCTAAATCTGAATTCTAATGTATAGCGAAAATATTATTTCAAGCTGTGAGGTCTGCAACAGGTGCTGGGCCAATTTCAAGGGACTGTCAGCAGAGGAGCTTGAACAGGTAAACAAAAACCGCTATGAGGCCAGTTTTAATCCTTCTGAGATCATAATCAAGCAGGGATCTCCATCGTCAAATGCAATTTTTCTTACATCCGGACTGGCAAAAGTCTACATGGAGGGTTACTCAGGCAAGAATCTGATAATCAATCTCGCGGAACATTCCACACTGCTGGCCGGCCCCGGGGTACATGTAAATTCACGCTACTGTTACTCAGTAGCTGCAATAACCAGTGTACAGGCCTGTTTCATCAGTTTTGACGTCATCCGAACGATCATTGCCGGAAATCCCGCATTTGCCCTTGGGTTTATTGAAGATCTGAGTGAAAAGGCATTCCGGATGCATCAGAAGATATTAAATCTAACCCAGAAAAAAATGCATGGCAGACTGGCTGAGGCACTTCTTTACTTTGCGGATGAGGTTTTCCACTCCGATGATTATGAGATGCTTCTGACCCGTCAGGAGATTGGAGAGATGACCAATATGGCCAAGGAAAGCGTTGTAAGGGTCATGGGTGAGCTGGAGAATGAAAAGATAATCAGGGCCATGCCTCATTCAGTTAAGATTCTTGATAAGGACAAGTTGCGCGTAATCTCAGAAAAGGGCTAGTTTTGCACACAAATCAGTTAGATGAAGACAATCAGGTTTTTATTCACGCCCGCATTGATGGGCATACTTTTCATTGCGCTTGCCATTGCGATGGCTGTTGCCACATTTATTGAAAATGACTTTGGTGCGGATGCTGCCAGGGACCTGGTTTACAATACCCGCTGGTTTGAACTGCTTTTCCTGCTGCTGGTCGTCAACCTTGCGGGCCAGATCATAACATTCAAACTCTACCGCAAGGAAAAACTGACGGTGATGCTGTTTCACACCGCCTTCATTGTCATGGTCATCGGGGCAGCAATAACAAGATATACGGGCTATGACGGCATGATGCACATCAGGGAGGGAGAGACCACTTCGCTGACCTACTCATCAGGCAAGGAAGTGAGGATTGATGTAAATGATTCTGACGGCAGGCAGTTGAACAGCCACGCTGAACCCATTGACCTGACGGGGGGACGCGCTGACCGCTTTAAAAAGATCCTCAGGGCCGGAGATAAAGAGATCACGTTTAAGTTGGAGAGATTCATTCCCGGCGCTGTCAGAAATGTTGAAGAAACTCCCGACGGAGTTCCTGTGGCTGCCTTCCTTGTCACTCCCGATATGGTGAGTAGTCAGACCATTGTGCTTCAACGGGGTGAGACAGGCATGATCGGAGAGATGACAATCGGATTTGACACTGATGCCGATATCAGCGTTATCAATGACAGCCAGACATTCTTTATCAGGTCTGTCATGGAGGTACGTTCAACCAATATGCAGGATATGCAGACGATGATCTTTGCTCCCGATACGCTGATAGCTCTGGCAAAGGGTACCGTCTATACCGTGGGAGGCTACCGCATAATGCCTCAGCAGCTGACAATTAGCGGTACGGTTGTACCGGCACCCGACAGGGTCAGCGAAAGTCCGGATGGAGCCCTTGAATGCACACTGTCGGGAGCAGGCTATGAAAGGAAGATATACCTGTGGACCGACGAGGCGCAAGGGGGCTCAGTATGGCAGGGCGAGGCGGGCAATCTTAAGGTGAGGGTAAGCTACGGCAGCAGCATGAAGCAACTCCCTTTCAGCCTTACCCTTGATGATTTTATGATTGAGCGATATCCCGGTTCAAACAGTCCGTCAGGATTCAAAAGCAGGGTCACACTGGCTGATGCTGACAATGAGACCAGATTTCAGTATGATATTTACATGAATCATATTCTTAAATATAGGGGATTTCGCTTCTACCAGTCATCCTATGACCCTGACGAAAAGGGCACGGTGCTGTCGGTGAACCATGACCCGGCAGGCATGCTGACGACATATACCGGCTACGGACTACTGTTCCTGTTCATCATCCTTACGCTACTGAACAAGCGGTCGTTCTTCCGGACAGTCAGGCCAGGCTATTGGAGCAGCAGATATCGCAAGCCGGCGGCAGTGATGGTTCTGGTACTGGCTGCTTCCCTGATGCCGGTTAGCGCTCAGAAGCTGGTGCTGGACAAAGATGCTGCCGACAGCTTTGGAGAGGTGCTGATGCAAGACCAGAAGGGACGCACCAAGCCTCTCTATACAGTCAGCAGTGACATACTGCGCAAGGTGGCACGCGAGAACACACTTGACGGACTCTCACCCATGCAGGTCTTCCTGGGCTGTTCGCTCGATTTCTACCACTGGCAGCAGGTGCCTCTGATAAAGGTGTCAAATGAGGAGCTCCGTCAGATGCTGGGGCTTACCGGAGAACGGGCAGCATTTTCCGATATCGTCACGTTTGGTGAGGGTGGCGGTTACAGGTTGTCAGCCTACGTTGAGAAGGCCTATGCAAAGGCTGAGAGTGAGCGCAGCAGGTTCGACAAGGAGGTGATAAAGGTGGACGAGCGGGTGAACATATGCTACATGATGTCAAAGGGCGAGTTTATGCGCATATTTCCCCTAAGGGACGGCACAGATCACTGGGGGATGGCTCAGGATGCCGTCAGGCATGGGATCAGCACGGAAGACTCACTCTTTGTGCTCAACGTAGTACCCATGTGGGTGCAGACGGTAACAAGCGTCGGTAAAGGAGCGGCTGACCCTGACGATTTTCTCACGGCATTGAAGCATTACCAGAGGGCCCATGCCGGATATGATCTTCCTTCAGCTGGTAAGGTGAAGGCAGAGCTCTTCTATTACAGGGCGAAGATATTCGAGAAGCTCTTCCCCTGGTATGCCACTGTCGGACTCATTATGATAACCGTCATCATCACTTTCATCATCAGGGGAAGGGAACAGTCGGGGGTGCTGCTGAAGATATTGTTCGCACTGATTGCTGGCGGGTTTATCTTTCATACCCTGGGTCTTGGTATCAGGTGGTACATCTCAGGCCACTCACCGATGAGTAACGGCTATGAGTCGATGCTGTTCATCTCGTGGGTGACACTGCTTGCCGGGCTCATCTTCAGCCGCAGGTCGCTGCTGACGCTGGCGGCCACAGCAGTGCTGGGCGGACTGACACTGATGGTGGCGCATCTAAGCTTCATGGATCCGGAGATCACCAACCTGGTACCGGTGCTGAAGTCATACTGGCTGACACTGCATGTGTCGGTTATTACCGGCAGCTACGGGTTCCTGGGACTGGGAGCCATACTGGGACTGATAGTACTGATAATGATGCTGTTTGTCAACGGCAGCAACCGTGATCGGATAAGCTCCGTAATTGATGAGCTGACGGTCATCAACTACAGGTCCCTGACCCTTGGTCTCTATTTTCTTACCATCGGCACCTTCCTGGGGGCTGTCTGGGCCAATGAGTCGTGGGGACGCTACTGGGGCTGGGATCCGAAGGAGACCTGGTCACTGATCACCATCATCATATATACGCTGGTGACACATTCGCGCATGATTCCCGGCATGAAGGAGACCTATACCTTTAACCTTCTCTCGCTGTTTGCACTCTCTTCGGTGCTGATGACCTATTTCGGGGTTAACTATTATCTTTCCGGGTTCCATTCCTATGCCGGGGGCGACCCCGTGCCGGTGCCGGTCTTTGTTTATATAGCCGTGGTGGTACTGGTAGCCCTGGCTGTTGCAGCAGGGTACAGGTACAGGCAGATGTCAGCAGGGCGGAAGTAAATCTGGTATCAGCTGAATGCATGAGCTCTCTGCGGGCCTGGAGCATGTGGGAAGCAGAGAGGCGGCAGGGCTCCCCGCCCTGTCTGGAGTCAGTCCGGAGAACAGATGAAGCAGGGCTCCCCGCCCTGCCTGGAGTAGCCGGGAAGAAGAGAGGCGGCAGGGCTCCCCGCCCTGCCTGGAGTAGCCGGGAAGAACAGCTGCGGTCGGCCTCATTACAGCACTGATCTGGCAGATGGATGCACACGGGGACTGACCTGGCAGACTGATTGCTGCCGGTGCTCCTTGAGTGTGGATGAGCTGATGCCCCTACCTGTTGAAATATTCCTTGCTTTTCTTGCTGGTGATATTGTAGGTTGTGCCTTTTGTTGCGGGGGCAAAATCGTGATAGAGAATGTATTCATCACCTTCATAGAATACTGTACATACAATGGTCATGGTATGGTCGCATCCGTCATAGGTGCCGCTTCCCTCGACCCATCCAACATAGCCGTCTCCGAATTCGAAATCCTGTCTGGGGACGGTCACCTCTTCGAGGAAGTCGCCAGACAGTGTATAGTAAACCACCGACCCGGGGCCGGCAAAGTCCCAGAAGTTGTCATTGACAATGGTATTGGCCAGTGTCGGATGTTTGGTAAAGTTCACATTATAGATGCCATAGCCCGCCTCGTCGCATGAGAATGAACCGATGTAAGTATTAAGGTCCAGTATGCAGAATGGTTCAACATATACTGCCAATACCTTTGGAGATGATACAGTTCCCTCTGTGGTTATAGCAGTGGCAGCTACAAGGGCACTGTCATCAGGTGGCACGTTGGGAAAGCTGATCGTAGCGGTTTTTGTGTCTGCACTAACGTCAGTGATGGTAGCACCTTCTACGTACCATGCCCATCTTGTTCCTGGCTGGTCGCCAGCAGGAATAACATGGTATTCAGTGGCTTGCGTCTGAAAGACCTCGAGTGGACCATCCAGAGTAAAATCGACAGGCTCCTCAGGCTCTTCCGGTGTACATGAGAAGAATGCTGTAAGTAAAAGGATTAATGCTGTCATTAACAATGCTCTGTTTTTCATGGCTTCACGGTTTATTTACTTATTGTCAATTAGCGGCAGTAGTTTCGTCAGTACAACCCGCCAGAATTATCGCTTTTTAAATATAGAGATATAACGGGTCCTATTGTCTAAAAGTATTATAAATCTAATTTAAGGCTCCCATTTCTATATAACCGTTATACTTTTATACGATAGTTGTGCCGGAATTGTTTCTTTATTGAATGATTACAAATGTATTTAAGAATAATCCACTGGCTTGATCATGCGAACCCTGGTAGAGGACTGGCTTGCCGTTTTCGCTATGGTCAAAGAGCGTCCACAGCAGAAGTTTACAATAAGTAAGAAGCTGACCACGGAAGTTGCCCGTAGTTCACGCGGGTTTTATTCAGCATAAAAGAGAGGCTGCCCCTTCTGAAACAGCCTCCCTTTCTTGTTATAATTCAAACATCTTAATTAAATTTCCTCTTCGGAGGGAAGATGTTTTGAGTTGCCTGTGGCACCACCTTCACGGCAGCAGTGCCTTTTGTATTATCAAGTGTTATTTTGGCATAGAAGAAGGCAAAATCACCTGCCCAGTCTACCGGAAGCGTATAGCCATCGTCATAATATAGGACGTAGGCAATTTCCAGTGTGGGAGATGCACCGCAGTTGTCATACATTCCCGATCCTTTGATGTAGTAATCGTAAGGAGAACCATCGTAGAGTGTCTGCATGTACCACTGCTCCTCAATTTCACAGGTACCGTCATTGTTGATGATGAGTGTAGCTGTTCCGCCATCTATGACCTCTTCGCCCCAGATGTTAGACATCCATCCAAAGTTAATGCCCGTTATATCAACTGTAGTAGCTGTAGGATTTGATATAACCACTTCGCTGTCAAAGAAATAACCCGACAAATCCATGCCATCAGTACCTATCCATGGGCCCACCAGGTCGTTGGGGCCGTTTATCAGCGGACAGAACTGTTTGACTGTAACCTCTATTAATTTTGCGGGAGTGGTCACTCCGGTGGGTGAGGTTTCAGTAACCTCGATGACTGCGATACCGCTTGCCGGCATCTGGTCAAAGAGGAAGGTGGCTGTCTTGGTATCAGCACTCACGGACTGCAGTGTAGCGTCATCAGAGCTCCAGTCCCAGGTCCATCCTGTGCCAGGCCGAGTGTACGCTACGTTGAAGGTGCCAGTAAATGTCTGCAGAGCAACAGCCGGTCCATCAATCTTGAGAACAGTAAATGGATTGACTTCAATCTCCACAACTTTGTCAGGCGATTTAACTCCGGCTGAGGTGGTTTCACTGATTGTGATTGCAGCCTTTCCATCTGCAGGCATTGATGCAAATTCAAGTGTGGCTGTTCTTGTGTCAGAACTTACCGACTTAAGAGTAGCATCTGCGACCGACCAGGACCATGTCGAACCTGAGCGACTGTAGTTAGGCGTATAGGTCCATGTCTCAGTATGGTAAATTGATGTCGGGCCTGTTACACCAAGCACAAGGGGTACCACATCCTGTGCAGTGTATTCGCTCTGATTCTCCTCGATATAGGTCTCACCGCAAGCGGGGAGGAGCATTAATGCAACCAGAAGGAAAGCCAGTTTTGCTATAATATTCTTTTTCATAATCATTTTTTTTTACCGTTAATACTCAACTGCTAGAACCAGCCACCGTTAGAGTAGTCTTCACCGGCAACTCCATTATTGGGGCCGAAGGTGTAGTTCTCCATCTGGTTTACTTCAAGCTGCTGGCCGGGTATCGGGAAATGAAGCGGTGTTCCGGCCTGCAGTTTGTTGGCTTTGCGCATTGCAAAGAATTCAAGGCCAGGTGTTGTGGTGTGCAGTTCAATATTCCTTTCATGGAAGATTGCAGCTTCTATTGCCTCAGCTGTTGCAGCAACAGATGCAAGTCTGCCACGCGTGACCCTGGTGCCGGTGTTGATGATTGCGGCGGCACCTGTCAGGTCGGGCTGGTGAAGCAGTGCTTCTGCCTTGAGCATGTCGTTTTCTGTCTTGGTGAAGTTAGGCTGGGGTGTAGTCCATGTCGACAGATAGTCATCAAATTTTGAGAACCTGTAGCATGAGAAATGATAGTAACCACGCTCAACCCTGAAGGGGCATGTCTCAAGGAATTCAAAGTCGGTAAAGATTCTGTCATCAATGCCGTCTGCATGAGCTGTTGTCGGTTCGGGAAGGATATCCCAGGTACCGGCATCTGTCCAGCGAGAGGGAAAACGTGAGTCCATCATGTTTACCAGCCTCATGTCAGTCTGTCCCCAGCCACCATATACTGTGTATGTCTGATATAGGTTATACCAGGTGATGTCATCCATCAGGGGGGCAAAGTCATAGGTCAGTCCCTTCGTGGCATATGCTCCTACTTTTGCCCAGTCAACAGCATTATCCTGCGTCTTATTTCTTGGTGAATAGGAGAGCAATGCAGCTGCCACCGTGTTAGCCAGCTCAGCCAGCTTGACATTGGTCATTGTTACCCCCGGCACCCAGTTGTCAGGCAGTGTGAAAGTATTGGATGCGCATATGGCAATGCACTTATCAAGACACATTACAGCAGTATCAATCACCTGATTCCAGGGATATGTCTCAAGGGTTAGATTCAGGATTGCTTCCGGGTCAGTATTCTCGGTTGTGATGAACGCCTTGTCAAAAAAGAGGCCGAGATATCCGAGATTCAAGCCCTGTGCCAGGTGTGCAACAGCAGCTACCATGGGTGTTTCATCCTTGCCTTCTGTCTCAATAACCATGTCTCCTACAACAACCTTTCCCAGCACTTCATTGGCTGAGGCCAGGCCTGCATATAGTCCTTTATAATAATTCTCCGTCATCGCGGCATTACTGTAGGCAGCTGTATTGTCCCATGCTATACGGGGTTCGTAGCTGAAATCACGCATGCCAAAGTTACCCCATGAGCAGGTGCCTGCATCAGCGCCGACCCAGGTCATTATACCCAGACCGTCAGCTTGATTGACTTCCATATACCATGTGTTGATAAGCGAACCGGCCACACCCTTAACATCAGAAGGGTTGGAGAAAGCAGTCTCAAAGTCAGGGTCGTTGAGATTTTCAACCTCCAGGCTCTCGCATGAAGTGAAAAGGAACGCCGCAACTATTGAGAATAAGAGAAAGTATCTTAGTGTTTTCATAATCACTTTGGTTTAGTCGTTAGAATTTCAGTTCGAGCGAAGCAGAATAGGCCCTGAAGTTGGGATAGCCCATGAAGTCGTATGAGAAATACTGGGTGCCGTTTGTTGTTCCTACCTCGGGATCATAACCGGTGTAGTTTGACATGGTGTAGAGGTTCTTGCCAATGAGAGAGAGCTTAACTCCTTTAAGGTAGCCCTTCATAAAGCTTCTCAGCGCTGATGTGGGAACACTGTATGAAACAGAAAGTTCTCTCAGCTTAAGATAGCTTCCGTCCTCTACCCAGAATGCATTCTGGTCATTGACCATATAGAAGGCCTTGTAGTACTCTATCGTCTTCTTCAGGTAGTCAGGCTTGCCGTACTGGTCCATCATGCCGTGCCTGTCGTCACGTGTCAGCCACTGTGCCGACTTGTTATAGACATCACCTCCATTTTTCCAGTCGATGAGTGCATAGATGCCGATGCCCTTGAAGGTGATTGTATTTGTCATTGACATCTTGAATTTAGCGTTGGAATCTCCGATCTTACCAAACCAGAAACCGCCGTTTTCATCAAGTTTTCTTACGGGAATTTCATATATCGTTCCTTCAGTTCCCCTGGGTATGACGTATCCGTCGCTGTTAACCACATAATTGGTTATAAGGTCATCTTCACCGAGCTGCAGCTGCATCTCATCAAGGGTCTTTACAAAGGCGGCGCCGTACATTGCACCGAATACCTCACCTTCGCGGATATAAAACGCTTTGTATGCTTCCTGTCCCTGCGGGCCGGTCTGATATGGAGGCACGTCAAGCTGGGTTATCATGGTGCGCACCCTGTCGAAGATAAAGCCCATGTTCCAGTTTACTGACTTTGACCGTACAACCTGGGCATTGAGAGATGACTCCCATACTTTTGAGTTCAGTGAACCGGCGTTCTTAACCTGGCTTGGCCAGCCACCGTACTGCACAGCGAGGGGCACTGCAAGCAGCTGGTCTGTGGTGTTGGTCTCGGAACGTACCAGTTCAAAGCTGAACCTGTTGAGGAAATCAATATTGACACCAACCTCAAGCTCCTTTGAGAGAGAAGGTTTCAGGAGCCTGTTACCCAGCTGGCTCTTACTGACATTACCTCCGGAGATTGACATTACCTCATATTGGTCGGCAAAGCCCGGCCGCTGTCCTGCAGTACCGTAGGCAGCCCTGATCTTAAACTCCTGGATGCCTGGTATGCTGATATCTTCAGTTATCCTGTACGCTCCCGACACCCTGAAATAGGGGCTCCACCGTGCATCGGCACCGAAGAGTGAAGAACCGTCGTAACGGAACATGCCGTCAAAGATGTACTTGTCCTTATAGTCTAAATAGAGTATGGCAAAGTAGTTCTTCGCGAGTACCTTGGATTGATAGCTGGTTGAGGAGATATTCCCGGATATAGCGTCAAAGGAGGGAATGCCGCCAAGCCCGAAGTCTGCTCCTGAGGCGGAGTTGCTTGTAAATTCGTTCTTTTCAAAGAGATAGCTCAGCTTTGCCCTCGTATTGAAGTCACCGAATTTCTTGTTGAAATTGACAGTAAACTGTGCATTCTGAGAGTTGCGGTTAGAGTCATAGATATAAAGAGAACCGAGGGAATAAACCGGTACGCTTCCTGCCCTTTCAAACGAATCATAAGGATAATAAGTTGAGCTGTTTTGTTCCTGCTTTTCAAAGGCATACCTGGCCTCGAAGTTCAGGTAGTCGGTCAGGTTATACTTTGCCTGATAGACGGCCATGAACCTTCCGCGCTTGTCAAGGTCTTCCGGTTTCCAGAGCTGGTACAGGGGGTTCTCCTGCTCCATGTTCCAGGTGCTGGGCAGATAATTGTATGGCTGTCCGTCCCAGTTCGGATAGTAATAGTCAACATCGGGTTCTGTGAGCAGCACATCGAAGAACATACCTCCGTTGTAGGTGTTGGCACCACCCGGATCCTGTGATGTTACCCTTATATAGGTGTTGCTGGCAGAAATTGAGAGCTTGGGTGTCAGCTTATGGTCAACATTCAGCCTGAAGGAGTTCCTCTTGTAACCTGTGGTCTCCACAAGCACACCCGACTGCACGTTGTTCTCGAAAGAGGCAAGGAAGTTGGTCTTGCCCAGGTTTGAAGCCACACCTACATAATTTGTGTAGTTGGAGTTCTCGGCGAAGATGTCATCTTCATGATCGTAGAGTACAGCATACTCGTTATCCATGTAATGGTCATCCTCGAGGCGGCGGGTACCTGTAACTCCCTGCTCTGTGCCGCTGTAGTCGGCCGGATAGGTAACGCCGGCATACCTGGTGTATGGATAGCTTGCCTGATCGTCGGCAAGGACATAGGCGTGATGTTCCGACAGCCAGTATCTTTTTGCCAACTGGTTGATACCATATTCATTTCTTAAGGTGACCTCAGTTTTGCCTTCCGCGAGGAGGTTACCGCGCCTGGTGGTCACAGCGATGACGCCGTTACCTGCGCGTGAGCCGTAGAGAGCTGCTGCCGAAGCGCCCTTTACAACCTCTATTGATTCTATATCATCAACGTTGATATCGGCAAATGACCCCTCCATGATGGCTCCGTCAACGACTATCAGTGGATCCTGGGAGCCTGATATCTGTGTGGCGCCACGGACGAGGATGGTCGACTGTGAACCCGGCTGGCCGTTGGCGTTGATGACCGTGAGGCCTGACACCTTGCCCTGCAGTGCTGATGAGGCTGAGGTAGCGACAACTTCCCTGAGTTTTTCCGAGTCAACCCTGTCAACAGATACAGACATCTTCTTCTTAGGAGTCCCTGCCGCAACACCTGTGACGATGATCTCGTCGAGGTTCAGCAGGTCCTGCTCCATCACAATGTCAACCCTGTTAAGTCCGGTGACATTCACCTCCTGCGTCTTCATTCCTATAAAGGAGAAAACGAGAGTTCTGGAGTTCTGCGGTACGTTGAGGGAGAAATTACCGTTGGCATCGGTGAAAGTCCCGAGGGTAGTACCAGGAACAGTAACTGATACGCCCGGTATCGGGCCCTCCCCCTCCACTGCTGAGGTTACAGTGCCTGTAACAGTTCTTGTCTGTGCCATCAGTGCTGTGACACCAGTACACAGAAACAATACTAACAACAGAATTAGTTTCTTCATACGTTCAAGTTTTAGGTTTAAAATAGAGCAGGTAAGTTAAAGATTTTCTTTTTAATTAAACAAGAGAAAAGCCGTTTTTTTATCGGAGGCCTTGCAGATGGGGCTTTTCTGATGTGAGATGTGCAGGTATAAGCATCTAAAACAGGGTGCAGTTCTGAGCTGTCTGTCAGCATTTTTCGATAGAGAGTTGGTTTAGGTGGCGTGGGTTGGAGAGGGACCGGATTACCGTCTTCGCTTCGCTCAGACGGCGAACCGGAGGAGAGGAACCCTATTTCAGGAAAGGCCGGTCCCGTGCGACAGCACAGGGATACGGTTTTGTTTCTATGTTCACCCTGAAGCGAGCTTCATCCTTCGGTCTAAAAACAAAACCGCCCATGGCCAATGCCATGAGCGGCCTTTGCTGAATGGGTGGAAGACCGGGGTCGAACCGGCGACCTCCAGAGCCACAATCTGGCGCTCTAACCAACTGAGCTACAACCACCGTTTTACGGAGTGCAAAGAAACATCAAAAAAAGCATTCCGCAAATAGTTCTCTTTGATTTTGTTATCATAAGAGGCAAATCGTATCTTAGAACCCCGAAAATGATGCGATATGCTTTTTACTGCATCTAGCCCATCTGCTTCAACAACAGGGAAAGTTTGACCAGGCTCAAAGTCATAGACAATATATCAGGATTGCAGGCTGTACAGCTGCTGAGATTTGTCACCTTCCTCATCATAAGCGTCGTATTTACCAAGAGCCACCTGTCACGTGCACAGATAGGCAACTGGGAACTGTTCCTCTTCATCTCCAGCCTCCTCAGCTTCTTCTGGGTCACAGGTATTATACAGTCGTTGCTCACCCTCTACAGCCGCAACAGAACTTACAGAACCAAGGGTGAGACCGAGGGCCGCAAGTCGCCCGAGATCTTCAATGCCTTTCTTTTGATCCTCTTCTTCAGCATCATGGTCTTTGCCCTTGGCATACCCCTGAAGTTCACCCTGGCCGTCCCCGGCAGGTCACCGGAGATACCCTACGCCAATATGCTCCTCTTCTATATCCTGCTGAGCAATCCCGTCACACTGATAGAATATATATACCTGCTCAACAAAAGGCCTCACCGGATACTGCAGTATGGCATATATACCTATTCGGCACAGTTGCTGCTGGTGCTGGCACCGGTGCTGGCAGGTTTCGATGAGCAGAGCGCCATCTGGGGTCTCTTCATCATCACGGGTATCAGATGGGTGTGGCTGGTGATACTGTTGCGAAGGTACACCCTGCCCGAAATATCCTTTGACTTCATGAAGGAGCATATGAAGGTGGGTATGCCGCTGATGTTAGCCTTCCTGATAAGCGGCTCGGCACAGTATGTTGACGGTATAATCATCTCGATACGCTATGCCGACCCCGGCGTCTTTGCCATGTACCGCTACGGCGCCAAGGAGTTTCCGCTGGTGTTGCTGCTGGCCAACGGTCTCAGCAACGCCCTCCTGCCGCAGTTCAGCACCAGGGAGGGGATGAGGGCGGCACTGGTGACCCTCCGCGAAAGATCCGACAGGCTCATAAAATACCTCTTCCCCATTGTCATAGTCACCATGCTGGTGGCACGCTGGGTCTATCCCCGCCTCTTCACCCCCGAGTTCACACGCAGCGCCGACGTCTTCATGATCTACCTGCTGCTGATAATACCCCGACTGGTGTTTCCGCAGACAATAGTCATCGGACGCCGCAAGACAAGGGTCACCCTCATCGCGGCAGCCGTGGAGCTGGCCGTGAACATACCGCTGAGCCTCATGCTCATAAGACCCTACGGTGTCGTTGGAGTGGCTCTGGCAACATTCATCGTCTATTCGCTGGAGAAGCTGTTCCTTATATGGTACGTCTGGAAGAAGATGAAGATAGCGCCGGGGCAATATATCCCCATCGTCAGCTGGCTGATACACTCGGCAATACTGGTACTTGTCTTTGTGCTCATCGATCACCGTATCATTGACCTTCATTAACGGCTGGCACGGCTCTGTGAGTGACATCAAAAAGAATTATATTTGAGCCATTCTAAAGATGTTCGTAAAGATGCACGACCACACCAGCGGGCTGGAGAAATATTTCAGGGAGTTCAGGAGGAACATCACCGGCATAGACCAGGAGTATGCCACTCCCTACGGCATGAAGAAGATCGTCTATTGCGACTGGATAGCCAGCGGACGACTATACAGGCCTATAGAGAGACAGATGTCGGAAGTCTTCGGGCCTTTCGTTGCCAACACCCACACCGAGACCTCCGAAACCGGATCGGTGATGACCTGGGCCTATCATCACGCCCAGGATATAATCAAGAAACACGTCAATGCAGGTCCTGATGATGTACTGATAGGTGCCGGGGCAGGGATGACCGCTGTGATAAACAAGTTCCAGCGGATACTCGGCCTGAAGGGATGCAACTACCCCAGGCCGGAACGGTGTGTCAGGGAGAGTGAGTGTCCTATTGTCTTCATAACTCATATTGAACATCACTCCAACCAAACCTCATGGTACGAGACTATGGCCGATGTGGTTATGATAGAGCCGGGAGAAAATCTCACCGTTGACCCCGGCAAGCTGCAGAAGGCACTCGACAGGTACAAAAACCGGAAATTCAAGATAGGCTCTTTTTCCGCCTGCTCCAATGTCACCGGCATCTATACACCGTATCACACTCTTGCGCGTATCATGCATGAGAACGGGGGACTCTGTTTCATAGACTTTGCTGCGTCAGCGCCTTACGTCGATATCAACATGCACCCTGAAGACCCCATGGAGAAGCTTGACGCCATCTTCTTCTCGCCACACAAGTTCCTTGGCGGGCCGGGCTCTTCGGGAGTGATGGTCTTTGACAAGTCGCTCTACCGCTCATCGGCTCCCGACCAGCCCGGGGGGGGCACCGTTGAATGGACCAACCCGTGGGGTGAATACAAGTATGTTGACAGCATAGAGGCGAGGGAGGACGGTGGCACTCCCGGCTTTCTGCAGATGATAAGGGCGGCGCTGGCCGTGGAGCTGAAGGAGATGATGGGTACCGCCAGTATCGGCGCCAGGGAGGATGAGCTGGTGGCACGGGCCCTGGAGGGACTGTCAGCGATCCCCGGTCTTCACATACTGGCCCCGGAGGTGAGACACCGCCTCGGATCCATATCGTTTTACATGGATGACCTGCATTATAACCTGGTTGTCAAGTTGCTGAGCGACAGGTACGGTATACAGGTCAGAGGCGGTTGTGCCTGCGCGGGCACCTACGGTCACTTTCTGCTCCACGTGACCTATGACCACAGCCACCGTATCACCGAGATGATCAACAGGGGGGATTTTTCTGAGAAGCCCGGATGGGTGAGACTATCACTCCATCCCACAATGACCGGCGAAGAGCTGGAATGGGCTATTGCCGCCCTGGGGGAGATAAGAGAGAACGGAGCGGAATGGAGCAGGGACTACAGATACAACATGCGCACAAACGAATTCAGGCACCGTGATGACAATGGCTCAGGGAGGGAGACGGTCAGGTCGTGGTTTAAACTAGACAACTGAAGGAGATGAAGATAACAGAAGTAGCCACTACGGCACAGAAGAGAGAGTTTATCAACTTTCCGAAAAGGCTCTACAGGGATGACCCCAACTGGGTATGCCCGCTCGACAGTGAGATCGAAGCTGTCTTTGACCCTGAAAAAAACTACGCCCTCAGCCACGGCGTGGCCACCCGGTGGCTGCTGCTCGATGATGAGGGTAAAACCCTGGGCAGGGTGGCGGCCTTTGTTGACGAAGTACGCTCGAAAGCCAACAGACAGCCTACGGGTGGCCTCGGGTTCTTCGAGGTGACAGAATCACGCGAGGCGGCGTTCATGCTCTTTGACACGGCAAGGCAATGGCTGGCCGACAAAGGCATGAAGGCAATGGACGGACCTATAAACCTGGGAGATAACGACAACCACTGGGGACTGCTGGTTGAGGGCTTCATGCAGCCGGGATTTGGCATGCCCTACAATAAGAAATACTATAGGAGCTTCTTTGAAGGATACGGGTTTAAAACCTATTTCGAGCAGTACAGCTATCACAAGGATGTGGCATCCGTGGAGGTCTTCCCGGAACGGTTCAGGAAGATTGCCGAGTGGATAGCAAAAAGGCCGGGATACAACTACCGCCATTTTGACTTTGGTAAACGTGATGAATTCATTGCCGACATGGTGGAGATCTATAATGAGACCTGGAGAGTCTTCAAGGAGGATTTCACTCCCCTCGACCCGGCCAGGCTGCGCCACACCCTCCAGCAGGCAAAAGCCTTCATCGATCCTGAGCTGATATGGTTTGCCTACCACAACGACAAGCCTGTGGCCTTCTTCATTCTCTTTCCCGACCTTAACCAGATTCTCAGGCATTTCAACGGCAGGCTGACACTGTGGAACATGATCAGGTTCGTCTGGTACAAGATGACACACGAGATTACCCGCGCCAGGGGGCTGGTGGCGGGAGTACACCCCTCATACCAGAACAGCGGCATCGAGTCGCCGATCTTCCTTGAGTTATTTCACGTTTTCCGCCGTAAACGTTTTTACAGGGAGATGGAGCTGTCGTGGGTGGGCGATTTCAATCCCAAGATGATATCTATCTATGAGGCCCTCGGGGCCTCGAGGGCAAAGACCCATCTTACCATGAGATACATGATTGATGAATCCCTCCCGTTTATTATGTACAAGGATGAGATGAAGGAGAACATGGCTCAGCGGCAGGTCAGAGTTAAGGAGTAAAAAATTTTTACTCTCTTCTGCTTGCAATTTGGTTATTGTTCATTATCTTTGCACTCCGCTTTGGAAAGGATTTTTTACAGTAACAAACTATAGCATAAGATGAAAGAAGGTATACACCCAAAGAATTACAGGATGGTTGTATTTCAGGATATGTCAAACGGTTATTCCTTTATGACACGTTCAACCGCTTCGTCACGTGATACCATCAAATGGGAGGATGGCAATGAGTATCCGCTCATTAAGCTTGAGATTTCAAACACGTCACATCCGTTCTATACGGGCAAGATGAAGCTTGTTGACACTGCAGGAAGGGTAGACAAGTACATGAACCGCTACAAGAACCATCTGGGCAAGAAGTCGAAGTAGATGATATTTAAATATCAGGGAGGCTGCCTTAAACAAGGCGGCTTTTTTTTTGTTGCAATGGTGACACTAATCGCGTGGTACCCCCGGCGGCAGGCGCAGGAGTGATATAATTTAACTAAATTTGCATCGTTTACAATGACTATGGAGAAAAAGGCTTTTGAGAAATGGAGTAGTGTCGGCTTTCACGAGCTGATTGATGAAGGGAGGGAGATTATTCCCATTCTGTCTGACGGTGACGACCATGAGCTTGAGGATGTGGAGATACCCGGAAACGTACCGCTGCTTCCGCTGCGCAACACGGTGCTCTTCCCCGGCGTGGTGATACCCATAGCCGTGGGTCGCTCCAAGTCTGTGCAGCTGGTACGTGAGGCATACAGGGGAAACAAGCTCGTAGCAGCTGTGGCACAGCTCGATGCAGAGGTTGAGGACCCGCAGATACAGGACCTCAACGTTGTTGGCACATTGGGACAGGTGGTCAAGCTGCTGGAGATGCCTGACGGCACCACCACGGCCATCATACAGGGGCGCAGGCGCGTCTCGGTGGTGAATGTCGTTACCACCGAACCCTACATGATGGTGCAGTTGCAGGCCATTCCCGAGGCCAGGGGAGGAGAGGATGAAAAGGATTTCGAAGTGATCATAGGTTCGCTCAAGGACCTCTCGGTGAAGATCGTCAAGCTCAACCCGAACATCAATCCCGAAGCCTCATTTGCCGTTAAGAACATAGAGAACAGCACCTACCTCATAAATTATATCTGTGCCAATACCGAGATAAACGTCAATGACAAGCAGAAGCTGCTTGAGGCGGCCACCCTCCGTGACCGCGGGTTGAGGCTTCTTGAGCATCTCGTTCGCGAGATTCAGCTCCTCGAGCTGAAGAACGAACTGCAGTCGAAGGTCAAGTATGAGATAGACCAGCAGCAGCGTGAGTTCCTGCTCCACCAGCAGATGAAGACCATACAGAACGAGTTGGGAGGCAATCCTGTTGACAAGGAGGTTGAGGATTTCCGTGCCAGAGGCAAGGAGAAGAAGTGGAACGAGGATGTGGCAAAGGTCTTCACCCGTGAACTCGATAAACTGGCGAGACTTAACCCTGCCGCCGCGGAATATTCGGTGCAGGTCAACTATATCCAGACACTCCTGGAGCTGCCGTGGAATGAATATACCGAGGATAATCTCGATCTCGTCAATGCGCAGCGGGTGCTTGATGAGGATCACTACGGACTCGAGGAGGTGAAGGAGAGGATACTCGAGCATCTGGCGGTGCTCAAGCTCAAGGGTGACCTCAACTCGCCGATAATATGCCTGCACGGACCTCCCGGGGTGGGCAAGACCTCCCTGGGCAAGTCGGTTGCCAGGGCCCTGGGCCGCAAGTATGCGCGCATGTCGCTGGGAGGACTGCATGATGAGGCGGAGATCCGCGGTCACCGCAAGACTTACGTCGGCGCCATGCCTGGCAGGGTGGTGCAGAACATACGTCGTGCCGGGTCATCAAACCCGGTGTTCATCCTTGATGAGATAGACAAGGTGGGACAGGATTTCAGGGGCGATCCCTCCTCCGCGCTGCTGGAGGTGCTTGACCCTGAACAGAATACACATTTCTATGATAACTTCCTTGAGCTCGAGTACGACCTCTCAAAGGTACTCTTTATAGCAACAGCCAACACCCTCTCAACCGTCAGTCCCGCCCTGCGTGACAGGATGGAGCTGATCCCCCTTACAGGTTATATCGTTGAGGAGAAGAGGGAGATAGCCGTCAGGCATCTCATACCCAAGCAGCTGGAGGCTCATGGCGTCACGGGCGATCAGTTCCTGCTGCCGGGTGATGTCATTGAGGAGTTGATACAACGGTATACGCGCGAGTCGGGTGTCAGGGAGCTCGACAAGCGGATAGCCAAGCTGGTGAGGTACAGGGCCAGGGAGATAGCCTTCGGGGATAAGCCCGATGCTGTGGTCACCGCTGAGAAGGTGGCTGAGATACTTGGTCCTCCCAAATACCTCAGGGATATCTATGACGGCAATGACCAGGCCGGAGTCGTCACCGGGCTGGCCTGGACAGCTACCGGAGGTGAGATACTATTTGTGGAGACCTCCCTGAGCAGGGGCAAGGGCAACCTAACCCTCACCGGTAATCTGGGCGAAGTCATGAAGGAATCGGCGGTGATAGCCCTCGAATACCTGAAGGCCCACGCCTCGATGCTGGCACTGCCCGACACCTTCTCTGAAAAATGGAATGTACATGTCCACGTGCCGGAAGGCGCCATACCCAAGGACGGTCCCTCGGCAGGGATCACCATGGCAACATCCATAGCCTCCGCCTTTACCCAGAGAAAGGTGAAGAAATATGTGGCCATGACCGGCGAGATCACACTGCGCGGCAAGGTGCTGCCTGTGGGAGGTATAAAGGAAAAGATACTGGCAGCCAAGCGTGCCGGTATAAGGGAGATAGTGCTATCGGAACAGAACCGCAAGGATGTGGAGGAGATAAACGTGAAGTACCTCCGCGGACTGAAGTTCCGGTATGTTAACACGATCATGGACGTGCTTGACTATGTGCTGCTCAGGCAGAAGGTTGCAGATGCCAGAGCTATTGAATTCGATTAATCCCAAAAATCAAATCATGAACAAAACAGCTGTTTTCCCCGGCTCCTTCGACCCCTTTACCGTGGGTCACGAAGCGCTTGTCAGGAGAGCACTGCCGCTCTTTGACAGGATCATCATTGCTGTCGGTGAGAATGCTGAGAAAAATAACCTTTTCAGCATTGAAATGAGGCTAAGGATGATATCAAAGGTCTTTGATGGCGAGGAGAGGGTGGAGGTCACGCGTTTCAGCGGACTGACGGTCGAATTCTGCCGAAGGCACAATGCCGGGTATATCCTCAGGGGACTGCGTACCGCCGCCGACTTCGAATATGAGCGCGCCATGGGCCATATGAACTGGAAGATGGCCCCCGAGATAGATACTGTTTTCCTGCTTACGAGCACAGAACACACTCCCGTCAACTCCACCATTGTACGTGATATCATCAAGAACGGGGGTGATGCATCAATGTTCGTCCCTTCCTCCATAAATCTGTCCGACTATCTCGGAAGATGATCACCTGACCCTCAGAGTATAGTTCAGGAGATCGAGCAACGACTGAAAGGTGTTGTCCTTGATGCGGGCTATCTCCCCGGGCTCAAGCCATTCTGCGTGTGTTATACCCTCCTCGGCCTGCGGTTCGGTTATCATCTCCCCGCTGTAGCTCATCCGGAACCACCATGTCTTTTTCATATATGGCCTGCCGTCGAAGAGATAAGTATGGTAACTGGGGGGGAGTGTGCCTATGATGGTGTGGCCCCGGATGTTGCACTCTTCGGTTACCTCCCTGAGGGCACACTGCTCCGGTGTCTCACCCTCTTCAATATGTCCCTTGGGAAGGTCCCACCTGCCGTAACGCATGATGAAAAGGTACTTTCCCGAAGGATGCCCCACCAGTCCGCCGGCAGCCTCAATGACGGTGAACCACGAGGAGAATACCTTCCAGAGGTTGTTGATATCGGTTGAATAAATATTGAGCGAGGGTATGTCAATATTGACGGCAAACTCTGATATTTGGGCAAACAGCTCCTCCCTGGTACCGTATTTATGAAAAAGGGCGTATTTTTGCACCCGGTCAGGCTCGGGGGAGAGGGTGATGACCCTGTTGTCAAAGTAAACCTTATATCTCAGCATATGGACGAAACCGCAAAGAAAACTGCAGAATACCTTCTGCAAATTAAAGCAATTAAATTACAACCGGCAAAACCGTTTACCTGGGCTTCAGGATGGAGGTCGCCCATATACTGTGACAACCGCAAGACCCTGTCGTTTCCCGTGGTGCGAAGTTTCATCAGGGATGCCTTTGTTTCCACGGTCAGACAGCTCTATCCTGACGCGGAAGTGATAGCCGGGGTTGCCACCGGGGCGATAGCCCACGGTGCGCTGGTGGCTGACGTTCTCGGCCTGCCCTTCATCTATGTCAGGTCGGGGACCAAGGACCATGGCCTGGGCAACCAGATAGAGGGTTATTATGAGAAGGGCCAGAGGGTGGTGGTGATAGAGGATCTCATCTCAACGGGAGGAAGCAGCCTGGGAGCCGTCAGGGCACTGCGCGCTGCAGGATGCAGGGTGGAAGGAATGATCGCCATATTTACCTATGGATTCAAAATTGCGGAGGAGGCCTTCACCGCAGAGGAATGCAGGCTTGACACGCTGGGCAATTACTCCGTCCTGGTGGATATGGCTATGGACTCAGGATATATCTCCGGAGAAGAGGTGGAGACCCTCCGGGAGTGGAGAAAAGAGCCGTCAGAGTGGGGGAAGGGTTAGATGGAAGGATAAAGGATGAAGGAT
>WOYX01000044.1:19640-40608 GCA_011620595.1 Bacteroidales bacterium | reverse complement strand
AAAAGAGCCGTCAGAGTGGGGGAAGGGTTAGATGGAAGGATAAAGGATGAAGGATAAAGGATGAAGGATAAAGGATAAAGGATAAAGGATAAAGGATGAAGGATAAAGGATAAAGGATGAAGGTGAATAGTAAAACAGACGGGATTCGGGCGAAAGGAAGAGAGCTATGACTTCATACAGCAGCAGGAAGGGAGAGGTGCCGGTCGGCGATGATGACCTCTATGCTTTCCTCACCGACATGCGCAATTTCAAATCGGTTATTCCTGACGGTTTCATTGATGACTGGCAGGCCACGGAAGACCAGTGCAACTTCAGGGTAGCGACGGTCGGCAGGGTGTCGGCATCACTCTCGGAGGCGCTACCCCATTCCATGATCACCTACAGTGCCGAGACACTACTCACCGGCAAGATAAAGGTGCAGGTGGTGATAGAGCCTGTATCAAGGAACAGGTCGTCATTCTACATCACTGCCGGTCTGAACATGAACCCCCTGATGCGCATGCTGCTGGGCGATGCCACCGGCACCTATCTGGAAAAGCTTATTGATGCCATTGAGGGTTACGGCGGCTACGACAGGTTCAGAGGATATAGTCGACCTCTTTGAAGGCATATTCCATGACAGTGCCATCCTCACGACGCATCATGAGCATGCCGTCGTTCCTGACCGACTCTATCATACCCCTGAAGATGCCGTTGCTGTCTGTATAACTGTGCCATTCGCCCCGCCTGAAAAGTGCCCGGTGATACTCATCCGCAAGCCGCATCCACTCACCACCGGTGACCATCCGGTACCGAGTGTCGAGCCATTCCGTCAGCTCGCGGGTGATGCGCGCCAGATCATGATTGCTGCCTGTCAGAATGGCAAGTGAGATTGGATTGGGGGCGCCGCCTGTGAAAACCAACTGGTTGACGTTAAGCCCTATCCCTGCCACACTGCCCGCCAGCCTGGAGCCGATGATGCTGTGCTCAATGAGGATGCCTGCAATTTTCCTGTTCCCGCAGTAGATGTCATTGGGCCATTTGACAGCCACCTCGGAAGCATATCTGCCAACAAGGTCACAGACAGCCAGGGAAACGAACTGTGAAATCACAAACTGCTCTTCAGGCTTTACAGCTGCAGGATAGAGAATTATGCTCATCAGCAGGTTCTTGCCTGGCTCGCTCTCCCAGATGTTGCCAGCCTGCCCCCTCCCGCTATCCTGAAACGAGGCTGTTATGACGGTGCCATCCTCAGGCTTCTCCTCCCTCATCAATGCCGAAGCCACGCTGTTTGTTGATGACACTCTGTCATAGCGAATGACTGTTGATCCTATCGTCATGATTATCAGATATTTCCGTTGCAAGTTTCAGGTTCAGATGCAGGTTGCACGGCAGTCTGAACAAATTGGCATCACAATTGTAAAAAGAGGTTATGCTGCACGAAAATACGGATAAATCTTCGTAATTTTGCGCCAGCTAAAAGGAACTGTTTATTACTGAAAAGATTATTGATGGGAAAAACCAGAAAAGATGCCACCCGGGTCACTGAAAGCATAGTCAAGGGATTGTTTGGAAAGAAGGGAGAGAAGGTGGCGCTTATCGATCTCAGAAAAATTGAAAACAGGGTTTGTGACTGGTTCGTGATCAGTCATGCCACTACCGCGAGACAGGTAGATGCACTGGCGTGGTCAGTTGAGGATGAGGTGAGAAGGGAGACAGGCCTGAAACCCTTTCATATCGAAGGCAGGGAGAACTGCTTTTGGGTTTTGCTCGATTACGGTGACATCCTGGTGCATATTTTTCAGCAGCCCTACAGGGAATTTTATGACCTCGAATCATTGTGGGCCGACGGTCATATGACCTTACTGGAGGACAGTTCAGAAAACAAAAGTAACTGATGGCAGAGAACAAGCCCCCCACCGGACCCAACAAGGATGACAAGAAGAACGGCAAATCGCGGTTCAGCTCGAGCTGGTTCTTTGCGATATTGATACTGTCATTCATCATCGTAAATATATTTTTTCAGGGTAAATATACCCAGAAGGCTGACCAGCGGCAGATTGAGGAGATGGTGATGAACCGTGACATTGAGCGCGTGGTAATTATCAATGAGGAGCAGGCTGAGATATACCTCCATGCTGACTCGCTGAAGAGCGGGCGTTACCCTGATTTTGCGCAGAAGAGAAGCTTCGGACTGCAGCCTCCGAAGCCTCACTATTACCATACCTTCGGCACCGTGGAGCTCTTCGAGGAGTTCTTCACCCAGGCGCAGGAGAAGGCGGGCTACACCGAGGATGAGATTATCTATCTCGATTACCAGAAGAGAAAAGACTATCTCTCCACCTTCCTCGGAGTCATACTGCCGTTTCTGATCATAGCAGCACTGTGGATATACTTCATGAGAAGGATGGCAGGCGGCGGGGCCGGCGCCGGTGCCGGCAACATTTTCAGCGTCGGCAAGTCGAAGGCTCAGATATTTGACAAGGATACCCACATCCAGATCAACTTCAACGATGTGGCAGGGCTTGAGGAGGCCAAGACCGAGGTTATGGAGATCGTTGACTTTCTCAAGAACCCGAAGAAGTACACCTCTCTTGGCGGCAAGATCCCCAAGGGTGCACTCCTGGTAGGCCCCCCGGGGACAGGCAAGACCCTGCTTGCCAAGGCTGTGGCGGGAGAGGCCAACGTACCTTTCTTCTCCATCTCCGGATCCGACTTCGTCGAGATGTTTGTAGGAGTGGGTGCCTCGAGGGTAAGGGATCTCTTCAAGCAGGCCAAGGAGAAGGCTCCCTGTATTGTCTTCATTGATGAGATTGATGCCGTTGGGCGTGCCCGGGGCCGCAATCCCAACATGGGAGCCAATGACGAACGTGAGAATACCCTCAACCAGCTGCTGACAGAGATGGACGGCTTCGGCACCAACAGTGGAGTGATAATACTTGCAGCCACAAACAGGGCTGACGTACTCGACAAGGCGCTGCTGCGCGCCGGCCGCTTCGACCGACAGATACACGTAGAGCTCCCGGACCTGAAAGAGCGCGAGGCTATCTTTAAGGTACACCTCCGTCCCATAAAGCTTGAAGAGGGATTTGACATTGCCTTCCTGGCCAAGCAGACACCCGGATTCTCGGGTGCTGACATAGCCAACGTATGCAATGAGGCGGCACTGATAGCGGCACGGCGCAACAAGGAGGCGGTTGAGAAGCAGGACTTTCTTGATGCCATTGACAGGATCATAGGAGGGCTGGAAAAGAAGAACAAGATCATCTCCATGGAGGAAAAGAGGACGATCGCCTATCATGAGGCGGGTCACGCCACGGTCAGCTGGCTGCTGGAGTATGCCAGTCCCCTCCTGAAGGTTACCATCATTCCCAGGGGTAAAGCCCTGGGGGCAGCATGGTATCTTCCTGAAGAGAGATCGATATCCACCCGTGAGCACATACTCGACGAACTTGCATATGCTCTCGGCGGAAGGGCCTCAGAAGAGATCATCATTGGCAAGATATCAACCGGGGCGTTGAATGACCTTGAGAAGGTGACCAAGCAGGCCTACGCCATGGTTGCCTATTTCGGCATGTCTGATAAGGTAGGCCATATGAGCTACTACGACTCCTCGGGACAGTCAGACTACAGCTTCACAAAGCCCTACAGTGAGAGGACTGCCGAGCTGATTGATGCCGAGGCCAAGAAGATAGTGGAAGAGTCGTATAAAAAGGCCAAAGAGGTGATCTCGGCCAACATTGACGGCCTCAAGCAGCTTGCCGAGCAGCTGCTCGAGAAGGAAGTCATCTTCAGCGAAGATCTTGAGCGGATCTTCGGCAAGCGCAGGGGTGACCACACCAGGGACCTGACAGAGCACAGCAGTGCCGCGGAAATGAAGGCTGATGAGAAACCCGTAATGGGAGTCAGGAAGGCTAATAAGATTCCTGTCGGCGAGAAAAGTGCCAAAGAAGAATCTGCCGGTGAGAAGCCTGCGGAAGGTGATGCTGGCGTGGCAGAAGACACCAGGAAGAGTCCTGCCGCTGAGTCCACGGCATCAGATGACGGCAATGGAGAATGAGTGGGTTGTCATAGCGGGATTTACAAGCGATGTTAAAAGCCAGATAGCTGTTGACCGGCTGCTTGCCAATGGTATAGATGCCGTTGCCATTGACAAGCGTGACAGTATCTATAAGATAGGCGAGATAGAGCTCTATGTCCATCGTGATAATGTTCTTCCTGCCAAGGAAATAATCAAGGATCTGTGAGGTGACCAATTTTTTCAGGCGAACCGTCACCGGTGCCTTCATAGTGATATTCATTCTGGGCGGGCTGTGGCTCCATCCTGTCTCCTTCTTCATTATCGTGGCAGTGATACTGGCAGGCACACAGCACGAGTACTACCTCATGGTCAGAAGTACAGGTGTGAATCCCCAGCAGGTGACAGGTATTGTCAGCGGCTTCATCCTTTATGTCACATCAACGCTGATAGCTGTGGGATGGCTTTCCATGAAGGGATTTCTGGTTCTCATCCCCGTGATGGTGACAGTGATGACCATTGAGCTCTTCAGAAAGGAGGAGAGACCTTTTGACTCTTTGGCTCATACCCTCTTTCCCGTTCTTTACACTGCGGTTCCCCTCTCCATGTTTCCCTTCGCCGCCTTCGGCCGCACTGGTGTGGAGCCCCTGTTGCAGATGGAAGGTGTATTATTCTCTCCGGGCATACTGACAGGGTTCTTCCTGCTGCTATGGACCAATGATACGGGGGCATACCTCATTGGCTCGGCACTTGGACGGCATCCTCTCCTTGAACGTATCTCCCCGAAGAAGTCATGGGAGGGTTTTGTCGGAGGCCTGGCACTGACACTAATCGTTGCACAACTCCTCCCGGGATGGCTCGGGGTGACAGGAACCGCCGGGTGGATGAAAATTGCCCTGATCGTGTCGGTGGCAGGGACCCTCGGTGACCTCCTGGAATCGATGCTCAAGAGGAGTCTCGGGTTGAAGGACTCCGGAACCGTGATGCCTGGTCACGGCGGCTTTCTCGACAGGTTTGACAGTGTGGTGTTGGCATTCCCGCTGGTTTACCTATATTTGACTCTGGCTGTATAAGATCATGGGAAAAAAGATAAAAATACACAGGGAAGGATACAAAATCATACTTGCAGCACTGGCAGTGCTGGTGACGGTCAACGTTGCCGTGAGACTTATATGGCCAGGGCTGCCGCTGGTACATAATCTTATCCTGGGAACCTCCGTGCTGCTGATGGCATTTGTGATGTTTTTCTTCCGCACACCTGCCAGGCACGTTGAGCCTGACCCGCTGCTGATCTACGCACCGGCTGACGGCAAGATAGTGGTATTGGAGGAGACCTACGAAAAGGAGTATTTCAGGGATAACAGGCTGCAGATCTCCATCTTCATGTCCCCATTCAATATGCACAGCAACAGGTATCCGATATCCGGTACCGTGGTCTATACCAACTATCAGCCAGGCAAGAAATTTCATGCCCGCAGCCCCAAGTCATCGGTACTGAACGAAAGGAGCTCGATAGTTGTTACATCAGAGAACGGCACCGAGATACTTGTAAGGCAGGTTGCAGGTGCACTTGCCCGCCGCATTGTGACCTATTCAAAGAAGGGTCAGCAGGTCAGGCAGGGTGACGAGATCGGATTTATCAAGTTCGGATCAAGGGTAGATATATTCCTGCCCCCCGAGACTGAGCCGAAGGTGCAGATGTTCAAGCAGGTAAGGGCCAGCAGAACGATACTTGCCAGGATTGTATAATATATTGCATGATGAAACCCACATGTATTCCATACACAAACAACCATGAGTAATTCCCGGGCATGTGGGTTCTCCCGTTTACGGGACGAGCTATTCTACCTATATTAAATAAAATTGTATCCGGATGAAAGAAGACAACAGGATAATTGACCTTACCCCCGACATAAAATGGATCGGGGTACTTGACTACAACATCAGAACCTTTGATATCGTGATGCACACTGATCACGGCACCACGTACAACTCCTATTTTATCAATGCTGAAAAGAAGACAGTCATTGAGACTGCCAAGGAGAAGTTCAGCGAGACATATATCAGCAAGCTGAAGAGGGTTACCGACCCCGCAGAGATAGAATACATCGTACTTGACCATACCGAGCCTGACCACTCGGGTGCCATGCGTCAGCTTCTTGATCTGGCCCCGTCGGCCGTAGTTGTCGGCAGCGGCAACGCCATCAGGTACCTCTCCGATATCGTCAACAGGCCGTTCCGTTCGCTGGTAGTAAAAGACGGTGACACCCTTGACCTCGGAAACAAGACGCTGAAATTCATCTCAGCCCCCAACCTGCACTGGCCTGACAGCATCTACACCTACCTTGTGGAAGACAAAATACTGTTTACCTGTGACTCCTTTGGTGCCCACTACTGTCACGAGGATATGTTTGATGACCTGGTTGATGATTTCTCTGAAGACTTCAGGTACTATTTCGATGTCATACTGAAGCCCTACAGCAAGTTCATGATCAAGGCCATCGAGAAGATCATGCCACTTGAGATTTCCATGATAGCCACAGGCCACGGTCCGATACTGCGGAGCAGCTGGAAGGAGACCGTCGACAAAACCATGGCCCTTGCACAGGAGTACCTCTCCCTTACAGCCGAAAAGAGGCAAAAGAGGATATTGATAACCTACGTGTCAGCTTACGGCTATACCGGGGAGATGGCGGAGCTGCTGGCCCGCGGAGCCTCGGCGGTGGAGAATGTCGTGACGGAGGTGATGGATATCGAGAGTGCCGACATAGGAGAGATGGATTCAAAGCTGACGTTAGCTGACGGAATTATTGTGGGGTCTCCCACCATCAATAAGAACACCCTGCTGCCTGTTTACAAGCTTATGGCCATGGTCAGCCCGCTCCGCGACAGGGGCAAGCTGGCCGGCTCATTCGGATCGTACGGCTGGAGCGGCGAGGCTCCGACGCTGATCGCGGAGATGCTCGGAAACCTTAAGCTGAAGCTCTTCGAAAAACCGGCAGCATATAAGTTCGTGCCGGAAAGCGACAAGGAACAGCCGCTTATAGAATACGGCGAACGGTTTGCAAGGGCACTGACGGCTATGGAGGCAGAGGCCTCACAGCAAGGCAAAAAAAAATGAAGAGGATGTCCGTTTGAGACACCTCTTCATTTAACGACAGCCGCCAGGCGGCCGGGAAAAACCGGATTACGATATCGAGATTGAACGGATCTTCTCCTTCTTCTTCTCTTCCTCCAGCTTGGGGATCTCAACATTCAGGATTCCATCCTTATAGGTGGCTCCGATCTTTTCACCGTTCACATCCTCCGGCAGATAGAAACTGCGGCAGAATGAACTGTAGCTGAACTCCCTGCGCTTGTACCCCTCAAGATCCTCCTGCCTCTCTTCCTTGTGCTCCGAAGATATCGTCAGGACATCATCCTTGACTTCGATCCGAAGATCCTTCTTGTTCATGCCCGGAACGGCAAGCTCAAGGTAAAAAGCCTTCTCGTCTTCCCTGATGTTGACTGCAGGCAGACTGCCCGTATTCATGTTAAAAGTAGGGAAGAAATCCTCATTGAAAAAATCCGATAATGTAAGCGGTTTGTAGTTCCTTCTGGTAATCATTGGTAACATAGCAACCTCCTTTTTTATATTGTTTGACATTATTAACATTTACAACCCATATATTTCAATCTGCATGCCATTGCCCGTCAGGTGACATAATGGCATGAAATAACGGGTGCGTAGTGACATAATGGCATTTTTAAACTACTGATTGTATAACCGGGAATTCTTATTATTTTTGAGATGCCGAGTATAGCCGGTGCATGCAGCGAATGGATTAACAATCAGACCCTGACTACCTATGAATGCTACACTTCGTAATTTTCTGATCATCGTAGGCATAGCGTTGCTGGTCTATATTTTCTGGTATTTCCGGAACATCTTTGTTTATATCATCGCTGCCGGAGTGATATCACTGGTAGGGCGTCCCATCGTTGATCTCCTGAACGGGATCAGGATCTGGAAGTTCAGATTCCCGAAGGCATTGAGCTCACTGATAACCCTGTTGTTCCTGTACGGGCTCCTGGCTCTCTTCTTCGTGATCTTCATACCATTGATATCAAAGCAGATAGATGCACTGTCGGGTTTTGATGCCAGCTCACTGGTGCAGGGCCTGCGGGAGCAAATCGACAAGCTTGACGTCCTGTTGAGGAAGGTTTATAGAGAGATGCCGGCTGACAAAACGCTTTATGACATTGCCGTCGATACCATCTCCAAGGTTCTCAATCCTGCATCAATAACCGATTTTGCAGGCAACATTGTTACGGTAATAAGCAAGTTTGTCGTGGCATTTGTGGCGATAACGTTTCTCTCCTTCTTCTTCCTCAAGGATGAGGGGCTTTTCAAGGAGACGTTGATGGTGATGGTACCCGATCAGTATGAAAAGAGGATCCGAAATGTCCTTCACTCCATCAAGCACCTTCTGATAAGGTATTTCATAGGTATCATCATCCAGTGTACCATCGTGCTGATCAACATTACCATCGGCATGACGATAGTGGGCTTCCCGTTCCAGCAGGCGCTGGTGATGGGTCTGATCATCGGCATCTTCAACGTGATACCCTATGTGGGCCCCTGGCTGGGAGGCTCGGTGGCGGTGCTGATGGGCATGGCCACAGCAGTGACTACAGCAGGGTATCCGGTCATCTGGCTGCTGCTCATATATATGGTGATAGTCATCGCCGCAACTCAGACTATTGACAACAACCTCATTCAGCCGATGATCTATTCACGCAGCGTTAATGCCCACCCGATAGAGATTTTCATTGTGATCCTGGCCGTGGGCAGCTTCGCCGGCATTGCCGGCATGATCGTGGCTGTACCCTCCTACACTGCCCTGAGGGTCTTCGCACGTGAATTTTTCAATAACTTCGGGCCGGTGCGCAAGATAACCTCCGGCCTGGGAAATGAGACAAAAAAATCGACAAACTGAAAGATGGCACGTCTGTTTTCCGCCCCGGCCAGAGTTGTACGCTTCTATTATGACGGGTTTCGCACCATGTCGTGGTGGGGAAAGAGGGTCTGGATTATCATCCTCATCAAGCTCTTTATTATGTTTCTGATACTTAGACTTTTCTTTTTCCCTGATTTCCTTAAGACAAATTTCAGTTCCGACGGGGAACGGGGAGACTATGTTCTTGAACAACTAACCGGTAACAGCTGAAAATATGATCGAAAACATTGATCTGTCACTAGTAAACTGGTCGAGGGGACAATTCGCCCTAACGGCCATGTACCACTGGCTCTTCGTTCCCCTCACGCTCGGCCTCTCGTTCATACTGGCTTTCATGGAGACCATTTATGTGCGCACGGGCGATGAGATGTGGAAGAGGATCACCAAGTTCTGGATGACGCTCTTCGGCATCAACTTCGCCATAGGAGTGGCCACGGGTATCATCCTGGAATTTGAATTCGGCACTAACTGGTCTACTTATTCCTGGTTCGTCGGTGACATATTCGGGGCTCCCCTGGCCATTGAAGGCATACTGGCCTTCTTCCTTGAATCCACATTCATTGCAGTGATGTTCTTCGGGTGGAACAAGGTGAGCAGGAAGTTTCACCTGGCATCCACCTGGCTCGTGGCGATAGGTGCCAACCTGTCAGCACTCTGGATACTCATTGCCAACGCCTGGATGCAAAACCCCGTCGGCATGACATTTAATCCTGACACAGCCCGCAATGAGATGAACAGCTTCCGGGAGGTGGTGTTCAACCCGGTGGCCATTGACAAGTTTACTCACACCGTGACCTCGGGCTTTGTCCTGGCCTCAGTGTTTGTTGTTGGCATCAGTGCCTGGTTCCTGATGCGAAAGAGAGAGCAGATGCTTGCTGTAAAAAGCATTCTGATTGCAGGAATCTTCGGGCTGGTCTCCTCGCTGCTGGTGGCATTCACCGGCGATACCTCGGCCCGCACCCTGGCAGAGGTTCAGCCTGTCAAGTTCGCCGCTATGGAAGCCCTCTATGAGGGAAAAACGGATGCCGGACTGACGGTCATCGGTGCCCTGACTGACAGTGGTGAGAAGATAGGCGAGAAGAAGGTCCATGATGTCAAACTGAAGATAGAGATTCCCAAACTGCTTTCCATAATGACAACCGGCAAGGGAAACGGCTATGTACCCGGGATAAAGGACCTCGTGAACGGCAACCCCGAAAGGGGCATACTCTCGGTGCAGGAGATGATAAACCGCGGGACTTATGCCCGGAAGGTGCTCACTGACTACAAGATGGCAAAGGAGATCGGTGACACGGAAAGTATGGCCTCACTGGCAGCCATGTTCGAAGACCGCGATTTCGTTGACAATTTCTTCAGGTATTTCGGCTACAGCTACTTTGAACATCCCTGGCAGGTGATACCGTCGGTGCCAGTGACCTTCTACAGTTTCCGCATCATGGTGGGGCTAGGCTTCTTCTTTATACTTCTATTTGCCCTTGCCCTCTGGTTCTGCCGCCGCCAGAGCCTTGAACGCAACAAATGGTTCCTCTGGCTGGCCCTGCTATCCATACCCCTGGCTTACCTTGCCAGCGAGCTGGGATGGATAGTGACGGAGATGGGCCGGCAGCCATGGATTATACAGAACCTCATGCCGGTGAACGTGGCAGTATCGAATATCAGTACCGGTGCTGTGCAGACGACTTTCTGGCTGTTTGCCGTGCTTTTTACCGCACTGCTCATAGCAGAGGTTTCCATTATGATAAGACAGATCAGGATAGGACCAAAAGAGAAGGAGGAGTAAGTCATGACATACCTGATAACACACGCATTTCTGCAGAATTACTGGTGGCTGATAATATCTCTTCTCGCCGGTCTCCTCGTCTTCCTGATGTTCGTTCAGGGAGGGCAGTCGTTCATCTTCTCACTGCCGCGCAACGACATGCAACGCAAGATGTTGGTCAATGCCCTCGGTCGCAAGTGGGAGTTCACATTCACCACCCTGGTCACCTTCGGCGGCACCCTCTTTGCATCGTTCCCCCTCTTCTATGCCACAAGCTTCGGGGGAGCATACTGGGTCTGGATGGCCATACTGTTCAGCTTTATCATCCAGGCGGTGGCCTACGAGTACCGCTCCAAGCCTGCCAACATATACGGCACCAGCCTCTTTGACACTTTCCTCTTCATCAACGGCTGCGTCGGCCCCTTCCTGATAGGTGTGGCCGTGGCAACCTTCTTTACCGGGTCGGACTTCACGCTCGACCTTTTCAACAGGGTCACCTGGGGCTCGGGATGGCACGGCCTGGAGGCGCTCATCAATCCGGTCAACCTGCTTCTGGGCTTTGCCTTGCTCTTCCTGGTCAGGGTGCTGGGACTGATGTACCTGGCAGACACCATCGATGATGCGGAACTGGCAGTCATCATAAGAAAAGCCCTGACAAGGAATGCAGTTCCTTTTCTGATCTTCTTCCTGGCATTCGTGGTTGTCATACTTACCGGAAAGGGATTTATGACCACTGCTGCAGGTGAGGTTACACTGGTGAAGTATCACTATCTGCATAACCTTGTCTCCAACCCACTGACCCTGATACTCTTTGCGGGTGGGGTGGTGCTGATTCTCATCTCTCTCCGGCTGGCTCTCTTCAAGAGTTCCGACAAGGCCATCTGGTATGCGGGCTTCGGTACAGTACCCGTGGTGATGGCACTCTTCTTCATGGCCGGCTATGGAGGTACGGCCTTCTATCCCTCCACTGCCGACCTGCAGAGTTCGTTGACGCTGGCCAGGGCATCATCGAGTCTGTTCACCCTCAAGACCATGATGTACGTCTCCTTTATCATTCCTCTTGTAGTTGCCTACATCTGGTACGCCTGGAGATCCATCAACCGCAGAAGGATAACCGCCGAGGAGATGGGCGGTGATGATCATATGTACTGACTCGCGTGAACCAGTGAGGAGCCCAGGCCGGGAGTAGTGTGATGGAGACAGCAGGGATAGATTCATGGGGGTTCGGAGAGGCACCGCTGATCATAGCAGGGCCCTGCAGCGCCGAGAGTGAAGAGCAGCTCCTGGTGACGGCGCGGGCTCTGAAGGCTACGGGCAGGGTTCACATCCTGAGGGCCGGGCTCTGGAAACCGAGGTCACGACCCTCCTCCTTTGGGGGCGAGGGCTACAGGGCCCTGGAGTGGCTGCGGACGGTGAAGGAGGAGACCGGGCTGCCCGTTGCCGTGGAGGTGGCCTCCCCGTTGCATGCGGAGGCATGCATGAAGGCAGGGATAGACGTGGTGTGGCTCGGCGCACGTACTGTATCAAACCCCTTCAGTGTTGATGAGATTGTGGCTGCACTCAGGGGTACCGGACAGCCGGTGCTGGTTAAAAACCCTCTGGGTCCCGACCTGGATCTGTGGCAGGGTGCCGTTGAGAGAGTCCGCGCGGCAGGCATTGAAAAGATCGCTGCTATCCATCGCGGATTCACACCATATGAGAGAAACCGATACCGTAACATACCCAAGTGGGAGCTGGCCATTGAACTGCGCAGCCGCATTCCCTCACTTCCGGTGCTGTGTGACCCCAGTCACATGACCGGCAGGGCTGACCTTGTGCCCGGTATGGCACAGAAGGCCCTCGATCTGAATATGGCAGGACTTATGGTAGAGGTGCATCATGACCCCCGGAACGCATTGAGCGACAGGGAGCAGCAGCTCGACATACCCGCTTTCATCAGGATGATGGAGGGCCTGGTGTTCCGCACTTCCACATCCGATGACACCAGCCTCCGGAACAGGCTCGGGGAGATGAGGGACAGGATAGATTCCATTGACAACCAGATCATTGAACTGGTGGCATCACGCATGAGGATAAGCAGGGAGATGGGCGAGTTCAAGTGCCTGAATGATATAACCATCTTCCAGCTCGAGAGATGGCTCGAGATACTGGAAACAAGAACAAATCACGGCGTTACCGAAGAGCTCGACAGGGAGTTCGTAGGGAAGCTGATTCGCATCATCCATGATGAGTCAATACGCTGCCAGCAGAAGGCGATGGAGGATTTAAGGGAGAGGGGTGGGTGCCCTCCTTCCGGTCAGGACGGAGATGAATGAGATTGCTATGTATACAACCATGATTAGCGGCAGCGCGGCGGCCCTGAAGAGAATCAGAAGCAGAATAGCGGATGCTGCAAAGATATAACGCTCTTCATTCCCTTTCCATTGCAACCCGGTGACCTTCAGTGAAAACATCCTGGTCCTGATGAGCATCATCACTGCCAGCGTGAGGGAGAGGAGTGAGAGAAACCATGGTGACGCTGACAGCGAGTCATAAATGGTGCTGTCACTGTACTCTGCTGCCAGTACAAATGAGATGACGGTGAAGGCACTGGCCGGTGTGGCCAACCCCCTGAAGGAGCTTGACTGGGTAGTGTCATTATTGAATATTGCCAGCCTCAGAGCCGAAGCGGCGGGTACCACCGCAGCAACCGCAAAGGCCGGCAGAGTGGCCATGCCGGAAGTGACAAGCATGCTGAAAAGAACAGCACCGGGGGCAAGACCAAAGGTGACCACATCAGCCAGGCTGTCCATATCCCTGCCTATGGAGGACCAGGCTTTCAGCAGCCTGGCAGCAAAGCCGTCGGAAAAATCGAGTAGCATACCGGCCATGATGCAGAATGCCGCATACTCATGGTAACCTTTTACAGCATAGATGGTTGCGGCAAAACCGGCCACCAGGTTAAGAAGTGTCAGGGTGTTGGGTATCTGTTTGATCATGATACATATTGAAGTACTGCTAAATTACAATATTCCCGGCAACTATTATTTGATTATTTTTGTTGAAGGATTATGAGAGATCTGACAAATATTAAAATCGCAGTTGATTTTGACGGTACTATCGTCGATCACGATTATCCTGCCATAGGCAAGGAGAAGCTCTTTGCCTTCATCACCCTGAAGGAGTTGCAGAAGCGGGGGGCGCTGCTCATATTGTGGACCTTCCGCACAGGCAGGGAGCTGGAGGAGGCAGTGGAATACTGCCGGCAGAACGGTGTTGAGTTCTATGCCGTTAACAAGAATTATCCTGAAGAGGTGTGGACGGAAGATACGCCGCGCAAGATCAACGTCGATATCTTTATTGATGACAAGAATGCAGGGGGCTTCCCGGGTTGGGGCGAGGTGCTCAATATGATCGACCCCTGGTCAGAGAGAGAGGAAGAAGCTATGCGGGCTATTAAAACCAGGCACTTCAGCCTGTTCGGGAAAAAATAGAACAGCGCGATGAAAAGAGATACACTGAATGCTTTCCTGTTTCTTCTTATCCTGGTATCAGTGATATCATGCTCCGGCTCGGCTGGCAAAACAAAAGAGGCTGCAGCCGTCATGAGTGACAGCATACCTGATGCCATGCCTGCCAGGAGACTCATAGAGGTGCTGGCTCCGGCTGACAACTCTACCTTTGCCTGCAATGAAAAGATAGTATTCTCAGTGGCCCGTGCGGCAGGACAGAGCAGTGTGGATTCTGTGCAACTGTGGGTTGACGGCATCCATAAGAGCACCATGACAAACCTGCCTGCAACCCTGGAGATTGATGGCAAAGGTTCACCCGGCAGACTTTCACTGAGGGCCGTGGCCTTTTCTCCCTCTGCAAAACCACAGACAGTGACACTATCTGTCACCATGCTCTCAGACATCGTGCCGGTGACCTGGCGCTACCGGGTGGTCAATAGCTACCCGCATGACAGGCGTGCCTATACACAGGGACTCGTCTATGACGACGGCTTCTTTTACGAGAGCACGGGCCAGTTGGGAGAGTCGTCGCTCAGAAAAGTGGAGGCAGAGTCAGGCAAGGTAGTTAGCCAGGTAAACCTTGACGGATCGCTGTTCGGTGAAGGACTGGCATTGCTCGGTGAAAGGTTATACCAGCTGACCTGGACTACCAGGATAGGCTTCGTATATGAGAAGTCGACACTCAGACAGATAAACAGGATATACTACCAGACGCAGGGGTGGGGACTTGCCACCATCGGAGATTCTCTGGCCATGAGCGACGGCACGAACGTGATATTGTTCCTCGACCCTGACTTCAACGTTCTCTCATCAATTGAGGTCTGGGATAACAAAGGGATGGTCGATAACCTCAATGAAATGGAGTTTATTGACGGCGAGCTCTGGGTAAATATCTGGCAGACCGACCGCATTGCACGCATAGATCCCCTGTCCGGAAAGGTGCTCGGCTATGTTGAACTGGGCAATATCCTGCCACGTGAGGAACAGACGCGGGAGACCGATGTCCTGAACGGGATCGCGTGGGATGCAGTAAACAGGCGTATCTTCGTCACCGGAAAATACTGGCCCAGGCTCTTCGAGATTACCGTCTACACCCAGAAGAGATGACTCTGCGGATAGCCCGTCCGCTGTTAAAAACGTGTTAATAACCACGCATAAAATGTTTACAATTACGAACCGGGCCGGGCTTACCGGCATGGGCAATAATTGTAAATTTGGAACTCATTAATTTAAGGACGAAAGGTATCATATGTCAAGGATTATAGCGCTTGCCAATCAGAAGGGAGGAGTAGGAAAGACAACCACGGCGATCAATCTGGCCGCCAGCCTGGCAGCTCTTGAAAAGAAGGTGCTGATAGTTGATGCCGATCCCCAGGCCAACGCCACATCAGGAGTCGGTATAGATGTCAAACAGGTCAAGACCACCATCTATGACTGTCTCATTGACGGTGTCAGTCCGGGCGGGGCAGTAATGCCCTGCTCCATTGACAACCTCTCTGTCATACCTTCGAACATTGACCTCGTAGGTGCGGAGATAGAGATGCTTGAGCGGCCCGAGAGGGAGAAGACGCTCAGGAAGGTGCTGGCGGGTATCGCGGGGGAGTATGATTATGTTCTCATTGACTGTTCGCCGTCGCTGGGCCTGCTCACCGTGAATGCTCTCACGGCGGCCGATTCGGTCATCATCCCTGTCCAGTGCGAGTATTTTGCTCTTGAGGGTTTGGGTAAGCTCCTCAACACCATCAAGATCATTCAGACGAACCTCAATCCTGCACTTGAGATCGAGGGTTTTCTGCTGACCATGTATGATTCCCGTCTGCGTCTTGCCAACCAGGTCGTTGAAGAGGTTACGCGTCATTTTCAGCAGATGGTCTTCAATACCATCATCCAGCGCAATGTGAAGCTCTCCGAGGCTCCCAGCTATGGCCAGCCCGCCATACTCTACGATGCAGAATCAAGAGGTACAGTGAATTATCTCAACCTGGCCCGCGAGCTGCTTGAGCGTGTTGAGGCCAGGCAGAAGAACCAGTAAAAAAACCGTTTTAACAGCATCATGAATACAGCCAGGAAGAGCCCTTTGGGCAGAGGTCTCGGCGCTCTCATTGACGGCGTTGCAAAAGAGGCGCTTGAAAAAAAGGTGGAGGCCAACCTGCAGATAGATATCAACTCCATTGACGGCAACCCCTTTCAACCGCGAACCCGTTTTGACAGCCAGGCGCTCGGGGAGCTGGCAGCCTCAATAAGGCAGGTGGGGATAGTGGTGCCCCTGACGGTCAGGGAGACAGGTGATGGCCGTTACCAGCTTATCGCCGGCGAGAGAAGGCTGCGCGCTGCCCGCATGGCCGGTCTGACCCACGTGCCGGCCTATGTGCGCACGGCTGATGATACCGCAATGCTCGAGATGGCCCTGGTGGAGAATATCCAGAGAGAGGACCTTGACGCCGTGGAGGTGGCCATAACCTACCAGCGTCTGATAGAAGAGTGCAGCCTGACACAGGAACAGCTCAGCGACAGGGTTGGCAAACAGCGCTCAACGGTCTCCAACTACCTGCGGCTGTTACGCCTGCCTGCCGAGATACAACTGGGAATACGCAACGGTAACCTGTCCATGGGCCATGCAAGAACCCTCGTCAATATCGAAGACCCGGCAAAACAGATAGATATTTACTATCACATTATACGGGAAGATCTCTCCGTAAGGGCTACGGAAGAGCTGGTGCGGCAATTGCAGGGCGCCGCCGTCAAAGATCCGGCCAAAGCCGAGAAGAGGAAGAAACTGAATACCGAGTTCGAAGAGCTTGGCAAACAGCTTAGTGGCCTCTTCGGTACCGAGGTGCAGTTCCGTATCAATGAGAAGGGAAGAGGCAAGATCACCATCCCATTCTCCGACAACGATGAGATGGAACGCATTATCGCAATGCTCGATAAACTTAACAGGTAAATGGTTATATTTGCCGGCAAACAGAAACGGTTTGCCCCTTGGAACTGTTCGGCAAAATAGCACTCCTCTGTCTTCTTCTCTTTGTTGCGACCTCCGGGGCCGGGGCGCAGGATACCATTGCTGTCAGGAAGGAGAAGAAGTATCTCATCGAACCGGTGAGATCAACAATGTATGCGGCAGCGCTGCCCGGGCTTGGCCAGATATACAACCGCAAATACTGGAAGGTGCCGCTGGTATATGCCGGGTTCGGGGCCCTGGGATATGCCGTAACCTTAAACGCCAGAAACTACAACAAGCTCATCAGTGCATACCAGGATTTCACTGACATCATTCCCGGGACCGACAGCTACATCGAAGTTCTGACAGCCCTTGACCCCACAGAGTACGATCCCGTTCTGCACCCGGAGACATACAATCCCTCCACCGAAGCATGGGTCAGGACCCAGCTTATCAACGGGGTCGATTATTACCGCAAATACCGCGACCTCTCCTATATCGGTATCGTGGGCTGGTACCTTATCACCATCATCGATGCACACGTGGATGCCAGCCTGTTCGATTATGACGTCAGTGATGACCTTAAGGCTACAATTCTCCCTGCAGCCCCAACCTTTGCCGGGATGGCCCCGGGAGTTACCTTTTCAATTACCAAGACCTTCTAACAAAGATGAATATGAATATCAAAACGATAATAGTACCGCTGCTTTTTCTGCTTCTCCCTCTTTCCCTGCGTGGAGTGAATGACACCATCATCATACGGGACGACGGCTCCACCGAACGTATTGAACGTGACCTCGACAGTCTTCTCAGCAACTGGTTTGTCCGAATGTCTGCCAGCGGGAGTGACATCGCACTGCCGGACTCCGCGATAACGGAATTCAGTGATTCAATCTATATCGACCGTCTCGGCCGGATCAACTCTGTCATTACCCTTCCATACAACAATATCATCAGGAATCATATACATGTTTATACCGGGCGCAAACTTGACAGGTTCCAGGTGATGCTTGGCCTGCAGGATTACTATTTCCCGATGATAGAGGATATCTTTGACTCCTACGGCCTTCCCGTGGAACTGAAATACATGGCCGTCATCGAGTCTGCCCTCAATCCCAATGCCGTTAGTCGTATGGGTGCCACGGGACTGTGGCAGTTCATGTACAGCACGGGAAGAATGTACGGGCTGACCATCAACTCTGTGGTTGATGAACGTCGCGATCCGGTAAAAGCGACTCACGCTGCCGCCAGGTACCTGAAAGACCTTTATGGCATTTACAACGACTGGATACTGGTCATCGCCGCCTATAACTGCGGTCCGGGTAATGTAAACAAAGCCATCAGACGTTCTGGCAACAGGAAAGATTACTGGGAGATCTATTACCGCCTGCCCCGTGAGACCCGCGGCTACATACCGGCATATGTGGCTGCCACCTACGCAATGAATTATTACCGTGATCACAACATCACCCCGGTGCAGATAAACATGCCCCTCTCAGTAGATACCGTGATGGTATCACACGATGTTCACCTTGAGCAGATAGCTGCAGTGCTTGACCTGCCGGTGGGTGAGCTCAGGGCTATGAACCCGCAGTACCGGACAGGCCTCGTACCGGGGAAAAGCAAACCTTATCCCATAATGCTTCCGGTGGACAAGCTGGGTGAATTCATATCCCTTGCCGACACCATCACTGCCTACAGGAATGAGGAGTATCTCACCCGGGTGAATCAGATCTCCACCCCCCGGCAGTCGGCATACATACCCCCGGACGTCAAGGGCAAGACCAAACTTACATATGTGGTCAAGGAGGGCGACAACCTGGGATTTATCTCCGAGTGGTACGATGTAGGCCTCTCGGAGCTGCGGTACTGGAATAACATCTACCGGAACACCATCAGGATAGGCCAGAAACTTGCCATCTATGTTGACCCTGGCAAGGCAGAGAGATACGACAAGGTCAACTCGATGAGTTTCGCCGAGAAGCAGAGGCTGGAGGGCAAGAGTGTCTCTACGGCCCCGACGGCGGCTGTTGTGCCATCGGTAACAGACGGCGAGTATGAAGTATATACCGTGAGGAATGGCGACACAGTCTGGGATATTGCAAAGAAGTTCAGCGGGGTATCCGCCACTGACATTATGAGTCTGAACAACCTCTCCGACGCTTCCCGAATCAAGGTGGGCCAGAAGCTGAGGATCAGGAAAAAAAGCTGACAAGGAAAGTTATGCGCCCGGGCAGAATATTTCTCTTCCTGCTACTGTTGGTCGTGACACTCTTTTTGCTGAGTCTGTCGATCGTCCACCTTAAGAGGGAGGGCAATACTCTTTTTCATTCCACACCCTATGATACTGTCCTTAATGATGTCACGGACAGCATATGGGCTGCAGGGGAGAGCACCGGGCCGTCAGAGGCTGACAGTGTCACTGCCGCAGAGGAGCCGTCATCTGCAGCTTCGCCGGAGAAAGTTGCGGGCGCTTCTTCGCTGCAGCTGCCATGGCCGGGAGATATTATCAGGGACTCGCTGGCCGCGGGGAGGCAGGTCAGGGTGCTCTTCTTCGGCGACTCTCAGCTTGAGGGTGACCGTGTGACATCACTGTTGCGCTGCGAGTTGCGCAGGGAGGGGAGCGGTACAGGGCCCGGACTGATCTCGCCCGTAATGCCGGTGATGTACACCCGTTCGTTTGTGGTCAAATCCTCCTCCAACTGGAAGAGGTATACTCTGCTTGATTACCGTAACGGCTCGCTGCCTCACAACAGGCTGGGTCCGATGCTCTCCGTCTGCCGCTTCAGCCCGCCGAATGACTCCCTGACCTCGCGATCCTTTGCCACCGTCAGGGTGAGCCCTGTACCGGGAGCTGACCCCTCCGTTGCCGTATATGAGAAGCTGAGGATATTCTACGGCAACAATTTTGACACGGTACTCGTTTGCATCAGGTCAGGCAACTCGCTGGTTGATTTTGCAATGTTGCAGATGGGCGCCGGAGTGATGGAGTATGCCGTGCCCCTGCCTGCCGTTTCCGACATTGAAGTTGAGTTTACAGGCCGCAACTCGCCTGACATATATGCTCTCAGCCTCGAGAGCGAAGGCGGTGTGATCATTGACAATGTGCCGGTTCGCGGCAGCGCCGGACTCGAGTTTGTAATGACAGACCAGGAGGTTTTCGGTGAGGCATTGTCAAAGATAGCCCCTGACGTCATCTTCATGCAGTTCGGTCTCAATGTGGTCAGGAATGTCAGGAGTGAGTACCACTACTATGAAGAGGGGCTTGTCAAGCAGATAGAGTACCTCAAGAGGGCTTCGGGCGGGGTGCCGGTGATACTTATCGGTGTCACTGACATGGCCCTGTGGACAAATGACACCATCAGGCGCTTCAGCAACATCAGGGCCATCAGGGATGCCCAGCAGAAGGCAGCAGCACGCAGCGGGGCTATCTTCTGGGATGCCTGGGAATCAATGGGAGGCCCCGGGTCAATACTCAAATGGCGAAATCATATGCCGCCGCTGGCATCACGCGATCTTACGCACCTCTCCAACGCAGGTGCTGATACCATGGCTGCAAGGATCTACTCCGAACTGCTGACTGCAAGGAGTGAAGTAACGTCAGCTTCCGATGCCGGCGATATTGCGGCTGGCGGAATTACAGCTTCCGGCAGCACCGCGGCTGGCAAAATCAATGGGGACAGATTCACCGGGGGCAGCAGTGGAGGAGGCACCGGAGGGGGCAACACCGGAGCCGGCGATATTGTTGTCAGTGGCAATGTGGCCGTCAGTGGCAATGTGGCC
>WOYX01000044.1:301-19540 GCA_011620595.1 Bacteroidales bacterium | reverse complement strand
CAGTGGCAATGTGGCTGGCAGCAGCGCGACAGGCGAGAATGCCGGAGCGGATGATGATGTGACAGCAGAAGCCCCGGCGGCAGTGGGAGATGAGGATGCCACCCGGAGAGAGAGGGCTGATTGGAAAGATCGGTTCAGGAATGTCAGGTCACTGCTAAGCTACAACCCCGGGCAGACATTCATTTTTACCACCTTCAGCTTCTGGATCTTCTTCCTGGTGGTCATGGCCGGTTTTGCACTCATGCACAGAAAACGGGCCATGTGTCACACATGGCTCCTGCTGGTAAGCCTCTATTTCTATTATCGGGTAGGGGGCCTCTTCATAATACTGTTGTTGCTGACTACAATCCTGACCTGGTTAACAGCCATTCTGACAGAGAGGGCTGAGAGAAAGGCGGGCAAGAGATTCTGGCTGATAACCAATATAATACTGCTCCTGGGGTTCCTCAGCTACTTCAAGTATGCAGGCTTCATCACTGAAAGCATCAACTCACTGTTCAACACATCTCTGGTGGCTCGTGATATCTTTTCTTCGTGGTCAAATACTCTGTTCGGTACCTCCTTTGATGTCAACACCATAATACTGCCGGTGGGTATATCATTCTTCACCTTCCAGGCACTCAGCTACAGCATCGATGTTTACCGCGGTCGTATGATTCCCGAGAGGAATATTGCAGATTTCTCTTTTTACCTGACCTTCTTCCCTCAATTGGTGGCAGGCCCGATAGTCAGGGCCTCGGAGTTCATCCCTCAGATGAAGGGCGAGTATACCATCAGCCGCAATGAGTTCGGTTACGGGCTCTTCCTGATACTGCAGGGGCTTGTGAAAAAGATGCTCATCTCGGATTTTATCTCTGCAGGGTTCATAGACAGGGTTTTTGACGCACCGGCGCTCTATTCAGGATTTGAAAACCTGCTGGCGGTTTACGGATACGGATTGCAGATCTATTGTGATTTCTCGGGGTACACCGATATTGCCATCGGGGTGGCAATGCTGATGGGGTTCCGGCTGCCGCTGAATTTTAATTCGCCCTACAAGGCTGTCAGCATCAGCGATTTCTGGAAGCGGTGGCATATATCGCTGTCGAGATGGCTGAAGGATTACCTCTATATTCCCCTGGGGGGTAACAGGAAAGGCACCATCCGTACCGGCATCAACCTCATGATCACCATGCTCCTTGGCGGTCTGTGGCACGGTGCTGCGACAAGGTTCGTGGTCTGGGGCGGTCTGCACGGTATTGCGCTTGTAGCTGACAAGATACGCATGCACCTCTTCCGCCGCTCACCGGGAAAGAGCCGGGCAGCGCGGATAACAGGCATCTTCCTGACCTTCAACTTCGTCAGCTTTGCCTGGATATTCTTCAGGGCCGGCACAATGGAGGATGCAGGCGTGATGCTGACGCAGATATTTTCGTCTTTCACACCGGGAAATTACGCTACGGTGCTCATGGCTTACCTGCCGGTGGTTGTGCTTATTGTCTCCGGATATATCATGCACTTCCTTCCTGTAACCGTCAAGGAGGCATACCGGGGACTGTTCATAAGAATCCCGCTGGTGTTCAAGTTCCTGATCGCGGCTGTGATTGCAGTGCTGCTCTACAAGGTGGGCACGGATGTCGTTCAGCCTTTCATCTACTTCAGGTTCTGAGGAGGCTCTTTACGTTGAACTTTACTTTGTCTCAGTCAGTATCTCGGCCCTGGCAACCCCTTCAGCTTCGGCTCGTATCATCACCTTTCCGGGATGTGTGCCGGCTCTGAGGAGTATTGACGCTATGCCGGCCTCAGCCATTGCCGGATTGTCACCGATAAGTTCGGCGTCACCTCTTACCGAGAACAGGACAGGCAGGCTGCCGTCATATACGGGGTTGCCTACTGAGTCGACGAGGCTGGCATAGATAAAAATGGCATCGGCGCCATCGGCCTGCAGGGGCTTGTTGCTGAAGTCGGCTGTGAGCCGCAGTGCTGCCGGTGAGCCGGGGGTGGTAACACTGTGAGAGGTTATCTCAGCTCCTTTTTTTGAGGCAGAAGCCCTGATGGTGCCGGAGATATAATCAGGTAATGTGAAGGTAAAGGGCGGGTGCCGGAGATTAACGGCAGTAGGATCGCTGTCAGGACCCTGTACCGCCAGCAGTGAGTCGTTGCGATACAGCATTACCGTATCGGCGTTACTGTATATCCTCACTGTTTTTCCTGACGATGGCAGGTTATGGTGGGCTATGAAACAGACAGGGCCCTTTTCTGCCTGGCTGCGGTAAAACCAGTAGGAAAATTTCGGGAGGCGGAAGATGTCCATGACCCCTGATGTCTCAATATCCGGCGCATAACCGCGGTTGTAGTCGAACATCAGCCAGTTGGCGTCACCGAAAGCGGGACCGAAGAGATTGTCATTATGTGCCTCCTGAAAGTTGAAGGCCTGTTGCAGCATTGCGCCGTCGCCTGCCCCGCGCGACTGTCTTGAGCTTGTTGCCGTTGTTACTGAGTCATCTGCTGCGGTCTGGCTGAAGCCCGCATCCCGGGCATAATATTCCCAGTCGCCGTACTCGGCAATGAAGAGAGGCTTGTTTTTCGTGTAGTTCTTCCAGTAATCAGGGGCCGTGGCATGTTGCCGTGCAGGGATGAACAGATCGCATACGGTATCCATCCAGCTGCATGTATAGTTATTCCCGTAGGGCAGCTCTTCCTTGACTGTCTCATGCAGTGCACGGAGGAAATTCACAGGCATCTGCGTCTCATTCAGTGAGGCCTCCCATATGATCACCGACGGGTGATTGCGGTCACGGCGGCACATCATTTGAGCGTCCCTGAGTGATGCCTGGCGGAACAGGGAGTCTCCCATGAACTGCCATCCGGGTATGGCATCAATAACCATCAGTCCGATCTCGTCGCAGGCATCAAGGAAGGCAGGCGAGGGGGGGTAATGAGAGGAGCGGACAAGATTGAACCCTGCCTCCCTGATCTTGAAGGCATCACGGTAGCTCGCATTGTCAGACAGGGCGTAGCCTATATAGGGGTACTCCTGATGACGGTTGGTGCCGGTAACGGTGACAGGCTCGCCGTTGATGAGCAACCCCTGCTGGGGAGTTATTCTTACTGTCCTGATACCGGTGCGTGTCTCCCGTCTGTCTGTCACTCCCTTTTCAGACAGCAGTTCGGTCACAAGGGTATAGAGGAAGGGTTTGTCGGGCGACCAGAGGGCAGGATGCATCACAATCATCCTGGTCATCAGCCGTATGCTCTGCCCCGGCTCCAGCTCCGTAAGGCCGGAACGGGAAGAGGCGGTCTCCAGGCCGGCAGCATCAAGAAGAGTATTCTTCAGCCAGAACGAGCGGGGTGTGTTGTCATCATTTTGTACCTGGACAGAGACGGTGAGTGTGGCTGCCTCCAGGCTTATGTCACGCGCTCCTGTCATTATACCGCCTCCGTAAACGGAATGCGACTCCGGCGGGGCGGTGATATGGAGCCTGTCTGTCACATAGAGGCTCACATTGCGGTAGAGCCCGCTGTACCACAGGAAGTCGAGCTGGTCAAGTGGCTTGCCGGGGGGTATGTTGGGATTCTCCCTGTTGTCAAGCCTGACAAGGATTTCGTTCTCCTTACCGTACTGCAGATCGCGTGAGAGATCAACGTAAAAGGGGAGATATCCGCCGCTATGGCGAGCTATCTCGGCACCGTTGAGATAGACAATGGCATCATGCATGGCACCGTCAAACAACAGTCCCGTATGTTTGTGACGCTGTCGCCGTTCCGGCCTGTAGATCTTCTTGTACCAGCAGATGCCGGTCCACTGCCTGCCGGCAACAGTGAGGGGCTCAATAAATGCCGTATGGGGTAAGGATACCCCCTCCCACTTGTTGTTGGGGATGTTGCCCGGCAGTATATGGTCCATCTTGGCTGAGTCCTGCCTGATGAAATACCAGCTGTCATTGAACAGTACCGGAATGCTCTCCCCAACCCTCCCGGAACACCCTGACACAAGGGCCAGGACCATAGCCAGCATGACAGGGAACCATATACGCGGCTTCCTTTTCATATTTCACCGAAGCCTGAGACAGGATGGGCATAGGCTATCACATCCCTGCCTGTTATTGCCTCCGGACAGAGGATGATAAGTCTTTCGAGGACATTCCTGAACTCCCTGACATTACCTGTCCAGGTGATCTTCTGCAGCTCACTGATGGCGTCAGGAGTGATCTTCTTCGGGCTCATGCCGTACTCCCCGCATATCAGGGTGTTGAAGTGCTCTGCCAGAAGGGGTATGTCATCATTTCTCTCATTGAGCGAAGGCACATGGATCAGTATGACGCTCAGCCTGTGGTAAAGATCCTCCCTGAATGTGTTGCGTTCGATCTCATCCCTGATATTCTTGTTTGTTGCGGCGATGACCCTGACGTCTACATGTATGTCCTTGTCTGACCCCACACGGGTGATCTTGTTCTCCTGCAGTGCACGGAGCACTTTTGCCTGGGCTGCCAGGCTCATGTCACCCACCTCGTCGAGAAAGATGGTGCCTCCGCCCGCCTGTTCGAACTTGCCGATGTGCTGTTTGATGGCTGAAGTGAATGACCCTTTCTCATGGCCGAACAGCTCACTCTCGATCAGCTCCGACGGGATGGCGGCACAATTGACCTCCACGAAAGGACCTCTGGCGCGGCTGCTCTTCTCATGTATCTGGTGTGCCACCAACTCCTTGCCGGTGCCGTTGGCTCCGGTGATCAGCACGCGTGCCTCAGTTGGGGCCACCTTGTCTATCATCTCCTTGAGGGCGATGATGGCCGGCGACTCACCTACAATCTCGAACTTCTTGCTCACCTGCTTCCTGAGCACCTTGGTCTGGCTGATCAGCGACCCTCTATCCAGTGCATTCCGTATAGTTATCAGCAGCCGGTTGAGATCCAGCGGCTTCTCAAGGAAGTCAAAGGCACCCTTCTTGATGGAGTCAACGGCAGTGTCTATGTTACCGTGACCCGATATCATTATCACAGGCACATCTGCAGATATCTCCTGGATATTCTGCAGCACCTCAATGCCATCCATCTTTGCCATCTTGATGTCACACAGGACCACATCATAGGTCTCCTGTGAGAACATTTTGATGCCAGTGACACCGTCCTCGGCAAGATCAACCTCGTACTTCTCATATTCAAGTACATCCTTCAGGGTGTTTCGGATCGACTTTTCGTCGTCGACAACCAGTATCCTTGCCATTTCAGTTTTTGTTTATCCTTTGTATGTAAGCCATTTCCAAAGCTCCTTGTAAGATGTCTTCTTGCCGTACATGAGTATCCCGGTACGGTAGATCTTTGCTGCCATCCATACGGCTCCGACGATTGTCACCAGCATCAGGCCCATTGACAGCGCTATCTCCCAAGCGGGCACGTCGAACGGTATGCGGGCTATCATGACAATGGGAGAGGTGAGGGGTATGATGGAAAACCAGAATGAGAGTGAGCTTTCGGGATTCTGCATTGTGCCCATTGCCACTATCAGTCCCAGTATTATAGGTATGGTTACCGGCAGCATGAACTGCTGAGTCTCTGTCTCATTGTCAACGGCTGAACCGATGGCTGCAAATAGTGAAGCATAGAGGAGATAGCCGGTCAGAAAATAGAATATGAAGCTGAAGATGATCAGTCCCCACGGCTGGTTAAGGGCCCCGGCAAACAACTCCTGGTATTCGGTGAGCTGCTCTGCCGTCATGGTTGATGCTCCGGCACCCTGCATTGACTGGTCGGCCTGGGCAAGGCTCTGAGGCAGCTGCTGCATCTGTTCCAGGGTTCCCTCAGGAAGGAAACTGGACTTGATCACCATCACCAGGGCCAGGGTAAGCACGATCCAGAGTGCAAACTGGGTGAGACCTACCAGGGCCACTCCGATGATCTTGCCAAGCATGAGTTGAACCGGCTTCACCGATGAGATAATGACCTCGACGATGCGGTTTGTTTTCTCCTCAATCACACCGCGCATAACCATGGAGCCGAACATGAAGACGAGCATGTACATCAGAAATCCTCCGATATATGCCAGTGCCATCGATATGCCGGTGCTTGTCTCCCTGGTGCTGCCTGACTCGTCCATCTTGATGGTCTGTATCCTCACACTGGTGTTGATGGTGCGGAGAATCTCATCGAGGTCTTCTATGTTGTATGCCAGTAGCTTCTGTTTCTCTATCTCCTTCTCAAGGGAGCCGGAGATATGGTCAAGGAGGCCTATCGGAGGCTGTTTGCGGGATATCAGCTGGATGGCATCAGGCGTTGTGACGATCTGGGGCGATATGTACAGTACTCCGTAGTAACCCATCTCCGAGAAATTGTCCTTGATGTCATTCAGTCTTACGCCTGAGAGATATTCAAAGTCAGTGTCCCTGGTGTCAGGAATGACATTGGTGAAGAGATCAGAACCATCTTCTACAACTGCAATCTTCTTGAAATCCTTGTCCTCATTGCTCATCACCAGCATAGGGATGATGAAGATGAGGGCAAAGAGGAAGGGAGTGAGCAGGGTCATGATAATGAACGACTTTTTGCGCACCCTTGTCAGGTATTCCCTGCGGATAATTAGTGATATCTTGTTCATGGCCTAGTTTTTTGCAGCTTCCCTGTTTCTTGTCTCCACAACCCTGATGAATATCTCGTTCATTGAGGGCAGGGCGGGGTTAAATGAGACAACCTTGCCGGCGGCGGTCATCGCTTTGATGATCTCGTTGGTGTCACCCGATTCCGTGGCTTTGATGCGCACCGCACTCTTTCCGGCTTCGAAGAGGGAGTTCAGAACTGAGAAGTGCCCGTTGCCTGCCGGGGTCACCTCCCCTTCAAATATAATGTTGAATTCATTTGCTGCCCAGTCGCGCCGTATCTTCTCCACGCTCCCTTCAAGAATGGTACTGGCCTTGTTGATCAGTGTGATATGGTCACAGAGCTCTTCCACCGAGCCCATGTTATGGGTTGAGAAGATGATAGTTGCCCCGCGTTCACGGAGAAAGAGGATCTCTTCCTTGATCTGTTTGACGTTTATGGGGTCAAAACCGGTAAAGGGTTCATCAAAGATCAGCAGCTTCGGTTCATGGAGCACCGTGGTGATGAACTGTACTTTCTGCTGCATCCCTTTTGAAAGTTCCTCAATCTTTTTATCCCACCAACCGGTTATCTCCAGCTTTTTGAACCAGTACTTTAGCCTGCGCATAGCCTCGGCATGGCTGAGGCCCTTGAGCTGAGCCAGGTAGAGTGCCTGTTCACCAACCTTCATCTTCTTGTAGAGGCCACGCTCTTCCGGGAGGTAGCCTATGTTATAGACATCATCGGGTTTAATAGGACGGCCGTTGAGGAAGATGGCCCCGCTGTCGGGGGCAGTGATCTGGTTGATGATTCGGATCAGTGTTGTCTTGCCGGCACCGTTGGGCCCCAGCAGCCCGTAGATGCTTTGTTCCGGGACGTTAATGCTGACATTGTCCAATGCCGTCTGGGTAGCAAAGCGTTTCGTAACGTTTTGTGCTTCAAATAATGCCATTTTTCTTTCCACGATTAACCCGCAGATACGGGAATCTCAAAGATATAAAAAAGGTTGATACACTGATTCTGTCAGCTATCAACCCCTTACTCCCTGAATGGGATTCTTTTATGAGAAGTAGTTCTTCACTCTGTCAAAGAAGCCCTTGTCGTTTGCATCGGGCCTGGGAGTGAAGGTGGATGATGAGCGGTACTCTTCCATTACCTTCTGTTCCTCTTTGGTGAGGTTTTTTGGTATCCATACATTAACGTTTACCAGAAGGTCGCCCTTGCCGTACCCATTGACGTCAGGCAGCCCCTTGCCCCTGAGTCTGAGTATCTTACCGCCCTGGGTGCCGGGGTCAATCTTGATTCTGACCTTTCCCTCTAAGGTCGGTACTTCGGCGTTTGCCCCGAGGATGGCGTCAGGAATGCTGATGAAGAGGTTATAGATAATGTCATTGCCTTCACGTATCAGCTCGGGGTGTGGCTCTTCCTCAATGACCACTATCAGGTCACCGTTGATGCCGCCGCGTCTTGCGGCGTTACCCTTGCCGCTGACCGACAGCTGCATGCCCGGTGTCAGGCCTGCAGGTATTGAGATAGGGATCACCTCTTCTGCCTGGACGATGCCTTCGCCGTAGCATTTGGGGCATTTTTTTGTTATCACCCTGCCCTCGCCTCCGCAGACATTACACGGAGCGCTGGTCTGCATCTGCCCGAGGATGGTGTTCATCACCCTGGTAGTGTGGCCTGTTCCCTTGCAGGCAGAGCAGGTTGTCACGTCACTGTCGGAGGCAGCACCGGAGCCGTGGCAGGTGCTGCAGGTTACATACTTGTTTACCTTAACCCTCTTCTCAGCCCCGTGGGCAAACTCATCAAGGGTGAGCTTCACCTTCAGCCTCAGGTTTGTTCCTTTGTTGACGCTTCGTGAACGTCCGCTGCGCCGTGAACCGAAGGCACCACCAAAGGCATCACCAAAGATGTCGCCGAAGGATGAGAAGATATCTTCCATGGTCATGCCTCCGCCAAAGCCGCCACCCATGTTGTTGCCCATGCCGGAATGCCCGAACTTGTCATACCTGGCACGTTTTTCATCGTTGCTGAGAACCTCGTAAGCCTCGGCGGCCTCCTTGAAATTCTCCTCAGCCTGCTTGTCGCCCGGGTTCTTGTCAGGATGATATTTCAGTGCCTGCTTACGGTATGCCTTCTTGATCTCCTCCCTGGAGGCTCCCTTGCTGACTCCAAGTATTTCGTAATAATCTCTTTTCGACATCTTTCAGTGTAAACTGATTTTTCTATTCACCCACAACCACTTTCGGACAACGGATCACCTTCTCATTGAGTTTGTAACCCTTCTGGGTGACCTCTATTATCTTACCCCTCATGGCTTCATCCTCCACAGCCACACTGGTGACTGCTTCATGCAGGTCACTGTTGAAAGGCTCGTTGACGGCTTCAATCTCCTTCACGCCGTTCTGCTTAAGGAACTCGTTTATCTTGCTGTAGATCAGCTCCACGCCGGCTTTCACCGCGGCGCAGTCGTCAGTGGTGTGCATTGAGGTCATGGCCCTGTCAAAGTCGTCAATGATGGGAAGCAGGCTTACAATAACCCTTTCGCCTCCTGACTGTGCAAGCTCAATTTTTTCGCGGAGGGTGCGCTTCCTGTAGTTGTCAAATTCAGCTGACAGCCGAAGGTACTTATCCTGCATTTCTGTCAGTTTTGCCATCAGGTCCTCTTCGGTACTACTGACTGCTGCAGACTCCGTTGCTACGGCAGACGCAGCCTGCCCCGCCTGCTCCGTCTCTGCTGACGGCTGGTTGGTTTCTGTTTTATCTGCAGGCATGGGTTCGTCATGCCTCTCTTCGTGACTTTTCTTCTTTACCATAATAAAAAATACAAAAATTAACTACAGCCTGTCAAACAAAATGCCGGCCATAATGAAAATACTGACAAAGTGGCAAGTTACTTCACGAATGCCACTGCCTCTATCTCAACAAGAAATCCGTGATGGAGGGCAGCCACAGTGATGATGGACCTCGCCGGATGCACTGAGCCGAAGAAATCGGCATAGACCCTGTTGATCTCTTCCCAGTGTTTTGCATCCGAGGTGTAGATGGTTGTTCTGGCAATGGAGGTGAGGTCACCTCCTGCAGCCTTAACAATGCTCAGTACATTCCTGAGTACCTGAAGGGTCTGGTCGCCTATACCGCCAGTGATCTTCTCTCCGGTGAGGGGTATCATAGGCAGCTGGCCGGAGACAAAAATCAGGTTGCCTGACACGACGGCCTGCGAGTAGTGCCCTCCCGGCAGGGGTGCGTCATATGTGGTAACGTTGGTGATAGTCATGCCTGTTATGGTTTGATGAGCTCAATAGCCGTTCTTGTGCTTCTTTTTGCCCTGCTTGTTTGACCTGCCCTGGTATTTGTCCTGCGACCTGCCCTGGTACCTGCCCTGGCTTTTGCTCTTCGGCGGCGTCACCAGCTCTTTGATCTCAACCATTCTGAAGTTTTCCGGTGCCTTCAGCCGGTTGCCGGACATCAGTTCCAGGTCCCTGATGATCAGCTCATCATTTACCTGGCCCTTGTTATTCCAGGTGATGTAGTCTTTCTTCATCTGGTTGAGGATAAGGCCGGTAAGATACTCTTTCTCCTCACCCTCCTCCATCGCCGCAGCCGCGTCGATTAAAGCCGGCACTATCCTGCCATAATGAGCATAGCTGATATTGCCGTTATGATAGGGGACCTTGTTGGGCTTGGCATCAAGCTTAGTCCGGTCAGGCGGAGGATAGGGCGAGTCGACATCAAGGTCGAAATCAGCAATGATCATCAGATGATCCCAGAGCTTGTGCCTGAAGTCAGTGACCTCCTTCAGGTTCGGATTGAGGTTGCCCATGATCTGGATGACGGTACGGGCTGCCTGATTCCTCTCCTCGGGGTCCCTGATAGTCTTGATATGTTCTATCATTTTCAGAACGTTCCTTCCGTACTCCGGCAGGGACATCTTCTTTCTCTGGGTATTGTAGTCGAAACTCATATGAAAAATTTTATGCAAAATTAGTAATAATAATTGACTCCGGCAGGCATAGTATCTGAAAGTCAACAGGTGAAAGGGCTGTAAAGGCAAACTGACATCTTCGTCAGATGCCTTCTTCATCTGACATCCATAACCCTCGGATATAATTGGTGCCGGCATCAGCCGCCGACAACGGCCATTTAAAAGCACTCAGCCGTTTTCAGTTTCCGGTGGGGTATCATCATCCCGTTTCACTTTTTCCCATCTTCCATCAAAAGTCATCTCGCCGAATCCCACGTTCTCATTGTCAAGGAGTCTTCGCGCATCCCTGACAAAGAGCATCATTGCATCGTAGTCTGATGATGACTGAAAGAACTCCGGCTGACTCTCGAATTCAGCACATGGGAGTATGTAATATTTGCGTTTTCCCTCTTCGGTGGGGGTATAGACCCAGGTGAGCACGTAACCGGCATCGGTGATGACGGCACTGTCACCCTGCAACGCCATTTCAATCCTGATCATGGCCCCGCCGTCCCTTCTCCTGGCACGCTGATTTGATACGAAGTTGCCCATCGACCATACTACAGGATTTCTCAGGCGGCAGGAAGCGGTATCGGCAATCATTGGCTGCACAACATGAGGATGGGAGCCGATGACTATGTCTGCGCCGCTTCCCAGGAAGGCATCAGCTGTCTGCTTCTGCAGGGGAGAGGGTAAGGTGTCGTACTCTATGCCCCAGTGGACGAATATGAGAGTGGCGTCCGCGCCTTTAAGAGCTGCTCCGGCTATGTCAGTGGCAGCCCTCACTGTATCGATATAGGCTACCGTTGCCGGAGGCGGAACCACGATGCCGTTGGTGCCGTAGGTATAGCTGAGGAGCGCAAGCGTGATACTGTCACGGGTTATCATCAGCGGAGCAAGGGTGTCTCTCTCCTCACTGCTGTTCCAGGTGCCGGTATGCTTTAAGCCAAGGCTGTCAAGCACCCTGAGGGTGCGAAAGATGCCCTTCGGCCCGCGGTCAGCAGCATGATTGTTGGCTGTCACCAGAATATCAAAGCCTGCATTCCTGCATGCCACCGCCAGTGCATCGGGGGAGCTGAACTGAGGGTATCCTTTGTAAGGGGGGCCCCCGAGGGTAACCTCCAGGTTGCCGATGGCAATGTCTGCATCACTGATCAGCGGAGCGATGAAACTGAAGACACTCTCATACGACCAGGTGCCCGTGGAGTCATCATAGGCAGAGGCTATCTGTCCGTCATGACCCATGATGTCACCCGTAAAGAGCAGCGTAATTAAACTGTCACGAGGCAATTCTGCCTGCAGGAGGGGAACAAGGGTGTCGGGCGACTGCATGCCGCAGTCAGGAACAGAAAGGGTGTCACTCCGCTCTTCTGCAATGACCGTCAAACGCAGGGTGTCACGCTCCTGCGCTGTTGAGGTAAAAGTCAGTAACAGGCCAGCAATCGGCAGAATGATCTTAACGGATCTCATATGACTCACCATTTGCATTTCAATCATCAAACTTAATAAAAAGAGCCGATTTTATACGGGCAACTGAAAATCAGGGCCATCGTCAGGATTTAAAGAGGAAAAATAGTCATAACTTTGCAGCTTCAAAACAGATGGGACTAATGACGGAATTTCTTGATTCAGAGCTTGTTGCACATATTCTGCTGCCTCTTTTCATATTTCTGGCCAGGATTATCGACGTGTCGCTCGGCACCCTCAGGATAATTTTTACCACGAAGGGGATGAAGAGGGTGGCACCCTTTATCGGTTTTTTCGAGATACTTGTCTGGCTCTTGGCCATCAGCCGCATCATGCAGGACCTTGACAACTGGGTCAGCTATATTGCCTACGCGGCAGGATTTGCCACCGGCAACTTTGTGGGCATGTATCTTGAGGAGAAGCTGGCCATAGGCCATGAGATGATACGTGTCATAACCCGCAAGGACGCCACCGCACTGATAGATGACCTCCGGAGCGGTGGCTACGGCGTCACCTCCGTCAAGGCTCAGGGTATCGAGGGAGATGTGGCGGTGATTTACATCATAGCCCGGAGAAGTATGATAAAGAATGTTCTTGACAAGATCAACCACTTCAACCCGCGCGCACTTTACACCGTTGAGGCAATCAAGTATGTCAACAGGGAGATATTCTACAGGGCCGAGGAGGAGCGTCAGGGAAGGAAGCCGGCAAACCCGTTTAAGAAATGAGATACCGGAGAGCTTATTTCTCCGGCGTAATCACTTCCACTTTTATGGTGTCCAGCTCATTGGAGGTGGGACTCATCCAGGTAACGATAACGTAGTCTCCCGGTGCCTTGGGCTCAAAGACGAGGAGGGTGTCACCTGTCACCAGCACCTCGGGGCAGGCCCCGGTGCTGCTGTTGAAATCAGCCAGTGAAAAGAGCTCGTACAAATACTCCTCCTTTTCCTGGAAGAAGAAACGGATGTTTGACCAACAGCCATTTGGCAGCTGGGCGTGTGCATAGATTGACAACGGTACATCCACATACCCTGTCCCGGGCACCGTTCTTGTGTCTATGGGAATAACAACATTTGTGTAGGTCTCACTGGCCGGATCCAGCTGGCATGATGATAATATCAAGGCTGCTGCCAGGGATATTAACGTTAGAAACTTCATGTGGTCCTGTGTTGGTTAATAATCTTTATATTTTCAGAATGTCTCCTGGCCTTTATGTACAGTCTTCCCGGTACCGGTCCAGGGTACAAACCTGCCGTTGAATTCAATTCTGTTTCCCCAGTTTGTGCTGACTCTTGCAGTAGCTGTCTCCCCGGTATTGCTGACACTCATTACAATGGTCATGTTGCCGGCATTTCCGGTGGCATTTATCACAATATTGTAAAAGCCGTTTTTTCCCTCGCGGTTAAGATCAAGTGAGCTGATCCTGCCGTGCAGGGTTATTCCTCCAAGGCCGTTGAAGCCTATCCCTGATGGTGATGCCACCTGAACATATGCATCTTTTCCCTCAACTGCCACAAAGTTGATTGCAGGGTCGGAGTGGATCAGGTATCCGTTGCGCCCCCTGATCTGGTCAGCCTTAAGTACAAACCGTCCCGATCTGATGGCCTGATCTGTATTGACGGCTAGCACGGCCTCCTTCTGCTTCTTCTGTTCCTCCCTCATGGCTTTCTTCTCCGGCCGGGTGAGCGGAACCCGTTCCTGTGCCACGGCTGTTGCAGCCAACAGCAATATCATGACTGTAGAAAGTATCTTCTTCATAGCTTCATTACTGTTTAATACAGTAATTCAAGAGCAACAACCGTACCAAAAAACTATTCGGTGTGAAAGAGGGCAAATGTGCTTATATGCGGGATGGCTCTCGATGAGGCTATGGTGAGCCGGATCTCATCTGTCTTTACCTCCGGAAAACGCATCAGCCTCTTGTATCCTATCGTTGTCCCTGTGGCAATGGTATCCCATTTCTGTTCCGAGAGTGCCTCGATATAAAATTTCTCCACCCGCTGTCCCCGGCTTATGTCCTCCTGCAGCATGGCCACATTGAAGGTGGCAGGGATTGAAGGGACAAATGAAGCCGTTCGTTTACGGCGGGGGCTCCAGGAGGTGGAGTTGTTGCCGTCAATGGCATTGGAGGCTCCCCTGCCGTAAGGGCGTGCCCCGTTGAGAAGGTCACGGTCATAGAGCGCATCAATCCATGCCTTCAGTCCCATCAGGCTCTCGATGTCACCATCGGTTATCAATCCCCGGTTGTCAGGCGGAACATTCAGCAGGAGCACGGCGTTGCGCCCCACGGAGCCGAGATAGATATCCGACAGCGTCTCCACGCTTTTTATCAGGCTGTCCTCGGAGGCATGCCAGAACCATCCGGGACGTATTGATACGTCCACTTCGGCAGGATACCAGTAGACGCTGCCGGCATCCTGCAACAACGTGCTGCTGCCAAGGTCCTCCGACATTGCCGTCAGTCCTGTCTTCTCATTGATAGCCCTGCTTTCCGGGCTTTCGCCGGGTGCCAGTACCGTTGCGCTCCATTCGGTTTCGCGACCGTATCCGGTCTCCGTGCCTACCCACCTCACATCTTCGCCCATGATGGCCGTCACCGCCTCCGGCTGCAACTCCCGTATGAGATCATAGTATGCCTGCCAGTCATATTCCTGTCTGCGGCCATTGGGCCCTTCGCCGTTGGCACCGTCAAACCAGACTCCATCCACCTTCCCGTACCAGGTAAGCAGTTCGGTCAGCTGCTCCATGTAGAATTTGTTATAGGCGGGGGAGTCACCGTAACACTCAGCATTGCGGTCCCATGGTGATAGATAGACACCGAACTTCATCCCATATCTGTCACACGCATCCCTGAGCTCCCTGATAACATCGCCGCGGCCATCCTTCCAGGGGCTGGAGGCTACCGAGTGAGCAGTGGTCTTCGTAGGCCAGAGACAGAAGCCATCGTGATGCTTGGCGGTAATGATCACCATCTTCATCCCGGCTTCGCTGAGTACTCTTACCCACTGATCGGCATCCAGCGCAACAGGATTGAACAGCTCCGGTGATTCTTTGCCAGTACCCCACTCCATATCGGTGAAGGTGTTGACGGTAAAGTGAATGAAAGCTGTCATCTCGAGTTTCTGCCACTCCAGCTGGCGGGCGTGAGGGATCACCCGTGCGGCCATGGCCTCCTTGACGCCCATGTTTGGCTTAACGGGAAACTTAACCATCCCCTGGTAATACTGTTCGTCACTGTCACCCCGGCATGATGCCTGGAGGAGGAGAACGGCAATTATCAGCACTCTTCTGCTCATGACCGCTTGCCTGTTGATGAACTTACATATTTGCTGTTCCTGAAGCGCAGGGCTGACCACTCTTCGTCGATCGCCACCTGGCTCACACGCCTGAAGCCAGATTCCTCCACGATATCCCATCCGCGGTCGCGGTTTACACCGGCGGTCTCTTTTGAGGAGCTTCCCTTCTGGTAGGCCATCCAGAGCTTGCCGTCATCACTCAGGTTGTGAATGCATGCCGGTGCAAGCTTCCTGATATCATCCGGGTCGGGGGTGAAGGCAATCATGAAATCATAAAGGTAACGGGCATTGATCTGGGTGTCTATCTGTACCCCCGGCAGCAGACCGGTAACCATCTCCCCGAAACCTTCAGGAGCATTGAGCACGGCAATCCGTTCCTCGTTTCCGTATCTCATCTTCTTGAGTATGTTATCCATTTTCTTCCCGCTTTCCACAGGGCAAATATACAAATTAGTGTCCACGGAGAATAATTCCGGTCTGAGAGGCACTTTACCACAAAATGTTGTATCTTTGTTTTGTCGAATTACGGGGTGCCTTACTTAACAGGCTGAGATCATACCCTTATAACCTGATCCGGATAATGCCGGCGTAGGGAAGAAGAGTAATCCATTCAGTCCTGCAGCGGAACCCTCACTTCTGACAGAGTGTTCAACATTAATGTTAATGATCATGGTGAGGAAACTCTTTTTGCCGGTTTTTATTATACTGATGACCTGCCACGCCGTCAGCGGCCAGCGTCACTCCGGCACAATTACAGGCAGGGTCACCGATGCCGGGGGATACCCGCTGGCAGGTGCTTCAGTGGTACTCGAAAGCCTGATGACGGGCGTAGCTACGGACAATGAAGGCCGGTATGCCCTCCGGGGCCTGCGCGAAGGCACATATGCTGTGCGTATCAGCTACACCGGATATGAGCCTTTTGACACTGTTGTTACTGTCACCGGCGCCGGCCCCGTGCCGGCCGACGCCGCACTTGACGAGGCCCTTTTTGTGGCTGAGGAGGTGATTGTCAGGGGCAGTCGCGCCGGGGCCCGTACCCCAATGGCTCACAGCACAGTACAGTCTGAAGAACTGAGAGAGCGGGACCTGACGAGGGACATACCTTTTCTGCTGTCACTCACCCCTTCGGTGGTGGAGACATCCGACGCCGGCACGGGCATAGGCTACACATCACTGCGCATACGCGGCACCGATGCCAGCAGGATCAATATCACCCTCGATGGCATACCGCTCAACGACTCTGAATCGCAGCAGGTGTTCTGGGTTGATCTGCCTGACCTGGCCTCCTCAACTGGCAGCATCCAGGTGCAGCGCGGGGTGGGTACCTCCACCAACGGCGCCGGTGCGTTTGGCGCCTCAGTGAATATCAGCAGCATGACACCCCCCTCTGAGGGCGGTGCTTCAACAGATGCATCTTACGGCTCGTTCAACACCTCCCGAATCTCGGCAAAAGTGTGGACAGGAATGCTGGGCGACCGCTTCAACATGATGGTGCGTGCCTCGCAGATCCACAGCGACGGTTATATTGACCACAGCAAGGCCGATATCCGATCTGCGATGGTATCCGGGATTTGGTCCGCTCCGTCGGACCTGATCCGTTTTAACGTGATCACCGGAGATGAGAAGACAGGTATCAGCTGGTGGGGTGTGCCGGCTGAGATACTGCCGGAGAACAGGCGATACAACCCTGCCGGCGAGTACATTGACGCCAGCGGCATCACCCGCTACTACGAGGATGAGACTGACGTCTACACCCAGAACCACTACCACCTCTTCCACACACACCTCTTCCCCGGAAGGGTGAGCCTGAACACCGGCCTTCACCTGACAACCGGCAAAGGCTACTACGAGGAGCAGAAGAGCGACAGTGATCCGGAAGAATACGGCATTGCAGACCTGATGACCTACGTCCCCGCCGTAACTGAAACCGACATAGTGCAGCGCAAGTGGCTCGATAACCTGTTTTACGGGGCGGTTTGGTCACTTATTAAACAGGGTACCTCCACTGAGTGGACCCTGGGAGGAGCGCTCAACAGGTATGACGGGGATCACTTCGGCAGGATAAAGTGGCTGGAAAATCCCGGCAACATTATCCCGGGCTATGAGTGGTACAGGAACAACGGGCTGAAGGATGAATTCAATATATATGGCAAAGTGAACGCCGTGGTTTCTGGCAGCCTGAGCGCGTTCCTCGACCTGCAGCTGAGGCATATCAGTTACCGCTTTGAGGGTCCCGATGATGACATGAAGGACCTTACCGACAGTCACAGATTCCTCTTCTTCAATCCAAAGGCGGGCCTATTCTGGAGCAACGGAAGCGGGAGCCAAGCCTTTCTCTCCGCCGCCGTGGCGCACCGTGAGCCTACAAGGGCCGACTATAAGGATGCCGCCGGCGATCCGGCGGCCACACCCGGCAGGGAGCGGCTGACAGACTTCGAGGGTGGGTATGCTCTTCGCAATTCCAGGGCTGCCCTGGATATTAACCTCTATTTTATGTGGTACAATGACCAGCTCGTACCTACCGGCAAGATCAGCAGCACGGGATACCCCATCATGACCAACGTCCCTGAGAGCTACCGGACAGGGGTGGAGCTCTCCGGCAGTTACCGGCCATCGCCGGTGGCAGCGATGAAGATGAACCTCACCCTGAGCAGGAGCAGCATAAGGGACTTCAGGAACTACTATTTCAATTATAACACTGACGATTGGAGCGAGGAGTACCTCCACAGCGATCTTGGAACCGTTGATATAGCTTATTCTCCCCGCGTAACAGGCTCTGCCGAACTGGAGATCAATCCTGCAGAACGACTGTCTGTAAGGTTGTCAGGCAAATATGTAGGGAAGCAGTACTTTGACAATACCATGAGCCCTGACAGAACCATTGACCCCTATTTTGTCAGTAACCTGGCGGCATCATACGGCATAAAGATGAAGAAGGCCGGTGAGCTGACATTCCGGTTTATGGTCAACAACCTCTTCAACAGCATGTATGAGAACAATGCCTATGGCGGGATGTGGACCGAGGACGGGGAAGAGAAGACATGGGCTTATTATTTTCCACAGGCGGGGATAAACTACACAGCCGGGATTTCATTATCTTTCTGACACGATGGTGACAGGCTGGCTTTCTGCAAATTTCATCGAGCTCTTCGGTGCAGTTACGGGCATTGTCTACGTGATCCTCGAGATAAGGAGGAATATCTGGCTATGGCCGCTGGGGATCATCACCTCGGCAGTTTACATGTATGTGTTTGCCAGTAACGGCTTTTACGCCAATATGGGATTGCAGGGTTACTATCTTGTGATTAGTGTCTATGGATGGTATGCATGGCACGCCGAGAAGGGCAAGGTTATTAAAACAGAGCGCAGCTCTTCAGGTGCAGCAGAACCGGGCAATCCTCCTTCCGCCCCCCCCGGTGAAAATCCGGGAAATATTGCGGGGTCATCCGCTGATGAGAGAGTCGCGGATGTCAGACGTGTGGGCAGGGCAACGGCTGTATGGTGTGCACTTGCTGCCCTGGTCACCTGGGTAGCTCTGTGGTTCCTGCTTGACCGTGCCACAGATTCGCCTGTGCCGTTGTGGGACGGCCTGATCGCCTCCCTCTCCGTGGTGGCCACATGGATGCTTACGCGGAAGTACCTGGAGCAGTGGTACGTATGGATAGTGGCCAACGCCATCGCCGTGGCAGTCTATCTTGCAGCCGGGTTATATCCCACAGCCGTGCTTTTTTTCGTATATTTCGTGATGGCAATAATCGGGTTGCGGACATGGAATAAGCAGGAGGACAGTCGGCCACCTGCGCCAATGGCTACGGTGCCTTAAAGCAGTCGGCCACCTGCGCCAATGACTATGGTGGCTAAAAGCAGTCGGCCACCTGCGCCAATGGCTACGGTGGCTAAAAGCAGTCGGCCACCTGCGCCAATGGCTACGGTGCCTTAAAGCAGTCGGCCACCTGCG
>WOYX01000044.1:0-201 GCA_011620595.1 Bacteroidales bacterium | reverse complement strand
CCAATGACTATGGTGGCTAAAAGCAGTCGGCCACCTGCGCCAATGGCTACAGTGCCTAAAAGCAGTCGGCCCCCTGCGCCAATGGCTACAGTGCCTTAAAGCAGTCGGCAGACTAAACAGGCAGTAGACAATAAGCAATAGTGATACAGACCTCAGACCTTCAGACCTCAGACCTTCAGACCTTCAGACCTCAGACCTCAG
>WOYX01000046.1 GCA_011620595.1 Bacteroidales bacterium | reverse complement strand
GAAGGTCTGAGGTCTGAAGGTCTGAAGGTCTGAGGTCTGAAGGTCTGAAGGTCTGTCGCGGAGTTTACCCCGCTCTGCGGGGCTTCGTCTTGTTGTCCGGATAACTGACTTGAATTTTATTGCCGACTGACGACTGGTTTCAGATATCCTCGAGAGAGAATGATTTATAATCGATCGTATAATCCCCCAGTTTGTTGACGAGATTTTGGGCGCTTTTCCGTAAAACCGTAGGTCTGAAGTTTACTTTCTTCATTTTCACTTCTGCAATGAGGGCCCTCCTGTTCATCTCATCAAGAGCCACGATGTCAATCTCGTTGCGGTTCCCTTTTTCCCAATAGCTTCCCACATATGTGTAATCGCCACTCATGGCAATCTTCTCTCTCAGATATTTTTCGAGGAAAATTCCGCTGTACGAACTGAAATCGCGTTTCACAACTTCCCTGACATATTTGTAGTTCCCTATCTCCAGCGCCCCGCGGTTCTTATATACAAACCGGAACCAGAACGATAGAAAATTGTCGTTTATCATGTATCTCTGTATTCTTCCTCCGGGTTGTGCCAGAACAGGCCTGACACTTCGTATCAGCATATATTCCTTTTCCAGTTTATCGAGATGCCCGCCTGTATCCTTCTGCATAATTGATTCGATCTCCGGCCTTGATGTTTTTGATGATGCGATGAGTGACAGAATTGAAAAATAGGTACCATAATCCTTACCAAATTCTTCTATCAGTACATTCTTTCCCTCGTCTATGAGAAGCGAGTTCTCCCTGAATATTTCATCAACCATCCCCGTGAGAGTAAATTTCTCTTTATCAAAAAAGAGCTCGACATATCTTGCAGCGCCTCCGGTGATCGTGTAAAAGGCCAGGATGTCGTTGTTTTTGATTCTGGGGAAGTGATCAGCCAGTAAACTTTTCACCACATCAACCCTGAACGGCCGGAGATAAATGCGTTCATTGGCGCGACCAAACAACGGTTCTTTTTCATCCTCAAAAATCCTTTTCATCATTGAATAGACCGAACCACACAGGACGAGGTTCATCCTTGCCCTGGACTTATGCAGGTCCCACAGCTTCTGAATTTCCCCATACACTGATTTGTTCACATTCAAAAACTCCTGAAACTCATCGATAACAAGGGTGAAGGGCTTGCTCTCCGCCAGCACCATAAGGTACTCAAACAGGCGGGCAAAACTGCTGAATTCCCCTAACACATTGATTCTGAGTGCCCGATTGATCTCCTCAATGAAATCCTGGCATAACAATATCTCACTCTTTCTGACAACAAACAGATAGAGAAAGGGGTAATCCTCAAACGCCTTGATAGTCAAAGTTGTTTTACCAATCCTCCTGCGGCCGGTAATGACAGTCATCATGGCAGATCTCTCAGACCTTTTTCTAATCTCTTCGAGCATCTCCAGCTCGCTCTCGCGGTCTATGAATTTCATGCTTGCTCTTTTACTATGCAGTACAAAGTTAATAAATCTATTGTAACCACCGTTACTGTAACCGCTGTTACGATAAATTTCAGATTAAAAATAACTTCAGCCTTCCCCGGGTAAAACTGAACTCAATGGCCAATGCCATAACATTTAATATCTTTGCACGGAACAAATAATTGACATTATGTTTTCGGGAATAGTAGAGGAAGCCGCGCCGGTGGTGCGCATAGAACAGGACAGGGATAACATCCACATAACAATGCGATGCTCATTCACCGATGAATTGAAGATCGACCAGAGCGTGTCGCACAACGGCGTTTGCCTCACGGTGGTGAAGAAGGATGGCGACACCTACACCGTCACCGCCATCAGGGAGACGCTCGACAAGACCAACCTCGGGTTGCTGAAGCCGGGCGACAAGGTCAACCTGGAGCGCAGCACCCGGCTCGACGGTCGTCTCGACGGCCACATGGTGCAGGGGCACGTCGATCTCACGGCAACCTGCACCTCGGTGCGCGAGGCCGAGGGCTCATGGTACTACACCTTTGAGTATGAACCGAAGTCGCCCGAGCATATCACCGTGGAGAAGGGGTCGGTCAGCGTCAACGGCGTCAGCCTGACCGTCGTCAACTCCAAAGACAGGTCGTTTGAAGTGGCCATCATCCCCTTCACCTGGGAGGTTACCAACTTCCACCAGATTAAAGTCGGCACGGTCGTCAACATCGAGTTCGACATCCTCGGCAAATACATCGCCAAGATTGTCAGGCAGCAGCTGGGAAAAGATTAACTGTCATGAAAGCAGATATCGGAATTAGCAGCTATCCGGTCAAAGTAGCCGGAGTTTTACTAAGTGCAATAAGCCTGATAGGATTGATTGTCTGCAAATTGACCGGATATGATCCTGCTTTAATTGAGAATCTGAATCTCATCAGACTTTTATCAATTCTTTTCGCCGTCGGCCTGTTTCTGTTCCTTTTTTCAAAAGAAAAGAATGATGTAGATGCATCAATCCGTACTACAAACATGGTAAGCCGGTATTTCCTTACTGCACTCTATGCCACTCTCATTGCCTTCAGCCTTGTACAATCGTTAAAAAATGACTTTTACGATTTTGACATCGTGGTCTTTGTGATTTTCTTTCTAATCCTTCAGGTAATTTATACCATGGCACTCCGCCTTCGTGACCTGTCAAACAAAGGCTTCTATATCTTCTCTACTGTGATATTTGTGGCAGGTTTGATCGTTCTGCTACTGCTATGATGTAATATAAACGACAATAAAATAAAAGGGTGGTTGTCTAAAAATAGATCTTTGATCTTTTACAGCCACCCTATTTCATAACTTTTTACAGGTGACTCCGGAATAGAACAAAGGATTGTAACCGCTAAATGGTCGCAACGATTCCTGGTACAAATCTCAAGACTCTCCGGAGCAACTTAATCAGTCCCTCCGGAAAACTTCAACTGCTGAACTTTCATTGGAGAGGCATAGCACCTCGTTGACCTTACAAAGTAATTTTAACTACATTGAGATTTTCTTTCTGTTTTGCACTTTATTTGTTGCATAATAGAAATGAAATAGATGAATTTTCTTGATTTCAGATCACGGATGTTTCCTTTGGCTTGCTTTAACGTAAACCAGGTCTACGCCTGGCAGCCGGATTTCAACAGGAACAACCTGGTGCGCTGGACAAGCCAGCGACTGATCATCAGGCTGAGGCAGGGGTATTATACCTTTCCTGAATATCTGAGCCAGGCTGATTACCCCTATTATTTCGCCAACCGCATCTACCGTCCCTCTTATGTAAGCCCTCCATACGGCGCTGGCCTCCTACGGGATGATTCCGGAGGCTGTGACACATATCACCAGCGTTACCTCTCTGAAGACTGCTTCCTTCTCGAATCCTGCCGGAATTTTTTCTTACCGGTCCGTAAGGGAAGACATGATGTTCGGATACTTCAGCAGAAAGATGGCCGACGGCCGCTCCATATTATTTGCCAGTCCGGAAAAGGCCCTGACTGACCTGCTTTATCTGTATCCTTTCTACAATAGTGCAAGGGAAATGACTGAGTTACGGCTTGATGGGTATTTCCTGCATGAAGAGCTGAACCGGGATCTGCTTCATGAATATTCATCCCGGATTAAGAACAAGGCTCTCGATAAAAGAATCAAATTGCTTCTAACCAGCTATGATTTATAACACCAAAATAAATAACAGACTACCCAATCCATCTGCAAAACAGCTATAACACTCAGACGAAACACAAGCAGCGGTTACAATTGATATCTTTGCCGGACAGAAGTTATTATGAGTGGCAGGAAAATAATAGTTGCCGTCACCGGGGCCAGCGGGGCGGTGTATGCCCTGAAGCTGCTGGAGCGGCTACGCGGGCTGGCGGAGTCACTCCCCGGGCAGGGCGAGCATTCCCGGGGTCAGGTGAAGCCTCTTTCAGGGCAGAGTATGAACACGCACGCACAGGCTGAGACAATCCCCGGGCAGACGGAACAACCGCGCGAGCTGCCTGAACCGCCGGCAGAGGTGGCTGTCATCTTTACCGCCAACGCTGAGGAGATAATGCTTTACGAGACAGGCGCCTGGTATAGGCCGTCCGGCACAGAGACGATCTGGGATAACAACGACTTCAACGCTCCCTTCGCGTCGGGATCATCATCATATGACACCATGATCATCTGTCCAGCCTCCATGGGTATGGTGGGCCGCATAGCACACGGCGTCTCGGACGACCTCATCACACGGGCTGCCGACGTGATGCTGAAGGAGCGCCGCCGACTGATACTCGTCCCCCGTGAGACACCCTACAGCCTCATCCACATCACCAATATGAAGCTGCTGACCGAGGCCGGCGCCGTCATCTGCCCCGCAACACCGTCGTTCTACAGTCGGCCGCAGACAATTGACGACCTGGTCATGACGGTGATCGACAGGGTGCTTACCCTGGCAGGATTCACTGTTGACACATTCCGGTGGAACGAAGAGGGTTAGTCATATTGATCACAATCAGTTTTTTAACTAATGGTAATGCCCCGGGGAGCCGGATAAAAGGAAAGGGTTATTCATTGACACACTCAGGTGGAACGAAGAGGGCTAGTCATATTGATCACACTCAGGTGGAACGAGGAGGGTTAGTCATATTGATCACAATCAGTTTGTTAGCTAATGGTAATGCCCCGGGGAGCCATATAAAAGGAAAGGGTTATTCATTGACACACTCCAGTGGGAAATAAAGTATCAATTAAGAGCTTAATCATAACCAATCAGAGAGCCGGATGGCAGAAGCAGAACTCCACAAAAGAATAAAGTCGCTGTTCCGGCGTCATCACGTGCTGAGCATCGCCACCGTCAGCGATCGCGGACCGTGGTGCGCATCGTGCTTCTATGCCTGGGATGAGGAGAACAATACCCTGGTCATCACCACCGATCCCGACACTCGGCACGGAGAGGAGTTCCGAAGCAACCCGGCCGTTGCCGGTACCATCGCCCTTGAGACAAAACGCGTAGGTCGCATCCGTGGGGCGCAGTTCACCGGCACCGTCAGCGAACCTGAAGGCGACGACCTGAAGCGCGCCCGCCGCATCTACCTCATACGCTTCCCCTATGCCGCCCTCGTGGATCTGCATCTGTGGGTCATCCACCTCAACCATATCAAGCTGACAGACAACCGACTGGGATTCGGGAAAAAGATCATATGGTCATCCTGATCTTAAAAAATATTTAATGGGGTATCTTATCATCTCCCGGGGTATCTTATCATCTCCCGTAGTTTTTTTGATAAAATTGATAATCAGTTACTCATGAAAAGACCCTTTGTTTTTTAATTTGTTGATAATTAGTATATTACAC
>WOYX01000041.1:27529-90601 GCA_011620595.1 Bacteroidales bacterium | reverse complement strand
CTCCGAGGGGTCAGTCTCGCGCAACAAGGCTGCGGATTTTGCCTCCGAGGGGTCAGTCTCGCGCAACAAGGCTGCAGCATTCGCCGGCGAGGGAGTATCGGCGCTGGCCGATCTTTCCAGGCAGGACTTCGTTCATACAGAGATATCTGACAGCGAGATAGGCGATGCCCCGGAGTATGATTACAATGCCACAATACTGGATGATCTTGTTGACGGGTTTGACCTGAAGAAGGCTGTGATTTATTCGGCTTTGCTCGACAGAAAAGAGTACAAGTATTGATAATTAGATAATTACAAAATCGTTTCTTTTTGTTTTTATTAAAAATTTATTATATTTGTTCTTTGAAGAGTTCCGGTAGTGCCGGGATTCTTCTTATTTTTTAACATATTACCAGAAATCATGTCGGAATTTATCTATGTAACAGAGGAGGGACTTCAGAGGATGAAGGAGGAACTTGATCTGCTCCGTAATGAAAGGCCGGCTATTGCGAGACTGATCTCAGAGGCACGTGACAAGGGCGATCTTACAGAGAATGCTGAATACTCTGCTGCCAAGGAAGCTCAGGGGATGCTTGAGATGAAGATAGCCCGCCTTGAAGACCAGGTGGCCAGATCACGTATCATTGACAGCTCACGGATCAACACCAAGACGGTGCAGATCCTGAACAGAGTCAGAATCCGCAACAAAGCCAACGGAACAGTAATGGAGTACCAGCTTGTGCCCGAGACGGAGGCGAACCTCAAAGAGGGCAAGATAGCAGCCACTTCACCCATTGCCCAGGGCATCATGGGGAAAAAGGTGGGTGATGTCGTGCAGGTAAAAGTGCCTGCAGGTATCATTCCTTTTGAGATAGAAGAGATATCAATCTGAAAAACCAGGCAATAAGATGGCATCGATTTTTACACGGATCATCAACGGCGAGATACCATGCTACAGAATTGCCGAGGATGAACGCTTCATCGCCTTTCTTGATGTCAGGCCGCTGAAGCCAGGTCATACTCTTGTTGTACCCAAGACTGAGGTAGACTATATATTTGATCTGGACCCGGAGACTCTTGCCGGTCTGACGCTCTTCGCACAGAAGGTAGCCGTGGCAATGAAGGAGGTGATAGAGTGCAACCGGATAGGAGTGGCAGTACTCGGTCTGGAGGTGCCTCATGCCCATGTGCACCTGGTTCCCATAACAGAGGAGAGCGATCTTCGTTTCAGCAACCCGCGTGTCTCTCTCTCGCCGGAGGAGAATGAGCGGCTTGCCAGGGCCATTGGAGAGAAAGTGAGACTCTAGAGAAACCGGTTCAATTAGATAAAAAAAGCCCCTGTCATAACGATGGGGGCTTTTTTAATACTATCAGAAGAAATTACTTCTTGCCAGGACAGCAGGGAGCAGCAGTGCTTTCACCCTTGCCTGCAGGAACTACCTCAGCCTCCGTGCCGGCGCATCCTGCTGCCGAGGGGCACTTCGAGCAATCCTTGCCTGCAGCAGTGGTGGCGCAGTCGGCCTTTGCATCAGCTGCCTTGCTCTCTTTCTTGCAGGCATCTGCTGTTGAACCGCATATGTCACACTTGCTGTCGGTGTTTTTGTCGACAAAAGTACACTCTTTCTTCGTGTGCTTCTTCTCCTTATCGGAAGTCTGGGCGTAAACGCCCGCAGCCACAGCCATCAGCGTGATGAGTATCAGGCTGCCGATCATCCATTTCTTCATAACTGTCGTTAATTGGTTTGAAAAGTAAGAGCCGAAAAGTAGTAAAATTTCTGCCTGTAGACAATATTTATTGCATTTATCATATCTTTGATATGTTTCTCGCTGTGGAGTGTTTCAATTAAAAGATATTGGCGACGACTTTCTGAGTCTGTTCCTGCCGAGGCTATGCCTCGGCTGCAGAGCTCCACTGGTCAGGGGTGAGCAGGTTCTCTGCACCGGGTGCCTGCTTTCGATGGCGATGACCGGATTTCATCTGCAGCGGGGTAACATGCTCGAGCAGGCATTCTGGGGCAGGTGTCACGTTGAGCGTGCGGCAGCCTTCTCGGTCTATAACCGTGGGAGCCGCATCCGGAAGATGATACATGCCCTGAAATATGAGGGCAGGACGGATATAGGGAGGTGTCTGGGAGAACTCTACGGGTCGATCCTTGCTGAGAGCAGTTTCATGGAGGGCATAGAGATGATCATCCCCGTGCCTTTGCACAGGAGCAGGCAGCGGAGCAGGGGCTACAACCAGAGTGAATGTATTGCCACCGGTCTGGCGGCGGCAACAGGGGTGCCCTCAAGAAGAGACCTGCTAATCCGCATCTCTCAGTCGGGCTCGCAAACAAAGCACGGGAGGTACGGCAGGTGGGAGAATGTGCAGGGGCTTTTCCGTGCGGCTAAACCACATGAGACGGAAGGCAGGCACCTGCTGCTGGTTGATGATGTCATCACTACTGGTTCTACCGTTGAGGCATGCGTCAACGCACTGCATGAGGCAGGCAATGTGAAGGTCAGCGTTGTGGCCCTGGCAGTAGCACAGAAGCTCACCCTTTGAGGCGGTCGCCGTTTTTCTTAATGTAGTCGCCCCAGTTCCGGTACTCCCTGGCTGCTGCCGGCTTGCTGCTGTGGTAGAAGTGACAGAGGGCAGCACCCAGGGCGTCGGTGGCGTCAAGTACCATCTTCTCGCTGTGGAATGAAAGTATGGTGCTGAGCATGGCTGACACCTGCTCCTTGCTCGCCTGGCCCCGGCCCGTTATTGACATCTTGATCATCCTCGGGGCGTACTCAAAGACAGGGAGATCACGGTACAGCGCTGCAGCAATGGCCGCACCCTGTGCCCTGCCAAGCTTCAGCATGCTCTGCACGTTCTTGCCGTAGAAGGGTGCCTCAATGGCGAACTCGTCAGGATGATACTGGTCAATAAGCTTCAGTGTCTCCTCAAAGATGTGACGTATCTTCCTGAAGTGATCCTCCTTCTTGCGCAGGTCAATGATACCCAGCGTGATGAGAGAGGGTGTCCTGCCGGTCACGCGTATCAGGCCGTAGCCTGTGACGGTGGTACCGGGGTCTATGCCCAGGATGAGCTTTTCGTTCTCAGCTTTGTTCACTTGAGGAACAGGTGCTGTGGATCACGAAAGAGTTCCTTAGGAAGCTGGTCGCCTTCTGAATAGATGCGCCTGCGGGTGAAGGGAACGGCTGTCTCTGCCTTCCTGCCCTCAAGAAATGCTATGGCGGCAGCCAGTGACGCCTCCTCAGGGTCACCGAAGTCACGGGTGATGTCATCAGCGGCTTTTATATCAGGCATCATGCCGTCATAGAAGCGGCCCTCACCCAATGAATTAAGATATTCAAAGGTGATGGGGAAGAAGACATATTCATAATCAGGATTGGGATTCGTCTGTGAAGGGAAGGGGAACCCGAATCCGTCCATCCCTGCCGGCTTGCCGTGTGTAGTGTCCCCCACCAGGGTGACCGTGACATAGGGCTTAAGGCTGTTGATTACAACCTCGCTGGCGGATGCCGAGCTTCTGGTAGTTATGAATACTACGCGGTCGAGACCGAGAGGGCTGTTCGTTCTGACAAAGTTGTAGTTCTGGTCCCAGGTAGGTCCGATGAGGTCATTGTATTTGAGAGTATAGCATAGTTTGGTAGTGTCAGCAGCCTCCATCACCAGGCTGGAAAGCTGCTCGGCTATGCTCATGAAGCCCCCGGTGTTATAGCGCAGGTCAATGATGAGGTCGGTGATGCCGGCGGATTTGAAATCGGCAAAGACGTTGTTAAGCTCCTGCTCTGAAGGTTCTATAAATGTGTCGAACGCAAAGTAACCGGTCTTTCCGCTTGCCAGGTCAAGGATCTTTGGCGACGATACCGAGTTGATGGTGAAAGTGGCCTTGGTAGAGCTGTATGTCACCTGAGTACCGTCCGGTCTTTCAAAGGTAAAACTGTTTGTCACCCCTGCCGTTGACGGGCCCATGAGCGCAGTGTAGGCTGCATCGTCTCCGGAGATGAAGATTGGTGCAACGGGTGTGCCGTTGACTGCCTTCACTATCCAACCCCGGCGAACTCCTCCGGGCCAGAGGTCTGACCCGGTATAAAGGCTCACCACCCTGACGTTGTTTTCACTATCGAGTGCCATCCGTATGCCATGGCCTACAAATGTACCTTCCCTCATTGCAAGGTACTCCTCCCAGCTCATGACAAAACTCCACCTGTCCCTTGGCTTGTAAGTGATTGCGTCAAGTATCTCCTCCGGCCCGGGGTAGTCGGTCACCTTGACCGTGGGGATGTAGTTATACCACAGGTAGACGGTCTTCATAAGGTCGTAGAGGCCGTCGCGGGCCCTCTCCTCCATGGTGTATTCATCAACGGGATCGGGAGGGTCTTCTGTGCATCCCGCAAGGAGTGGAAGTATAAGCGCTGTGAAAAGAAGTATCTTTTTCATATTGAGAATCGGTTTACGGACAAAAGTAACAAAAAATATGCCCTATTGTGTCTCTTTGCATCAGTTCCGGTGCATAGGAGAGCCTCAGGCAGGTGATGGTCAGGACTTATCGTTCTGTTTTTCTTCCGCTGTTCTGGTACATGACGCTGGTGATGATCAGAAGAAGGCCGGCTATAGTGGTATAATAGATGGGTTCGTCGATGATGAAATGCAGGAGTATCAGCGAGATGAAAGGTGCGAAATAGACCAGGTTGCTGATTTTGTCGGTAGTCTCCGCCAGCCTTAGGGCAGTAAGCCACATCCAGAAGGTGATACCCATCTCAAAGAGACCGCACCAGGCTGATGCCGCCACCCCTTTCAGGCTCAGTGTCTCGCTGAAGGAGCCTGTTGCAAGCATAATGAGCACCATGTAAACGGTTCCAAACAGGAAGTTGGTAAAGAGTTTTACCGACTCATCACGGCGGTCGCGCACATTAAGGATAAAATAGAGGGCCCAGAGGACGCTGCTTGCCAGTGCCAGCAGCACTCCCGCGGTATCTGATCTGCCGGGTTGCAGGGGTGCGCCCTGTGACGATATGATATAAACCCCGGCAAGGCTTATGAACAGGGCTGCAAAGCTGCGCGCCGGAATGCGCTGGTGCAGCAGAGGGATAGAGAGGAAGACCAGGATGATGGGCCAGATCATGTTTATGGGCTGTGCCACCTGTCCCGGCAGCCTGCTGTAGGCCGTCAGCAGTATCAGGTAATATGCAACGGGAACGATAAGTCCGAGAAGAGCTGACCAGAGCAGGTCCCTGCCGGTCATGCACCACAGCTGCTTCAGCTTCCCGGAGGCGGCGACAATGACGAAGAGCACCAGCAGTGACACCAGGGAGGTAATCGAAAGCATAGTCACTATGCTCAGCTCTGACAGTGCTATCTTGAAGGCTGTGGGTATGGTTCCCCACATGATTACTGAAAGAACGGCATACAGATATGCCCGGGAGCTCTTTTTCATATGTGTCAGCTTATCAGCTCAAAGCCCGTATAGGGGAGAAGCACCTCGGGTATCCTGATGCCATCGGGGGTCTGGTTGTTCTCGAGCAGGGCGGCGACGATACGTGGCAGTGCCAGGGCACTGCCGTTGAGGGTGTGGCAGAGGGTGGTCTGTTTCGCTCCCTTCTCCCTGAAGCGGCAGCGTAGCCTGTTGGCCTGAAAAGCTTCAAAGTTGGAAGTTGAGCTCACCTCAAGCCAGCGCTGCTGTGCTGCGGAGAAGACCTCGAAATCATAAGTCATGGCCGAGGTGAACGAGATGTCGCCACCGCAGAGTCTCATAATACGATATGGCAGCCCGAGCTTCACCAGGAGGCCCTCAACATGCGTCACCATCTCCTCAAGGGTCTCGTAGGAGCTGTCGGGATGAGCTATCTGTACTATCTCCACCTTATCGAACTGGTGTAACCTGTTCAGCCCCCGGACATGAGCGCCCCATGACCCGGCCTCACGGCGGAAGCAGGGTGTGTAGCCTATGTTGCGTATCGGAAGGTCGGAAGCATCAAGGATAACATCACGGTAGATATTGGTGATGGGCACCTCGGCCGTGGGTATCAGGTAGAGATTGTCAGCGCCGACGTGATACATCTGCCCCTCCTTGTCAGGCAGCTGCCCGGTGCCGAATCCCGAGTCCTCATTCACCACGATGGGCGGTTCTATCTCGCGGTAGCCGGCCTTCTCTCCCTCATCAAGGAAGAAATTGACCAGGGCACGCTGCAGCCTGGCACCCCTGCCCTTGTATACAGGGAAGCCTGCGCCGGTGATCTTGATGCCAAGGTCAAAGTCAATGATGTCATATCTCTTTATCAGATCCCAGTGGGGGACAGCTCCCTCATGCAGCACCGGGACGGTTCCTCCGCTGCGAACCATGACATTGTCTTCCGCACTTTTCCCGGCTGCCACCAGTGGATGGGGCAGGTTGGGGAGCTGTATCAGCTCATCCTGCATCGCACGGCTAACACCATCAAGGGTCTCCGAGAGCTGCTTCTGCCTCTCCTTCAGCGTTCCGATGCCACTCTTTGCAGTCTCAGCCTCAGCCTTCCTTCCCTCCTTTATCATCTGGCCTATCTCTCTTGAAAGGTTGTTAAGCTCAGCCTGCACGGCGTCGTTTTCTGCCTGCAGCTCGCGCCGGCGACGGTCAAGGTCAAGTACCGCGGCGACGATGCCGGCAGCATCAAAATTCTTTACCTTCAGCCTTTCAACAACTGAATCCGGTTGTTCCCTGATAAGGTTAATTGTAAGCATATCAACTCTTCTGTTTATGTGAGGGAGGGACAAATTTAAAAGAAAAACTCCTGAAAATATGCGCCAGTGCGTATATTTTCAGGAGTCTTTCTCTTGCTATGACTCTCTCTTACTCTTCTGCCGGTTTTACCGAGACATAAGATTTATTGTCACGCTTCTTCCGGAATTCCACCTTACCGTCGATCAGGGCAAAGAGAGTGTGGTCTCTGCCGATGCCAACGTTCTCACCGGCATTGTGCCTCGTGCCGCGCTGCCGCACGATTATACTTCCTGCCTTGACTTCCTGTCCTCCGAAGAGCTTGACACCAAGCCTTTTGCTTTCTGAATCGCGGCCGTTGCGTGAACTGCCTACACCTTTCTTGTGTGCCATATCCTGATGTTTTTACTGTTTGTCGTTTATTCCTTCTCCTTTTTGCCGGCGCTGTTAGCCGGAGCTTTCTTCACTGCCGGAGCCTTCTTCACTGCCGGAGCCTTCTTCACTGCCGGAGCTTTCTTCACTGCCGGAGCCTTCTTTTCTGCGGCGGGGGCCTTCTTCTCTGCAGTCTCCTTTTTTGCAGCCGGCTTCTTTGCAGGAGCCTTCTTTACCTCGCTCTTTGCTTCAGCTTTCACCTCTTCCTTTACCTCGCTCTTTGCTTCAGCTTTCATCTCTTCGGCGACGGGGGCTTCAGCCTCCTTCTTCTCAGCCTTCGGAGCAGCCTGCTTCTTCGTTCCTGACGGAGCTCCGATCCTCAGTATCTCCACCTCGGTGAAATCCTGCCGGTGCCCGTTTCTTTTCTGGTAGCCTTTTCTCCTCTTCTTCTTGAAGATGATAACCTTGTCACCCCTGGGGTGAGCAAGGACCCTGCCCTCCACAACGGTGTTGTCAATAACCGGCGCACCAATGGTAACAGCTCCGTCGCTGTCAAGCAAAAGGACCTTTTCAAATTCAATATTATCACCTTCATCTGCCTCAAGACGGTGAACGAAGATCTTCCTTCCCTCTTCTACCTTGAACTGCTGACCGGCAATTTCAACGATTGCATACATTTTCAATCTATCTTATGTTACTCCGTGAGGCGGACATGCTCCTCTGTGCATGACACTTCTGCGGGCCCCGCCGGATCTCTCTTTTTCGGACTGCAAAGATATAAAAATTAACTAATGTGCAAACCGGGGCGATTAATTTATCACCACCAGACTGTGGATAAAAAAATGACAGCCCGGGCTGATAAAGAATCATATTATAATATATTTGTCATAACGGCCTGTCAGGCAGAAAATCTGGTAAACTATGCAGAACAAGCTTATTCGTCTGAAGGTCATAGGCATCTCTTACAGTCAGACACAGTCGGGAGCCTATGCACTTATATTGGCGGAAGAGAACGGTGAGAGGCGGATACCGATCATCATAGGAGGGTTTGAGGCTCAGGCAATAGTCATAAAGCTTGAGAACCTGGAGCCGCCGAGGCCCCTGACGCATGATCTGTTCAGGAGTTTTGCCCTGGCATGTGGCGTCACCGTGGAGCAGGTGCTCATCAACAAGCTCCGCGAGGGAATCTTCTATTCGGAGATTGTCTGCACTGACGGCGAAAGGCGGTTCAGCATTGACTCGCGAACATCCGATGCCGTGGCGCTGGCGCTGAGGTTTGAATGCCCCATATTCATTGAACCGCAGATACTCAACGAGGCAGGAATAGTTATGAGCGCCACCAGCGAGGAGGAGGAGAAGATGAAAGCGGGCGGGAAGGCGGCCAGACAGAGCCCTGCACCCCCTAACGAATACAGTGAATTCACTGTCGAAGAGCTCAGGGGCATGCTTACCGAAGCCGTCAGCCGCGAGGACTATGAACAGGCAGCAGCTATACGTGATGAGCTTACCAGGAGGAAGGAGAAGGAGTAGTAGTTCATGCAACAATATCTTAACCTGCTGAGCCATGTCATGACACATGGCATCAAGAAGAGAGACCGCACCGGCACCGGTACACTGAGTACCTTCGGATACCAGATGCGATTTGACCTCTCGGAGCGGTTTCCGCTGATGACAACCAAGAAACTGCACCTGAAGTCGATCATCCATGAGCTGCTGTGGTTCCTCAGTGGCAGCACAAACGTCGGTTACCTGCAGGAGAACGGGGTGAGAATCTGGAACGAGTGGGCTGACGCGGACGGCAACCTGGGCCCTGTATATGGCTCTCAGTGGCGCTCATGGCCAGTAGCCGGAGGGGGAACCATTGACCAGATAAGTGCCGTAGTCATCTCCCTGAAGGAAAATCCCGATTCGCGCAGGCACATCGTCTCTGCATGGAACGTGGGGGAGCTGGAGAAGATGGCCCTGCCGCCATGTCATATCCTGTTCCAGTTCTATGTCGCCGGTGACAGGCTCTCATGCCAGCTCTACCAGCGCAGCGCCGACATCTTCCTCGGAGTGCCTTTCAATATCGCCTCCTACTCGCTGCTGACGATGATGATGGCACAGGTGACGGGGTACAGGCCCGGCGAATTCATCCACACCCTGGGTGATGCACATATATACCTCAACCATACTGACCAGGTCAGGCTGCAGCTGACACGTGAGCCCCGTCCTCTTCCGGTGATGACTCTTAAGAGCGGGGTGAGGGATATACTCTCATTCAGATATGAAGATTTCACCCTCACGGGCTATGATCCCCACCCTGCCATTAAAGGCGAAATATCCGTATGAGATGATCACGATAATAGTTGCTGTTGACCGTAATTACGGTATAGGATACAATAACAACCTGCTGGCTCACATCCCCGGTGACCTTCAGAGATTCAAGCAGATCACCATGGGCCACTGCCTCATAATGGGCAAGAAGACATGGGAGTCGCTTCCCCTCAGACCCCTGCCGGGGAGGCAGAACATCGTACTCACAGACAATGAGCTTGACTGTTTCGACTGCGCCCTCACGGCACGTTCGATAGATGAGGCCCTTGGCTTCTGTGAGCCGGGAAAAGAGATCTTCATCATGGGCGGAGGATCAGTTTACAGGCAGTTCATGCCGCTCGCTGACAGGCTGATGGTGACACATATTGACAGGGAGTTCATCGCAGATACCTTCTTCCCGGCTATTGATCCCGGCGAGTGGTATCTGTCAGAGAAAGAAGATTATATTGCGGAAGATACTGAGGCCCTCAGCTTCACATACGCCACTTACCTGCGGCTGATGTAACTTTTTTTTCATCCGGACGTTAAACCCTGAGTGTCTGTTATCATCTCATCAAAACAGACACCCGATTAACAATTAAAAATTCCGGTTATGAAAAGAAAGTCAATTATCCTGATTATTATCCTGGCGGGAATCATGGTTTCTTCATGTCAGAAATCTGAGCCGCTGGAGGCCGTCAGCATTGAGGCAGCTGATGATGCTGCCCTCTCCGAGGCCCTTTTTGATGATGCCTTTGCATCACTTGAAATAGCCACCCTCGTGGCTGAGACAGCGACCAAGTCAGCAACCGTGCTCGACAGCTGTCCTTTAATAACTGTAACCTCCCCCAGCCAGGATTTCTGGCCGCGCAACATCGTAATAGACTATGGTACAGACTGTACGGGATTGAATGATGTGATTCGCAGCGGTAAGATCATTGTCACGCTCTCTGCCCCGCGACGTGAGGTCGGTTCGGTGAGATCTCTCACCTTTGAGGAGTACGCTGTCAACGGTGCCATGGTTGAAGGAACCATGGCAGTAACAAACCTCGGTGCGAACAGCAATCAGAACGCAGTCTTCTCGGTGGCTCTCTCCGGAGGCAAGATCACCTTTGCCGATCAGAAGACCATCACGCGTGAGTTTGTGCGTGAGAGAGAATACATTGCAGGTTATGAGACCTGGAATCCGTGGGACGACAGGTGCCTTATCACCGGTGTGGCTACTGGCACCAATCTTGACGGACAGGTATATACCCACACTATTACCAGCGCTTTGGAGTGGTATGCTGCCTGCAGGTTTCTGGTGGGAGGCTCGGTTACCTTCAGCATTGAAGGGGTAGAACCGTTCGTGCTTGACTACGGCGCCGGTGAGTGTGACGCCTACGCAACGCTCTCAAGGGGTGATGACACACGCGAGATAACCCTCCGTTTCAGGCATCCCAAGTATAATTTTTCATTGTAAGATCACAGGTGGCCCGGAAGGGCCTTGCGGAAAGTCATTTATCCCGCCTTGCCTCCGGGCTGACGGGATAAATTTTTTTATGATGCCTTCAATACCTGCATGTCGACCCTCTCCAGCTTCCGTGCGGCATAGTCGGGGTTGACGGTGAACTCCTTCACATCACCTGAGGGGAGTTCGAACATGGCGTCGATCATGATGGCCTCACATATCGCACGCAGGCCCCTGGCGCCTAGTTTGAATTCAACCGCCTTGTCGACAATATAATCAAGTGCCTCGGTGGTGAAGGTCAGCTCAATGCCGTCCATAGCCAGCAGCTTGATATACTGTTTGGTGATCGAATTCTTCGGTTCAGTCAGGATGGCTCTCAGTGCCTTGCGGTCAAGGGGTGAGAGGTGCGTCAATACCGGCAGCCTGCCGATTATTTCCGGAATGAGGCCGTAAGCCCGCAGATCCTGCGGCGCAATGTATTTCAACAGATCGTCCTTGTCATAGTGATCACGACTGCGGCTGGCGTTATAACCGACAACAGCGGTATTGAGCCTGTGGGCAATCTTCTTCTCAATACCCTCAAAAGCTCCTCCGCAAATGAAAAGTATGTTTTTGGTGTCGACAGGTATCATCTTCTGCTCGGGATGCTTCCTGCCTCCCTGGGGCGGCACATTGACCACCGAGCCCTCAAGCAGCTTAAGCAGTCCCTGCTGTACACCCTCGCCCGACACATCGCGCGTTATGGAGGGATTGTCACCCTTGCGGGCTATCTTGTCAAGCTCATCAATAAAGACGATACCCTTCTCCGCGGCCTTGACGTCGTAATCGGCACTCTGCAATAGCCTTGTCAGCAGGCTCTCAATATCCTCCCCCACGTATCCGGCCTCGGTAAGCACGGTGGCATCAACGATGGTGAAGGGGACATGCAGCATGCGGGCTATGGTCCGTGCCAGCAGCGTCTTGCCGGTACCGGTCTCTCCCACAAGGATGATGTTTGACTTTTCGATCTCCACATCATCGTTTTCGTGCTTCTGCATCAGCCTCTTGTAATGGTTGTAGACAGCTACGGAAAGGATCTTCTTCGCCCTGTCCTGCCCTATAACATACTGGTCCAGAAAACTCTTGATCTCACCGGGTTTGCGAAGCTTGATACTGTCGAGGCTGAAGTTCGACTTATTTCCCATCTCTTCCTGAAGGATGTTGTGAGCCTGCTCAATACAGTTGTCACAGATATGGCCTTCAAGACCTGCAATGAGAAGGTTTGCCTCTTTCTTTGTGCGTCCGCAGAATGAACATTTATCCATCAGTGCCGCGTTACCTGGTAGTCTTTGTGAGCACCTCGTCTATCATGCCGTACTCTTTTGCTTCTGTGGCCGTCATCCAGTGGTCACGGTCAGCATCCTTCTCTACCTGCTCAAGTTTCTGGCCTGTATGCAGGGCTATGACTTCGTAAAGTTCCCTTTTGATTTTCAGGATCTCCCTTACAACGATCTCTATATCAGAGGCCTGGCCCTCGGCGCCTCCCATTGGCTGGTGAATCATGATGCGCGAGTGCTTGAGGGCGGATCTCTTGCCCCTGGCGCCTGCAGTGAGCAGGACAGCCCCCATGGAGGCAGCCATGCCTGTGCAGATGGTGGCTATGTCGGCCGAGATGTACTGCATTGTGTCATAGATACCCATTCCTGCATGGACTGCTCCGCCGGGGGTGTTAAGATAGATCTGGATATCCTTTGTGGGATCCGATGAATCAAGGTAGAGCAACTGCGCCTGGATGATGTTAGCCACATAGTCATCTATAGGCAGACCGAGGAAAATTATCCGGTCCATCATCAGGCGGGAAAAGACATCCATGGATGCCACATTCAGCTGGCGCTCCTCTATGATCGTCGGAGAGATGTAGCCGTTGCTGGCTGAGATGTATTGCTGCATGGTGAGGCTGCTGATGCCGAAACGGGAAGCAGCATATTTACTGAAATCTTTGATATCTGACATGATTTATGAATTGGTTTAAGTTGCAAATATACGAAATTATAGTGCTGAAGGTTTCATTTTGCCTCGAAGAGCTTGTTGAACTCCTCGGCCGAGACCTTCCTGTCGTCTACCTTCATGGAGTCGATAACGATGTCCAGTACCCGAGTGTCCAGCACCTTTTCGGCCAGGCGGCGGGCTTCATCCTCCTTGCGCAGCATGTCTTTGGCAAATGATGTAACCTGTTCATCGGTTGCATAATAGAGACCATACTGTGAGAACTGTGCCCTGGTGAACTCCTTGGCCTCCGCCAGTATCTCCTCGTCCGTGATCTTCAGGTCATTCTCCTTTGCAATGCGGTTTTTTATCAGCTGCCAGCGGAGGTCATCACGGAAATGACCGTAGTCCTTCTCAATATCCTCTGCGGTGGTTTTCTCATTGGCTCTTACCAGCCATTTCTTGAGAAACTCATCGGGAAGGTCGAATTCGGTCTTCTTCAGTATTGTATCACGGGCATCCGTTCTGAGCTTGAATTCAGTTTCACGGCTGAAGTATCCTCTTATCTCATCGGTAACCCTGGCCTCGAACTCCGCAGCGCTGGCAACGGCGCCTTCACCGTAGACTTTATCCCAGAGATTCTGGTCATTTTCGGCCGGCCTGAAGCGCGACACCTCCCTGACGGAGAAGGTGAAATCACCGCTGATATCCTTTGCCTCATCCTTTTGGATCTTGAGCAGCCCGGCAATCTCGTAGTCGTTGGGCAGGGCTTCGCGAATGCTGAAGGTGATGTTGTCACCGGCCGCCTTGCCCAGGAACTCCTTTTTGATGGACTCATCCTTTATCATCTCAACCGAGAGTGTGGCATCGTCATTTGTCAGGGTGCCGTCGGCCGATGTCACCGAACCCCTGAGCATATCCTTCTCCTCTGATATCTCAGATGTGACAAACTCTCCGTGGCGCCGTGCATAGTTGTCGACATAGTCGGCCACCATCTTTGCATCAGGTTCAATCAGGTAACGGGTGAGCTTGTTTTTTTCTGATAGCTCCAGCTCAAATGTAGGCGCCAGTCCCAGCTCGAAGGTGAAGGTGAACTCTTCGGAGTTCTCCGGGTCAAAGGTATGACCGTCGTCCTTTGGAATCGGGTCACCCAGGATATCCAGGTTTTCGCTCTTGATGAATTCGGAGAGACTCTCCGAGACGATGCTGTTTATCTCATCAACGAGAACGCCGGTGCCGTACATCTTCTTTATCAATGTCAGCGGGGCGTGGCCCGGCCGGAAGCCTTTGAGAGAGGCTGTCCTGCGGTATTCCCTGAGTTTCTTGTCGACCTTCTCCTGATAGTCGTCTTTGGTAATATCAATCCTGACCTGTGCATTCAGCTGATCAATGTTTTCTCTGGTGATATTCATATTATGTAAGTTTGCAATCCATTTAAAAAACCGCCTTTCTGTTCGCCTTTCGGCGGATCGACAGTGCGGTTCAGCATTCTGGTGCGGATGAAGGGACTCGAACCCCCACGCCCTGAGGCACAAGATCCTAAGTCTTGCTCGGCTACCAATTACGACACATCCGCAATTTGTGGCGCAAAATTAGTAAAATTTCCTGATTTCTGAAAGTGGGTATGGAATTTACCGCCTGAGTTCGAAATTCTTGCCAAGATAGACATCTCTTACCTGCTCATCATCAGCCAGCTGTGATGCCGTTCCCTGCTTGAGTATCTTCCCCTCGAAGAGGAGGTAGGCACGGTCAGTGATGGAGAGGGTCTCATGCACGTTGTGATCGGTGATCAGGATGCCTATGTTCTTGTCTTTCAGGTGTGAGACGATCATCTGTATGTCCTCCACGGCTATAGGGTCAACGCCGGCGAAGGGTTCATCGAGAAGGATGAAGTTGGGTTTGAGGGCCAGGGCGCGGGCTATCTCTGTACGCCGGCGCTCCCCGCCGGAGAGCTGGATGCCCAGGCTCTTGCGTATGCGGGTGAGGCCGAACTCCTCCAGGAGCGACTCCTGGCGTTCACGGCGCTCCTCACGGCTCATATCAGACAGCTCCATGACAGCCATCAGGTTGTCCTCGACACTCAGCTTCCTGAAGATGGAGGCCTCCTGGGCCAGGTAACCTATGCCCATCCGTGAACGCCTGTACATCGGGAAGCCGGTGATCTCTGTATTGTCAAGCCAGATCTTCCCGTTGTTGGGCCTGATGAGACCCACGATCATGTAGAAGGTGGTGGTCTTGCCGGCTCCGTTGGGGCCCAGAAGGCCTACTATCTCACCCTGTTCCACCGCTACCGAGACCTCGTTGACAACCGTACGGGTCTTGTATCGCTTAACAAGGTCTGTGGTGTGGAGTTTCATTTTTGTGTAAATATATATTTCATTGATCTGACGGACCCGGCACGAAATTCTTTGTTCAATTCACAATCTGTTCCCGTGCTCATGCCGGTCTCATGTTTTTTCACTATCTGCGGAGGCCTCATCTGCCGCCTCGGCCGCATCATCCTCGGCACGTTTCCTGATGACCCTCGCGGCAATAAAGATACTCACTTCATACAACAAGATCAAAGGGATTACCACTAGTATCAGGCTGAAGATGTCGGGTGGTGTGATCACTGCAGCCAGGATCAGCACGACGACAATCGAGTGTCTCCTGTACTTGCGCATGAACTCCGGGGTGACGACGCCTATACGGGCAAGGAAGAAGACCACGATCGGAAGCTCGAAGATGATGCCTGCCGACAGAGCCACAGAGGTGACCGACCCGATATAGGAGGTAATGTTTATCTGGTTGTCCACCAGGTCGCTGACCCGGTATGACCCGAGAAAGTTGATGGAAAGCGGAGTGATGATATAATATCCGAAGAGAATTCCCGTAAGGAATAGGAGTGAGGCTGTTGATACTGCCCCCCTTGCATACTTCCTCTCCTTCTCATAGAGGGCCGGTTTGAAGAATGACCAGAACTCCCGGAAGATGTAGGGGAAGGCCATGATCAGCCCGGCAACGATGGAGATGTTCAGGTGGGTGGTGAACTGCCCCGACAGCTTGATGTTTATCAGCTCTACGGGGTTCTGGTTGATGCAGAGTACCGGGGCGTTGACAGCATCGGCAAAGCTGCAGAGCAGCCTGTTGGTGATGAAGCCGGGACTGTTGGGAGCAAGTATGACCTTGTCAAAGAGGAAGTCCTTGAAGATAAATGCGACTACCCCACCGACAACAATGGCTCCGAGTGACTTAATGATATGCCACCTGAGCTCCTCGAGGTGCTGCAGAAAGGTCATCTCACCATCTGTTTTCTTGTTCTTGCTGTCTTTTGCGGCCATCAGAGAGGTCTCACAATAAAGCGTGTAAAGATGGCAAATCTAACGGATCAAAACAATACCCGCACTAAGCAGGGGAAAATGAGAAAAGAGAGCAGATATGAAAAATAATGTTGAAATGTTGGTTAAAATAGATTAAATTTGAGTTAAGGGTATCATACCGGTCTTATTATATTTTATAACTTGTTGTATGTTTAATATATGTTCAATTAAGGGGGAAGAGGGAGAAAACTATGTATGCTGATGCTTCCATTCACGATTATCTGAAGCGTTATTTCGGCTTTGACAACTTCAAAGGTAACCAGCAGCCGATCATCAGGAGCGTCCTTGACGGCAATGACACTTTTGTGCTCATGCCCACCGGTGGAGGGAAGTCGCTCTGCTATCAGCTGCCTGCTGTCATGATGGAGGGCACCGCGGTGGTGATATCACCGCTGATAGCCCTGATGAAGAACCAGGTTGATGCCATGCGCAACTTCAATACCACCGATGATGTGGCACACTTTCTCAACTCGTCGCTGAGCAAGACGGCTATCGCACAGGTAAGAAAGGATGTGGCACAGGGCCTCACCAAGCTTCTCTATGTGGCTCCGGAGTCACTCACCAAGGAGGAGAACATCGACTTCCTTAAGAGCGTGAAAGTATCTTTTTATGCTGTTGATGAGGCTCACTGCATATCAGAGTGGGGGCACGACTTCAGGCCTGAGTACAGGCGCATCCGCCCCATCATAGACACCATTTCCCGGGCACCAATCATTGCCCTCACCGCCACGGCCACCCCCAAGGTGCAGCATGATATACTGAAGAACCTCGGCATCAGCAATGCGGAGGTGTTCAAATCGTCGTTCAACAGGCCCAACCTCTATTATGAGGTCAAGCCCAAACAGGATGCCACCAGGGAGATAATACGCTATATAAAGAACAACCCCGGCAAGTCGGGTATCATCTACTGCCTCAGCCGCAAGAAGGTGGAAGAGCTGGCCGAGACCCTGAAGGTGAATGACATCAAGGCCCTGGCCTATCATGCCGGGATGGATTCTGTGACGCGTACCCGGAATCAGGACAGGTTCCTGATGGAGGATGTTGACGTGATAGTGGCAACCATCGCCTTCGGCATGGGCATAGACAAGCCTGATGTGAGATATGTCATTCACTTTGACATGCCCAAGAGCCTGGAGGGCTATTACCAGGAAACGGGTCGCGCAGGCCGCGACGGCGGAGAGGGGAGGTGCATATCCTATTACAGCTATGACGACATCGTCAAGCTTGAGAAGTTCATGCAGGGCAAGCCCATTGCCGAACAGGAGATAGGAAAGCAGCTGCTGCTTGAAACGGTATCGTATGCCGAGTCGTCAACCTGCCGCCGCCGCATACTTCTGCACTATTTCGGTGAGGAGTATGATCAGGACAACTGTGAGGCGTGTGATAACTGTCTCCATCCCAAGACGCAGTTTGAGGGACAGGATTATGTGGTGAGCATGCTTGAGACTGTGCTGGCAGTGAAGGAGAAACACAAGGCTGATCATATAGCCAAGATCCTTGCAGGAACGATGAACTCGGCAATAAAGTCGTATAAGCACCACAAGCTTGAGACCTTCGGCATAGACCAGGAGAAGGATGAGCGTTTCTGGAATATGGTGATCAGGCAGGCGCTTATCAACAAGCTGCTGACAAAGGATATTGAGAACTACGGGCTGCTTGGGCTGACGCCCAAAGGACACGAGTTCCTTGAGAAACCACAGCCCTTCATGCTGAATGAGGATCACGACTATACCGACTCCGATGATGAAGAGGCTTCTTTTGGAGCACGCACTGCGGCAGCAGATGAGGAGCTGCTTAGTATCCTCAAGGATCTGAGGAAGAAGATATCAAAACAGGCCAACCAGCCTCCGTACAACATATTCCAGGATCCCTCGCTGGAGGAGATGGCCATACAGTATCCGATAACCATCGAGGAGCTGCAGAATATCACCGGCATCGGAGCCGGCAAGGCACAGAGGTACGGCAGGGAGGTGGTGGAGGTTATCAAGAGCTATGTTGCGGAGAAGGAGATCATCAGGCCGCAGGATATGATAGTCAGGTCGGTGGTCAACAAGTCGGGACTAAAGGTCTACATCATCCAGAGCATCGACCGCAAGATGCCTTTCGAGGACATAGCCGATGCCAAGGGCATCGAGTACGATGATCTGCTGTCGGAGATAGAGGCTATCGTGAGTTCGGGTACCAAGCTCAGCATAGACTATTATATAAATGATGTGATTGACGACGATCGTCAGCAGGATATCTATTCCTATTTCATGGAGGAGGCTGAGAGCGGGTCGCTTGAGGAGGCCATCAGGGATCTTGCCGGGGAGTTTGAGGAGGAGGAGATAAGGCTGGTGCGTATCAAGGTGCTGGCGGAGGGGAACTAGGGCACTCGGCCGCTTGCGCCCGTCCCGATAGCCGGGAAACGTATCGGGGCGTTATAGTATTGCAGATCAGGTGAAATATGGGAATCCATACGTCGTAGACGTTATGGTATTGCAGATATGGGATGAGAGCCAACTATCTTGTCCCGAACCTTCGCGCCGGGGGGAACAGGCTGATCACTGCCACCGTCATAAACCAGAAGGGATAGATAATTTCAGAAAGCACGAACGGCACGAGCGGGATTCTTCCACCGCTCTTTTTAATATTCCGGGTGATGATCAGGTAGTCAGGCACTGTCCGTATGGCGTAGAGGGCCACCAACAGCGGAAGGTATTGTGATGATATTGCTGCACCCACTGCGGCGGCGGTGACGGCGGCGTTGCACGCCGCCGTGGCTGCGGCAAGGGTGAGGGTGGCAGGATCGCGGTAGTACCAGCCTTTGGAGGCCCAGCGGGCACGCTGACGTAACAGCGCCGCAGCCGTGACCGCGGCAGCGGTCTCCACCGCCGCCGCACTGCTGCCGGCGAAACCAACGGTGCCCCCGCCACGCCTGACGGCATGCAGCAGGAAGATATCATCGCCCGAGGGAAGGTCATCACGCATCTCGCCGGCGTGGCGGAGATATACCTCCTTTGCAAATGACATGTTGGCGGCATTGCACATCACAGGGTGACCCGCCAGTGCCGTCGCCTCCGTGACCGACTGCAACGCCGAGAACTCATAAACACCGAAACGCGACCAGAATCCCCGGCCAGCCCTTTGTACAACAGGAGCAAGCACCATGGATGGTTGGCTGCTGGCAGCAACTGAACCCTCCCCGTGTCCGGAGAAGATATGTGTAACCAGATTGCCATTCCGGCCTCCTTCGTACTCCGAGACATGTGCCCTGACCCACCCCGGACCTACAGTGCAGTCAGCATCGGTGGTAAGTATCAGCTCTCCCGCTGAGCGACTTACCCCCAGGCGGATAGCCCGCTTCTTTCCTGGAGAGGGGTTGAAGAGAAGCCGCATGCTGAAGCCTGACGGCTCCCTGTGCGCCTCCATGAACTCGCTGACCGCAACCGGCGTACGGTCGGTGGAGTTGTCATTGACGATAATAATCTCCAAAAGATCCCCGGGGTAATCCTGCCGCACCAGGCTATCAAGCAGGGTGGTTACGTTACGTTCCTCATTCCGCACGGCAACAACCACTGTAACCCTTATATAAGGTTCCGGCAAGGGAGTTGGGTACTCCTCATCACCAGGAGCGGCAATAGCCGAAGTAATCCCGGTGCGGTTTTCTGACAGCAGGCTGGCTTGCTCCTGCCCGCCGGGCGTGGAAACCGCTCCGGTAACCCCGGTAAGGCCCCCGTCATTAGGCATACCACCTTTTGAGTGGCAGCGGAGTATCAGCCACAGGTATAATATGCCTGCAAAATATATTATCACCGGTATTGTCAGCCACCACATATTATTTTCTTTTAAATTCCTGCTGGCTATCAGGGCAGGCCTACAGCCTTTTGCCGACTACTTCCAGCCGCCGTAGCCATTGGCGCAGGTCGCCGATTGAAGACTACTTCCAGCCGCCGTAGCCATTGGCACAGGTGGCCGACTGATCAATACTCATCCCACGCCTTTATCTCTATCTCTTTCTCGTCGAGGCTGCAGAAGGCATGGATAAAGGCTGATGCCAGGCGTGCATTGGTAATCAGCGGTATGTTGTAATCAATCGCACTGCGCCGGATCTGGTAGTCGTTGTTCAGCTCGGTGGCCGACAGATCCTTGGGGATGTTTATCACCAGGTCAACCACTCTCTGCCGTATCAGCTCAACGGTGTTGGGCGAATCCTTCTCATCAGGCCAGAACGCCACCTCGGCCTCCACATCCGCGTTGGCAAGAAACTGCTGTGTGCCGCGGGTGGCATAGAGCCTGTAACCCCGGTCTCGTAACAGCCGTGTAGCCTCCAGCAGGTCGGCTTTCGCCTTGGCCGGCCCCGAAGAGATCAGTACAGCCTTTTCGGGCATACGGTAACCCACTGAATACATCGCTTTCAGCAGCGCCTCGAAAAAGCTGTCGCCGATACAACCCACCTCACCGGTGGAGGCCATGTCAACGCCCAGCACGGGGTCGGCCCTGGCCAGTCGCGAGAAGCTGAACTGAGATGCCTTTACACCCACATAGTCAAGGTCGAATACCGACTTGTGGGGCTTATCCCAGTGCACTCCGAGCATCACCTTTGTGGCCAGCTCTATGAGATTTGTTTTCAGCACCTTTGATACAAAAGGCATGCTCCGGCTGGCGCGCAGGTTGCACTCAATGACCTTGATATCGTTCTCGCGCGCAAGGAACTGGATGTTGAACGGACCTGTGATGTTTAGCTCGCTGGCTATCTTTCTCGATATCCTTTTTATCCGTCTGACCGTCTCAAAGTAGATCTTCTGGGGAGGAAAGACAATGGTGGCGTCACCCGAATGGACACCTGCATACTCAACATGCTCGCTGATGGCGTAGGCAATGATCTCGCCACCCGAGGCAACAGCATCAATTTCTATCTCCTTGGCGTACTCGATGAACTCTGACACCACCACAGGGTGCTCCTTGGAGACACTGACAGCCAGCTCCAGGAAATGGACCAGCTCGGATCGGTTGGAGACGACGTTCATGGCTGCCCCGGAAAGCACATACGATGGGCGTATCAGCACCGGAAAACCTATCTCCTCAATAAAGCTGTCTATCTCATCAAAGGTGCGTAGCTCCTTCCACCGGGGCTGGTCTACTTCCAGCATGTCACACATTGATGAAAACTTGTGCCTGTCCTCCGCCCTGTCAATCGACTCCGGGGGTGTGCCGAGAATAGGCACTCCCTGCCGGTGCAGCCGCATAGCCAGGTTGTTGGGTATCTGCCCGCCCATGGACAGTATCACCCCCCGCGGGGTCTCGAGGTCTATGATATCCATCACCCGCTCAAAAGACAGCTCGTCGAAATAGAGGCGGTCGCACATGTCATAGTCGGTGCTGACGGTCTCGGGATTATAGTTGATCATCACACCGCGCAGTCCCGCGCGCCTTATAGTGTTGATGGCATTGACCGAACACCAGTCGAACTCGACGCTTGATCCTATACGGTATGCTCCCGACCCAAGCACTATCACTGACCGTTTGTCGTTCTCATACCATATGTCGTGCTCAATACCGCTGTAGGTGAGGTAGAGGTAGTTGGTCACTGCCGGGTACTCGGCGGCCAGGGTGTCTATCTGCTTGACATAGGGCACGATACCTTTGCTCTTGCGGTGGCGGCGCACGCTCAGCATAGCATCACTGATAGTGCGGTTATCAGGCCTCATGACATGCCTCGCAATCTGGAAATCGCTGAAGCCGTTTATTTTGGCATGAAGGAGCAACCTGTCAGGCAGGCTCTCCAGGGAGTCATATGCTTCAAGCTGTTTCCTGATGTTGCTTATGTTCTGAAGCTTGTAGAGAAACCAGCGGTCGATCTTCGTAAGCTCATATATTCTGTCCACATCAAACCCCTGCTCAAGTGCTCCGGCAATGGAGAAGATACGCATGTCAGTGGGTTCAGATAGCTCCTTCTCAATATCGCTGAAGCTGACATTTCGGTTGCTGACAAAACCGTGCATACCCAGTCCTGTCATACGCAGACCTTTTTGTATCGCCTCCTCGAAGGTACGTCCTATGGCCATGATCTCACCCACGCTCTTCATGCTGCTGCCTATCTCGTGGGCCACACCCTGGAACTTATTCAGGTCCCAGCGCGGGATCTTGCATACAATATAGTCGAGGGCCGGCTCAAAACATGCCGTGGTCGTCTTCGTGACAGAGTTCTTCAGCTGGTGCAGGCCGTAACCCAGAGCCAGCTTCGCTGCCACAAACGCCAGGGGATAGCCCGTCGCCTTGGATGCCAGTGCGCTGGAGCGCGAGAGACGGGCGTTGACCTCAATGACACGGTAGTCTTCGGAGTTAGGATCGAGAGCGTATTGCACGTTGCATTCGCCGATGATGCCCACGTGCCGTATGATCTTTATGGAGAGCTCCCTGAGCTTGTGATACTCGCTGTTGGTGAGCGTCTGCGAGGGAGCCACCACGATGCTCTCGCCGGTGTGTATCCCCAGCGGGTCGAAGTTCTCCATGTTGCAGACGGTGATGCAGTTGTCATACCGGTCACGCACCACCTCATACTCAACCTCCTTCCATCCCTTGAGAGACTCCTCAACCAGTATCTGCCCCGAATAGGCAAAAGCGCGTGCGGCCATGCTCCCGAGTTCGTCACTGTCTGAGCAGAAACCGCTGCCCTGTCCGCCAAGGGTGTATGCCGCACGTATGATGACAGGGAAACCCAGCCTGCCGGCAGCATCAAGGGCGTCGCCGACAGTGGTTACCGCAATGCTGCGCGGTGTCCTGACATTTATCTCATCAAGTTTCCTGACGAAGAGCTCGCGGTCCTCAGTGTTCATGATCGCCTCAACAGGAGTGCCGAGTACCTTCACACCGTGCTTTTCCAGAACACCGCTGCGAAACAGGGCAGTGCCGCAGTTGAGAGCCGTCTGTCCGCCGAACGACAACAGTATGCCGTCAGGCTTCTCCCGCTCAATGACACGTTCGACAAATTTGGGAGTGACAGGCAGAAAATAAATCTTGTCAGCAATCTTTTCCGAGGTCTGGACGGTGGCAATGTTCGGGTTGATGAGCGCCGTGAAAATTCCTTCCTCACGCAGGGCCTTCAGCGCCTGTGACCCGGAGTAGTCGAATTCACCTGCCTCACCTATCTTGAGAGCCCCTGAGCCCAGCAGCAGCACCTTTCTTATCTCTTCTTTCATTATGCCCGTTTGGCAGTAAAAATACAACTTTTTGCAGCTTGAATAGTTGCAATTAAGAAAAATGTATAAATTTGCATCATAAATGAATAAATATTCAGCATGAAGAGAGAACAAAGGCTGCTTCTCATTGAGAGACTGGTAGGAGAGAATGCCATCACCTCACAGGAGGAGCTGCTCATGCTTATGGAGGGCACAGGGATGAAGTGTACGCAGGCGACACTCTCCCGCGATCTGAGGCAGATGGGCATAAGCAGGGGCTTCGACGGCAGGGGGGGATATCGTTACCTGCTTCCGCAGCGGAGGGTTGAACCGGATGAACTGGTCCCGGGACGCGAGACGGAAGCGATAACCGGTATGACATGGGCCAGGGGGATGCTCATCATAAAGACTCCTCCGGGATTTGCCCCGGCAGTTGCCATCAAAATCGACAGGGCAGGCCGTTACGAGATAGCCGGCACCATCGCCGGCGATGACACCATCCTGCTTGTCCCGCGCGACGGTGTAAGCAACGAGGCGGTTGAAGAGTGTCTCAAGACAATATTTGGTTGAAACAGGGTTAAAGAGGGATTAGATAAAACCACGATTTTCGCTCTTCATGTCCTGATGTCACAGGGGCATGCCGGGGAGTATGATTCTTCAGCTCTTCGGAAGGGATTTGTGACAATTAAAATTTAAAACGATCACAGATGAAAAAAGTAATGTTGGCATATTCGGGGGGACTAGACACCTCCGTGATACTTAAATGGTTAATAACCAAAGGTTACGAGGTCATAGCCTATGTGGCCGACGTGGGGCAGAATGACGACTTTGAGGCAGTGCGTGAGAAGGCCCTGGCTATCGGTGCCTCATCGGTTATCATTGACGATCTTAAGAGGGAATTTGTAAATGACTTTATATTTCAGGCGGTAAAGGCCAATGCGGTCTACGAAGACCGTTATCTCCTCGGCACTGCCCTGGCCCGGCCTCTGATTGCCAGGGGTCAGATAGAAGCAGCAACCCGGTACGGTGCTGATTATGTTGCTCACGGTGCAACCGGCAAGGGGAATGACCAGGTGCGCTTCGAGCTGGCCTACTATGCACTCAAGCCTGACATCAGGGTGATTTCACCCTGGAAGGACCCGGAGTTTCTTTCCCAATTCCAGGGCAGGTCGGATATGATCAGGTATGCCGCAGGGCACCGCATCCCGGTTAAGGCCTCCATCTCCAAACCCTACAGTGAGGATGACAACCTGATGCACATCAGCCATGAAGCAGGCATCCTGGAAGATCCGCTCTACTTCGCCGGCAAGGATATCCTTGAGAAGATGGTCATGCCCATGGATGCGCCTGATAAAGAGACACATATATCAATAACCTTCAAGGATGGCATCCCGGTCAACGTGACCAACAAGGATGATGGCTCCGTCTGCAGTGACCCGCTGGAGCTATTCACCTACCTGAACAGGCTTGGGGGTACCAATGGTATCGGCCTGCTTGACATGGTCGAAAACCGGTATGTTGGTATTAAGTCCAGGGGCATATACGAGACCCCCGGTGCAACCATCCTCTATGCCGCGCACAAGGACATTGAGGGCATTGCAATGGACCGCGAGGTGATGCGCCTGCGCAACATGCTGGCCCCTGTCTTTGCCGAGCTGGTTTACAACGGATTCTGGTTCTCCCCAGAGATGGAGTTCCTGAAGGCAGCCATGGACAAGAGCCAGGAGGTGATTGACGGGGTGGTGCATATGACCCTTTACAAGGGAAACATCATCATCGAAGGCCGCGAGTCGCCGTCGTCACTATATAATAAGGAGTTGTCGAGCATGGATATCGAGGGAGGGTTCAACCAGACCGACAGCCTGGGGTTCATACGCATAAATGCCATCCGTCTCATGGCACATCATGCCATCATGGAGGCTACCAGGAAAAAAGTTACTGACGATGTATCTCTGGGATAAGGGAGGCGCTACGAGGGGTTCCCTCATCAGCTTCACCTGCGATCGCGACAGGGTTTACGATGCGAGGCTGGCCCCGTATGATATAGTCGGGTCAATGGCCCATGCCATCATGCTGGGGCAGTGCGGGCTGATCACCGCCGGCGAGAAGGAGAATCTTCTTGCCGGCCTGGCCCGGCTCCTGGATGAGGCGGGGCAAAGCGACTTTTCCATAGGGAAGGAGTATGAAGATATCCACTCCTGGGTAGAGATCCGTCTCGGGGAATTAGCGAGGGAAATCACAGGAATACCGGTTGCCGGCCACCCGGGCAGTGACCCGGGCAAGGAAACCAGTGGCATGCATCCTGCCGGCCACCCGGGCAGTCAGACAGCTGTGGCAGCAGCAGGCAAGCTGCATACCGGCCGCTCGCGCAATGACCAGGTGCTGACGGATCTTCACCTCTATATCAGACACCGGTCGTTCCTTCTGGCACGTGAGCTTAAGGCACTGGCCGGGTACTTTCTGGATCTCAGTGAGCAGTATGAGGAGGTTGTCATGCCGGGCTTCACGCACATGCAGGCAGCCATGGTCACATCATTCGGGCTTTGGTTTTCATCATATGCAGAGAGCCTCTGTGATGACCTGCAGGTGCTGTCCGGTGCGGCCGCCCTGGCTGATGCTTCGCCGCTGGGTACCGCTGCCGGGTATGGCACATCATTACCGATTGACAGGGAGCTGACAGCCTCACTGCTGGGTTTTCAGAGGCTGATAGTCACTTCACCCTATGCCCAGATGAGCCGCGGCCGCACCGAACGGCAGGTGACAGGCGCTATTGCATCGGCCTCGAACACGATAGGCAGGTTTGCCTCGGATGTGATCCTGTTCATGTCGCCAGGATATCGCTTTGTTTCACTCTCTGATGATCTTACAACAGGGTCTTCCATAATGCCCCGGAAGAAGAACCCCGACCTGTTTGAGCTTATCAGGGCCCGCTGTAACAGGCTGCAGGCCGTGCCGGGGGAGGTGGCGCTGATAACCTCCGGGCTGCCCCCGGGATACAACAGAGATTACCAGGAGCTTAAGGCGGTGCTCTTTGATGCATTTGACGGCATAACGGAGCTTCTGCAGGTTCTGCGGGGAGCACTGGAGGGCCTGGTGATCCGGAATGATATAATGAGCGACGGCCGGTATAATGACATCTTCTCGGTTGAGGAGGCAAACCGGATGGTCCGCGAAGGCATTCCTTTCAGGGATGCATACCGTGAGGTGGCAAAAAAGACTGGGTCAGGTTCATTCGCTGCTCCCAAAACGGCCGACTACACTCATACAGGCAGCATAGGAAATGTCGGGCAGGAGATCATCAGAAAGCGGCTAGAAGAAATTATGCAGGGGTTCGTAAAAGGGTATTCACCGCAGGAACTGTATGACCGAATCACGGGGTGGGAAAGATAGCGACGCGCGTGTAACAATACCCAAACGTCTACTATGTAGGGGTTTTCCTTATGCCTGCGAGTCTACAATACCATAGCCGCTAGACGGTAAGTTTGTGTGACTGTGCGCCCGGCCCCATACTGCCTAATACCTTATCTATATTATCAATGAAGAGGTCAAACATGAAATCGGTGTCCGTCGGGCCTCCTGCCTAATACCTTATCTATATTATCAATGAAGAGGTCAAACATGAAATCGGTGTCCGTCGGGCCTCCGGAGGCCTCGGGGTGGAACTGGGTGGAGAAGAAGGGCTTGGAGATATGCTTCATCCCCTCGTTGGTGTTATCATTGACATTGACAAACAGGGGCTCCCAGCCTGCGGGCAGGGTATTGTTGTTCACGGCGAAACCGTGATTCTGCGATGTGATGTAAGCCCTGTCTGTACCCACCATCAGCACAGGCTGGTTGTGACTGCGGTGGCCGTACCTCAATTTATAGGTGTCTGCTCCCGCCGCCAGCGCCATCAGCTGGTTGCCCAGGCAGATGCCGAAGATGGGCCTGTCATCATCAAGCGACTGCCTGATGTTATCAATGGCCACGCGGCACATCTTGGGGTCGCCAGGCCCGTTGGTGAGGAACAGCCCGTCATACTCTTCAATGCTGTAGTCGTAGTCCCACGGCACCCTGATGATAGTCGTATCCCTCTTCAGCAGGTTACGTATGATATTATACTTCACCCCGTAGTCTACCAGCATAATTCGGTACCGGCCATTACCGTATACCTTGCGCGCAGAAGTACTGACCTCGGCCACAAGGTTTACTTTATTGGGGTCATAGAACCCGATCGTCGTGCCTTCCGGCTCCACCTTGCCAAGCATGGCTCCCTTCTCGCGTATGCGTTTTGTCAGTGCACGGGTGTCGATCCCGAAGACACCCGGCACGTTGCTCCGCCTCAGCCACTCGTCGAGGCTCTCTATGGCATTCCAGTGGCTGTATTCAAAGGAGTAGTCGGAGACTATCAGGGCAGAGATATGAACCCCGGAGGATTCATAGAAGAGAAAAAGGTCATCCTGCTCATTCTTCCCCGGGGCACCGTAGTTGCCCACCAGCGGATAGGTGAGGCAGAGGATCTGTCCCCTGTAGGAGGGGTCTGTCAGGCTCTCGGGGTATCCTGTCATGGCGGTGTTGAAGACCACCTCTCCGGCAGCAGCCACAGGGGCGCCGAAAGACCATCCTCGGTAAACGGTGCCGTCCTCCAGCGTAAGCCTGACACCAACTCTCTGATCGTCCCTCATGCTAACTCTTTATTGCATTTTCTATCTGTGACAGTGCCTTCTCCACCACTGACCGCGGGCAGGCCAGGTTCATTCTCATGAAACCTTCACCTCCGGGGCCGAAGGTGGAGCCCTCATTCATCCCCACTCCTGCCTTATCAACAAAGAAACGCTGCAACTCCTTCCCTGCAAGTTGCATCTCCCGGCAGTCGAGCCATATCATATAGGTAGCCTCGGGCTTTACCGGCCTGATCTGCGGCAGCCGGTCGCGGCAGAAACGCATGACGAGATCAACATTCCCCTGTACATAACTCATAAGTGCGTCTACCCACTCATGGCCGTGTGTCCAGGCTGCCTCAGCAGCCACGTTGCCGAAAATATTTCCGAGGTGAAGGTGCAGCCCGACGAGCGTCTTATGGTATATCTCTCTCAGAGCCGGGTCGGGGATTATTATTGTTGATGTAGACAGTCCCGCAAGGTTAAAGGTTTTGCTCGGTGCCGTGCATGTGACCGTTATTGATGCTGCCTTTTCCGAGAGAGAGGCCAGGGGCAGATGGCTGTAGCCCGGCATCATCAGGTCGCAGTGAATCTCGTCAGAGAGGATTATTACACCCTTTTCGTGACAGATATCAACAAGCTCTTCCAGTTCCTCTCTCCTCCATGCTCTTCCCACAGGGTTGTGAGGGCTGGAGAGAATCAGCATCCTTGTTGCCGGTGTAATCAGCTTCCGCAATCCTTCCGTGTCCATAACCCACACTCCATCTTCCTCAATCAGCCTGTTTGACACAAGTTTCCTGCCGTGGTCGTTGACCGCAGCATGAAACGGAGCATATACCGGAGGCTGTATGATAATCTCATCGCCGGGCTTAGTGTAGGCCAGGGTGCACATGTTGAGTGCCGGCACCACTCCCGGACTGAACTCTGTCCACTCACGCCGTATCTCCCATCCGTGACGTTCGGCTAACCATCGGATGAGAGCTGTAAAATATGAGTCCGGCCTGTATGAATAACCCAGAATCTCATGCTGCAGCCTGGCAGCGATAGCCTCAGTAATGAAGGGGGGTGTTCTGAAGTCCATGTCTGCCACCCACATCGGTATGACATCTGCTCTTCCGAAGACCTCCTCTCTGGAATCGTACTTGATACAGCTGGTGTTTTCCCGGTTGACTACCTCATCAAAGTTCCACATCAGGATTCTGTTTATTGCTCCGGGATGCAAACTTACATAAAAACGGCTGATTTTGCACATGCAAAATCAAAGCCGGACCATGGCCAGATTATGCCAGGCAATGTCAAAACAGGGCCCCCGCCTGTATCTGAACAGCCAGGAAAGGATGACAGGCATACTCCAATAACAGCTTTGCAGCTGTTTAACAACCTTTATACACCTATTTTGCCCCCTGAGGAATTATTGTTTGAATATAGTTTACTCTGAATTGTAAAAGTTTTATTTTTACGAATCAAAACATATTACAAAAGAGAGTCCTATGAAAAAGATTTTCACGAAAATTCTGGTTGCTGTTATGATCCTTACAGTTGCCGGTTCCTCCGCATGCAAAAACAGGGGTGAAGCCGGGAAGCAGAAGGAGATCAATATGGTTGAACCGGAAGCACTGGAAGCACTTGAGCAGCAGATAGAGGAGAATGTATATCCTCTGCCGACTTCAGCCGAAGTTATAAAGCATCTCACGGACATGGACCTGGGCTATATCCTTGGTGCAACAAATCCGCCTGAGAATGTCGGAAATTATGTTGAGAGTTACAGCCGCTCAGTCAATATGGGTGTCTACGGTGCCGACCTCAGTTATGCCACACTCTATAATGTGCAGCAGGATGTCATTGATTACCTGGCGTCAATTCGAACACTGACGCTTGAGCAAAATCTCACGAAGATCTATGACGAATCACTTTATAATGAGATCAAAGTCAATTTTGACAACCGGGATGCCCTGGTAACCATTCTTACCGATGCCTTTGACCGTACTTATTCAATTATGGTTGATGCCGGGCAGGCTAACCTGGCACTGCTGATGGTCGGAGGAGCCTGGGTCGAGGGTATGTATCTCACATTGGCCGTATCCGAATCGGGCGCTCATCTTTCAGGTTTTGAGCCAGTGCTCCTGGAACAGAAGAAGTCGTTTGAACTCTTCGAGGAGCTGGCCAGCACCTATTCTGATGACCCCCAGGTTGCGAGGATGCTTGCAGCGGTTCAGCCTGTACGTGAAATCTACAGCGGCCTGGGTACCAGCCTTACAATGGAGGATGTTGAGGCGCTGAAGAGAGCCGTGAATACGGTGAGGGCAGAGCTGGTAAAATAAACGAAATCAGATACCTGAAGACCGCAGACCACTCTCGCGGTCTTTTTTTCAGCTCATGAGGGAATCAGTATTACATGCACTGATACATATTTTTGCCATTATCTCAACGGTAAACCCTGCCGGGGTGACCTCGAGAGGCAAGAAGATCCTGCGTGGTTACCTCCGGAGGTACCTGAACCATGAGCTTGAGCAGGAGTATTTCAAGCTTTATGAGAACAATCTCCACTTTTACGAACGTGAGCTGCGTGCAGTGGAGGAGGGGGAGCTGTCCGACGAGGACTCCCTGATCACCTTCCAGATAACGAATATCTGCCGCCAGATCAAGAAGGGGCTATTCATTGAGGAGAGGATGATCGTTTTTCTTCAGCTTCTGGAATTCGTCTTTGAAGACGGCACCATCTCGGACCAGGAGTCCTCCATTGTCGAGATAGTAGCCCGCACTTTCAATATTCCTGAAAAGGAGAGAAAGAATGCCATGGCCTTCATGCTGGGCATGAAATTTGACCATATCACCCCTGACTGTCTCCTGGCCATTGAGGGGGAAGAGAACATTGGTGGTGCCGCATCGAAATTTGCCAACTACCATGAGTGGCACCACATGGTGGCAAAAGGGCTCAGGGGCACTATCTATGTTCTGTACACTCCCAGCACTGGGCACCTTCTCTTTGAATACCAGGGAAAAACGCCTCTCCATTTCAAGGGGCGCAGTGTGGTTCCCTCACGGCCCTTCCTGCTCGAACCCGGGGTGAATATCAGAGGGCAGGGCATGGCCCCGCTCTACTACACAACCATATTCAGGAAGTTTATCAGCCCCGGCTTTACCGAGGAGATAGTATTTGAGGGCCATAACATCGAGTACCGTTTCAAGGGATCGGATAACGGCGTACAGCCGATGAGCTTCACTGTCAGCTCCGGAAACCTTGTCGGGATCATGGGCGGCAGCGGCGTGGGGAAAAGCACCCTTCTCAATATCCTTAACGGAAAGCTGAAGCCAGGGGGAGGCACGGTATATATCAACGGGTATGACCTTCACAATGAGCCTGAGAAGCTGAACGGGCTGATAGGATACGTTCCGCAGGACGATCTCCTCATCGAGGAACTGACGGTCTATCAGAACCTCTATTACAATGCCAGACTAACCTTCGGTGATTATGACGAGGAGAAACTCCATCAGACAGTACAGGAGGTACTCAGGCAGCTTGACCTGACAGAGATCAAGGACCTGATGGTGGGTGACCCGCTCAACAAAAAGATAAGCGGGGGACAGAGGAAAAGGCTGAACATCGGCCTTGAGCTGATGCGGGAGCCTGCTGTCCTGTTTGCCGATGAACCTATCTCCGGGCTCGCCTCCCATGACAGCACCAATGTCATGGAGCTGCTCAAGGACCAGGCCATAAACGGCAAGCTGGTCTTCGTCATCATCCATCAGCCGTCATCTGACATACTGAAGATGTTTGACAGGCTCTGGGTGATGGACAGGGGAGGGTACATGGTCTATGACGGCGACCCCGTTGAAGCCATCGTCTATTTCAAGACCGAGACATCTCAGGCCAACGCGGCAGAGAGCGAGTGTCCTACCTGCGGCAACGTGGAGACAGATGAGATCCTCGAGATTGTGGAGGCAAAGGTGGTTGACAATGATGGCAGGCGAGGAACCGACAGACAGGTGTCTCCGGTGGAATGGTATCACCGGTACAGGCAGAAGATGGAACCCTCGCTGAGCGGCAGGCCTGAGATGAAACCTTTGCCGGCGAGCAACTTCCGGATTCCTAAGTGGTTTAAGCAGGTAAAGACCTTCTTTAAGAGAAACCTCTTGAGGAAGTACGCTGACAAGCAGTATATGGTTATAAACATGATTGAGCCTCCCCTGCTTGCTTTCATCCTGGCCTATGTCTCAAAATACATGAATGACGGGGTCTACCACTTCTCGGACAACAAGAGTTATCCGGTATTCCTCTTCATGTGTGTGGTGGTGGCTCTCTTTCTCGGCCTGACGGTGAGTGCCGAAGAGATATTCAGGGACAGGAGGATACTGGAGCGTGAAAAATACCTGAATATCAGCCGGTCCAGTTACCTTCTCTCAAAGGTCACATTCCTTTTCGGCCTTTCGGCGGTGCAGACATTCATGTATGTAGTCGTTTCACATCTGATACTTGACGTGGAGGGGATGATGTGGAGACACTGGCTTATACTCTTTACCACATCATGTTTCGGGAACATGTTGGGGCTCAATATCTCCGCAGGCATGAAATCGGTGATCAGCATCTACATCCTGGTACCGCTTGTTCTCGTACCACAGTTGCTGCTCAGTGGAGCCATGATCAGGTTTGACGACCTTCACAATTCGCTGACACGTAAGGTGTACGTTCCCGTGTTGGGTGACATCATGACCACGCGGTGGGCGTACGAAGCCTTAGCCGTTGAGCAGTTCCGCTCCAACCGGTACATGAAGCCATACTTCAACACCGAGATGAAGATAAGTCACTACGATTGGGAGTCTTCGTTCCTGATACCTGACCTGAAGAAAAAGAGCAGGGAATGTGCCTTTGCAGACGGTAAGCCTGAATATGCCGATCTGTATGAGGGCAATATCAGGAAACTGACATACCATATAAACGACCTCAGCAGTGAGATGGGCATTGACCCGTGGCCTGCAATGAGGCTGCTGCAGGGTGAGCGCTATACCTCTGACGCATCGTATATGGTCATCGATTTCCTCGACTCGCTGCAGAAGAGCATCAGGTCCAAATACCTCGACTACATGGCAGTGAAGGATGCCATAACTGACAGCCTGGTGCGTACCATCGGACAGGAGGGGCTTGTCCTGCTGCGGGAGGCCAACCACAACAAGGATCTTGCCGATATGGTACTTAACCGTACGGTTCAGAAAAAGCTGTATGAGACTGATAAGATTATAATCCGGAAATCAGATCCTGTCCTGATGGAGCCGGGTTCGCATCTCGGGCGGGCACATTTTTATGCCCCTGTCAAGGTGATCGGAAAAATGAAGATCAATACGCTTTGGTTCGATTTGGCTTTCATATGGCTGATGAGCACTTTACTCTTTGTTACCCTGTATTACAACCTTCTGAAGAGACTGCTGAACCTTCTCGAAAGGATCCGCATTCCCGGTTTCGGATCAGACAGACTGGTGCCTCCATGGGAGCTGATAAAATAACGCCGAAGAAGCACCTTGGGCAGCACTTCCTCAAGGACCGGAACATTGCTGCAGCTATTGTCGGTGCCCTCCGTGCTGATGGCTGTGATACTGTTATAGAGATCGGTCCGGGCACGGGTGTCCTCACAAGGTTTCTGGCAGAGAGGAACTTTCCGGCGCTGAAGGTGGTTGAGATCGATCACGAGGCGGTAGCATACCTCATGACCAATGTCCCCGGGGCATATGAAATTATTGAGGGGGACTTTCTTGCACTCGACCTGCGGGAAATGGGAGAAAGGGTGGCTGTCATAGGCAACTTCCCATACAACATCTCCAGCCAGCTCTTCTTCAGGATACTGGATGAGCGTGACAGGGTCGGGGAGGTGGTCTGCATGGTTCAGAAGGAGGTGGCTGACCGTATCTGTTCAGGACCAGGCAGCCGGGTATACGGCATCCTCAGTGTTCTCCTTGCAGCATGGTACGATATTGAGTACCTGTACACCGTGAATGAAGGAGTCTTCTCACCGCCGCCGAAGGTCAGGTCGGCAGTCATTCGGCTGCAGCGCAATGATAGAAAAAGACTTGAGTGTGATGAGAGACTTTTTGTAACCATTGTCAAGCGATGCTTCAACCAACGACGCAAGATGATACGTAATCCTCTCAGAATGATGATCTCTGCTGATGCCGGGGAGATGCCCTATCTTACAATGAGGGCCGAGCAGCTCTCCGTGGAACAGTTTGCCGAACTCACCCGGTGGGTGGCCGGGAACATGATCAATGCCGGAGAGTCTGCCCCCGGAGGTCAGAACGAATAGCCAATTGCCTCTACCGGGTTCATCCTTGAGGCTGCGGAGGCAGGGGCAAATCCGGCTATGATTCCTATCGCTCCCGAGATGGCAACGGCAAGAATGATGTTGCCAGCCGTCAGGAACATACCAAGCTCAAAGAAGTAATTTACAAAGAGTGTTCCCGTAAAGACCAGAATTAAGCCCAGCAGGCCGCCGGTGATCGACAGCAGGACAGACTCGGTCAGGAACTGCAGCAATATCCATCTTCGTTTTGCCCCAAGTGCCATCTGTGTACCAATGATACTGGTACGCTCCCTGACGGAGACGAACATAATATTGGCGATGCCAAATCCTCCTACCAGTATTGAGAATCCGCCGATAATCCATCCGGCTATATTAATACCTTTGAAGACCGGCTCCAGGGTGCTGGAGATCTGGCTGGCCTGGTTAATTGAGAAGTTATTCTCCTCGCCCGGTCCTATGCGCCGTGCTGCACGCAGTATCATTGTCACCTCATCGGAGAGCTGTTGAACGGAGACACCCTTCTTTCCCCTGATCATGATATCCGAGTTGAGGAACGGGTTCCTGAAGTTGACAAACTGCCGGCTGAAATTGAGAGGCACGAGGGCGGCCTCGTCCATGCCACTGTCGGAAAGACCTCCGCTGCCCTCCTTGGTGAAGAGACCCACAACCTGGGTCCTGTGCCTGCCTATTGATATTTCACGGCCGATAGGATCGATGTCGCCGAACAGCTTGTCAGCCAGCTCCGCTCCCAGCACGACGACAGGCTTTCCGGCGGCAGATTCGGAGTCAGTGAAATAACGGCCCTTGCTCAGCTCAAAGGACCTCACATCCTGGAAGTCATAGGTGGCTCCCATAATATAGGCGTTGCTGACAGAGTTACCACGGTACTTTACAGCCTCACCGGAACCTACCGTGTAACAGATGGCCTCCGCGGCCGTTGACCTCCTGATAAGGGCCTCGTAGTCTTCGGTTGAAGGAGGCGGCCATTTGATCATGTCCCACCACTGTATGTCAGGGTCAGGAGCCCAGGGCCATTTTTCTACATAGATGGTGTTGTCTCCAAGAGATTCTATGCTCTTTCTGATGCTGCTCTCCATCCAGTCAAAGACTGTGAAGACGGAGATGATGGAGAGAATGCCTATGGTGATGCCGAAGAGCGACAGGAATGTTCGTAGCTTATTGACTGCCACTGAGCTGAAAGCGAAGACAAAACTCTCCTTAAACATTTTTAACCACATGGTCCGGCCGTTAATTCCGGTCAAACTTACATAAAAACGGTCGATTTTGCACCGGCAAATTAAAATCTGCATGATTTTGTCCCTGAATGAATGTCGGAACAGAAACATCAAGAGATCCCCAATAAATCATCAATTCAATTCTGTCATGAACCCTTGGTTGTTAAAAAAAATATCTATTTTTAACCGATCGCACCCACCTTGACATCATTTATCTTACTAATTGATTATGAGTGATATAAAAATAAAGAGTGCCTTTATTTCGGTATATTGTAAAGAAGGGCTGGAAGCTGTTGTAAAGAAGCTGGAAGGTATCGGAGCAACCATTGTTTCCACGGGGGGCTCTTATGAATTCATTACGGCTGCAGGTGTTGCTGCCGTGAAGGTGGAGGATATCACCGGTTATCCGTCGATCCTCGGTGGCAGGGTCAAGACACTGCACCCCGGCATCTTCGGAGGCATACTGGCCCGCAGGGGCCATGGGGAGGACATGAGTCAGGTGGCAGAATATGGCATTACTCTCTTTGACCTTGTGATAGTTGATCTCTATCCATTTGAGGAGACAGTAGCCTCAGGGGCATCAGACCAGGATATTATTGAAAAAATTGACATAGGTGGCATTTCGCTCATCAGGGCCGGGGCCAAGAACTGGGCTGATGTGCTGATAGTCTCCTCGCGAGGTCAGTATGAAGAGCTGTTGCTGCTTCTTGACGGGAAGGGCGGGGTGGTATCAGCGGAAGAGAGGTACCGCTTTGCACTTGAGGCATTCAATATGACATCGCATTATGATACAGCCATCTTCAACTGGTTTAACCGCAACGGGGACATTGCTGCCTTCAAGCAGAGCATTATTTCGGCCCATCCACTCCGTTATGGCGAGAACCCGCACCAGAAGGGGATCTTCTTCGGCGATCCGGATCTGGTCTTTGAGCAGTTGCACGGAAAGGAGCTGTCATACAACAACCTGCTCGACATTGACGCAGCGATGAGCCTGATAGATGAGTTTGAAGAGATCACCTTTGCGGTCATCAAGCACAACAATGCCTGTGGCGTCGCATGCCGCGACAGCCTGAAGGATGCCTGGGAGGCAGCCCTGGCATGTGACCCGGTATCAGCCTACGGTGGCGTGGCCATCACCAACAGGGAGGTTGATGAGACGGTGGCAGAGGAGATGGATAAAATCTTTCTCGAGGTGGTCATGGCACCCTCGTTCACACCCGGTGCCGTTGAGATACTGAGCCATAAGAAAAACAGAATCATACTGTGCCGCAAGGATGCCACGGCACCGGCGGCCTTGTTCAGGCCGATGCCCGGAGGAGTGCTCTGGCAGGAGCGTGACAGGGCGGCAGAATCAGCAGGGGATATGAAGCCTGTGACTGACAGGCATCCGACGGAGGAGGAGTATGCTGACATGGTCTTTGCAAACAGGATAGTCAAACACAGCCGTTCAAACGCCATCGTGCTGGCAAAGGGGAGACAGCTATGTGCCAGCGGGATAGGCCAGACATCAAGAATAGATGCGCTCCGGCAGGCAATAGATAAGGCCCGTGCCTTCGGCTTCAGCCTGGAGGGGGCTGTGATGGCGTCAGATGCCTTCTTCCCCTTTGCCGACTCGGTCACAACAGCCGGGGAGGCAGGAATAACTGCAGTGGTACAGCCCGGAGGGTCGGTACGTGACCAGGAATCAACAGACTACTGCAATAAAACGGGCATGGCCATGGTTTTTACTGGTATAAGACACTTTAAACACTAAACATAAAACGAGAAATAGCACAAAGGACCTATGGGATTATTTTCTTTTCTTTCACAGGAGGTTGCGATAGACCTGGGCACTGCAAATACTAATATTATTGCCAATGACAAGCTGGTTGTTGATGAGCCTTCCATTGTGGCTATCGACCGTAATTCGGGCAAGCTGATAGCTATAGGCGAGAAAGCCAGACAGATGCATGGCAGGACACATGAAAACATACGGGTTATCAGGCCCCTGAGAGACGGCGTCATTGCCGATTTCAACGCAGCAGAACTGATGATCAGGGGTATGATCAAGATGATTAATACAGGTCCGAAATTCTTCTCTCCCTCCCTCAAAATGGTTGTGGGAATACCCTGCGGCAGCACTGAGGTGGAGATAAGGGCGGTACGTGACTCCTCTGAGCATGCCGGGGGCAGGGATGTATACCTGATATATGAGCCCATGGCTGCTGCCATAGGCATAGGTCTCGATGTTGAGGCACCGGAAGGTTGCATGGTGGTGGATATAGGCGGCGGAACCACGGAGATAGCTGTGATAGCCCTGGGGGGCATCGTCTGCAACAGGTCGATACGCGTCGCCGGCGATGGCTTCACCGCCGACATCCAGTCGTACATGAGACACCAGCATAATATCAAGATCGGGGAGAAGACCGCCGAGGATATCAAGATCGCCGTAGGCGCTGCCCTCCCTGATATTGAAGATCCTCCGGCCGATTTCATAGTGCGGGGGCCAAACCTGATGACTTCGCTACCCATTGAGATACCGGTATCATACCAGGAGATTGCCTACTGCCTCGACAAGTCGCTGACCAAGATCGAAGCCTCCATCCTGCAGGTACTCGAGCAGACACCTCCCGAACTGTATGCTGACATAGTCAACAGGGGAGTCTTCCTTGCTGGCGGAGGAGCGTTGCTGCGCGGCCTTGACAAACGGCTTACCGATAAGATCAATATACCGTTCAGGGTCTCCGAGGATCCCCTTCATGCCGTTGTAAGAGGTACTGGTGTGGCCCTGAAGAATGTGGAGAAGTATCCATTCCTGATGAGATAAATCCTCTGCATGAATGAGAAGCCTGCTGAACTTCCTGCTCAGGTTTAAAACCCTGATCCTGTTCCTGATACTGGAAGCAGTGGCTTTGGTGCTGATCTTTTCCTCACACAACTACCATCAGACTGTTGCTTACAATGCCGCCCGCACCGTTTCGGGCTTCGTCTCAAAAAGGATTGATGCTGGCACTAATTACTTCAGACTTAGACAGATAAATGAGGAGCTGGTGGCAGAGAACATCATGCTGCGGGGTCGCCTGGAAGCCCTGGAAGCCGGCATGCAGGAACAGTTCCTGACCGTTGATGACAGCCTCAGCGGAATAAGCTATTCCTATCTCAATGCAAAGGTGGTTAACAATTCCGTAAACAAACAGAAGAACTTCATTACAATTGACAGAGGGTCGCGGCATGGCGTCACACGCGGTATGGGAGTAGCCTCAGCCACGGGAGTGGTAGGCGTTGTGGTAGGTGTCTCTCCCCGCTACTCTGTGGTCATGTCACTGCTTAACGCCGATTTCAGGCTGAGTGCCAGCATTGCACGAAATGACTACTTCGGATCACTGGCATGGGACGGCATAAGTCACAGGTATGCCACGCTGTCTGAGATACCCCATCATGTCAGCATAACGGAGGGTGATACCATCGTCACCAGTGGGTATTCTGCAATCTTCCCGGCAGGATTGCTGGTCGGGACACTCACCGGGGAGCAGGAGCGCGGTGGTGACTTCCTCTCCCTGAAGGTGATGCTCTCAACTGATTTCAAGAGACTTACAAATGTATTCCTGATAGGCAGCCTCAACCGCGAGGAAAAACAAAATCTGGAAGCGGAGGTCACGCGATGAAAAACCTGTCAAGATATTCCGGTGCCTTCATTGTGCTGATAGTGCTTCAGCTGATCATATTCAACAACATAGAGTTCAGCGGGTATGTCAACCCCTATGTCTATGTGATGTTTATTCTGATACTGCCATTTTCCATTCCTTCATGGTTCCTTCTTCTACTGGCATTCTTCACGGGTCTGGTGATCGATCTTTTTTCAGGGACACTGGGAGTTCATGCCTTTGCCACGGTTATGGCAGGGTTCGTGAGACCCTTGATCCTGACCCTCAACATAACATCGGAGGTCAATGACCCCGACATGTCGCCCTCCTTATACCGCAACGGCCTCAGATGGTTTCTCTTTTACACGGTAACGGTTGTCTTTGTGCACCACCTCTCTCTCTTCCTTGTGGAAATCTTCACTTTCAGCAACTTTCTCCATACCATGGTGAGAGTACTTCTAAGCACTGCGGTGACAACCTTCTTTATCATGCTTTTTGATTTTATCAGGCAGCGAAGATGAGGGACCAGCGATGAAAGACCGGTTTGCCAGAAGGAAATATATCATCATGGGTCTTATACTGACCAGTGCCCTGATTTTGATAGTCCGGCTGTTCCTTGTTCAGATTGTAGACAAGACATACCGCGTCTCAGCTGCCAATAATGCACTCAGGCCGGTGACGCAGTATCCTGCGCGCGGGCTTATCTATGACCGTAACGGGGAGCTGATGGTTTATAACCAGGCGGCCTATGACCTCCTGGTCATACCGGTACAGACCAGTGTGTTTGATACGGCCAGGTTCAATGAGATACTGGGTATCACCATGGATGACTTCAGGGAGAGAATGAGGGTCGCCAAGGCCTACTCGCACCGTACTCCTTCGGTCTTTCTGAAGATGATCTCCTCGGAGACCTATGCGGTGCTGCAGGAGGAGCTCTACAGATTTCCGGGTTTCTACGTGCAGGCCAGAACACTGAGAAAGTATACCCGCCCGGTGGCGGCCCACCTTCTCGGTTACGTCGGCGAGGTTGACAACAGGCTCATTGCGCGCGACAGGTATTACAGGTCAGGCGACTACATAGGCGTCAGCGGTATTGAAAAGTCTTACGAGGAGAAACTGCGCGGATCAAAGGGGGTAAACATATTCCTGGTTGACGTCCACAATAACATAAAAGGGTCATACGCCGACGGGCGGTATGATACTATAGCAGTTCCGGGTACAAACCTGTGGTCTACAATTGACCTCGGACTCCAGGAGTACGGTGAGAAGCTGATGCTCAACAAAACCGGATCAATAGTAGCAATTGAACCTGCCACAGGGGAGATATTGTCACTTGTTACATCACCTTCATATGACCCTTCCCTGCTTGTGGGCAGGGTCCGTTCCTCCAATTTTGCCAGGCTGCAGGCTGACACAGTCAAGCCTCTGTTTGACAGGGCGCTGATGGCTTCTTACCCTCCCGGTTCCACATTCAAGATCATGAACGGCCTCATAGGGCTTCAGGAGGAGGTGATAAGCCCGACCTCTCTTTTCAGCTGCAATTATGGCTATCATGCCGGCTCCATCACCGTGGGGTGTCATGCACACCGCTCGCCCCTTAATCTTCCCGATGCAGTAGCTCAGTCATGCAACTCATGGTTTTGCAACGCCTTCAGGAACATACTCGAAAACAGTGAATACGAATCTGTACAGGAGGCGTATGACAGGTGGAGGGAGTACCTGGTAGCCTTTGGGTTTGGTAATAAGTTGGGGATAGACCTGCCCAACGAGCTGCCGGGCTTTGTGCCGGCACGTTCCTATTATGACAGGTATTATGGCAAGGACCGATGGAAGGCGCTGACGGTCATCTCCCTGGCAATAGGACAGGGGGAGATAGGGGCGACACCGCTGCAGATGGCAAATATGACCGCCGTCATAGCCAACAGAGGATCATTCTATATTCCTCATGTCATCAAAAAGACAGGAGAGGACGGCACACCCTCACCCCTCTATACACAGAGATATACCACCGGTATATTGCCCGAGAACTTTGAACCGGTGATAGAGGGCATGGAGGGTGCTGTCAACGGAGGAGTGGGTTCCACAGCACGGGGTGCCAGGCTCGACAGCATAATTATCTGCGGCAAGACCGGCACGGCACAGAACCCCCATGGCAAGGACCATTCGATATTTGTGGCCTTTGCTCCCAAAGAGGACCCGCAGATAGCCATAGCCGTATATGTTGAGAATGCAGGCTTCGGATCCACATTCGCAGCGCCGATAGCCAGCCTGATGATAGAGAAATACCTGACGGGAAGGATTAAGAGAAAGTACCTTGAGGACTATGTGCTGAGAGTTGTAATAACACCGGATGCAGAAGAGGAATAACATACTGGCAAGGCTCGACTGGGTCACGGTGATACTGTGGCTGTTGATGATGGTCATGGGATGGCTGAACATTTATGCTGCCGTCTATAATGAGCAGCATACAAGCATATTCGACATGTCACAGCGGTACGGCAAACAGCTGGTGTTTATTATCGCTGCACTGGTGCTTGCAGTGCTGATAATGGTCACTGACAACAAACTCTATTTTTTCTTTGCATGGTTCTTTTACGGCATCATGATCTTCCTGCTGCTGCTGGTACTGGTATTGGGGAAGGAGATTCACGGCGCCAGGGCGTGGTTTGAGATCGGATCCTTCAGCATCCAACCCTCCGAGTTCGCCAAATTTGCCACCGGCCTGGCCCTGGCCTCATTCCTCAACAGCCGACGGCAGTCGTCGGGACTGGATGTAATGGCACCTGCCACAGCCATAATATTGGTTCCCATGATACTGATAGCCTTACAGCCCGACATGGGCTCGGTTATCACCTATTTTGCCTTCTTCATTGTCCTCTACCGCGAAGGCATGAGCATCTATGTCTTTATCTCGGCTATCCTCGCCGCAGCCCTCTTCCTGCTTACACTTATGCTGGGCAACGTGCCTGTGGCGGCAGGACTGATAGTGCTGGCCATAGTGGTCATGCTGGTGACCTCAGGCTGGTCCCTCACGCTGCGTGCCCTGGGTATCCTCCTGCCTGCCGCCGGTGTGGCCTTCCTCGCAGGACATTATCTGCTGGGAATGAAGACCTCCGGCATAATAGTTATTGCGGTCTTACTGGCAGGGATAGGCTATGCCTGGTATATCTACAGGCTGAAACTAAAGATGCCTGCCATCATATATGCGTTTCTCCTCGGGGGAATAATCTATCTGTTTTCGGTAGACTATGCCTTTAACAATATACTTAAGCCTCATCAGCAGACCAGGATAAATATCATGCTGGGCATCGAGGAGGATCCGTTCGGAGAGGGTTACAACCTTAACCAGTCACTTATCTCCATAGGGTCGGGAGGATTCTCCGGCAAGGGATACCTCAACGGTACACAGACCAAGTTCAAGTTTGTACCTGAACAGAGCACTGACTTTATCTTCTGCACCGTTGGCGAAGAGTGGGGTTTCATCGGGTCTGTGGTGGTAACAGGACTCTTTGTGTGGCTTCTCCTGAGGCTACTGCTGCTGGCAGAGAGGCAGCGCACAACCTTTGTACGAACTTACGGTTACGGCGTCGTGGCTCTCTTCCTTGTACATTTTTTCATAAATATCGGGATGACCATAGGTGTCATGCCGGTGATAGGTATACCCCTGCCCTTCTTCAGCTATGGTGGAAGCTCTCTTTGGGGATTCACCATCCTGCTATTTGTCTTTCTCAGGCTTGATGCCGGGAGGACCGAGTACCTCGGCTGATCAGAACGGAACGCGCATGCCGGGGGAGAGAACTATCCCGAACTCCGACTCAACGTAATTCACAAGCTGCGGGAAGAACTCCATAAAGTCCTCACCGATAGCGTAATAGTTCTTCTTCCATACCCGCATTGCCCACCTTGTCTCTTTGGGCAGTGAGGTCATGGAACTTAGTGTCTTAAGCACTCTCCTGATGCCCCTGGTGGTCTGATAGGTCTCAAGCCAGTTGTCAATGATGAAGAAAGGCATCTTCTCACGTACCGTTTCGGGAAGGATCTCGAAATTGTTAACCATGGCCCGGTAGAAATTATAGGTCACACTCTCCAGCGGACGCCGCGAGAAGAGATCCCACTCTTTGGTCAGGTAGTGATCATACAGTATGTCAGTTATCACACCTGCATATTTCCTGTACCTTCCGGTGAAGGGAAGCTTGCTGCGATGCACCACCGGATGCCTGTCGGTGAAGGCATCGATGTGCCGGTGAATGATAATGCCCTTTCGAATTCCCTCGGGATACTTCAGATAGTCACGGCCCTTTACGTAATCACCAATATAGTTTCCAATGATAATATCATCCGAGTCGCCAGAGAGATATATGTGGGCAAGGACATTCATCCATAAAGCATTACTGCAAAGATTCTGCCAATAATCTGAGGTTTAAAATATTAACCTTCATATTATTCAACAATATCCTCTGATTTATTAACTTGCATATTTTCAAAATATTATGAGAAGCTGGCAGAAAGGAATAAACTGACTTAAATCACCTCAAAATTCAGTTACAAATTATAAATTTGCCGGACACTGATGCCCTTTAAAAAAAGATATTATTATTAATAATTATCAATAAAAAACAAGGAGGTTATATGTTAAAAAGGAATGTGATCATCATCGGAGCAGCAGGAAGGGATTTCCACAACTTCAATACCTATTTCCGAGACAATGAACTTTACAATGTCGTGGCGTTCACTGCTGCACAGATACCTGATATTGACGGCAGGAAATACCCTGCCGAGTTGGCCGGAAAACTGTATCCCGACGGTATCCCAATCCATTCCGAGAGTGAACTCCCTCAGCTTATCAGAAAGATGAAGGTTGATGACTGTGTCTTTTCCTACAGTGATGTGACCTATCATAAAGTGATGGCTACCAGTGCTATTGTTAACGAAGCGGGAGCCAACTTCATACTGTTGGGATGGAAGGAGACCATGGTCAGAAGCACCAAGCCAGTGATAGCTGTCGGGGCTGTCCGCACAGGCTGCGGCAAGAGCCAGACATCACGCAGGGTTGTTGAATTGCTGATGGCAAAAGGACTGAAGGTGGTTGCCGTGCGTCACCCAATGCCTTATGGCAACCTGGTTGAACAGAAGGTACAGCGTTTTGCTGCCATCTCGGACCTTGCCAGGCACAAGTGCACGGTTGAAGAGATGGAGGAGTATGAACCTCATGTTATCAGGGGCAATGTAATTTATGCCGGTGTCGACTATGAAGCCATACTGCGTGCAGCCGAGAATGATCCGGCAGGTTGTGATGTGGTGCTTTGGGACGGTGGAAACAACGACTTCCCCTTCTATAATCCTGACCTGATGATCACAGTAACCGATCCTCACCGTGCAGGTCACGAGCTGACATACTATCCCGGCGAGGTGACGCTTCGCATGGCCGACGTGGTGGTCATAAACAAGATGGACAGCGCCGGTCCGGAAGATATACAGACTGTCCGCGAGAGTATTGCAAAGGTAGCACCCGGGGCAATTGTGGTTGACGGCGCCTCACCCATCCGGGTTGATGACCCGTCGGTGATACGGGGCAAGAGGGTACTCGTCATTGAAGACGGCCCGACGCTCACCCACGGAGAGATGAAGATAGGTGCAGGCGTGGTGGCAGCTCACAAATTCGGTGCTGCCGAGCTGGTTGATCCGAGACCCTTCACCGTTGGCAAGCTGACCGAGACCTTTGAAAAATACCCGGAGATAGGTACCCTTCTGCCGGCCATGGGTTACGGTGCCGAGCAGCTGAAGGACCTTGAGACCACCATCAATAACACCGACTGTGACGGAGTTGTTATCGGTACTCCCATTGATCTTAACCGTATTATCAATATAAAGCGCCCCAACACCAGGGTATGGTATGACCTGCAGGAGATAGGCAGCCCCAACCTCGAGGAGGTGATTGACGAATTTGTGAAGAAGCACAAACTGGCGTAGTATATCAGTCCGCAATCAGCAGTCGGCAATAGAGTGTAGTCCTCAGCTACGGGTTTTCAGCCACGGGCTGAGGACTCTTGTTTTCGGTCATGCTGAGCCAACTGTCATGCAGTCGTGCCATTGTGCCGGCCACCACTGTGCTGCTCCCTCCTGTCCCGTTCCGCTGAACAAGACGCGGGAACTCAATCTGATTCATCAGAACCGGGACCTGTTGTCTACTGCCGGGCCATTTTATATCTTTGACGCAAAATCACATAAATGACAGGTACGAGCCTTACGGACCTGAAAATGGTCAAATCAGTCGGCATGGGGATAACCGTCGTTGGCTCAGGCAGCTGGGCAACTGCTATGACCATGGTGCTTACTTCCAACGGTCAGTCTGTTACATGGTATATTGACAGACCGGAAATATACCGTCATGTCAGACGCTACGGCAGGAATCCCCGGTACCTTCCTGCAATTGAGTTTGATCTGACGTTGATCCAGCCAACAGACAACATCCGTACTGCTACAGAATCATCAGAAATCATAATACTGGTCACTCCGGCCACCTATTTGAAAGCTGCGCTGCAGGGTATGGCTGAGGATGACCTGGGAGGAAAAACCGTCTGTTCGGGTATAAAGGGGATCATTCCGGGCGACAATTGTGTTACCGGTGAGTATCTGATAAGGAGGTACAATGTTCCTGATGAAAATATTGTTATCATCACGGGGCCAAGCCATGCCGAGGAGGTATCATCAGAGAAGCTGACCTATCTTACTTTTGCTTCGCTGAACAGTGAAAGGGCTGCGGTGGTGGCTTCCTTCTTCTCCAACAGGTGGATAAGAACTTTGGTCTCGGAGGATTTCATAGGAATTGAATACGCAGCAGTAATGAAGAATATCTATGCCATTGCAGCTGGCATGGCGAGCGGACTTGCCTACGGCGACAATTTCATTGCAGTGTTGCTGGCTAATGCCGCAGGCGAAATGAGCCGGTTTGTTGATGCGGTATCGCCGTTCCGGCGTGACATAACCGAATCACCGTACCTGGGAGACCTGCTGGTAACAGGATATTCACAGTTCAGCCGGAACAGAAATCTGGGATTTATGATCGGCAAAGGCTATGCTGTGAGAAACGTACTTCTGGAGATGAACCAGGTGGCAGAAGGATACTTTGCATCAAGCTGCATTCATGAGGTCAATAAAAAATTACAGGCAGACATACCCATAGCGGAAACCGTCTACAGGATTCTTTACACTAATGCAAATCCTGTTCAGGAGCTTAAAAATCTGTCAAAAAAACTAAAGTAGGAAATGAAAAACAACATCTCTGTCAGAATTAACGGTATCGGCTCATTTGTCAATATTGATGAGCTTAACAGGCTTAAGACCAACGCTGTAGAACAGCTTCGAATACTCCGTGAAGGTAAAGGCCCCGGAAGCGAATTTACGGGGTGGCTTCGTCTTCCTGACGAAACCCTGTCAAAAACTGATGATATCAGATCGTGTGCTGCACGCCTCCGTGCCCAGGCCCCGGTGACAGTCGTTGTCGGCATAGGAGGTTCATACCTCGGTTCCAAGGCCCTGATAGAGGCGCTGACAGATCCATTCGGTCATGAGGAGCACAGGGTTCTTTTTGCCGGACAGACACTGAGTGAGGATTATCATGCGGCACTGCTGAGGTTTCTTGACACCACACTCTACAATATTGTGGTAATCTCAAAGAGTGGTACCACCACAGAGCCTGCCATTGCCTTCCGTATTTTGCGAGACCATTTGAAGAACAAGACCGGCAAGAAGGGAATGAGATCTCACATCGTGGCGATAACTGATGCCCGGCGCGGGGCGCTGCATCAGCTGGCTGTGGGTGAGGGTTATGAGACCTTCGTCATCCCTGATGATGTTGGTGGAAGATACTCAGTCCTGACACCTGTGGGGTTGCTGCCACTGGCGCTGGCAGGGTTTGACATCGACGCCTTTGCCCGCGGGATGATGGATATGGCCCTTTCGGTAAGGGAGGGGAATGATACCGGATCAAACATAGCCGTTGCCTATGCTGCTGCACGCAACTGCCTATACAGGAAAGGATATACCACCGAGATACTTATCAGTTACGAGCCGTCGCTGGTCTTCCTTGCAGAGTGGTGGAAGCAGCTTTACGGTGAGAGTGAAGGCAAGGAGAGCAAGGGTATCTTCCCTGCATCGGTAAACTTCACCACTGACCTGCACTCCATGGGCCAGTACATTCAGCAGGGTGAGCGCAAGCTCTTCGAGACAGTGATCCATGTTGAAAAATCCCGTCACAGCCTGGTGGTGCCAGGCTCGTCTGATGATTCCGACAGCGTTGGTTTTATTGCGGGTAAAACCCTCACGGAGGTAAATCACAAGGCTGAGGACGGAACCCGAATAGCCCACATCGAAGGTGGCGTTCCGGTGATAACCGTTAGTATGCAGAGAATTGATGAAGAGAGTCTCGGCCAGCTGATGTACTTCTTTGAACTGGCCTGCGCCATCAGCGGTTATCTTCTTGGGGTCAATCCCTTTGACCAGCCGGGTGTGGAATCCTACAAGAAGAATATGTTTGCCCTGCTGGGCAAGCCGGGATTTGAGGCTGAGAGAGAGCGGTTGGAGAAGGCGCTCAGGGTTAGCGGTTAACGCCGTACGCGTGCATTGCCCTCCCAGATGCTCCATACCTGCTCCTCGTCGGCAGGCTGGGCATAGTCGGTCATCACGGTGGTAGCCAGGGCGCCGCTGGCCCATCCGAACTGTATCCATCTGACGGGGTCCCAGCCTCGCAGTATGCCGTAGAGCAGTCCTCCGACAAATCCGTCGCCTCCCCCGATGCGGTCAAGCACGGCTATCTCACGCGGTTCTATCACATGCCAGTTGTCTCCCTCAAGCATGATGGCACCCCACTTGTGGAGGTTGGCATTGATCACCTGGCGCAGAGTGGTGGCAAAGACTGAAGCGTGGGGATATGCTCCCTTTACCACCCTGATCATCTCCTTGAATGACTCAATCTTAGAAGCTATATCCTTTCCGCCGGATTCGGGACCCTCAATACCCAGGCAAAGCTGAAAGTCCTCCTCATTGCCTACAAGAATATCGGAGACCGATGCTATCTCCCTGAAGATAGTCCCCAGTTCATTCTCGCGGCCCTTCCAGAACGAGGCCCGGTAGTTAAGGTCGAAAGAGATCCGGGTTCCGTATTTCTTTGCAGCATGGGCCAACTCAAGGCAGAAGGTGCCGGTCTCAGGCGACAATGCACCGATCAGCCCGCTCAGGTGTACTATCTGTACCCCCTCCGTACCGAATATGCGGTCCAGATCAAAGTCGTTGACGTTCAGCGTCCTTCCGACCTCACCCGCGCGGTCATTGTGTACCCTCGGCCCGCGCGACCCTGACCCGCTGTCGGCTATGTTGAACTGGTGCCTGTAGCCCCACGGGTCACCCTGGCTGACCTCCTTGCCCTCATAGCACATATGACGGCTGGCAAGGTTGTCCTTAATGAACCGGGCAACGGGACTATCTTTCACAAAGGTGGTCAGCACCTTCACCGGAAGGCCGAGATATGACGAGATGGATGCCACATTGGTCTCCGCACTTGTCGCCTGCATATGAAAAGTATCGCTGCAGTGAACGGGCTGGCCGCTGAGAGGCGTTATCCTGACACCCATGCTTGTGGGTACCAGGAGAGAATACATCGGATTCTTTTTCAGTTCTATGCTCATGGTGCGATCCTTATTGTCCGGTTCAGGACTGTTTGCGTTATCTCACATTCCGTAATATTAAGTGCCAGTCAGTGCATGTACCTGATTCCGGCCGTGTAAATTTATCCAAAAGTAGCTTAAAATCATACGGACTACTTACCCTCCGGCCTCATCTGCGGGAAGAAGAGCACGTCCTGTATTGATTGCTGGTTGGTCATGAACATGGTGAGCCTGTCGATGCCTATGCCCATCCCGGATGTGGGTGGCATGCCGTATTCAAGTGCCCGCACAAAATCCATGTCGATGAACATGGCCTCATCATCGCCCTTCTGTGAAAGACGCATCTGCTCCTGAAACCTCTCTAGCTGATCTATCGGGTCATTGAGCTCAGAGTAGGCGTTGGCCACCTCCTTGCCGTTGACCATCAGTTCAAACCTTTCGGTCAGTCCCGCCCTGCTGCGGTGCTTCTTGGTCAGGGGGGAGGTCTCCTGCGGATAATCGATGATGAAGGTGGGCTGAACAAAGTGATGTTCGCACTTCTCACCGAAGATAAGGTCAATCAACTTGCCTGCTCCCATTGACGGCGAATGGCCGATGCCCATCATGTCACACTCCTTGCGCAGGTCATCCTCACTCATGCCTGTGATGTCTATGCCGGTATACTCCTTAATGGCATCGGTCATCGATATCCGCCGGTAGGGTCCGGCATATTCAATAAGGTTGTCACCGAGAGGTACCTTTGTTGTGCCGTGAAGATCGATGGCCACCTTTGACATGATCTCCTCGGTGAACTCCATCATCCAGTTGTAGTCCTTGTATGCCACATAGATCTCCAGCACGGTGAACTCAGGATTGTGCATGCGGTCCATACCCTCGTTGCGGAAGTCCCTGGCAAACTCATAGACGCCGTCATAACCTCCCACAATCAGTCTTTTGAGGTAGAGCTCATCGGCGATACGGAGGTATAGCGGTATGTCAAGAGCATTGTGATGTGTCACGAAGGGCCGCGCTGCAGCACCGCCGGGGATGGCCTGCAGTACCGGCGTTTCCACCTCGAGATAACCGCGTGAGTCGAACAGTTCGCGCATTGACCTTATCACCTGTGTACGCATACGGAACACCTCGCGTACCCCGGGGTTGATGATCAGGTCGACATATCGCTGGCGGTAACGCATCTCCGGGTCGGTGACGGCATCATACATCACCCCGTCCTTCTCCTTGACAATTGGCAGGGGGCGCAGCGACTTGCTAAGCAGGGTCAGCTCCTTAACATGAACAGTTATCTCACCCATCTGTGTCCTGAAGGCAAATCCCCTGACCCCGATAATATCACCTATGTCGAGCAGTTTCTTGAAGAGTGTGTTGTAGAGTGTCTTGTCTTCACCGGGACAGATATCATCACGCCGTACATATATCTGTATGCGGCCGGACGAGTCCATCAGTTCGGCAAAGGAGGCGTTGCCCATGATGCGGCGGCTCATGATGCGTCCTGCCAGGCACACCTCGGAAAATTTGTCTTCCGTATCACTGAATCCTGCCAGTATCTCCGCGGCTGTTGTATTAACCGGGTACATTGCAGCCGGATACGGATCAATGCCAAGCTTACGTATCTCTTCAAGTGATTGCCTGCGAACCTGTTCCTGCTCGCTCAGTTGGGGTGTGCTCATGTTGTTAAAATTTGGGCAAAGGTATAATAACAAAGGCAATAGAGGGCTGAGCGTGAAGAAAAAATCCGGTGGATTTTTTTAACGAAGAGCCAGGTTGGAGGGGAGGGGGGCTCAATCTTCAGTCGGCAGTCTTCCGTTTGAAGCTCCAACGCAGAACGAGGAGTCTCAATCCCGCCCAGGGACCTGTCCCGATGAAGACGGGAGTGTCGGGCCGGCATTTTGAGGCTCCGACGCAGAGGGAAGAGTCTCCCTGACGCCCGGCATAGGTCAGCGGCGCGGATCCATTGACTGTATCAGATTGCGGAACAGTTCCTGCACTTCCCGAGTTACCGGTCCCGGTCTGCCTTCACCTATCACCTGGTCGCCGATCTTAAGCACCGGAACGATCTCTCCCGTTGTGTTGCAGAGGAAGGATTCGTGCGTGTACGCCAGCATATCTGCAGCCACAGCCTCCTCAATGAGCGGGATGCTGTTCTCAGCCGCCAGGGCTACCACATTGTTGCGGGTGATGCCGGAAAGGATCCATTGCGACTCGGGATGGGTATATAATGTATCGTTCCTGACGAAGAATATGTTTGAGTGGGCGCCTTCGGTTACCAAACCTTCACGGACAAAGCAGACCTCGGCACAACCGTTGTCATGTGCCTCCTGGTAGGCCATAACATTGGCCAGCAGGGAGGTTGACTTGATGTCACAGCGGTTCCACCTGGGATCGGGTGTCATCCGGAGGGAGGTTCCCTGCTCGCAGAGCAGCGTGTTGATTGAGTGTCTCTTTGCAAATCCATAGGATGTGGGAGAGACGGGTGGGTCAGGGAAGGCATGGTTCCGCGGTGCCACCCCCCTGGTGACCTGGAGGTATACTATGGCGCAGTCGCCCCCGAGACCGTTACGGTGAATAAGCTCCTCAGAGATCTCCTCGATCCTCTCTGCGTCCCGCCAGCTGATCCTTATCTCGGTGAGGCTTCGCCTGAGCCGCGTTGCATGGGCGGGGAGGTCAAAGAAATAACCGCCGTACCATCTGGTGACTTCATAGACACTGTCGCCAAAGAGAAATCCCCTGTCGTCAGGGCTGATCACAGCCTCATTGCGCGGTATGAACTGTCCGTTCAAATAAACTGTATCCATCTGTTTTTCAGAATTTAAGTTTTGCCAATTCATCAAGCTGTTCTTCTGTCAGGCCTTCGGGTTCATATCCCGCGGAGCGGCACATAAACCATACTGAGGCGGACTTTGCCAGAACATCGATTATGTCGAAGGTTTCCATGGGATCTCTGCCGGTGGCAAAGAGGCCGTGTTTCTCCCACAGCCCTGCACTGTGGTTTTCAAGAGCCCTTACCGTTGCCTCTCCGATAGCCCGGGAGCCGGGCAGGGTATAAGGAACAAAGCCTACGCCATCAGGGACGAATATCCTCGTCTCCGGATGCATGCCCAGCAGTATGCTGTTAAGTCTTTGTTCGTCACATAATTCACGTATCTGAGTCAGAGCTATCAGCTCAGTGACATGGGTGTGTATCACCACCTTGTGGCTGGGTCTCTTCGCGGTAAGCATCTCATGAATACAGAGATGTGCCGGCATCTCGCTGGTGGGCCGTAGTGCTGTCTCCCCGGTGGGTGAGAGGATCTGATAACCTGTGCCGTCATCGCTGATCCTGATAAGAAGCAGGGTCTCAAGAGGCCTGGCGGCCACGTCACGCATCCTGGTATTTGTAGCTGTAACAAGAAAGTGGAATCCCGCAAGGATCTCACATCTTTTGGGCAGTGGCAACAGTACCGGCTGCTCATCCGGAAAGGAGGTCAGCTCATCTTCCGTCAGCCGGACGGAGATATTGCCGGCATTTCTCTCAGCCCATCCCCGTTGCCACAGCCAACCGGCTACAGCGCTGACATCGCCTGTGATATTTTTCATAAAAAGACTCAGCTCCCGGTCCATTGCAGTTGCTGCTGCATTAATCCTTCAAAGATACACATTCATTGTTTAGCGATGGCGAAATTTTCCCCTTAGCCTTTGCTTTTATTATGTACCTTTGCGTATCATTTCGTTTCAGGGGACAAGGGTATGACAGGTGAAAGGAGACTGCCATCATGGCTTAAGATGCAGCGGGCAAGCGGGGAGAGCTACACCATGGTCAAACGGCTGGTGGAGGATAATCACCTTCACACAATATGCACATCAGGCAACTGTCCTAATATAGGCGAGTGCTGGAATGCCGGCACTGCCACGCTGATGATCCTCGGCGATATTTGCACCCGTTCCTGCAAATTCTGCGGAACCAGGAGCGGCAAGCCCCTGCCGCCTGACCCAGGCGAACCTGAACGTGTTGCCAGGGCCGTGAAGACAATGAAACTGAAGCACTGCGTCATTACCTCGGTAGACCGTGACGACCTTCCCGACGGCGGTGCGGCACACTGGGCAGCAACTGTCCGGCGCATCAGAGAGGTGAACCCTGCAGTGACCATCGAGACACTTGTACCCGACTTTCGGGGAAATTTCAGGGATATTGACATGGTGATTGCTGCCGGTCCAGATGTTATCTCACACAACATTGAAACTGTCAGGCGACTGACACCGGTGATCAGGTCGGTGGCAAAATATGAGGTGAGCCTGGCAGTTCTGAGACATATAGCCGCAAGAGGTGTGAGAGCCAAATCGGGACTGATGCTTGGCCTCGGAGAGAGCCGGGAGGAGGTGATTGAAGCGCTGAATGACCTTTATGCAACCGGTTGCAGGATTGTGACCATAGGACAGTATCTGGCTCCTGGTCTTGCCCATATACCTGTAGCAGAGTATATTACACCTGAGAAATTTGATGATTACCGCAGAAAGGGGCTCGGGATCGGATTTGAGTTCGTTGAAAGCAGTCCGCTGGTGAGAAGCTCATATCATGCAGAGAAGCATGTGGCGCCGGGTGCCGGTCTTCTGAATAATAGGACGGATGCCAGGGGCAAGGAAGACCGGAATCTGACTGTCAGGGATTCAGATAAAGAGGGGGAATCGGGTATAGAATCAGCGGAGGCAGGCAGTGAGCCGAAAAACCATTCAGACAGTGACCGCCCGGCAATGGTGATCTACGACGATCTGGGGTGGCGTGACTATAAGGATACATGGGATTATCAGGAGCGGTTTTTCAACGCCAAGGTGGCGGAGAAGGGAGAAAAAAAAGGCGACCAGGACAGGACGCCTGACCGTCTGATCTTTGTGGAGCATAACCATGTATATACCCTTGGCAAGAGCGGATCTGACCAAAACCTGCTGCTTGACTTCATACAGCTCAAGGCTCGGGATGTCTCTTTCTACCGCATCGACAGGGGCGGTGACATCACATATCACGGTCCCGGTCAGCTTGTCGGATACCCGATTTTTGACCTGGAGGTGATGAAGATCGGACTCAGGGAATACATACATCTGCTTGAAGAAGCAATTATCAGGTGCATAGCCCGTTACGGAATAACGGGCGGCAGGCTGAAAGGAGCCACAGGGGTGTGGCTTGACCCGGAAGATGGCACACGGGCAAGAAAAATCTGTGCCATAGGCGTTAGGGCCTCACGCTATGTGACAATGCACGGCTTTGCCCTGAACGTAAACACTGACCTCTCGTACTTTGACCATATCAATCCCTGCGGATTCACTGACAAAGGTGTGACGAGCATTGAGAAAGAGACGGGAAACAAGGCAAGTATGGATGACGTGAAGAGTGATATGCGTAACACAATGAGGGAGGTCTTCGGATATGATTATTATTAAAATAACATACAATGGACAAAAGGTGGCTCTTGAAAGAGAGAGGCGACGAAAGTGTCGTTATGACCCTGGTGACAGAGATGGGGGTGCCGTCTCCTATTGCCAGCCTTATGGCGCAGCGCGGCATCACAACCAGGAAACAGGCTGAGGATTTTTTCAACCCCTCTCTCAGCTCCCTGCATGACCCCTTCCTGATGAAGGACATGAACAGGGCTGTCGACCGGATAACCACGGCAATATCACGCAATGAGAAGATACTTGTATACGGCGACTATGATGTTGACGGAACAACATCTGTGGCCCTGCTCTACTCTTTCCTTCGTGAATGGCATTCCAGCCTCGATTACTACATACCTGACAGGTACCATGAGGGGTACGGGCTGTCGCAGCAGGGCATCGACTATGCTGCTGACCGGAAGTGCCGTCTCATAATAGCACTGGATTGTGGTATAAAGGCTGTTGACAGGGTTAAGTATGCAAAGTCGAAAGGGATCGATATCATCATCTGCGACCACCATCTGCCGGGGGATGAGATACCCGACGCCACTGCCGTGCTTGATCCGAAGCAGCCGGGATGCAATTATCCATACAAGGAACTCTCGGGCTGCGGCGTGGGGTTCAAACTGATGCAGGCTTACTGCCAGGTGCAGCACATTCCTTTTGAAAAGATCATCTCTTATCTTGACCTTGTGGCAGTCAGCATCGGATCGGATATCGTGCCTATGACCGGGGAGAACAGGATACTGGCTTACTACGGCCTCAGGCAGCTGAATGAATCGCCGCGACTCGGTTTCCTCAAGATCATCGAAAAGGCGCGGATACGCATGCCCCTTGCCATTGAAGATGTGGTTTTTCGCATAGGGCCGCGAATAAATGCCGCAGGCCGCATGGAATCGGGAAGCAAGGCCGTGGAGCTGCTTGTGTCGCAGAATCCGCATGAGGCATTGACCATCTGTGAGAGCATTGACCGCAGCAATGATGACAGGAGAAAAAAAGACAGCGAGATCACCTCTGAAGCCCGTCGGATGGTAAGTGAAGATGACAGGAACGGTGACGCCCGAACAACAGTACTCTTTCGTCAGGGATGGCACAAGGGGGTGATTGGCATCGTGGCATCCAGGCTGATAGAGACCTATTACAGGCCTACCATAATTCTTACGGAGTCGAAGGATGGTTTTGCCACCGGCTCGGCTCGCAGCGTGCCGGGATATGATCTCTACCAGGCTATTGAAGCATGCTCCGACCTGCTGGAGAGCTTCGGGGGACATATGTTTGCGGCAGGACTGACACTCAAACAGGAGAACCTCCAGTTGTTCCGCGAACGTTTTGAGAAGTTCGTCAGTGAGACAATCAGGGAAGAACACCTCGTTCCGTCAATCAATGTCGATCAGGAGATCTCCCTGGAAGAGGTGACACCTGAGTTCTTCAGATACCTTGACCGTTTTCAGCCCTTCGGTCCGGAGAATACAACGCCGATATTTGTATCCCGCGGGGTAAAAACCCTCGCCTGTCAGCCTGTGGGAAACAACGGCACACATCTCAAACTGAGCTTCGCAAGGCATAATGCCGAACCTATAGCTGCCATCGCTTTCGGACAGTCAGATACCATGGATACATTCCGTGATTCCGGAGGGGTGGTTGACATTGCCTACTCCGTGGAGATGAACGAATTCCGCGGCAAAAGATCCATTCAGCTCAATATTAAGGATATTAAGGGTTGAGTAGGCAGTATGGCCTATTGTCTGCTCCCTATTTCCTGTTTTTTTTCCCTCTCCCCTTGACTTTCTCCCCGGGTTGACCTACATTTGAGACAGTAATTGTGTCTCACGATGATGCTGCGGTGGAATGCGGTATTAGTCTCGTTTCTTATGGCTATAGCCAGCCTGCGGGCCGGTGAACCTGTTTTTATGCCTCACGGTGCAGCTTCCATGGGCATGGCTTTCGCAATGACGGCCACCCCGGGCCACTGGAACTGCTTCAACAATCAGGCGTTACTTACTGCCGCCTCATCAACAAGCTTTTCCGCCGCCCTCGAAAACCGGTTTATGGTACCCGGCCTCTCATCTAAGGCAGTGAGTGCTGTAATAGCAGTCAGTCCTGCGCCGTTGGGAATTGTTGCGACGCATTACGGTAATGCGGACTATTACAGGCTCTTTACAGGTATTGGCAGCGCCGTGAAGATTACTGACGGTATGGCGCTGGGGCTGCAGGTCGACTGCATCAGTGAGCACGGGGCAGGGGAGTATCGCGACATCGCTCATGTGACATTTGAGACAGGCTTGACGTATGCCATGTCGACGTCGCTGTCCCTGGGGCTGCATCTCTTCAATCCGCTGACCCCGCTCAACGGACTGCCATCCTCCTTCGAGGCAGGGATGCACTGGAGACAATCCGATGTTTTCATGCTCACCGTTTCCGGCTCCAAGGTGACTGATGAGCCGCTCTCGGTGCAGTGCGGATTGAGCTGGGGACTGCCTGACAGACTGGTCTTGCGGTCAGGATACATGAGCTCACCATCAGCCTTCGCCTTCGGGATCGGCTTCCGGTCAGGTTCGCTGCAGGCTGACGCCGGCTTTCTCATGAACGCCATGACAGGCGTAACCTCATCGATATCATTTATATGGACACTGAGGTGAGCATTATGTTATACCCGGTAATAACTATCAAATTTTCAGCCATAATCAGGGGATACTCAGGCTGTTTGTATGTTAGCGGCAGGTACGGCGGAAATTGAAACGGAAAATTCTCATAGCATGAAACTGGCAATCTATACACCGACCGGCCAGGTCGTTATCAGGGCTGTATGAAGAGTCTTATTGATCTCAGATCGACGATGATAATATGGTGCATCGCACTGATCCCGGGCTGCCTCCTATGCCAGGAGGGAAACAGGGGTTTCACCGAGTCCGTTGAAGAGATGCTCGTACTGGCAGAAGACTATGATCCGGCTTCCCTGCTGGAGCAGCTGTCGGAGCTGAAAGAGTTCCCCGTGATTATCAACAGCGGTGATGATAAGGAGATCTCACGGCTCTTTTTCCTGACAGAGTTCCAGGTTATGGTGCTGGCTGACCATGTAAGGCAAAACGGCAGCGTCGTCACCCTTTATGAGCTGGCCCTCCTCCCAGCCTTTGACCGCAGTACTGTGATGCTTATGGCTCCCTACATATCCCTTGAGCCACCCGGTGAGAAGGCCGGTAAAGGCTATGGCCGCACCACGGTGACCCTGACGGCCTCAACGCGCTTCAGCCAGGATGAAAACAACACCGAAGGGGTACGCTCATTATTAAAGGTCAGGCATGAAAGGGAGCGTATCAGCTTCGGTCTGACAGCCGAGAACGATCCGGGAGAACGTTTCACCTTAAGGAATGCTCCGGGGAGCGATTTTCTCTCCGGATACCTGGATTTCCGGGGTAAAAAGATCATTAAGCGGGTCATTGTCGGCGATTATGCCCTGAGGTTTGGCGAGGGAGTTGCCCTGAACAGCAGCAGGTGGATGGGCTCATGGCTCAGCTCCCCGTCGTTCATGTCTGGCGGAAGCTCAGCGGTGCCCTACAGTTCATCGGAAGAAAATGACTTTTTTCGCGGAATTTCCGTGGCCATTGGTGACATCAATACCGGGGCTTTGCTCTTCGGTTCTTCCAACATGATCGATGCACGCCCGCTGTACGATGAAGATAGCACAGCCACCGGGGTGAGCAATCTTGTCAGGGGTGGACTTCATGTAACCGAATCGCAACTCGCGGCACGCAACACTCTTAATGAGACAGTTGCCGGCCTCCGCCTTGCTGCTGGAGCTGACAGGATCAGGGGCGGAGTGACGGCAACGTCAACATGGTTCTCCCTGCCCTTACTGCCTGACCGGAGCAAGCCGGAAAACATCCATGCCTTTGAAGGAGTCCGGCTGCTGAACGTGGCTGCTGACTTCAGGGCAGGTACCGGCCCTGTTCTTTTTTTTGCCGAGGCGGCCCTGAGCCTTCCCGGATCATGGGCAGCTACTGCAGGGGTAAGGGCGAAACCGTCAGGGAGAGTCACATTCAATCTGCTCGGCCGTCACTTCCCGCCCGATTATTACGCCTTTCACTCAGGCGCATACAAATCAGGATCCGGTTCAGGTAACGAGACAGGCATAGCGGCATCACTGCATCTTGAAGCTGCCAGCCATCTTTTTGTCACCGCAGCGGCGGATCATTACCGGATACCCGGGCCACGGTACCGCTCCTCCTCGCCTTCATACGGCAGCAGGATAGAGATAAAGGGAGAATACCTGCCCCGCGATGATATCACCATGCGGCTGTCGTACACCTCCTCATCACGGGAATATGATAAGGCCTCTGAGACCGGCACTGCCAGGTCTGAGAATCATACCAGGCAACAGGTGGGTTTTGTTCTCAATTGCATGCCGGCACCAGGCTTGCGTCTGACTACCCGCGCATCTGCCTCCCTTGTCACCCCTTCAGAAGAGAAGGGCTATCTCCTCTGTCAGGATCTCTCTTACTCATTTGCCGATGTTCCCCTGAGGCTGTGGTTCAGATATCTCCTCTGCTCCACCGGGGGATGGGACAGCCGTCTCTATGCCTGGGAGAACGACCTGCTCTCATCGTTCAGCGTCCCGGCCCTTTATGGCGAAGCAACCCGCTCATTCATCATGATCTCGTGGAAACCTGCCGGAAATATCGAAGCAAGGTTCAAGTACGCCTTCACTGACTCGGATAACGGGTTGAGGCAGGAGGTGAAGGGGCAGGTGAGGATTTCCTTTTAGGCAGTAGGGTCTACTGCCTGAACGTCAGTTCGTCCTATACCTGTATTTTACTCCCAACAGCTCCTCATTCGCCTTCACTATCTTCTGCTTCAGGCTCTCCTTGTAGGCTATCAGCTTATCCATGACGGCCGGATCGCCCGTGGCGATCATCTGTGCTGCAAGAATGCCGGCATTCAGGGCTCCGTCGATGGCTACAGTGGCAACGGGAATTCCCGGAGGCATCTGCACGATGGCCAGCAGGGCGTCCATGCCGTCGAGGGAGGCACTTACCGGCACCCCGATGACCGGCACCGGGGTCATCGCCGCTATCACACCCGGAAGATGGGCCGCCATGCCTGCACCGGCAATGATGACCTTTATTCCCCTGCCCGCGGCTCCCCGCGCAAATTTCTCAACCTCGTCAGGCGTGCGGTGCGCCGAGAGAGCGTTGATCTCAAAAGGTATTCCCAGACTGTCGAGAAATTCCGCAGCCTTATCCATAACCTTCAGGTCGGAGACGCTGCCCATGATAATGCTAACTGCCGGATCCATATGCTCTTTTTTGATGTTAAACCTTTGCAGGGGTAAAAATAAGCTTTAAATTTATAATTTTGCGGTATCAACATCCTGAACCATGAATGAGATAACATTACTTGACAGGGAGTTTTCTGTCTACCTGACAGAAGATGAAATCCAGAGCAGGGTAACGGCACTGGCAGAAAAGATTAGTGAAGACCTGAAAGGTCAGGATGTACTCTTCTTAGGTATCCTGAACGGCGTATTCCTCTTCGCGGCTGACATTGTCAGGCAGATAACACTCAACGTGCATATTTCCTTTATCAAGCTGGCTTCGTACGACGGAACCTCCAGCACAGGCAAGATCAAGGAGTTGATAGGGTGGAATGAGGATATCACCGGTAAAACGGTTGTGGTACTTGAGGATATTGTTGACACCGGCAGTACTCTCGAGAGAGTGATAGGTGAGATTAAACTGAGAAAGGCAGCTGACATAAAGATTTGTACCCTGCTGTTCAAGCCTGAAGCCTACACCAGAGACATACCGATAGACTATATCGGATTTGAGATACCAAACAGCTTTGTTGTCGGATATGGCCTTGACTATGACGGTTATGGCCGTAACCTGAGGGCGATTTACAAACTAACAAAATAACTCCGGAATGATAAATGTTCTTATGTTCGGCCCGCCCGGCTCCGGGAAGGGAACACAGTCGGTGACCCTCGCTGAGAAGTATAATCTCCTTCATCTTTCCACCGGTGATATGCTCAGGGCTGAGATCACTGCCGGCACTGAGCTGGGGAAGAGGATGGAAGCCATAATGGCTTCCGGCGAGCTGGTGCCTGATGAGGTGGTGATAGAGATGATAGCACGCAGGATTGACACCACCACCGGCAAGAGAGGTTTTATCTTTGACGGCTTCCCGCGCACAGTGGCACAGGCGGAAGAGCTGCAGAAGATGCTTCAGGAGCGTGACATGAAGATAGACCTTATGCTGGTGCTTGAGGTTAATGATGCCGAACTTATAGACCGCATGAAGAAGAGGGCCCTGATATCAGGCCGGCCCGACGATGCCGACGAATCCGTAATCAACAACCGTATTGCCGTCTACCGCTCCAAGACAGAACCTGTGCTGGATCTCGGGCGTAAGACCGGCGTGGTGAGTATCGTCGACGGTGTGGGATCGATTGATGATATCTTCGCCAGACTCTGCACCCACATTGAAAGGGTTATCTGACCAATGGGTGATACCAACTTTGTTGACTATGTAAAGATCTTCGGACGCTCGGGTAAGGGCGGCGCAGGCTCGGCACACCTCAGACGCGAAAAACTAAATCCCAAGGGTGGTCCAGACGGCGGCGACGGCGGCCGTGGCGGAGATGTCATCCTCAGGGGTAACTCACAGCTCTGGACGTTGCTGCATCTTAAGTTCAAAAAGCACACCTTCGCAGGCCATGGAGGTGCGGGGTCAAAAAACCAGAAGAGCGGCGCTGCCGGAGAAGATGCCTTCATTGATGTCCCCCTCGGTACTGTAGCCAGGGACGGGGAGACCAACGAGATACTGTTCGAGATTACTCGTGACGGCGAACAAAAAATACTCGTAAAAGGCGGCCGGGGAGGACTGGGAAACACACACTTCAAGTCGGCCACCTTCCAGACACCCCGCTTTGCACAACCGGGCGAACCGTACCAAGAGGGCTGGTTCATCCTCGAGCTGAAGGTGCTGGCCGACGTGGGACTGGTAGGCTTCCCCAATGCCGGCAAGTCAACGCTCCTCTCCGTCGTCAGTGCCGCCAGGCCGAAGATAGACAGTTATCCCTTCACCACCCTCACACCCAATCTCGGCATAGTCAGCTACCGCGACGATAAGTCGTTTGTGATGGCAGACATCCCCGGAATCATCGAAGGAGCCGCTGAAGGCAAGGGATTGGGTCACAGGTTTCTCAGACATATTGAACGCAACGCCGTGCTCCTTTTCATGATCCCCGCCGACAGCGGTGATATCGCAGGGGAATATAATATCCTCCTGGAAGAACTCAGGAAATATAACCCTGAACTTCTTGACAAACGCCGCGTGATGGCCATATCGAAATGTGATCTGCTGGATGAGGAGCTTACCGGGGGAATGAGGCCGTCACTGCCCGTCGACCTGCCCGTTGTTTTCATCTCGTCGGTCAACGGAACGGGCATAACAACACTCAAGGACCTGCTCTGGAGGGCACTGAACAGCTGACCATGGAAGAACTGGACCGTACAATATTCCTCTTCCTCAACTCGCACCACTCGCCGTTTTTTGATACGGTGATATGGATAGTGAGCCTGAAGGCGGTATGGATACCGCTCTACATGGCAATCATCTTGATGATCTTCCGCAAGTATGGCAGACGAGCCTGGATTCCCCTCATGCTGGTGCCGGTGCTGGTTCTTATTGACGATCGGGGCTCAACCCTGCTTAAAAACCTGGTCTGCCGTCCGAGACCCTGTCATGAACCAGCCCTCGAGGGGATGGTCCATACGGTCAACGGTTACTGTAAAGGGATGTACGGTTTTGTCTCGGGCCATGCAGCCCACAGCTTCGGGGTAGCCGCCTTTGCCTCACCGCTGCTGAAGAAGAACTGGCTTTCATGGTCTCTGTTCATATGGGCAGCAGTGATTCTCTATTCAAGGATCTACCTCGGCGTGCACTATCCCGGTGATGTCATCGGCGGAGCCATCCTGGGCATCACGGCAGGCAGCACTCTTGCATGGGCTGCAATAAAAATGATTAAAAACATAAGGCAATGAATGTCATAAAGTCTGTATGGGTCTGGTTGTCAAGCATCGTTTTTATCCTGCTGGCCTTTCCCGTTGCCCTGTTTCTCTGGCTCATCTCACTGCTCTTCGATGACCGGCGACTGATGAACAACCGCTGGATGGTGATCCAGGGTATAGTGCTCACCAAGATGAGCCCCTTCTGGAAGGTTATAACAGAAGGGCGTGAAAAGATAGACCCGAACCAGGCTTACGTCATTGTCCCCAACCACCAATCCCTGCTTGACATTGTCTTTTTCAACATGCTGCGCCATCGTCTCAGGTGGGTCTCCAAGAAGGAGATATTCCGGGTGCCCATTGTCGGGTGGGAGATGCGGATGGTTAAGTATATTGAGCTTGTGAGAGGCAACAAGAGCAGCGTAATAAAGATGATGGAGGAATGCGTAAAGTCGCTCAAAGAGGGCATCTCCATCGTCATCTTTCCCGAAGGGACACGGTCAATCAACGGCGCGATTGGCAAGTTCAAGACCGGAGCCTTTCAGATTGCCATCAAAACCGACAAGCCCCTGCTGCCTGTGCTTATCGACGGCACTGGCGAGATCATGCCCAGGAAGGGAGGTGTCATATTCAGAAACAGAAGGGTGGTGAGGATCAGGGTCCTCGATCCCATCTTCCCGGGCCAGTTCGGGACAGGTAACCCTGAGGAGCTTGCTGCACGGGTACAGGCACTGATGGTTACTGCCATGGATCAGCTCCGCAGTGAGAAGTGAAATGCATTTGCAATAATTAATCACGGTTACTGACTGAAAGCTGCCGTCCCGGCACTTCCGACTTCATCGGGACAGGTCCGTGTACGGGATTGAGACTCCGATGCAGCAGGAGGAGTCTCAGACTGCCGGCTGCCGACTGCCGACGGAGGGCTGCCGGCTGCCGACTGCCGACTG